>PXUB01000001.1 GCA_003009755.1 Thermoplasmatales archaeon SW_10_69_26
GCGGATCCTCGCGAGAGTCCGGATCTTCGATCCGGGCGAACCTTCGTCTCGGCTCCGCGCTTTCACCGCCTGAGGGCGGCGAGAGCTTAACCCAAGCATGGCCGGCTGAACTAGCCCGCCCGGCCCCCGGCCGGGTTGCCAACGCTCTTGACCCGGCAGAGCCCTGCCTGTTGCGATGGTTCGCGCTTGGCTCGGTCCCGTGCTCGTCGTCGCCTTGGTCGCGTCCGTCGGGGCGGCTGCGGCGCTGCCGGCGGACAAGCACCTCGTCGTCGAGGCCGACAACGGCCAAGGCTGCAAGGACGTCGACAAGAACGACTGCTACCGGGTGACCGAGGGAAGCCTCGAGGGCTTCGTGCCGGGCATGGACGTCCACATCATCTTGGAGAACGTCGGCTCGGCCGACCACAACCTCTTCGTGACCGAGCAGGCCAACGCCGACGAGAACAACGCCGACACGGCCGCCGAGGACGCGATCAACGGCTCCGAGACGATCGCGCAAGGCGAGACGACGAACCTCACCTTCACCGTGCCCGACGACGCCGAGGGCCTGTACTTCTGGTGCGATGTCGACACCCACGAGCCGCTGGGCATGTGGATGGAGGCGCAGGTCGCCACGGAGCAACAGGTCGAGCCCAGCGACCCCGCGGACGAGGGCAACGAGACGGGCAGCGGCAACGTCAGCGACGACGGATCGAGCGCCGAGGGCGACGACGTCGGCCGGTTCCTGCCGGCGCCGGGGGCCCTCGTGGCCCTCTTGGCAAGTGGGCTCGCGACCGTCGTGGCTCTCCGCCGGGAGCCTTAGGGCTCCTGTTCGCCCAGCGTGCCGAGCAGCTCGGCGACGCGCTCGCGGCGACGTAGCGCAGGCAGCTGTTCGTCCCAGATCTCGTCGATCTCGGCCTCGCCGACGGGGGCGCCCTGGGCCGCCATCGCCTGCATCGTCGACAGCTCGTCCTCCCGGATCCACAGGCCGTGGCAGACGGTGCAGACGTCGAGCTCGACGTCCTCGTCGACGAGCTCGATCGACTCCGAGCCCATGATCTCGTTGCAGCTCGGGCACTCCTGGCGGGGGGCCCCGACGTCCTCGGTCAGGTCCTCGAGCAGCAACGGGTAGAGGTCGAGGCCGAGCGCGAGCTGCTGGGTCTCGCTCTCGTCGACGAACACGCCGTCCCCGACGGGGCAGGCGTCGACGCTGACCGAGCTCTCTGCGGTTTCGCGCTGCTCGGTCACCATGCGGTTCACCACAGAGCGGGCACACGCGCGCGGGCATGGTTGCATGTAGGGGCCCCCGGCCCTTGAGGCAGTCTCAGCGGGACCTGGCGTCACCAAGCGGGGGTCTGGCGGGGACAGGATCGGCTGGGCTCAGGTGCCCTGCAGGCCGGTGACGTCGTAGCCGAGCTGTTCGACGCTGTCGCGGATCCGGTCGGCGTCGGAGGTGCCGGCCTGGACGTCGACCGCGGCCGTGCCTTCCTCGTGGTCGGCGTCGACGCGTTGGACGCCCTCGAGCTCGCCGACGTTCTCCTCGACCCGCGAGGCGCACCCGTCGCACATCATCCCGTCGATCGTGAGGCGGACCGTAGGCATCGTGCGGCTGATGGGCTCCCTGGCCAAAGGTGTTGCTCGCTTCTCGTCTCCCGTGGCGCTTCGATCGCCGTTGGGCACGTCGACGGCGGAACGCTGGCAGCCCTCGTCGGGCTCCTCGTGCTCGTCCTCGTCTGGTTCGGCGTCCACCGAGGCCAGCGGCGGGTGCTCACCGCGGTCGTCGGGCCCCGTCGTCGACCTGCTCGTGCTCTCGGTCGTGCACGGGACCGCCACGTTCCACGACCACGCCCCCCAGCACCTCGGCGTCGTCGCCGTGGGCCTGCCGCTGTCGGCCATCGGCGCCGTCCTCGGCTGGCTGGGGACGACAGCGCGGGCTGATCCCTCAGGCGGGGGGACCGTCGGCTCGGACGCGGGCCAGGCGGGCGGCGTTGCCCGTCACGCCGACCGTCATGCCGGCGTCGCCGGCCAGGACCGCCAGCCAGATCGGCACGTAGCCGAAGGGCACCGCGAGCGCGAGTAGCGCTTTGACGGCGATGCTGGAGGCGATGTTCTGGCGGATGACCCCGTTGGCGTCGCGGGAGAGCTCGGCGAGGTAGGCCAGCTTGCCGAGGTCGTCGCCCAGCAGCGCGATGTCGGCGGTCTCGAGCGCGGTGTCCGTGCCGGCGGCACCCATCGCGACGCCGACCGTGGCCTGAGCCAGGGCGGGCGCGTCGTTGATGCCGTCGCCGACCATGGCGACGCCGTCGTGGCGGCCCTGCAGGTCCGCCAGGTGGTCCACCTTGTCCTCGGGCAGCAACCCGGCGTGGACCTCGTCGATGCCCAGCTCGTCGGCGACGGCCTGCGCGGTGCGCTCGTTGTCGCCGGTGAGCATCGCGACGGTCTCGACGCCGAGCGCGTGCAGGCGCTCCACGGTGGCCTCGGCTTCGCGGCGGGGCTCGTCGGCGAGCGCGATCACCCCCTCGACCTCCTCCTCGGTGCCGACGAGGACGACGGTCTTGCCCTCGGCCTGCAGCTCGGGGATCACGTCCTCGAGCAGGTCCAGGCAGCCGTGCTGCTCGCAGAGGTCCAGCGTCTTGGCCGGCACGGCGTCGTGGTCGCTGGTCGCGTGGACGTGGTCGAGGTCGAACCCGAGCTCGTCGAACAGGCCCGGCTTGCCGGCGTAGTGGAGGGTGCCGTCGAGGGCCGCTTTCACGCCTTTGCCGGCGAGGCTCTCGAACCCGGAGACGTCGACCTCGGGGGCGTGCTCGGCGGGGATCCGGTCGACGATGGCTTCCCCGATCGGGTGCTCGGAGCGCTGTTCGAGCCCGGCCGCGCAGGCGAGCACCTCCTCGCGAGAGCGGCCGCCCAGCGGGATGACGTCGGTGACGGTGACCGTGCCCCGGGTCAGGGTGCCGGTCTTGTCGAAGGCGACGGCGTCGGTCTCGCCCATCGCCTCGAGCGAGCGGCCGCCCTTGACGAGCACGCCGTTGCGGGCCGCGCTGGTGATCCCGGAGACGACGGAGACGGGCGTCGAGATGACGAGCGCGCACGGGCAGGCGAGGACGAGCAGGGTGAGCCCGTACAGGATGAACGTGGGCCAGGAGGCGCCGGCGACGAGCGGCGGGACGAGCGCGAGCAGGATCGCCAGGACGACGACGGTCGGCGTGTAGAGGGCCGCGAAGCGGTCGACGAACTGCTCGCGCTCGGTGCGGTCGGCGTGGGCTTGCTCGACGAGCGCGATGACGCGGGCCAGCGTGTTGTCCTCGGCGCTAGCGGTGGCCTCGACCTCGAGGTAGCCCTCCTGGTTGATCGTGCCGGCGTACACCTCGTCGCCGGGGATCTTGTCGACGGGGATGCTCTCGCCGGTGATCGGCGCCTGGTCGACGGCGCTTTCGCCCTCGCGGACCTCGCCGTCGACGGGGATCTTGTCGCCCGGTTCGACGACGACGATCTCGCCGGGCTCGATCGCCTCGACGGGCACCCTCACGGTCTCGCCCTCGCGGCGGACGCGGGCCTCGTCGGGGGACAGATCCACGAGCTCGCGCAGGGAGCCGCGGGCGCGCTCGACGGCGTGGCGTTCGAGCAGCTCGGCGACGCTGAACAGGAACGCCAGCAGGGCCGCCTCGAAGTAGAAGGACTCACCGAAGGCCAGACTGCTGGCCAGCGCGCCGGCGATCGCGACCGACATGAGCAGGTCCATGTCGAGGCTGCGGGAGCGCAGCGAGCCCACGCCGGCGGGCAGGATGTCGTAGCCGGCCATCGCCACGGCGGCCAGGAAGGCGGCCTGGGGCCAACCGATCCCGGGCAGGGTCGAAGACAGCGGGGCCCTGAGACCAGCGAGAATGGCCACGCCGCCGAGGGCGACGAGGACGCCGCTGCTCGCGGTGCGGACGGCGCGCGGGCTGCGCCAGGTGTCGGTTTCCGCGGCGACGGACGCGCCCGCTGTGGTCTCGTCGTGGACGCCCTCGACCGTGTAGCCGGCGGCCTCGACGGCGGCGATCGCCGGTTCGCGGGCGTGCTCGCCGCTGAGGTCGATCGCCACCGTGCCGCTGGTGGCGTCGGCGTGCACAGCCTGCACGCCGGGCTCGCCCGCCAGCGCGCGCTGGACCTTCTCCGTGCACGAGCGGCAGTCCATCGCCGGGACGGACAGCCGCAACGTGGGCCCGTCCGCCTCGGCGGCGGCGTGGGTCGTCAACGTGGCTGCCGTTGGCCGGCTGGGACGGGTAAGGCTTCCGGTCGCGTCCCGGCCGGGGCTACCCGTCCGCGCCCTCGTGCTCGACGACGTAGCTCGCAAACGGCTCAAGCGGGACGGCGAAGCCGGCGGCGACAGGCTCGCCGTCGACGCGGACGGTGATTGTGGCGTTCCCCTCGGCCGCGTGGGTCTCCCCCTCGTCGGTCGTGATCGCGCCCGAACCGACCTCCCAACCGATCGAGGCGAAGAAGTCCTGCAGCGTGAGCCCCTCCTCGTGGATGTGGATCGTGGCCCCGGTGGCGTCCTCGGCGCCCTCCTCGAGGTGGACGTGGCGGACCGCCAGCTGGGCGTTCATCGCCCGGCCCCTCGCCGTCGATCGACCATCGCCCGGGACACCCCGGGCAGGGTCAACAGGCTTCCCGTCCCCGGTCCTTCGACGGCCTCACCGCCAGCCCAGGAAATCGAACCCCAGCTCGTCGATCGCGGCCTCCAGGTTGGGATCGGCGCCCTCCGCCAGCGAGACCGTGGCCCTGCCCTCGCCCCGATCGGCTCGGGCCTCGAGCACCCCGTCGACCTCGCCGAGGGCCTCCTCGACGCGCTTCTCGCATCCACCGCAGTTCATCCCGCCGACGGCGATCGTGCGTTCCGACATGGACGGAAAATTATGTGGCGGGTCCGGCAAGGACCTGTCGGTTCCCGCCATCGGATCGCCGCGAGACGGCTCGGCCCCTACCTTCATCACAGGCCGCACCCTTGAGGGGGGCGTCGTGGCCCCCGAGGATCCGTCGTTCGCTCACGTCTGCATGGGCGGGACCTTCTCGCCGCTGCACCGAGGCCATCGAGCGCTGTTGGCGCGGGCCTTGACGATCGGCGAGCAGGTGTTCGTGGGAGTCACCAGCGGCGATCTGGCGCGGCGGGGCCGGGAGCGCAAGGTGCCCGCCGTCGAGGACCGCATCGCGGGCATCGAGGCCTTCCTAAGCGAGCGGTCCGCGCTGGATCGCGTCGAGGTCGCCCCGATCGAGGATCCGTTCGGGCGGGCGCTGGAGCCTCGCTTCGAGGCGATCGTCGTCAGCCCGGAGACCAGCGACACGGCCGAGGCGATCAACGCCGAACGCCGCAAGCGAGATCTCGATCCCCTGGCCGTCGACGAGGTCCCGTTCGTGCTCGGCCTGGACGGCCAGCCGGTCAACGGAACCCGCGTCGCCCGGGGCGAGATCGACCCCGAGGGCCTGCAGCCGCGATCGGTGCAGCTGGCGGTGGGATCGGCGAACCCGGTCAAGGTGGAGGCCAGCGAGCAGGTGTTCGGTCGCTTCGTCCCGACCGTGGACGCGTGGACCGTGGACGTCGAGACGGGCGTCAGCGAGCAGCCGCGCGACGCCGAGGGACCGAAGGGGGCAGCCACGCGGGCCCGCAACGCGCTGGCAGCCAGCGACGAGGCCGGCTTGGGCGTGGGCATCGAGGCCGCGCTCGTCGACGACGAGGCCAGCGGCGAGACGTTCGACGTGCAATACGCGGCGATCGCGGACGCCCAGGGCCGCGTGACGACCGGCGCCGGGCCGGGCTTCAGCTACCCGCCGGGCGTGCTGTCGGCGGTCGAGGAGGGGCGCACGATCGGCGAGGTGTTCGACGCGCTCGAGGACCGGGCCGGCGTCGGCCAGGCCGAGGGCGCGATCGGCGTCTTGACCGGCGGGGCGGCCACGCGCACCGAGCTGACCGAGTGGGCCGTGCTGAGCGCGCTGGTGCCGCGCCTGCAGCCGGACTGGTACCGGCCGCTGCCGGGCGAGGAGCTGGACCTCGACCTCGAGTAGGTGCGGCCACGGTCTCTGTGGGGAGGGAACACGCGGGGGAGCACAGACACAGAGGCCAGCAGAGGAAAGAGGGGCGAACAGAGCCGAGCGGCAAGGTGGCCGTTGCGGTGGAGTTTCCCCTCACCGGCCCTCCACGATGGTCCCTCCACTTTCACTCCGATCGTCAGCCTCCCCTTCCTCTCCGGGATCCCCTGCGCCTCCGTGTCCCTGGGGCGGGTTCGTCACCGCTCGCCCGCCTGTCACGACCGGTGACACCCGGGTGTGACAACGAGGGCGTCCGGACAGTTGCCACAAGCTTTAAGTTCGACCTTGCGACCGTATGGCATGCCTCGGTGACGAGGCGGTGTTGCCGACCGAGCCGGCCGCTAACGCGGTCCGGGTAGTGCCGAGTACCCCAGCCGCGCGGCTGGCTCGGAGGGCGACACCTGGAGAAGAGGCCAGGTGTTGACCCATGCCCGCATATGCCAAGCTCGCCACAGCTCTCGCCATGTCCCTCGCCCTCGTGGGTGCAGGGACCTCGCTCGCCCAGTCGACGACCGCCCTCGCCAGCCACACGGCCTACGTGTCGATGGTGGACGTCGTGGAGACCCCCGGCGCCCAGGAGTGGGCCGGGACCGTCTCCTGCGACGTCCCCGAGCACGAGCGCATGATCCGGGAGACGTTGGGTCGGCCGACGTGCCTGACCGACAAGTTCGCCTACGTCTACCCGAGCGACGGGCCGGCCCCCTGGACGGCCTCGATCGAGGACGTCGACCAGCAGACCTACGTCGACGAGGCGGGCACCGTGCGCCAGGTGGCCGAGGTCAGCTACCAGACGATCAGCCAAAGCCCCGAGGGCGGCCCCGAGCTCGTGAAGGCCATGGCCTCCGAGATCCGACCGGAGGCCGGCGGGGGCGACGAGGGATCCTACGCGCTGCCGATGAACGAGGAGCTGCTCGAGGAAGGCGACGACGCGTTGACCGTGGACGTCGGGCCCGCGCCGGGCGAGGCCTCCCAGACCGCGCTGGGCGCCGACTGAGGCGCCCGCCGTCGGCCGCGGGCCCTGGCGTTGTCGGCCCCTTGAGATCTCGCCCGCCCGGGCGATCGCAGGCACGCCCGGATCGATGATGCGGGGGTGTCCGTCGACCACCCTTCGAGGGTTGGTTTCCGCGGGCTCGGCGACCTGGCCACGCTCCCTCGCACGAGCCCTCCGGGCTCGTAGGCTCGGGAGACCGTGCCCGGTCTGCCGGGACCGGCGCGAGAGCCGAACCCAAGCATCGCCGGCAGTCTAGCCCGGGCCGACGACGCCCAGGTGCATGTTCTCGCAGGACGAGTACACGACGACGGCACGGCCCCGGGTGGTTCCGTCGGCGTGGGCGAAGTCGGTCGGCGGCGCGCACGCCCGCCCCTGTGAGGTCTCGACCGGCTCGAAGGCTGGCTCCAGCGTCGAGACCCGAGCGGGCCCCTCGAGAGCCTCCCCGAGCGGCGCGCGGGCGACGTGGACGTGCAGGCTGTCCCCGTGGTCGTCGTACCAGGCGATCTTGAGGCTGTCCTCGCGGACCTCCAACGTCGGCGGCGCGGTCGCGTTGGCGTCCTCGGGCGTCCACGAGGCGGGCTCGGCCCATTGCTGGAGGCCGTCCGTCGATCGCGTGTATCGGACCTCGCCCCCGTCGGTGGTCCACGCGAGGTGGACGTTGCCGTGGCGCTGCTCGCCGACCATCCACCGGTCGACGTCGGGGCCGGGCACGTCGAGGACCTCCCAGCTCTGGCCGGCGTCGGTGGAGACGTCGACGTGGGTCGTGGAGCGACCCGGCAGGATCACGGTGTCGCCGTCGACGACGGGCGCGCCCGGGCTACCGGCCGAGGGGCGGGGGTGGGCGTTGGCGAACTGCTGCCAGGACTGACCGCCGTCCTCGCTGAGCGCGGCCCACACGCCGGTGCGGGGTGCGTACTGGGAGTAGACAAGGTGCACGCGCTCGCCCGGCCCGAGGCCCAGCCACTGTCGGTCGACCCCGCTCGTCGGCTCCGTGGGGTAGTTCACGGGGTTGACGGCCGTGTTGATCGTCCAAGTCTGCCCGCCGTCGTCGCTGGCGGCGACCTGGATGCCCTCGGACCCGCAGGCGAGGTCGCAGAGGAGGGCGGTGAAGTACAACCGGCCCTCGTCGGTGACGCGGACGGTCTCGTCACCGGTCGTTGCATCCGGGTTGGCGGTCTCGGGCAGCGGGGGTTCGGGCACGGTGTCGGTCTCGCCGGTAGCCAGGTCGGTGACGAGGATCTCGTCGCGCGAGCCCGAAGCCACGTAGGCGGTGTCCTCGTGGACGGCGACGGTCGGCTCGAAGCAGGTGCCGCAATCTTCGGCGATCGTGAGCGTCTCCGTCGAGAGGCCCTCGACGGCGCCGGTCTCGTTCCCGGTTCCCGCCTCAGCCCCCGGGTCCGTGGTTCCCAGGCAACCGGCGAACACGACCAGCGCGGCGACCACCAGCCACCGATGCACGCGCATGGAGATGACGACCCCACGGAACTCAAAAAGATTTCGTCGGCCGCCGGCGAGCGGGCGTTGGAACCCGTCCGAGCCGGTAGCCTTTTAAGTACGAAGACCTCGAATGGTTGACCATGCTCACGGGGCTCCTGATCGGACGCCCGGGCACGACCGAGATCCTGATCATCGCTGGGATCGTCGTGCTCCTCTTCGGCGCCTCGAAGATCCCCAAGCTTGCGCGATCGATGGGGGAGGCCAAGGCCGAGTTCCAGAGAGGCCTCGAGGAGGGCGAGGAGCCTCCCGAGGACGACGAGGACGAGGACAACGTCGCTCAGGCGGGCGCCTGATGGACGAGGACGCAAAGACCAGCCTGCTTCGGGCCATCCCCTACGGCCTGTTCGCAGCCTGCACGAACAGCCCCGAGGGCGACGACCACGTCTTCTTGCTCTCCTGGGTCACGCAGGCCTCCTTCGACCCGCCGCTGCTGGCGTGCGGCGTCCACGAGGAATCCACCGCGCACGACCACCTGGCCGAGGAGGGCCGAGAGATCGCGATCAACCTGCTGGCCGACGACCAGGAGGAGTTGGCCCGCACGCTGCTCGAAGGTCCCGAGTTCGGCGAGGACGAGGTCGCCGGTACCCCCTACAAGGAGGGCGCCAACGGCTGCGGTCTGCTTCCCGAGACGTTGGGCGCGATCGAGGCTCGCGTCGTCAGCGTGACCGAGGGCGGCGACCACGACGTCCTGCTCGTCGAGATCGAGGACGTGCACCGCTTCCGCGAGGGCGAGGTGTTGACCCACGAGTCCTCCGGCATGACGTACGCCGGCTAGAGGACCCGAGCCCTGCAGACACGGAGCCGACGAACCCACGGCTCCCCGTTCTCACCGACCGAACACCTGAGCGTTGACCATAGGGGAACAGGAGCCAGGCTCCATGCTCGGTCGAGCCGGCCGGGTCCATCCGGCGTCGTACGCGCTGTTGGCCGCCGTCGGCGCGGTCGGCGGCCTGATCGCCGTCGGGCTCGTGGGGTCCTCGGCCCGGTCCTGCTGGCGCTGTTCCTCACCCTGTCGAGCCTCTACGTCGAGGAGCGGGAAGCCGTCGAGGCCGAGGCGGACACGTTCGCGGAAGTCGTGAGGCAAGCGGTGCACAGCGACGACCCACAGCCGGCCGAGAGCGCGGAGCAAGGCGCTGGGAGGCTCAGGCGTCGATCGTGCCGCCGACGTCGACCGTGGCCACGTCCACGACCGGGATCGGGTCGGCGAGGCGAAAGCTCCAGTCCTCGCCGATCGCCAGCGAGCGGGCGGCCAGCTGGACGCCGGCCTCCCGAGCCTCGCGCAGGGCGCGGGCGAAGGCGGGATCGGTGACGGCGTTGGGGGCGATGCGGTCGACGTCGGCGCGGTAGGCGGCGAACAAGAGCGTGACGGGCTCGCCTTGCCGGGCGCGGTCGGTGAGCGCCTTCACGTGGCGGCGGCCGCGCTCGGTCGGGGCGTCGGGGAACAGGCCGGTCGTGCCGTCCTCGCCGACCAGCGTGACGGACTTGACCTCGATCATGCGTTCGCGGCCGGGGTCGTCCCCGGCGACCGCGAAGTCGAAGCGGCCGTGCTCGACCTGGGGTTCGCGCCGGTAGGCGGGCTCGCCGTCGGCGATCTCCGGCAGCTGCCCGCGGTCGAGGGCCTCGGCCACCAGGCGGTTGGCCATGCTGGTGTCCAGCAGCACCCACTCGCCGTCGGCGAAGGTTGGCTCGGGTGGGGCTTCGCCGAGCTCGCGGTCGCTGGCGACGTGGAAGCGGGGGTCCTGGGCGGCGACGACGCTGTGCGTGGTGGCGGCGTCGGGCTCGGGGTCGGGGCGCTCGCGCACGAGGTAGGGGTTGCCCTCGTGCAGCATCTCGGTCAACCGGCCGGGGTTGGGGCAGTGGGCGCGCACCTCGTCGCCCCCGGGCGTCTCGACGACCGTGACGAAGCGGTTGGGGCGGTCGACGAAGCGGGCGCGGAACACGTCGCCTTCGGGGATCACAGGCACGGGGCGTCCTCCCACAGCGTCGAGGGGACGGGCGTCCGGTAGAAGGGTTCGCCCTCGGCCGGGTCGTTGCCGGTGACCCAGGCGTCCTCGACCCGCTCCTCGGTCAGCACGATCTGGACCTGGGGGCCGCCGGTGGCGGTCGCGTTGCGGACGAGGTCCCGGGCTTGGGCGACCCAGGCGTCCTCGGCCCGGCGCAGCGTCCACACGGGCTCGTCGACGGGAGCAAAGGGCCCCATGTGGTCGAGCGCGCACTCGGCCCGCGGGACGGTGTCGGCCGGGGCCTGGGTCGCGTTGGCGGCGTAGGGGACCCGGCGGGTGTCGCCCTCGTCGGCGGGGACCCAGCGCGTGGTCACGTTCCAGGCCTCCCGCTCGGCGTCGATCGGGGCATCGAGGGTGGCGGTGCGCGGCGCGTTGGCGGGCAGGGCGGCGCCGTCGGTCGTCGTCGCGGCCCAGCCGACCATCGCGCCGCTGAACACGAGGGCCCCCACGCTGGCGTAGGCCAGCGGGCGGCTCCATCGGCGCCCCCAGCGGTCGAGGCGGCGGCGCTTGGCCGCGCTTGGCCAGGAGAGCCGATCGGCGAGGACCGGCCCCAGCAGGGCTGCGATCGTGCCCAGCGAGGCCAGCGTCATCAGCGGATCGAGCCCGGTCACCAGCGGAGCCCTGAAGCTGGCCTCCGAGACCGGCCAGAACGGCATCGTGGACCAGTCGGTCAAGGTATCGAGGACGACGTGGGTCGACCAGGCGGTCGTGGCGGCCAAGGCGTGCTGGTCGTCCCGGGTGAGGCCCCAGATCGCCAGGCCGGCGAGCACGGCGGCGAAGACGGTGTGCGAGAAGCCGCGATGGCCCAGCAGGTGGCCGCCGAACCGGAGGGCATCGGCGCCGAGCGAGAGGTGGGGGGCTGACAACGTCCAGGCCAGCGCGGGCCCTACATCGAGGTCGGGGGCCACGCCCCACAGGCTGACCAACGCGAGCCGGCGCCGCGGCATCTCGAAGGCGTGGAGGCCGGCGGCGGCGACCGCGTAGTGGGCCAGCGAACTGGGCACGCTTCGACCAGGGAGCCTGTCCGATATAGGGCTTGCCTGGGAGCCTGGCGCGCGGTGGCGGCGCCGAGGGCTTAAGGGGGGGAGACCCTGGGTCGGCGGTGCGTTCGAGCACGGCGATGCCGTACCTCGGGTTCGCGACCTGCGCCGGCATCTGGGGGTCCACGTTCCTGGTGATCCGGCTGGGCAACCAGGTCGTGGACCCGCTGTGGGCAGCCACGTTGCGCCTGGTGCTGGCCGGCGTGGCCCTCGTCGGCCTCACGTCCCTGCTCGGGCGGGCCTGGCCCACCGGCGAGGCGCTGCAGGCTGCCGTCCTGTACGGGCTGGGCGAGTTCGGCGCCGGTTTCGCCCTGCTGTACTGGGGGGAGACGGTCGTGCCGAGCGGGATCGCCGCCACGCTGTTCGCCACCATCCCGCTGTGGACGGCCGGCATGGCGGCCGCGCTCGGCGTCGAGCGCTTCGACGGGCAGCGGCTCGTCGGCGCCCTCGTCGCCGTGACCGGCGTCGCGGTCGTGTTCGGCGGCGAGCTGTCGCGCGCGGTACCCTGGCAGGGCTTGCTGGCGGTGTTGGGCGCGGCGGCGTTCGCTTCGCTGGGCAGCGTGCTGCTGAAGCGCGGGGGCCGCGTGGACGTGATCCCCGTGAACGCGATCGCCACGCTCGTCGGCGCCACCGTGACCGCCTCGGCGAGCCTGCTCGCCGGCGAGACCCAGACGCTGCCGTCGACGTTCGCGGGCTGGTGGCCGATCGTCTACCTCACGGTCGGCGGCTCGCTGGTCGCCTTCCTCGTCTACGCGTGGTTGATCGACATCTGGCCGATCACGAACACGAACATGGTGAGCGTGACCGTGCCCGTGACGGGCCTCGTGCTCGGGACCGTCTTCGGCGGCGAGAACCCCTCGCCGTTGGCTGTTCTCGGCGCGGGCCTGGTGATGGTGGGCCTGGTCGTCGTGCTCCGCCGGGGTCCGGGCGAGCGGGAGCCGACCGAGCTGGACTGATCGGGCCGAAGGCCTAGTCCGAGCCCGCCTCGGCCTCGATCTCGACCGGGACGCGGTGCTCCTCCTTGATCGTGTTGAGCACCAGGTGCGTGGTCGTGTGCTCGACGTCCGGGTGGGCGAGCACGTTCTTCACGAAGTCGTTGAGGGTCATCCGGGACGAGAAGCGGGCGAGCACGACGCTGTCGAACTCGCCGGTCACGTCGTAGACGCCGAACACGTTGGCGCGCTCGGCGAGGTCGTCTTGGACCTCGATCAGCTTGCCGCGGCTGATCTTGACCGAGATGACGGCGGTCATCTCGTACCCGAGCGCCAGCGGGTCCACCAGCGGCATGTAGCCTTGGATGACGCCAGCTTCCTCGAGCTGGTTGACCCGGGAGCTGACCGTGGAGAGGGCGATGTCGAGCTCGCTGGCGATGTCGCGGTAGGACTTGCGCGCGTCCTCGTTGAGGCTGGCGAGGATCTGGCGGTCCGTCTCGTCGAGCTCGTGGTCGATCTCCGCCTCGGTCATCGATGGACCGAAGGTACGTTCGGGGTTGAACGTTTCGGGCGAACGTTCGTTCGGTCTCTCGAGCGGAGGGAGCAACGGGCGGTGACGCCAGCCTCGCCCATGGCCGTCGTGAACCCTTATGGGAGCAGGCCCGTTCGTCGAGCGTCGATGGAGCTGGGGCTCGCGGAACGGTGGTGGATGGGCGTGTTGGTGGCGCTCACGGGCGCAGGGTTGCTCACCCTGAACGTGCAGTCGCTGGGATCGGCGGGGGACTGGACCATCTCGGTCGTCTCGACGGCGTCGGCCGCCTGCTTGGCTGCGCTCGGGCTCGCGCTCGTCTTCGAACGCCAGGAGGAGAACATTTGACCCGCGGAAACCTCAAGAAGCGAACGTTCGTTCGACTTCCCGAGCGGAAGTCTTAAACATATGGCGTCCCTCGGGTCGTTGAGGCGGAAGACGTCCGTCTCGGTGACCAGACCATGTCCCCCATCGAGACCCCCAAACAACCCACGACGGAAGACGAGGTCTTCGAGCTCGTCGACGAGCACGACGTCGAGTACATCCGGATCCAGTTCACGGACATCCTCGGCCACGTGAAGAACGTCGCCATCCCGGCCCGTCAGCTGGACAAGGCCTTCGACGACGGGATCTGGTTCGACGGATCCAGCATCGAGGGCTTCGTCCGGATCAACGAGTCCGACATGCGGATCGAGCCCGACCCCTCGACCTTCGCCATCCTTCCCTGGACCGAAGGGGAAGAGGGCGGTCCGGCCGCGCGCCTCATCGGTGACGTCTACCACGAACACGGCGAGCCCTTCGCCGGCGACCCGCGATCGATCCTGCGCAGCACGCTCGAGCGCGCCGACGACATGGGCTACAGCGTGAACGTCGGCCCCGAGCCCGAGTTCTTCCTCTTCGAGACCGACGAGAACGGCAGCCCCACGACCAAGCCCTCCGACGCCGGCGGCTACTTCGACTTCGACCCCAAGGAGGTCGGCAGCCCCGTCCGCCGCGACATGAACGAGGCCCTCGAGAGGATGGGCTTCGAGATCGAGGCCAGCCACCACGAGGTGGCCGAAGGCCAGCACGAGATCGACTTCAAGTACGCCGATGCGCTCACGACCGCCGACCGGGTCTCGACCTTCCGCACCGTCGTCAAGGTCATCGCGCAGAACCACGGCTACCACGCGACCTTCATGCCGAAGCCGATCTCCGGCATCAACGGCTCCGGCATGCACTGCCACCTCTCCCTGTTCGACAACGACGGTGGCACCGAGATGTACAACGAGGACGACGAGTTCGGCCTCTCGAAGACCGCCTACACGTTCATGGGCGGCGTCCTCGACCACGCCGAGGCCTTCACCGCGATCACGAACCCGATCGTGAACTCCTACAAGCGGCTCGTCCCCGGCTACGAGGCACCCGTCTACGTGGCCTGGAGCACCCGGAACCGCTCCTCGCTGGTCCGCATCCCGCGCGCCGAGGGCGCCGGCAAGCGCATCGAGCTGCGCAGCCCGGACCCCTCCTGCAACCCCTACCTCGCCTTCGCCGCGATGATCAACGCCGGCCTCGACGGCGTCGAGAAGGGCACGATGCCCGACGACGCGATCCGCGAGAACATCTACGAGTTCGACGAGGCCAAGCGCCGCGAGCAAGGCATCGAGTCGCTGCCGGGTTCGCTCGGCGAGGCGCTCGAGGCGCTCGAGCAGGACGAGGTCATGACGGAGACCCTCGGCGAGCACACGCTCGAGAAGTTCGTCGAAGCCAAGAAGGCCGAGTACAAGGAGTACAGCGCCCAGGTCTCCCCGTGGGAGATCGACCGCTACCTGCAGGAGTTCTGAGCGCGCGTGCCCTCCACCCGCCGAGAGGGGCCGACCCGTTGGCCTCTCTTGGCGGGGTCCCCCCTGCCGACCCTTTTCTCCGATCTCTTCGCCCTGCCAGCGCAGCTCACAGCCGCCAACAGCAGGGTTGGCGACCGCGGCACCGATCCGGTGGCGGCCGCGAGGCGAGCGATGGCGGGGGCTGGCTGTCGGGGTTTGGCGAGAAGATCTACCGCGGGTTGCCCCGCAGCAATCGTCCTTTACGAGACAGCGGCCGACATCCCCTACAAATCCGTTGGGGGTGACGGGGGAGCAGCCGGCACCGCAGGCCGTCGCGTCGGCCCGGAGCCCTTCGACCGCATACCTTTCATATGCGTTTCGGTTTCGCCGCGGGTGCGGAGGGGCGAGCCGGCCGGACGTGCGAGCTGGACCGGGAGCGGTTTTGGCCCGAGGGTCCGGTTGATACCTTCTCGCATCCGAGCATGGGGCACACGAGGTGGATGCCCTGAGCGACGATGGAACCGAGGTCCCGGATCGCAAAGAGATCAAGGTGAAGATCTTCGAGGAGCAGCACGTGCGACTGCACACCGTGAAGATCCTGCAAGGCCAGACGATCAGCGCGACGATGGAGGAGGCGCTGGGCCGGTACTTCGAGGAGATCGGTGACGACGTCGGCGTCGACGGCCTCGAAGAGATGTGGGAGCAAGGCCCGGAGTCGCTCACCTGACCTCGGTCCCATCCCCGTCGGTCCTCCCGGCGGGGAGCTGTACCCAGAACGTGGCCCCCTGTCCCTCGGTGGACTCGACGCCGATCTCGCCGCCGTGGCGGTCGGCGATCCGTTGGCACACCGCGAGCCCGATGCCGGTCCCGTCCCCGCTGGCCCTGGATCCGCGGTTGAAGATCCCGAACAGGTCCCCCTGCTCTTCTTCGGGGATGCCAGGCCCGTCGTCGGCGACCCTGAGCCGGACGGTCCCCTCGACGGGCTCGGCCCCGACCTCGATCGTCGGCGCGGGGCCGCCGTGGTCGAGCGCGTTAGCGATCAGGTTCTGAACGAGGTGGTGAAGCTGGCTCTCGTCGGCTTCCACGGTCGCTAGATCCCCCGCGTGGACCTCGGCACCGGCCTCCTCGATGCGGACGTGGAGGTTCTCCAGCACGTCGTCGACCACCCCCGATAGCGCGACGGGCTCCGGGTCGACGCCCTGGGACTCCACGCGGGAGTAGGCGAGCAGGGCGTCGATCATGTCCCGCATGCGAGCGGCACCGTCGACGGCGTAGTCGATGTACTCGTGGGCGTCCCCGTCGAGCTCGTCCCCGTAGTCGCTGGCCAGCAGCTGCAGGTAGCTCGTGATCATGCGCAGCGGCTCCTGGAGGTCGTGGGAGACGACGTAGGCGAACTCCTGGAGCAGCTCGTTCGACCGTTCCAGCGCGGCGGCCTTCTCCTCGATGGCGCGCTCGGCTTGCCTGCGGGCCTTCAGCTCGCGCCGCATCTCGCGCTGGGCCTCGTTGAGCTCGTCGTTGAGGGACATCACGCGCTCGCGGAGCTTCTCCTCGGCGGCGAGGTCGCGCTCGGCGAACACGACGACCCGGTCCGCGCGGGCGCGGACTCGACCCTCGAAGGTGACCATCTCGTCGCCGGCGGGGTCGCCGAGGTTGACGAACCCCTCGTGGACGAGGGTCCACTCCTCTCGATCGGTGGTCAGCTCCTCGAAGGGTGGCTGACGGAACAGCTGGGCCGCGTCCTCGGTCTCGTCCTCGTCGGCGACGTTGCGGAAGCCGGCGTTGGCGGCGACGACCTCGCCCGTCGGCCGGAGGATGGTCGCTGCGACGGTCTCGAGCCCGGTCAGCGTCGACGGGATCGCATCGGTGAACGGGGGCTCGGTCACGCTTCCCCCGCCTCGAGCTCGTGCTGGATGCCGCCGGCCCCGGCGTCGGCGTCGGTCTGCTGGACCACGGTGTCGGGTTCCCCGTCGAGGAGCGCGTCCACGAGCGCCTGCACTGGAGGGCTTGGACCCTCGCCGGGCTCGAAGGGGTGCGCGTCGTCACCGGGCATGGTATCCCTCGAAATGGGCGGCCACGAGTATTTGAACTTGTGCATGCAGGCTCTCGGCCGCTCGGCGGCTCGGCGTCTCGAGGGCCGAAAGACCCACCACGGGCCAGGCCCTGAGCCGGCGTGATGACGGTCCCGATCGTCCAGGTCGACGCGTTCGCGAACCTTCCGTTCACGGGCAACCCTGCGGCCGTCACGCTCCTCGAGGAGGAGCCCTCGGCCTCCTGGATGCAGCGGCTGGCCGCCGAGATGAACCTCTCGGAGACGGCCTTCCTGTGGCCGGAGGACGAGGGCTACGGCTTGCGCTGGTTCACGCCGGAGACCGAGGTCGACCTCTGCGGCCACGCCACGCTGGCGGCCGCCCACGTCCTGTTCGAATCCGGGCGGGTTGACGAGGAGGAGACGATCACGTTCGCCACCGACAGCGGCCCGGTCGAGTGCGAGCAGGACGAGCCGTGGATCCGCATGGCCTTCCCCTCGCATCCGCCCTACAGCCGCGAGGAGGACGCCGGCCGGGTGGCCCAGGCGCTCGACCAGAAGCCGACGTGGGTGGGCGAGAACCGCCTGGATCGGTTCGCGGTGCTGGACGAGGAGACCGCGGTCCGCCAGCTGGAGGTCGACCTCGACGCCGTCCGCCAGCTCGGCGGGCGGGGGTTGATCGTCACGGCGCCGGCCGACGACGAAAGCGAGGTCGACTTCGTATCCCGGTTCTTCGCGCCCTCGGCGGGGGTCGACGAGGACCCGGTGACGGGGTCGGCGCACTGCGCGCTGGGCCCCTACTGGGCCAACCGGTTGGACCAGAGCGAGGTCGTCGGCCGCCAGGTGTCCAAGCGCGGCGGCATGGTCCGCGTCCGCGTCACGGACGAGGGCGTCGATCTCGAGGGGCAGGCCGTCACGGTGTTCGACGCCGAGCTCCGCGAGATCGCCGAACCCTGATCAGCGCCCACCGACGCCGGCGTTGCCGACGATGACCGAGGTGTCCTTGCAGGCCTCGTCGTCGGCTTCCTGGGTCTGCGGCCGTTCGTAGGCGAGATAGGCGCAGATCTCGTAGTTGCCGACGTTGCCCTCGGGGTTCCACTCGGTGACGACCTCGCGCTCGGCGTCCGTCCCCATCGCCGAGATGCTCCAGTCACCGAGGTGCGTGCATCTGTCCTCGGCGGGCGTCAGGACCCCGTCCTCGGAGCAGACGCTGGCCTCCATCACGGCCGGCTGGACCGTGGGACCGGGCCCATCGTTCGCGACGGTCAGGGTGACCTCGCGCTCGGCCCACGGGTTCGGCGGACCTTCTTGGCCCAGGACCGTGACGTGGCTGCGCTCGACGGTGATGTCCACCACGGCCGGGTTGGCCTTCTCGAGGACGGTGAAGGTCGAGCTCATCTCGTTGTTCGTCTCGTCGAGCTCGGGTTCCTCCTCGTAGGGATCCGCAGTGATCGTAGCTGTATGCTCGCCGGCCGCGAAGCCGTCGACGGTCTCGCCGAGGCGGATGGCGAACCCCGTCTCGTCGCCGGTGGGATCCAGGCGGCCGAAGTCCCGTCGGTCGACCTCCTCCCCGTCGGCTTCGAGAAGGCCTAGACTGGTGGCCGGGTAGCCCTCGCCGACGTTGGCCAGCGTCCACGTGACCCGGACGCGTTCGCCCTCGACGATCTCGCCGGTCCCGGAGGGGCTCGGCGGGTCGCCGGTGTCGGGCGTGACGGACAGCTCGTCGGGCACGAGATCCGA
This sequence comes from Thermoplasmatales archaeon SW_10_69_26, assembly GCA_003009755.1. Lineage (GTDB taxonomy): Archaea > Thermoplasmatota > SW-10-69-26 > SW-10-69-26 > SW-10-69-26 > SW-10-69-26. The sequence continues at coordinate 18,603 of PXUB01000001.1, forward strand.
GCGGTTGCGTTCGGTCACGAGCAGCTCCTCCGTCTCGGACGACCGCGTCGTCGATCCGTTGTCGGCGGGGACCGTGCCTTCCGCCGTCACGGTGATGTCGTGTTCCCCGCCGGCGAGCGGCGGGTGCTGGACCGATACGTCTGCCTGCGCGAAGGGCTCGACCGTGCCCACGGCGTCCTCCGCCTCGACGGTGCCGTCGACCGCGATCCGGGCTGTGACGTTCTCGATCGAGGTGGACCGCTGGTTGGTGAGGGTGCCCTGGATCAGGACCTCCTCGTCGACGAACGGCCCCTCGGGGTTCGTCAGCACGTCGACGCGCAGATCGCTGAACGTCTCATCCTCGTGATCCTCGCTATCCACCGTCTCCGCCGTCGACACGGGCGCGATGCCGGCCGTCGCGAGCAACGCGACGCCGAGCAACAGCGCGACCGGTACGGGGCCTCCCTCGAACCGATTCGCAGCTCCCATGATGGACAGAGATGGCCCACCGTGCAAAAGTATTCCCAACGGTCAGTCGAAACCTTGCCTCGAGCACGCCCGCGGGACCGCGATGGACCGGCCCAACGCTCAAGAGGAGCTGCACCCTACCTTGGGCCATGGCGGACGAGGTCGTCCTGGCCGGCGCCGTGCGCACCCCCGTGGGCAAACTGTTGGGAGACCTGGCGGGGTACTCGGCCACCGAGCTGGGCGCGCGCGTCGTGGAGGAGACCGTCGATCGGACCGGCGTGGATCCGGACGCCATCGACGAGGTCGTCGTGGGGAACGCCATCCAGGCCGGCAACGGCCAGAACCCGGCCCGTCAGGCCGCCCTGAACGGAGGCCTGCCGGCGACCGTGTCGGCGTTCACGGTCAACAAGGTCTGCGGCTCGAGCCTGAAGGCAGCCATGCTGGCCGACCAATCGATCCGCCTGGATCAGGCCCAGGCGACCGTGATCGGCGGGATCGAGTCGATGACGAACGCGCCCCACCTCATGCGCGATGCCCGCCGCGGCCAGCGCATGGGCTCCGCCAGCCTCGAGGACTCGATGCTGCACGATGGCCTCACCGACCCGTTCAACGAGATCCACATGGGCGAGACGGGCGAGATCGTCGCCGAGGAGAACGGCATCACGCGCGAGCAGGCCGACGAGTTCGCCGAGCGCAGCCACGAGCGAGCCGCCCGCGCCCACGAGAACGGCTGGTTCAAGGACGAGATCGTGCCGATCGAGGCTCGCCGCCCCGACGGCAAGCGTGAGGGCGAGCTCGTCACGGTCGACGAGACGATGCGCCCGGACACGACGGCGGACGAGCTGTCGACGCTGTCGCCGGTGTTCCGCGAGGACGGCGTCGTCACGCCCGGCAACGCCTCCCCGATCAGCGACGGTGCGAGCGCGATGGTCGTCGCCAGCCGCGAGTTCGCCGAGGAAAGCGGTCTCCCCGTGCAGGCCCGCATCGAGGGCTACGGGATGGCCGGCGTCGAGCCCGAGCGCGTCATGTCGGCGCCGATCCCCGGCACCCGCCAGCTGCTCGCGGACCTCGATCTGACGATCGACGACATCGACCTGTTCGAGCACAACGAGGCCTTCGCCACGGCGTCCTGCGCGGTCCGGGCCAACCTCGAGGTCCCCGACGACATGTTCAACGTCTCCGGCGGCGCGATCGCGCTGGGCCACCCGCTGGGCGCCTCCGGGGCCCGCATCCTGACGACGCTGGTCCACAACCTCCAACGCACGGGCGAGCACCGCGGCCTGGCCACGCTGTGTCTGGGTGGAGGGAACTCGGTCCAGATGGTCGTGGAACGGACCGAGTAGGCCCGAAGACCGGGTCAGCCGGCGCAAGTCGACGGGCGAGGAGGCTGCGCCAGCCCAGCGGCTCGTTGAACATCTTCAACCGAGAATCACCGTCCCCAGCCGCTGGGGCCCGCCATCAGCGGACCTCGCAAGCTCGTCCCTACAGCGTTGAGCCTCGCGGAGGGCTTAGGGCCGAGGACGTGCGAGGGCAAGCCTATGGGCATGACTCGTTCGTTGACCTGGGCGCTCGGTGCGATCTTGATCGCCATCGGTATCGCCATCATCCTGTTCTGGTCGGGGGTGGCGAACTGGATCCCCGGCGCGGTGCTGGCGGCAGGCGTCGTCATCGTGCTCGGCATCATCGTCATGGGGATGGCCGACCGCAGCGAGGGCGGCGGAGGCGGGACGACCGTCCACGACGAGGACGACGGCTCGCCGGACGTCGTCAAGGTCGACTGACGGCTCCAACCCGGGAGCCGTGGTCACCGCGTCCGCTCGTGCACGTACAAGGTCATCTGGTAGCGGGACCCCAGCTCGGCCCCGCACCACGAGCCGGTCGCGGTCCAGGGCTCCTCGTCGAGGAAGCCGAGATCGACGTCGGGCTTCTCCGTCCGGAGGTGGCGGTCGACGAGGAGGTAGGCCGAGCCGTCCTCGGCCTCGAGCTCGAGCGCGATCCCGCGCCGTTCGCTGGCCGAGACGAAGAACGAATCGCTGACCCACACGCGAGGCCCGGGATCGACGAGGGCGGAGAGCACCGTGTTGGGTCGCCAGTCGCCGGTGACCACGACCGAGCGCGGGTGAGAGCCGACGCGGTCGGCCACCTCCTGCAGCCCCTCCATCTCGCAGGGTTCGTAGAGGCGGTACCAGCCCTCGTCGTAGGGACCGGGCGTGGTCACGGCGAGGGTTCCCGCCGCGACGCCGGCGACGGCGACCGTGAGGGCCAGCGTCCCCGCCGACACCCCCGCCCATCGGCGGCTTCGGGCCCCGCGGGCGCCGACGAGGGCTCCGCCACGGGCCAGGCCTTGGACGAGCCCGCCGGCGAGCAGCGCGGCGGCCAGGCCGAGGTAGGCGACGACGCGGTGGGAGACGAAGCCACTGCCCAACAGCGGGAAGATCGTCAACGGGTACGTCGCGATGCCGAGGCCGAGGGCCGTGTAGGTCAACGGTCCGGCCAGCAGGGGGGCCCCGACGACCCCGAGGGCCCCGAGGCCGATCAGCGGCCAGCCCAGCATCCGGGGCAGGTCGACGAACTCGGGGAACCCGCGTTGCAGCGCCAGCCACGTCAAGCCGGCCAACGCGCCCCCGAGCATGGCGGCGACCCCGAGGCGGACCACGAGGGATCGGCGGCCCGTCTCGATCGGGGCCGAGGGATCGGCGGCTCGTACCCACAACAGCCCGCCGACGATCGCCGTGGCGGCGAGCACGACCGGGGCCGCCAGCAGCAGCGAGGCGCCGCCGGGCAGCACCTGCTGGTAGCCGGGACCGCACAGCCCGGCGCAGGTGGACAACACCAGCGCGAGCGCGCCGCCGACGACGCCGAGGCCAGCCGCGAGCCCGCGGGCCGAGGGCCGGGGGGCCTCCTCGGCCGACCAGGGGACGGCCAACGTGAGCAGCCCGAACACGAGGCCGGCGGCGGCCAGCATCCCGATCAGCCACGGGTGGGAGAACACGAGGTAGAGGGTGAGCAGGGCCGCCGGCGGCACCCAACCCATGAGGTCTGCGACGACCGCCAGCAAGGCGTACACGGTGAACCCCAGCAAGGCGACGTCGATGGCGGTCGGGGCCATCATCGTCGTGCGGAACACGAGCTCGGGCGCCAGCGCGACGGCCAAGCCGCCGACGAAGGCTGCCAGGCGGCCGGCGTGGTGCCAGAGCAAAAGCGCCGTGCCGAGGATGCTGAGGCCGCCGAACACGACGGGCGAGAAGCGGACGATCGTGTAGAGGTCCTCGCCCGTGAAGGCCCACACCGCGGCCAACAGCGCGTGCATGCCGGGCGGGTAAAGCTCCTCGCCGAAGGGGTCGGTCGGCTCGAGGGACCCGGCGGCGAGGTGGGCCTTGAGCCGCGCCATGTGCGTGAACGGGTCCTCGGCCGGGATCACCGGCGAGGACAGCGGCTCCTGGAGCCGGAGGACGAGCCCTGCGGCGAGGGTTGCGGCGACCGCAACCAGCCCGACAGCATCCGCGAGCTGGCTGCCCCGCGAGCGTTCCATGCGGGGACAAGTTCGGTCGCGACGGCTTACCGGTGTTGGGACATCCCTCGGCCAGGCTCGGCGCCCCACCCCGGAAGTTTAGACGGTCGAGCACGTGGGGGCGTGCGATGACGCGGGCGGCGACCGTCCTGCACGTGGACGACGACGAAGCGCTTCGGCGTCTCGTGGAGGAGATGTTCAAGCAGGAGGCCCCGGACCTCGACTACGTGTCGGCGGGCTCCACCGAGGCGGCGCTGGAGGCCTTGTCGGACATCGAGCCGCCGATCGTGCTGTTGCTGGATCGCCGGTTGCCCGCAACCGACATCTGGGGCTTCCGGGACGAGGTCGCAGGCACGCTGGACCGCGTGTCTGTGCCGACGTTCGTCCTCTCGGGGAGCGAGCACCCCGACGACGTGGCCGAGGCCTACGCCAAGGGTGCCGTCGCCTACCTCGAGAAGCCGGTCGACGCGGACGGCTTCGGCCGCATCGCGAGCCTGATCGACCGCTACACCGAGGTCGCCACGATGCCGGGCCCCGAGGCCTGAGGACGCCGGCGGCCGCCGGCAGCCGGCCGGGTACTTGATTGTTGCTTTCGTTCACTTCCGGAGGAGGACCGGATGGCGCGCTGGGGCGCCGGGCCGGTTGAACGAAAGCCGCCTGTCGAGGGGGGGTATGTAGGAGCCAGCTCGATGGTAGGCTTGCGATGATGGAGCTTGCCTACGCCCCTTCGCTCCCGGATGGGTTGATCGCTCGCCTGGAGGAAGCCGCCCGTGGCGTCGGCCTCCCGCTGCGCGAGATCGAGCTGCTCGGTCAGGACCGCTACCTAGCGCGCGCGTTCGTCGAGGCCGTGCGTGGAGGCGACCACGACGTGTTCCTCTCCGGGGTCGACTGGGACGCGCTCTACGAGCGGTTGGAGGGCCGCGGGCTCGAGCCGCCCGAGGGTCCCTTCGCCGGCCCCAGCCCGGATATGGCGCAGGCCTGAGGCCTCAGCCGTAGAGACCCCAGCGGGGCTCGAGCACGTAGAAGCCGGTGTACATGTCGGCGGTGACGAGGTAGCCGTGGTGGTCGAACATGCCACCCCAGACGCGCGGGATCGACGGATCGCCGGTCGCCTTGAACGTCGGCACTTGGGTGACGGGCTGCTCGTGGGGTTGGTAGAAGCCCAGCGTGACGGGATCTTCTTGACGCTCCTGCGTGGATACGTCGAACACCCAGATGCCGGCGTGGTTCCACGCGATGGCGACCTGCCCGTGCGGGGTGACGTCGATGTTGTGCGGGCTCCAGCGGTAGTTCGTCCAGCCGGGCAGATCCTCGACGGGTAGCGTCCACTGCGAGAGCACCTCGGGCTCGGTCGGGTCGGTCACGTTGAGGACGGTGATCATCGGCGGGTCGGAGCCGTCCATCGTGCCGGCGGGATCCGCGAACACCTCGCCGCCGACGACGAGCAGCGCGCGTCCGTCGACGAGCTGGGAGCTGGCCGTTTGCTCGTGCCAGCCGGTGATCTCGGGACCCTTCTCGGTCAGGACCTCGGGCTGCTCGGGATCGGAGACGTCGAAGATCGCGAACGTGTTCCCGCTCGTCGTGTACAGGGTGGGCTCGCCGGTGATCGGGTGCTCGTCGACGAAGGCGTCGTGGCCGCCGGGCACCTCGGCGACCTGCTCGAAGGCCTCGCCCTCGCCGGCCGAGGCGTCGAAGCGCAGGATCTCGACCCCGTTCGTGAACACGTAGAGCTCGCCGTCGATCGTGTGCGTCCAGATGTTGTGGGTGTTGACGCCCGAGACGAAGTCGACGAACTCGGGGTTCTCGGGATCGGAGACGTCGTAGGCCACGATCCCGTCCGACCGGTCGGAGCCGGGGTTGGGCTCGTCGGTGGTGCAGTCGCCGGCGGCGCCCATCGCGTCGTTGCGCTCGCTGGGTTGGCAGGACACGAACAGGATCCCGGCGTCCTCGCTGAGGCGGGCGTCCTGGTCGACGCCGGTGGAGGGCACGAGGCTCAGCGGATCGGGGTTGCGCGGGTCCGAGATGTCGACGAGCGCGGCGCCGACGTCGTCCTTGTAGGAGGCGACGGCGGCGAGGTGGCCCTGGATGTCGACCTCGGTCCAGCCGGCCTGGTCGTCGGTCCCGTACAGATCGCTGAAGTCGGTGTGCCCGGCCACCGACAGGCCGACGCCTTGCGTGTGGGCGTCGGGGTTCTGGTGGTCGGGGTGGTCGACCGGCAACATGCCGGTGAGGTTCTCTTCGGGTTCGGGCGGCACGAACGCGGTCTCGTTGGCCTCCTCGGCGTCGGGGGTCTGGCTGGCGGGGGTCTCGTCGGTCCCGATGCACCCGGCCAGGCCACCGGTCAGGAGGACGAGCGCCAGCGCGACGGTCCAACCTCGGCTCATCGATCCCAAGGACGGGGCCTGGGCGTGTAACCGTTTCGGGGCACCGGTCCCTCGGTTCCCGGTCCACGGCCGGGCGTGAGCGTTTTGACTGGGGCTAGCCTAGGGCCTGCGTGGACGTGGAGCTGGCCGACCCCGAGCCCGCGAGCGTGGACAACGCCATCGCTCTGCTGGCCCTGGGTCTGGCCGGGTTCGGGGCCTACCGCGTGTTCACGGAGATCGGCCAGGAGGGCGGCCTCGTCGGGTGGGCGTTCCTGTTGGCCGGGTTCCTCGGCATCGTACCGCGCGTGTTCCTGCAGATGCGGTTGCAGGACGACGAGCTCGTGGTCGAGGTCGTGTCGGGCACCCGGACCGTCGATCTCGCCGAGGTGACCGGGGCCCGCGTCATCGACCGCTGGCTGTTGATCCGCCTGGGCGGGGTCGGGGCCGCCCGCTACCACACCGGCAACTTCTTCGTGTTCGGCGAAGGGCACGTGAAGGCCTACGCCTCCCGCATCCACGGGCCCTTCGTCCTGCTCGAACGCCGCGAGGACCGGCCCGTCATCTTGTCCCCGGCCGATCCCCAGCGCTTGCGCGAGACCGTCGGCTCCCGCCTGGGCCGGTGAACCGGCGGCTCCGGTGCACCAAGCGTTAACTCGTGCCTTGGGTATCCGACCCTATGGTGGAGAGGACGGATCCGGCCTTCCCCGAGCCCGACGCCGAGATGCAGCGTCTGGCCGACCTCCACGCCTACGACATCCTGGACACGGCGCCGGAGGAGACCTACGAGGATCTCACCGCGCTGGCGGCCAAGCTGTGCGGGCGCCCGATGGCGGCGATCACGTTCATCGACGAGCACCGGCAGTGGGTGAAAGCCGAGGTCGGCGGCGGCGCTGAGGACACCGCTCGCAGCGAGTCGTTCTGCGCGCACGCCATCGCGGACCCGCAGGACGTTTACGTCGTCGAGGACGCCAGCAAGCATCCGGCCTTCGAGGAGAACCCCTACGTCGTCGGCGACCCCGGGATCCGGTTCTACGCCGGGGCCCCGATCACCAGCTTCCGGGGCAACGGTCTGGGCACGATCTGCGTGCTGGACTCGGAGCCCGGCGATCTCAGCGAGGACGAGAGCGCGGCCCTCGAGGCGTTGAGCCGGACCCTCACCATGCAGTTGGAGCTGCGTCGGCGCGGTCGGGAGCTGCGCCGGGCCGTCGAGGACATGGAGCTGGTCGCCTCGGCGGTCGGCGGCGACGTCCAGGAGGACCTCTCCACCGTCCACACGGCGTTGGGGACGCTGGCCGAACACGTCGACGAGGACGAGACCGAGGCTCGCGAGGAGCTGGCGGCCGGGCGGGAGGCCGCGCGCAGCCTGGCCCGATCGATCGGCAGCCTCGAGGAGTACGTCGATCTGGCGCGCCGACGGGATCCGCGCGATCCGACACCCTTGGCCGACGCGCTCGAGCAGGCCAAGGCGGAGGCCGAGCTGCCCGACGACGTGCGGATCGAGGCTCACGGGCTCCCGGTCGCCTGGGCCGACCGCCGCCAGCTGGTGACCCTGCTGGGCAACCTGGTCGGCCTGCTCGTCGACCTCACCGACGCCCGATCGCCGATCCACGCGACCGCGCATCGCGGCGAGCAGCGCTGGCGGATCGAGCTCTCCTCGGAGACCGACGACGTCTCCCAGGCCCGACGGAAAGCCACCCAGGCCGGGCTGGCCTCCCAGACGCCCCCCGGTCCCGAGGAAGGGGAGCTGTGGGGCGTGGCCCTGTGCCGGCGGATCGTCGACCGTCACGGCGGGCAGATCGGGCTCTCGCCCGGCGAGGACCGGCTGGGCGTGTGGTTCACGTTGCCCGGCCCCGAGGCCAGCCCGCAGCCCTAACCGGCAGCTGGCGGCCGACGATCCGAGCGAGACTGCTCGCATGGCCCCCAGTGCTCGGTCGGGTGCCTGGCAGCCAACCGGACGGGAGACGCCGCCAACGATGCAGGGGCCCGCCCCCGCCGCCCAACGGTTTTGAACGAGCTGGCCCCTGCCGGGGGCGATGAGCCTCGACGACATCGACACGATCGGCGTGGTGGGCGCCGGCCAGATGGGTTCCGGCATCGCGCAGATCGCCGCCTCGACCGGGTACGACGTGGTGATGCGGGACATCAAGCAGGCGTTCCTCGACGAGGGGCTGTCGACGATCGAGGGCTCGCTGGCCCGCTTCGTCGAGAGGGACGCGATCGACGAGCGGGAGAGGGACGAGATCCTGGCCCGCATCGAGACGACGACGGCGATCGAGGAGATGCGGGAGATCGACGTCGCGATCGAGGCCGTCGTCGAGGACGAGGACGTCAAGACGAGCGTGTTCGCCGACCTCGACCAGGTCACCGACGAGCACGCGATCTTGACGACGAACACCTCCTCGATCCCGATCACGACGCTGGCCTCGGCCACCGACCGCCCCAACCAGGTCGCCGGGATGCACTTCTTCAACCCGGTCCCGGTCATGGACCTCGTCGAGGTCATCCGCGGTCACGACACCTCGAACGCGACGGCCGAGACCGTGATCGCGCTCGCCCGGGACATGGGCAAGGACCCGGTCGAGGTCGAGGACCTCCCCGGCTTCGTCAGCAACCGCGTGCTCATGCCGATGCTGAACGAGGCGATGTTCGCCCTGCACGAGGGCGTGGCCGACGCCGAGGCGATCGACCAGGTCATGCGCATGGGCATGAACCACCCGATGGGGCCGCTCGAGTTGGCCGACTTCGTCGGGCTCGACACCTGCCTGCACATCCTGGACGTGCTTCGGGACGGCTACGGTGACCCTAAGTACCGCCCGGCTCCGATCCTCAAGCAGAAGGTCGAGGCCGGCCACCTCGGCAAGAAGACCGGCCGCGGGTTCTACGTCTGGGACGAGGGCGACAAGGTCGCGCCGGCGGATTAACGTCGAGGAAGCTGGCCTCGGCCAGCGAACGCGGCGGGCTGCCAGAGGTAGGGCGGGAGCCGTCGCAAGTTCCTTATCCCCGAGGCATCTCGGCCCGCCGTGCTCGGCTGGATCATCCTGGCCTTCGTCGTGATGCCGTTCGTCGAGCTGTGGCTGCTGATCCAGATCGGCGAACGGATCGGGTTCTGGCCGACCCTCTGGATCGTGCTCGGCACCGGCGTGCTCGGCGGCGTGCTCGCCCGCTACCAGGGCAGCCGGGCCTGGCGGGAGATCTTCGAGGCGATGCGCGAAGGCCGGGCACCCAAGCGCGAGCTGGTGGCCGGCGCCTTGTTCCTGTTCGGGGCGGCGCTTTTGTTGACGCCGGGCGTGATCACGGACGCGTTCGGGTTCGCGATGATGGTCCCGCCGTTGCGCCGCGGCTTGGCCGGCTACCTGATCTCGCGCGTGAGGGACAGCGACCGCATCCAGACGTACACGAACACCGGCGAGCGCTTCGGCGGGTTCGCCGGGTCGGGTGGCGGCCGGGCCGAGCAGGGCTACGACGTCGACGTCGAGGGGTACGCCAAGGACGAGGACCGCGACGACGACGAGGGCCCGCCTCGGATCCCGTGAGAGCGATGCCGCTGGACCGGGACCGAGCAAGCCGTCGGTTGCCCGACCGAAACCTCCCCCGACAAGAGGTGGACAGGTCCGATGGGGCTCGAAGGGAGAGGGTGCCGGCCCGGCGACGTAGAAGTTGATGCGGCGGGCGAGGCCGCCGGGCCGACGGTAGTCGCCACAATCGAACGGTCTGAAAAGCTTTTCTCGGTTCCCCGTCACACGTCCGCAACCACGTTAAGGGTTCACCTTGGACCACCGGTTGCGGCCACGTCAGCCACCGTCGCGGCTCCCCGGACCGGCTTGTCGTCCCGGATGGCGGTGATGCGAGCGAACCGCAAGGCGTGACCACTGCGGTACTTGGAGCTGTCCTGCACGGCCTCGAAGGTGACCTCGACGACGAGGCTCGGCGCGACCTCCACGCCCCACCCGTGCTCGGTCTCGGCGAGCTCCTGGAGGCGGTCGGTCATCCAGCCGAACTGCTCGTCGGTGAGCCCCTTGAACGTCTTGCCGACCATCGCGTGGCCCTCACGCCGGGTCACCGGATCCTGCCCGGGTTGGCTCGGCTCTTGCAGGAGGTCTCGTTGGTCGTCGGGGACGCGCACGCCGAGGTGGTAGTTGGACAGCCACTCCGAGCGGCGGCCGTGGCCCCACTCGGCACCGAGCACGATCAGATCCAGCGTCTCGGCGGGCTTGACCTTCAGCCAGCTTCGCCCGCGACGGCCGGGCTCGTAGGTGCTCTCCGCCGCCTTCACCATGACGCCCTCGTGGCCCTCGCCCTGCGCTTGGTCGTAGACGGTCTCGGCTTCGGCCAACCGGCTGGTCTGCACGGCGGGCGTGAGGAGGTCCTCGGGCGCGAGCTCCTCCAGACGAGCGCGGCGCTCGGTGAGCGCGTCGTCGATCAGGGTGGTGCCGTCGACGTGCAGCAGGTCGAACAGACGGATCGCGACCGGCACCTCGGCGCGGCTGGCGCGGCGCTCGTGCTCGCGACGGAACCGGCGCATCAGATCCGGGAAGGGCCGGGGTCGCCCGTCTTCGTCGACGGCGTAGACCTCCCCGACCGCCAGGGCCTGCTCGGCGTCCAGCTGGTCGCCGACCTCGCGAGCCTCGGGCAGGCTGTCGGTGACCTCGGTGAGCCGGCGGGAGAACACGCGCACGTCCTCGCCTCGCCGGTGGATCTGGATGCGGGCGCCGTCGAGCTTGGGCTCGACGAAGGCTCGCGGTCCGGCCTCGGCGAGGGCCGTCTCGAGGTCCTCGGCCTTCTCGGCCAGCATCGGGCCAAGCGGTCGGCCGAGCTCGAGGTCGACGTCCGCCAGCGGAGGCTCGTCGTCGGCGAGCGCCCGCGCGGCCACCTCGCCCACGTCGCCGCGCAGCTGGTGGGCCCGGCGGACGATCTCGGCGTCCTCGTCGGCGGCTTCGGCGATCGCGTCGAGCACGAGGCCCTCCTGAACGCCGGTGCGCAGCTCGCCGAGGAACAGCGCCCGCAGCCAGGCCTGCTCGTCCTCGTCCAGCCGCCCGAGCAGGCCGCCGAGCAGGGCCGATCGTCGCTGGCCGCTGCCGGTGCCGGAGACGTCGGCCAGCCCGTCCACGACCCGGGCGACGTCGGCGATCGTGGCCTCGCCGCCGAACAGGGGCGTTTGCCCTTCGCCGGCGGCGTCGGCCAGCACCGAGGACCCGACGTTGAGATCGCGCTCGTCCAGCGGGGAGAGCGTCTGCCCGGCGAGGAAGCGGGCCGTCGGAGCCCGCTCGTCCCGATCGACGGCGGCTAACAGCTCGGCGGCGCCCTCGCGCTTGGCGTTGCGACCGTCGAGCTGGCGCAGGGCATCGCATGTCGCCGCGAACCGGGCGAAGGGCGTGGGCACGAGCAGAGGGGAAGCCGGGTGGCGGCCCAAGAGCGTGCCGGCCAACGCCGTTGGTCTCGGTGGGTTGATGCGTGGGGTTCGTGCCCGTTGTCGCTGGGGCCATCCCATCTCCGCCCGATGGGCGCTCGAGCGGGCTTCCCATGGTGCCCCGCTTGGTCAACGGCAGTGGATCGTATCCCGTGAGCGGGGCTCGTCGATCACTTCGTGCAAGCCCCCTGGTTCAGTCAGTGACCGTGATCTCCGTATCATACGGTGCCGCGCCACGAGCAATGCCGTGTACGAACCTTCCGATAAGCCTCCTTCCGAGAATCCTATATTGCCTGCGTCCTTTCTAATATCAGAGTCAACGATGTCGCCGTTGCTGTCGTACAGGTACATATCCAAATCGGAAGAGTATACGAGGCCGTTCTGCCCCAAGTTAGGAATTAACTCGTCGTCAGGAACGACATCTCGGCTTTCGTAGTTCACGTCTGCGTTGATGCGGCTGGCGTTCTGTCCGTCATCGTTCATTCCATCGAGGTGGATGCTGTATGTGACTGCGTTCCCGACGTGTTGGTGCTCGCCGTTCGGACCTGTATCCACTTCCATCCCAGCACCCGGTACAGACACGTTCTCACCCGTTGCCGGATTCTCAACGTGACCGCCAAGTGGACTAATAACCGGGCCGCCATACCCGGTTAACACACCCTAATCCGTGACCTGGTACAGTCGATCACTGTTTTGATCCGCTGTATGCGCCGCGGCGTCTTGGACGGGTGCGAGGTCGGCGATGAGCGCTGTGATGTCATCTTCGGAGACGCTTTCCAAGACCTGCGCAGCATATGCAGCGGCATGATCCCCGGTTACGTCATCATCCAGGAACACGGCATCAGCCGCAGCAGCTGCGCCGAACGCCATCACACCGGCAAGGCGCAGGCCACGGCCCTGGACCGAGCGGCTTGCTGCGTGGCATCGTTCACCACTGCCCGGGCGTCGCGCATGACGCGGGGGAACGGGTCGGCGCTCGGGCTGCCCGCTCGCCGGGTGCGGATGCGGTGAAGCGTCCAGGCGATCAGGCCCACGAGCGTCGCGATCAGCCAGGCCAGGGTCCTCGCCTCCGCCACATCGATCGGTTCGCGGTCGCGTAAACGTTTCGTCGTCAAGCGCGTGAACGACCAGCGTTTGCCGCCTCCAACGCGCCGGCGCGCTCGACGAACGCCTCGCGGTCCTCGGCCGTGCCCATCACTCGTCAATGGCTCGTTTTCGGGTTTGAACGTGTCGTTCGGGAGCCTACAGGCTCCGACGAAGCAGGGTCGGCCAGCTTGGCGACCGTGGATTCAGGCGCACGACTATCGATCCCGCTGGATCCACTCGACAACGCGCTTGGTCGACCAGACTCGATTCCACCATTCTCGAAGTCCTGCGCGTTCTGGGTCCAGATCCCCTCGCACGGCTGGGCTATAGCCAACGCCAGGAACGGAACGTCACCGGGATCCTGGTCCCCGATGCGGCGCTTAGCCTCGGGGAGTTGTTCCTCGAACGTCTCTCGCGGCACAACCTCGATATCCTCCGTGAGCAAGGCGAGCAGGAGCTCGACCCCGTCGATCGAGAGGCCGGATCGCTCGGCGATCGCGTCAGCGTTGCGGCGGATCTCGGCAAGCATCCGCTCTGGTGCCAACAAGCCGAGCGGTGAATCGATCAAAAGCCCCCGCGTCGTGCCGTCGCGCAGGATTCCGGCGAAGAGGATGTTCGTGTCGACCACGAGTCTCATGCAAGCTCGTACTCCTCGCCCATCCCCTGTTTGACGAGCGCGTCGAGTTCCTCGATGTCCTCGTCGGTGAGTTCGCTCTTCTCGGCGACCGCGTCCGCGATCGCGAGCTTCCGCAGGTGCTCCTGGACGGCTTTCCGCATCACCGCGCTCCAGTTCACCTCGTCGCGGCTGCGCATCTCCTCGCGCAAGTCCTCCGGGACGGAGACCGTCACGTTCGGCATGTGTTCACCTGTGTAAGCAATATTTCTACTCCTTTGTAAATAAGCCTTCCTGTTGCCGAGAGTGCCCCGAAACCGCTCGGCCACAGCGCTTGAACAACTGGCAGCCGAGAACAAACACGAGCCTCGCGGAGGACCCGCGTCGCTCGCCACCGTCCCGCGACCACGGAGCCGCTGGGAACGACGAGATCGGTCTAAGACCCCCAAGCGCAAGATCACCGAGCTCGAGGACTCATCAAACGGATGATGACACACCCTAACACCTTGCCGCCGCGAGCGCGCCGGCGGGCGAGCGGAGACCCCGTCACCGGTCCGACAACCCGGCGCTGTCGAGGTGGCGATCGGCGCTGGCGAGCAGCGGGCCGACCACCGTGCGCCCTGGACCAAGCCCCCGAGCACGACCGATCCCTGCCGTGCCCGCTGGGGGCGTTCTCCCCACCTTGCATGGCGCCGTGACGCCAGCCCGCCGCTCGCCACGGGTTCCACCCGGACCGGCTCCGGTCGATTGAATCACCATCGAGCGCTTGCTCCTGAGATTCCCGGGCGAGGCCTAGAACATTTTTCTCCGTGCTTCTTTGTGTAAATACAATGTCTGCCTTACGAGTTCTTCTGGTTGCTGCCTGTCTTCTCTTCCCTCTGGGTTCGGGCTGCCTGTCGGACAGCCCCTCTTCGCCCTCCGAGCCTCGACCTCAGGCCACCCAGCCATCGCTCGACTTCACGTGGCACAACCGAACCTGGAACGGTACCTTGGGGCAAGCGAACGTGTCCGGGAACCACGTAACCGAGCCATTGCTGACGGAGAATCGGTCGATCTCGTTCGAGGTTACGCCTGCGGTGGAGCGGATGGAACTCGAGATATCGGGGGGAGTGAGCGAGTTGAACCTTCGCATCGCGCCTCCCGACTGCACCGTCGAGCGCGCCGACGAGTGCGGGTGGGTCGTGCCGACGGAGAACATCGAGGCTCGCTGGCAGCAAGCCAACGTCTCAGCGGGGGTCTGGAACGCTCAGGTGAACATCCAGTCCACGGAGTCCACGACCCAGTACGAGATCGTGAAGCGCGTGAGGGTTCCGGTCGCTCCCTGACGTGCTTCCGTGACGGGGGTGCGCGGGTGTCAGGGTCCCAGCTCGTCGGGCAGATCGCCCATGTCGAGCTGCTGCATCAACCGTTTCTGCATGCCGCGGTCGCCCGACAAGCCTTCGATCGCGCGCTGGCTCATCTCGTAGTACTTGAGCAGCTCTTTGACGTCCTCGGGCTCGCAGCCGCTGCCCGTCGCGATGCGGCGCAGGCGTGAGCCTTTGATCTCGTCGGGGTTGGACATCTCCCAGTCCGTCATGGAGTCCATGATGATCTGGAACTGCTCCATCTGCTCCTCGGATTGAGCCATCTGGTCCTTGGGGAGGTTCTGCTTCATGCCGCCGATGCCGGGGATCATGTCCACGATCTTGTTCATCGGCCCCATGTTGGAGAGCATCTCCATCTGGTCCTTCAGCTCGTGGAGCGTGAAGTCGCCCTCGAGGATCTTCTCGGCCGTCTCCTCGGCCTTGTCCTCGTCCTCGACGGCGTGCTGGGCCTTCTCGAGCAGGGTCTGGATGTCCCCCATGCCCAGCAGGCGGGAGATGAAGCGCTCGGCGTCGAAGGTCTCGATGTCGGCCAAGTCCTCGCCGGTCCCGACGAACACGATCGGGGCGCCGGTCTCGGAGACGGCGGACAGCGCGCCGCCCCCCTTGGCCGACCCGTCGATCTTGGTGAGGATGACGCCGGAGACGTCGACGGCGTCGTTGAACGCCTCGGCCTGGGGACCGGCTTGTTGACCGACGGTCGCGTCGATGACGAGGATCTTCTCGTCGGGGTCGGCGACCTCGAAGACATCCTCCATCTCCTGGATGAGGTCGTCCTCGAGGCTGTGGCGACCGCTGGTGTCGACGATCTGGATGTCGGTGCGGTCCCGGAGCTCGGCGAGGCCCTCGTCGACGATCTTGGCGGCGTCGTCGTCACCGGCTTCCTTGTCCCCGTAGAAGGGGGCGTCGACCTGGTCGCTGATCTGCTGCAGCTGGTCGTAGGCCGCCGGTCGGTGCACGTCGGCGGCGACGAGGCCGACCTGGAGGCCGCGCTGCTGGAAGTACTGGGCCAGCTTGCCGGCCGTGGTGGTCTTCCCTTGCCCGTAGAGACCGACGAGCATGATCGTCTGCGGCTTGAGCTCGATCTCTCGGCTCTCGCCGAGCACCTGGACGAGCTCGTCGTGGACGATGCGGATGACGTGTTCGCGGGGGCTGGCGCCGGCGGCCGGCTCCTCCTCGAGGGCGCGCTCCTTGATCGAGCGCGTCATCTGGAGCGCCAGCTTGACGTTGACGTCGGCCTGGAGGAGCGCCCGCTGGATCTCGCGGACGATCTCCTCGATCAGGTCCTCGTCGACGCGGTTGGCGTTGGCCACCTTGGCGAGGGTGTCCCGCAAGTTCTCGCTGAGCGAGTCGAGGACCACGCTTGGAACGAGCTGGCGGCTCGTCATAAAGCTTCGGTGGACGGCCGGCGGTGACAGCCCGCTGGGCGGGCGTTCACCCGCTCGTGGCCCGCGGTCGGGGCCGGTCGGCCGCCAGACAGGCGCGCTCGGCGGCCTGCAGGCGGGGGGCGAGCCCGAGCGCGAGCGGGCGGGCGAGGTGGCGGCGGGCGCTGGGGTCGGCCTCGTGCCAGCGTGGGGGGCGCTTGCTGGTCTCGCCGGGCTGGCGCGTCCCGCAGCGGGGGCACCGGTAGCCGGCCTCGTGCCCGATCGAGCGCATGTGGCCCCCGCAGCCGGGACAGGCGGGCGCCTGGGTGCCCTCGGCGGGCACGTGGAACAGCTTCTCCAGGTTGACCTGGCGGCCGGCGTCCTTGAGCGATCCCAGCGCGAGCAGGCGGTCGCCGGGTTCCACGGCTCGCAAACCGGTCCGCAGGTCGCCGGTGGGCTCGAAGGCGAGCACGGTGCGCTCGGCCTCGCGGGGCGTGCGCGTGGCCAGGCGGACGTGGCCGCCCTCGAGCCGCTGGGGCTCGTCAGCGGCAACGAGCGGTTGCAGGCTGGCCGCCGCGAGGTGGTCGTCGCTGGCTTGGTTGGTGACGAAGGTATAGGCTTGCTCGATCGGTTCCTCGGCCAGGCGGGCCGCGCGGTCGGCGAGGTCGTCGGGCTCGCTGGCCCGCAGGCCGAGGAGGAGGGGGCCTGGGGTGCGGGGGGCGACGAGGGCATGGTCCTCGCGGGCGTCGTAGGCGTCGAAGACGGCCTCGTGGTGGGTGTCGAGTTCGCGGGCGTGGCGAGCGTTGATCGCTCGCGGCGTGCCCCGTGCCTTGGGGTGGCGGTAGGCGATCCGTGTGTAGGTGGCCGAGGGGCCGGGCCGCCAGGCGGCGGCGCACAGGCACCCGACCAGGCCGCGACCGGTGCCGGCGGTCCAGGTGGGCACGTCGGCGAGGGCCGAGCGGGCCTCGTCGAGGCCGACGCGTTCGCGTACGCCGCGCTCGTACCAGGCCGGGGCCGGCGGCTCGGAGAGGACGGCCAGGCCGGCGCCTTTGCCCTCGGCGATGCGGGCGTGGTCGTCGACGACGGCGGCCGCGGTCTCGAGCACCGTCTCGGGGTGGAGGTCCCTCGAGAGAGGGATCGCGACGGCGGCGTTGCCGCGCGTCTTCCAGGGGTTGTCGGGATCGAGGCGGACCAGACGCGGCCGGCCATCCAACGCGTCGGGGCCGAGCCGATCGGCGATGCAGGCGGCGGCGTAGGTGGTGCATCCCCCCTGGGGGCCGTCGGTGTCGTCCAGCGTCAACAGCACCGGATCAGCCTCCGGCCACGCGGTCGACGGTGCGGGAGCCGCCGGGGTCCAGCTGGTCGAGGGCGTCGGCGAAGGCGCTTGCGTCGGGGTAGCGGTCCTCGGGGTCGCGGGCCAGGGCCTTGGCGAGGACCTCGTTGACGGCGGCGGGGACGCCGTCGATCGGGAGCCGGACGTCGCGTTCGATCAGCTCCTCGGGGGGAGGCGTGGTGTCGGTCTGCAGGCCGAGGTGGTGCTCGCCGGTGAGGAGGTTGTAGACGAGGGCGCCGGCGGCGTAGACGTCGGCTTGGGGACCGGGCGGGTCGCCGAGGAGTTGTTCGGGCGCCATGTAGCGCGGCGTGCCGACGAAGGCGTCCTCCTGTCCGGGCGGTTCGTCGCGGCGGACGGCGACGCCGAAGTCGGTGATCTTGGCGGTCCCGTCGGGGGTGAGCAGGATGTTGGAGGGCTTGAGGTCGCGGTGCACGATGCCGGCCTCGTGGAGGGCAGCCAAGCCGTCGAGCACCTCGGCGGCCATCGGCAGGGCCTGTTTGGTCTCCATCGCCTGGTCGGTGCGGTCGGCGAGCGTGCCGCCCTCGATGTACTCCATGACGAGCAGCAGCCGGCCTTCCTCCTCGATGACGTCGTGCACGACGACGACGTTGCGGTGCTGGAGGTTGGCGGCGGTCTTGGCCTCGTGCAACAGGAGCTCGCGGGCGTCGGCGCCGACGTTCTCGAGGTCCTTGAGGACGACGTCGCGCTCGAGCACGCTGTCCTCGGCGAGGTAGGTCGTGCCGAACCCGCCCTCGCCGAGGACGCGTTCGACGCGGAAACGGTCCACCTTGCGTGGCATGAAGCCGTGGGCAACGGTGGCGCTGCCGTCGTCGGCGGCGACCGGCGAGGCGCTGGCGGGGCTCGTGGAGAACTCGGTGGGTCCGGTCCCGGTCCCCGTCTCCTCGCGGCGGCGGTGGTACCAGATGCCACCGGCGGCGGCGAGCCCGAGCAGTACGGCCAAGCCGAGGCCGCCGGCGAGGTAGGGGTTGTCGCTGGCGGCGCGTGTGGCGAGCGTCAGGGGGCTGGGCTCGGAGATGTCGAAGGTGCGCTGGACCTCTTCGCCGCTGGCGGGCGAGACGAGCGCGCGGTCGGGGTCGGCGGTCTCGGCGACGATGGTGCCCGTGAACGAGCGGGGGGCCTCCGGCACGAACGAGAGCATCACGGTCCGGTTGGCGGGTTCGCCGGCGCGGAGGTTGACGTCCTGGACAGCCAAGGCCTGCGAGCCCGAGCGCAACGAGAACCGCAGGGAGACGTCGCCGGGCGGGTCGTCGCCGGTGAGGGCCAACTCGATCGTGCTCGTCGTGCCGGCCTCGAGGTCGGTGTCGGTGACGGTCCACGTGACGTGGGCCGGGGCTGGTCGGACGTCCAAGGCGAGGGGGGTCGGGTCGGAGCCGACCGGCGCCATCAGGATAGCATCCGAGCGGTCCTGGTCGGCTTCGACGAACAGCTGGCCCTGTTCGCGCGGTTGGAGCACGATCTCCTCGGGGCCGCCCGGCACGACGGGGGCGTTGGGTTCGACCGTCATCGTGCGGCCGATGCCGTTGGCGACGGTGATCTCGGCCAGCGAGCCGCGCGTGAAGGACAGCTGGGCGGGCACGGTGCAGACGTCGGCGGGGCAGTCGCCGCTGAACGTGGCCACGGTCTCGTTCCGCCAGGCCTGCTCGCTGGGGGAGAGCACGGTGCGTTGGCGGGTGGCGTTCAGGTCGCCGTCGGAGACGTGCAGCGTGACGTTGTAGACGCGGGGGGCCTGGCCGGGCAGCGTAAGCCACGCGCCGGTCTGGCCGCTGTCGTCGTCGACGGACCACCAGTAGGTCAGGTCCTCGTCGTCGGGATCGCTGGTCTCGTTGGCGGTCAGGGCCAAGCGACCGTCCTCGGTGGCCCGTTGCGTGATGCTGGGTTGAGGGGGGAGGTTGATCTCCATCGTCCGCGAGGCGGTGACCTGGGAGGAGCCGTCGTCGACGGTGAGGTGGATGGTGTGGTTGCCGGAGGTGGTGAAGCGGTGGGTGACGGTGGAGCCTCGCTTGACCGGGCCCTCGTCGAAGCGCCAGGTGTAGGTGAGCGGGGAGCGGTCCGGGTCCTGGGACCCGCGGGCGTCGAAGACGTGGCCTTCGCCCTGCTGCCACGCGACGGTGAACTGGGCTTCGGGGGGTCGGTCCTTGCCCAGCATGCGGAGCTCGCCGTCGGGGCCGGCCCAGAGGACGCCGCCACCGTCGGCGATCGCGATGCCGGTCGGGATCTGCGAGCAGCCGGAGGGGGTCAGCGTCTTCGTCCACCGGGAGTCCAGCAACCGACGGTCCTGGTGGGGGTGGCCGACGAGGGAGCGGATGACGGCCACGCCGCGCTCGGCCGAGCAGACGTCGGCGAGGTAGATGTCGCCGTTGGCGTCGACGGCGGGTTGGCCGAGGAGGGGGCCGAACACGTTGCCCAGTGACTTGATGTGGGCGCCGCCGAGCGTGACGATGTGGATGGACCCGCCGGCGTCGACGATGAACACGGGCTGGCTGCCGTCGGCGCCCCATCCGACGGTCGGGGCCGCGTAGATCTGGCCGTCGAGCTCGGAGCCGGGCCGTTCGGCGTCGCCGGTGCGCCAGGCGACGTCCCCGCTGGCTCGGTCCACGGCGACGACCTCTTCGTCCCCCATGACGAGGGCGATCGACGAACCGGGAGCCAGGGAGACGCCGCGCGGCGTGCAGTTGCAGTCGATGCGATCCTCGACGCTGAGCGAGCCGGCGGAGAGCTCGACGATGCCGCCCTCCTGGATGGCGACGATCGTGTCGTCGTTGTCGACGGCGACCGGGGGGCCCGGCGTGGGGCCCGGCGTCGAGGAGAGGGGCGGATCGTAGTTCGTCGGCTCCTGGAGGCTGCGCTCGTCGACGATGTCCCCCTGGGTGGTGACGGCCAGCACCGTCCAGGGCTCCCGGACGGTGTAGATCCGGCCGTCGGGGTCGACGACGGGGCCGGAGAGCAGCTCGCGGTCGCCGTCGATCTCGGTCTGCCAGGCCTCGGCGCGTTCCGGGTTGACGCCGCGGAGCTCGCCGTCGCCGGTGGCGGCGATGACCAAGCCCTCGGGCGTCGAGGCGGGCGGGAACGGGACCGAGGATCCCAGACGCAGTGGGGGGTCCCACAGCGGGTCACCGTCGGAGGTGAACCGGTAGGCGAGCCCGCTCCAAGTGATGGCGGTCACGTTGCCGTCCTCGTCGACGATCGGGTCGTGGAACGGCTGGTCGTCGGAGGAGCGGGCCGACCATCGCACGAGGTCGACCTGCTGGGGGCCGATGTTGAGCGATCGGCCGGAGTGCTGGGCGTCGGCGCCGTGCTGGGGCCAGGCGGGGCCGAGGCCGCCGGCGACGGGCTCGTCGGCGTGGACGAAGAAGATCGTGGAGCTGGAGCCGGTGATCTCGAGCTCGGTCGCGTTGTTGCCGGTGTCGTTGCGCGCGCTGTCGACGCTCACCGAGTGCAGCCCGGGTTGGGTCTGGGAGGGCAACGGGACGTCGATCGTGCCGGTCACGAGCGAGGAGCGGTCGGAGACGAGCGTGCGCGAGATCGAGGAGGCTTGCCGGCGGTCGTCGGGGTTCTCGACGCCGACGGTCACGTTGAGCCGGTCGACCGTCGTGTTGATCGTGAGCTGGACCTCGATCGTGGCGTCGGAGGGCCCGACGACGAGGGGCGTGGCCTGCATCTCGACGACCGCGACCTCGTCGGAGGACTGGGCCGCGGCCGGAGCGGAGAACAGCGTTCCTGCGGCCAAGAGGGCGAGGACCAACGTCAAGGTCGCCGCGCCGTGGCGAGCTCGTGCGCGCGGGTGCAGGATGGCTGTGCCCCTCCCAAGCCCATTCCGACGGGGAGGACGTAACGTTTGCGGTCCCGGCCTCCGGCTCTCGGGGCCTCAGGGGGCCCGCAGGGGCTCAGCCGTGGGAGAGGGAAGGGATGACCCGGCCCCACGACGGGACCCGCTGCCGGCACCCAGGCGAGCGCGAGCTCCCCAGGCCCCGGCAGCGGGGGGATGCACACTGTGCGTATCGTCGATGGGATGTGGGATGGGACGGGTCGGGAGCCGGGTGGGCTTGGTGCCCACCGCCGCGATGGGCGTGTTGTATTTCAAAGCCGTGAAAGCTGACGAGAGGGAACGCCAACAGCCGGTTGCACGGTCTTCGGACGTTCAGATCGGACGTTTCCGTCGACACGGGAACCCCGTTCCAAGCGACGTCCTTCACGACGTAGCCCCCGACGACCGCGGGTCGATCGAGGGACGAGCTGCGACGCTGACGCCGGCGAGGAGCGGGAGCAAGCGCCTCCAGCTCCCCGACGAGAGGGGAACCTGCAAGCGTGGCCGTGAGAGGAGAAGGATGGCCCGGCCCCACGACGCGGAGGGATGCACTGTGCGTACCGTCGATGGGATGTGGGATGGGACGGGCCGGGAGCCGGGTGGGCTTGGTGCCCACCCCCGCGATGAGGGTGTTGTATTTCAAAGCCGTGAAAGCTGACAGCAGGATACGCCAACCGCCGGTTGCAAGGCTTGTCGACGTTCAGACGCGGCGTTTCCGCTGACAAGCGAACCCCGTTCCAGGCGGCCTCCTTGACGATGTAACCCGGCTCAGCGGTGGGCCCATCTTCCACTCCGAGCGGTGGATCGCAGCCCGGGCACCGCCGATGCAAGGCGAGGTGGTTGGGGTCGCAGCGGGCCACGAAGCGGGCGAGCCACGCCCGTGGTTGCCCGATGCAGCTGCTCGTGAGGCTAGGCTATCGTCCATCGCTTCCGGGGCCTCTCCCCAGCCGACGAGGGGCCCTCAGGGGTTCCGGAAGAGGAGCAACGAGCGCCCGACGCCGATCACGTCGCCGTGGGTGAGCTCGACCTCGTCGCCGCCGCGCAGCTCCTGGTCCCAGTTGACGATGGTGCCGTTGAGGCTCTCGGCGTCGCGCAGGCGGAACGTGCCGCCTTCGTGGGTGAGGACGGCGTGCTTGCGCGAGATGAACAGGTCGTACTCGAGGGGGACGTCGACCTCCTCGCCGCCCACCTGGCGTTCGCGGCCGACCAGCCACTCCATCGGTTCGGCCTTGCTCCGCAACGGGAACACGCGGCCCTCGCGGATCCCGCGGATGAGGATGAGCTGGGCGAGCGCGTCCTCGGTCTCGGGGGTCTCGGGCTCGGATTGCTGGACGCGCGTGCGGTCGGGCACGCCGCCGGCGGCGGACTCCATGGCGAGGTTGCCCAGCGTGCGGACCTCCTCGAGCACCATGAACAGGTGGTCCTCGCGGGCGTAGTACTCCTTCGTGTGGCTGCCTTCGCCCTGGGCGACGCGGGTCTCGACGAGGTCGACCTCCTCGAGCTTGTCGATGTGGCTGAGGATCGCTTGACGGGTGAGGGGGATCTCGCGGGTGTCGCTCTCGGCGTCCTTGGACGTCTCCTCGCGGTAGGCCTCGATCTCGCCCACGTTCTTCGGTGTGGTGAGCTGGCGGAGGATGTCGAGGCGTTGGCGGTTGCCGAGCGCGGAGAGGACCAGGGACAGGCGCTCGGTGTCCACCTTGCCACCGGGGGATTGGGGATCCGGCATCGCGCTGGCAAGGGGACAGGGAGGGTTTCGGTGTTTCGGGTGGGTACGGGGTGGACCGAACAGATGGCGGACCGCTCTCGGACCTGGGAACCGCCGGTCCCCGTGATGGTCTCTCCCGACGCAAGGGGGAGACTGACCGCGAGGGAGACATGCTAGATCTGCGGTGGGACCGACGAACGGCGAACGATGGAGACCGCCCGCGGGACCGCAACCGTCGGACGTTGACCGTGTGCGAGGCCTGCCTGGGCCAGCGCACCGCCAAGCGCTGGCACGCCGACGGCAGCAAGAGCTATCGGTGGGCCGAAGCTTCGACCGAGACACCGCACGCGCATCCGCAGGATCGCTACGCCTACCTGGCGGACGCCGATGAAGTGAGCCTGGTCCGTCTCCAGCAGGCCTGGATCGACACGCACGCCGCCACGGCCTCGCGCCGGAACGAACGAGTTAACCGACCCCTTCCGTCTGGGCCGGCGTGGACGGCTCTCGCCGCTGGTGGTGGCCGGCCATGGCCCTGCTGGCGCTCGGGCTCGTGGCTGGGACCGTCACCGCTCACGTCGAGTACGTGGCCTCCGAGGGCGACCCCGTCGGCCCCCTGGACCTGTGGGGAGCCGTGGCCTCGGACCCGCTGGGCCTCACCCTGATCGCCACCACGGTCGTCGCCGCCGCGGCGGCCGGGTTCGCGTGGCGCCGGTGGGGCGAGCGGATCCCCGACGTGGACGTGCTGCGCGAGGTGCTCGACGGCTACGAGGACCTCGTCCCCTGGATGATCCGCCTCAGCGTCGGCGTTCCCCTCGTCGGTGCGGGCTTCTCCGGGTACCTGTTGACGCCGGCGTTGCCCGTCGAGCTGCGCCTGCTGCAGGTCCTCGTCGGGTTCCTGCTGCTCCTGGGCCTGACCACGCGAGGCGCCGCCCTGCTGGGCCTGGTGGGCTGGTTGTCGGTCTTCGGCGTTTACGGTCCCACGCTGTTCTTGGCCGGCGAGTACACCGGCGCGTTCATCGCGTTGATCCTCGTCGGGCCCGGCCGGCCGAGCCTCGACCACATGCTCGAGCAGGTGGCCGAGGACGAGGGCACCTGGTACCATCGGGTCGATCCCATCCACGAGGCCGGCGAGCGGTTCCGGGCCTTCGTCGCGCCGGCACGCCCGTGGGCGCCGGTGGCGGTCCGCTTGACGTTGGGTGCCACGCTGGCTTACCTCGGCATCTGGGAGAAGATCCTCGACCCGGGGCCCGCGATCGCGTTGGCCCGCGATCTGGGCCTGCCCGGCTCGATCTCGGCCGAGGCCTGGGTCGTGGGCGCCGGGCTCGTCGAGCTCGGCGTCGGCCTGCTGCTCGTGGCGGGGCTGTTCACGCGCGCCGCGAGCGCGGCCGCCTTCCTCGTGCTGACGGTCACCTTGTTCGCGTTGCCCAACGACCCCGTGCTGGCGCACGTTTCCCTGTTCGGGCTCGCCAGCGTCGTCTTCACGTGGGGCGTCGGTCCCCTCAGCCTCGACCGGTCCATGCAGACGGGTGATGGCTGACATGGGGCGAGAGCTCGGCGAGACCCGCATCGCTGGCCTCCATCTGCCGGTGGCGTTGAGCCTGATCGCCGTCGGCGTGGGCCACCTCGTCGTGGACGGCCTGCAGCCCTTCACGGTGCTG
The DNA here is from genome assembly GCA_003009755.1 of Thermoplasmatales archaeon SW_10_69_26. GTDB lineage: Archaea > Thermoplasmatota > SW-10-69-26 > SW-10-69-26 > SW-10-69-26 > SW-10-69-26. The sequence goes on from PXUB01000001.1 coordinate 43,277, forward strand.
CGGGCGGCCTTCCCGTTGGCGCTGGGCGGTTTCGTCGTGCTCGTGATCGGCACCAGCCGGATGCTTCTGTCGGGTCGAGCCAACGTGGCCGTCGCCGGTCGCTGGGCGTGGTGGGTGCCGGGTCTGGCGGCGACGTCGGGGAGCCTGGGCCTGTACGCAGCCTTCGGCGGTCGTGCGTGGCTGTTGTCGCCCGCGGCGCTCCTGTGGGGTGCGGGCCTGGGTCTGCACGTGGGCCTGCTCGGGTTCAGCCTCGCTCGGGCCCGCCAGGGTGCCTCCGTCGTGGATGGCTGGCCGGCGCTTTCGGCGACCGTGGCCGGGCTCGGCTACGGGTTGGCCGCGGCCGTGGCCATCCCGTCGGTCCCGTTGCTGGGCTTCGGGCTGCTGGCGGCCCTGCATCTGGTCCTCACGGGCTTCGTCGTCCTCGCGATCGCGGCCGTCGTGCTCGGGGTCCTGCCGGGCATCACCGGCCGAGCGATCGCGACCCCGGTCGCCGGGGTCCTGGCGGTCGGGTTGAGCCTGGGTCCGATGCTGCTGGCGGAGGGGTTGAACGGCTCGGCCCTCCAGCTGCGGCTCGGCGCGATCGTCGAAGGGATCGGCCTCGTCGGGCTGGGTGGCGTGCTCGTGTGGTCGACGATCACCAGCGAGCGCGAACGGGCCTCGTTCTGGCTGTACGGGGCAGCCGGCATCTCGGTCCTGCTGGGCGCGATGCTGGGCGCCGCCATCGTGATGGGCTGGACGACGCGGGGGCAAGCGCCCTGGCACGGAGCCGTGACCCTGCTCGGGTTCGTCGGGCTCGTCGTCCTTGGCGCGGTCATGGACCTGTTCGCGCCGGCGCTGGAACCCCGTGCCGACCCGCTCGAGCGGCACAATATCACGGTGGTGGGGTTGGCGCTCACCGGGATGGCGGGCCTGGTGGCGGTGCCCCTCGTGCCCGGCTGGACCCTGCGGGTGGCCTTGGTCGCCTACCTGGCCGCGGTCGGGCTGCACCTCGTCGGGTCGATCGCTCGGTTGGAGCGGTGAGAGGAGAAGAGGAAAGGCCCCCTCCCAGACAGGGGCTAGGCCGGAAGGTCAGCTCTCGTCGACGGGGTGGCAGACGTCGTGGTTGGCCTCACCGTCGACGGCGATGTGGCCGACCAGGCCCTTGTTCATCCGGAAGGTCGAGTGGTCGACCGGGATGTAGGTGCCCGACACCTCGAACGTCATCTCCACGCCGACGGCACCGCCGGCGGGCACCAGCGTGCTTTGCACGTTCTCGTTGACGAGGGCGAAGCTGCCCTCGACGTACACGCGGTCGGAGATCTCGCCGATCATGTGGAAGCTGGACACCAGGTGGGCCCGTGTTGCCCATGTACAGGCGCGCGGTGTCGTTCACCGTCAGGTTCGTGTCGTAGGCCCCAGCGCGCGGTTGCCGGTGATGCTGTCGGGGCGGCCGTTCCAGTTTACGAACGTCGGCTCCTCGAGGTTGCCCTGGGCGGCATCGAAGTCGAGGTGGCCGCTGCCTTCGAGCGCGGCGAGGCTCTCGTCGCCCTTGGCTTCGGAGTAGTATGCGCTTTACATCTTGTATTACTCCTCGTCGACCGCGGGCAGGCCCTCGGTGGTTCTGGGTAGGTTGGAGTGGGCGGCGGGCTTGTCAGTCGGCTGTGAGATTCGGGCCGCGGACCCGATGCGGAGAACGCTTGATGGATTGGCCAAGGATCTCTGTGCTCGTGGGTTCGAAGTGCCGGGAGATCCTGAGTTCCAATCGAAACGAACAGCGCGGGCCTGGTGCAGATGGATCGCGTCCGATAAGCCTAATTGGTGTCACACGGTCGAGCACGTGCGTGCCAAACTCGGACGAGTGGATCCGTAAGGACGAGCCGCCAGAGGAGGTGTACCTCTGCCTCCTCGATGTTCTCGGATTCCGGAGCTTCGTACACGGGAAGCATCTCAGGACCGTAGCCAAGGCGCTTGGTGATGCTAAGGCCAAAAGCTCGCAGGAGATCCCCGACGATGTGGACGACGAGCATGCGCCAGAATCGCTGATGTTCAGTGACTCGGTGCTATTTTGGGCTGACGGGGAGGACGCGTCCCACTTGGACGGACTGGCGCGAACGGCACAGTCCTTCTACGCGGCGCTGTTCCAGGACGGTCTCTTGCTCCGCGGAGCGATCGTGAGAGGAGAGCTTTCGATCGCCAGTGAGGGCGAGGTAATCGTCGGGGAGGGATTGATTCGAGCCTACGAGCTCGAGCAGGGCCAGAAGTGGGGCGGGATCGTTCTTGACCCCCGTCTCAGCCGGGACGGGGTCGACGGACTCGACGATCTCCACGACCAGGGTGTCCTCGTTGAGCACGACGTGCCCTGGGCGTCGAACCCGAGCCCTCGGCCTCATACGGTGGTCTGCTGGCCCGAGAACTGCCAAGTCACTCGTGCGGAGCTTCGGGAGGCCTTTTACGACTCCTTCCCCAAGATGGCAGAGGACGGGCGGGCGAAGCTCGCCGCTACGCTCCAATTCTTCGATGAGTACGCCTAGCTCCCTGACTCCGAGGGAAGAGGGAAACGATCCACAACAGACCCTGTAGGCGTCAGAAGCACGAGTTCAAGACGGTCTTCCTTCTGGACGGCTGCATGGACAACTCGGGGAATATCCATCGAGATCTGTACTGGAGAGGGGTCCTGGTGCTCATCCGACCAGCGGAACTTCATCGTGTGCTGGGATTTGGACGCGGTGAGCACGATCTCCCCGCCTTCCCGCTGAACAGCTAGGTTGAAGCCCTTCTCTCCGGTAGCTTCATACTCTTTGGCGCCCTCTAGCCAGGAGTCAAGGCGCTCGAAGGCACGCCGTAGCGGGACATGCCCGAAGGTTGCAGAGGAGGGCACGATACGATAGTGTGTGCCAACCTATGTTAGGCTTTTGTGGTACGTCCGCAAGGAGGCAGCCTCCGGCGCGGTCGACACTGCCGGCGTCGTTCCCGTCCTCTCAACGGGCCCACTCGGTGTCGGCCGGCATGTCGGAGGGATGGCGGCTGATCTCGTCGATCGTGACCTCCTCGGGCTCGCCGAACGCGTGCTCGGAGCCGGCCTCGCCTTCGGCGTCGGCCGCCTGTCCCTCCTCGTGCACGATCACGGTGCCGACCATGCCCTGCATCTGGCCCTCGTCGCCCTCGGTGGCGTGCGGGATGCAGTGGTAGCTGTACGTGCCGGTGGCCTGGAAGGCGTGCTCTCAGGACGTCTCGGCTGCCAGCCAGTCGTCGGGGTCCTCGCCGCTGCCTTCGACGCCCCACCGCACTTGGCGTCCGAGGGAGAGCGGTGTTCAGCCCTCGTCGGACCCCGCGGGAGCCAGCGTCTGCTCACGCGCGGACCGATCGAGGGCGGCCTCGGCGATCGATCGGGCGTACAACCCGACGCGTTCGGTGTCCTCCAGCAGCGAGAAGTAGCCGCGGTACAGCCGGTCGTCGGGCAGTTGGTCGGGTCGGCGGGGGCCGCCGGCGAGCGAGATCGCGTCGCCTTCGACGTCCTGGGTCCAGTCCTCGATGTCGTCGATGACGCCGTGGGCGAGCGTGGCGTCCGGTTCGGCGAGAGCGCGGTGGGCTCGGTCGACCAGGTCCATGGCTTCGCCGATCGCCGTCTCGATCCGGTCGGCGATGGCGCCGATGCGCTCTTGGGGCGTGAGCTCGGCCGCTCGGAGCGTGATCTCCTCGGCGTAGTCGGCGATGCGTTCCAGGCGGTCGGCGCCGCGCAGCAGGGCGTCGCCGGGACGTAGGCGGGCGTCGTCCTGGTTGGCGGTGCGCTGCAGCGCGAACAGCTGGCGGTCGCAGCGGCGCTCCTCCTCGGAGAGGCGGTCCACGATCTCGGTGTCGGGGCGCTCCTCGATGCCGGTCTTGGCGATGGCGAGGGTGCGACGGGTCGCTTTGTGCAGCCGGCGCAGCCGCTCGTCCGGGTCCGGGCCCTGCGAGCGGGGGAACCCGACCCGGACCTCGTCGTCCGCGTCGAGGACGCGGGCGCCGGGCAGGCGGCTGAGTATCGCTTGCAGGTGCTCGCCGCCCTCGGACGGCCGGGGGAAGCGGACCCCGCGGGCGCCGGCGATGTAGTAGGCGATCAGGATGCGTTGCAGACGCGCGGGGTTGCGCGCCTCCTCGCCGAGGTCGGGAAGCTCGTCCTCTCGGGTCTCCGCGGGACCGGCATCGGTCATCGCAGACAAGGAGACCTCGAGGGGCATGAACGCTGCGGACCGCGAGGGCGGATCGGTGCGGTGAACCGAAAGCCCCTCGCCGATGGGCTCCGCCGAGGTTCGCACCAGCGCCGCTACGGGCGAGACCGAGGTAGGCCGAGCCGCCGTGGCGGGAGGCCCGCGCCTGCGGCAAGCACCGCCGCGCCGGCCCGCAGGCACCTCAGCCCCCGCCTTCCTCGACGGTCACGGTCGGCTCTCACCCCGTCAGGCCGCGGACGAGGGCAGGCCCCAGCAGGGTGGCCATCAACAGCGAGCGGCGGGCGCCAGCGGCGTGCGCGGCGCGGGCGAGGGTCCACCCGGCCAGGCACACGAGGCCGCCGGCCCACCCGGTGAACAGGCCGATGCCGACGAGCCAGGGCACGACGAGGCCGCGAGCCAGGCCCGGCACGTGCGCGGCCAGCGCCTCGGCGTGGCGGCAGGCGAGCCCCAGCCCGGCGAGACCGACGAGGCCGCCGGTGGCCATCGCGGCGAGGTCGCCCACGAGGGCGTCCCACCCGGGGATCGGCCACGCCAGGGCCAGGCGGGCGGCGTGGACGCCCGTCCGGGTGCGCTGGAGGGCGTGGAGGACGCCGGTGGCGACGCAGACGCTGGCGGTGTTGACGGCGCCGACGGTCGCCATGAGCGAGGTCTCGCGCTGGTGGCCGATCTGGGCGGCGACGGCGGTGGCGGGGCCGGCGGTGAACCCGGAGAACACGCCGGAGACGAGACCCAGCAGCGAGCCCACGATCGGCCCGCGGCGGGCGGGGGTGGGCACGTGGCCGTCCTCGCCGGGCAACGGCTCGTGATCCGGCGGCGGGCTGCGGGCCGCGTGCACCAGCGCTGGCAGGCCGAAGAGCCCGATGAACAAGGGCAAAAGCGGGGTCGCGGGCCAGCCCAGCGGCGAGGTGACCGGGACCGCGAGGCCGACGTGGCCGAGCAGGCCGGCGGCGAGCGCGACGAGGGCGGCCGTCGGCGGGCCGGCGGGGTCGCTTGCGACGAGGACGAGCAACGCGATGCCGGCCACCCAGGGCGTCGCGGCTTGGACCGCCGAGCGGGCGCCGGGCGTGGTGAGGAGGTGGGCGATCGCGAGGGCGGCCGGCACGCCGAGCGCGAGCCCGGCGAGGCTGCCGGTGGCGCTGGCGGTGAGGGCCTCCTCGGCGTGGCCGCCGCGAGCCAGCCGCTGGCCGGGATGCAGGGCCGGGGCGAGCTCGCCCTCGGGGACTCCGAGCACGACGAGCGGGAGCGCGCTGGTGAACGTCCAGGCGCCCAGCGCGGCCATGAGGAACGCGATCGTGGGCAGCGCGGGCAGGCCCCAGCGGGCCTCGACGGCGAGGGCGCCGGCGGCCAGCGTGTTCGGGTGCAGCCCGGGCACGAGCCCGGCCAGGCCGCCGGTGAGGCCGCCGACGGTCGCGAGGGTCACGGCGAGGGGGGTGTCCAGCCTCGCCACCCCTGAGCCTCGAGCTCGTACCCGGCCCGGTCGGGCTCGTACACCAGCCGCCCCCAGACGACGACGGGCTCGGGCGGGGGCGCGATCCCGCTGGCGTCGACGGGGAGCCGGCCCTCCTCGTCCAGCAGCGCGGCACCGTCGTCGGCCCAGGTGCCGGTGACGGCGATCGGTTGCCCCCGCAGGCGGGGCGCGTTCTCGAGGACCTGGCCCAGCGGCCGGTGCTCGGGAGAGGCCTCGGTCTCGATGGCGCCCTCGGCCCACACGATGGGTCCGTGCTCGCCGGGGCTGGGTTGCCCGCGGACCGTGACCTGCTCGCCGAGGCTGGGGGCCGAGCCGCGGGTGAGCACGGTGGCCTGCCGGTTGCCCTCGGTCAGCTCGAACCGGAGGACGTCGCCGTGGGCGTCGATCGCCGTGACGCGGCCGTCGAGCTGCACGGTCTCGCCGTAGTGCTGGCTGAGCTCGTCGAGGGTGATGCTGGTCGGATCGACGAGCGGCGTGAGGGCGTGCAGCAGGGCGACGATCGCGAAGGCTTGCACGATGCGGGCCCGCACAGGCAGGGACGCGAGCCGCGAGAGGGTGAACGTTGTCCTGGGGCAGTGTGGAGGTGGAGGGCGCGGAGGGGATGAAGGCGCCGACAACGACCAACCACCTCGCGAACGCGGGGGCCGGTTTGGGAGGCCTTCGCCACCACCGTCCAAAGGGGAGGGCCGCGGGGACGCGGATCCCCCTGCTACAGCGGCTAGCGGCCGTCGTGGCAAGGGTTTTCCATGTTCAGATAACTCGAACCGCATGGCCGGTCGGAGCGTCCTGGTGGTGTTCCTGACGACCCTCGTCCTCGGGTCGGCCGCGCCGGCGATTCAATCCTCCGGCGCCCCCGATCAGTACACCGTGGACCTGGAGCCCGCGGAAGCCCAAGCGGAACCCGGGGAGGAGGTCGCGTTCCGTACGGAGGTCGGGGGCCGCGATCCCGATCACTACCCCGGGGACGGGCACCTCAAGGTCTGGGTGGAGGCCCCGGACAACGTGACCGTGTCGAACGTCACGCCGAAGCGGATCTTCCTCGAGGAGAACGAGACCGAGGTGTGGACGTTCTCCGCCAACGCGGAGAGCCCGGGGACGTACGTCATCGAGGCTTGGATCGAGGACGACGGGGACAACTACCGGTTCCGTGAGGCAGACGACGCCGTCCTCCAGGCGGGAGGCTCCCGGACGATCCCAGTTCCGGGGTTGGTGCCGGTCGTGGCGGGGTCTCTGGCCGCGGCCGCCTGGCTCCAGAGGAAGCCACAGTGAAGCTCTCGCTCGTCACGACCATGGGGGGATCGGCGTCAGGGTTCGCTTGGAGGGCACTGGCGAGTCCGTGTTCGCCCGGCGGCCTCGTCGAGCCTCCCTTGGACGAGGATGGCGAGACCGAGACGATGGCGGAGGCCCCGAGGGGGATGCCGCCGGAGCTTCCCACGTGGAACGCGGGCGGACGCTCGGAGGTGGATTCCAGGGTCCTTTACAACGACAACGTCCGCAGCCCGCGATCCGCGTGCGTCAACCGCCGACACCCGTTGCTGGTGACGACGACGTCCTCCTCGATGCGGACGCCGGCCTCTCCGGGCACGTAGACGCCGGGTTCGACGGTGAACACCATGCCCTCCTCGATCGTGACCTCGCTGGAGGGCGACAGGCCGGGCCCGTCGTGGACCTCGACGCCGAGCGCGTGGCCCAGCGAGTGGATGAACCGGCCCTCGAAGCGGGTGTCGTCGATGACCTGGCGGGCGACGTCGTGCACGTCGGCGGCCTCCATGCCGGGCTGGATGGCGTCGAGCGCGGCTCGCTGGGCCTCGAGCACGACCTCGTGCATGCGGCGCAGCTGCTTGGAGGGCTCGCTGATCGCGTACGTGCGCGTGATGTCCGAGCAGTACCCGGCCAGCTGGGCGCCCATGTCGATCAACAGGGGCCCGTCGGTCAGCTCGGCGCGGCCGGGCGCGTAGTGGGGTTCGGCCGAGCCGGCGCCGTTGGCGACGATCGGGTCGAAGGAGAGCTTGGCGCCCTCGGTGAGGATCTCGTGCACGATGCCGGCCGCCAGCTCGGCCTCCTCGTCGGCCCGGTCGACGTAGGTCTGCATCTCCTCGGCGATGCGGTCGGTGATGCGGGCGGCCTCCTCGATGCGGTCGACCTCGGCGGGGTCCTTGACGAGGCGGGCCCGTTGGATCGCCTCGTCGGCGGGCTCGAGGTCGACGGGCAGCTCGTCGTCGAGCTTGCGGTGGCGGTCGACGCTGACCTGGGTGGCGTCGAAGCCGACCCTCTCGCCGTCGGTGAACCGGTCGGCGAGCTCGTCCCAGAAGTCTTCGCGGTCGTCGTAGATGACGACGCGGTTGTCGGATCTGCGGGCGGTCGTCTCCTCGAGCGGCGAGGTGACGACGGTCACGGGCTCGTCGGGCCGCAGGATGGCGGCCGAGCCCTCGAACGTGCCGCCGTCGTGGAGGCCGGTGGCCCAGAAGAACGTCGCGTCGGGCGGACCGTTGACGGTGACGACGGCGTCGAGGTCCTCGGCGTGCTCGAAGAGGCGGCGGACGCGGGCGGGCGGCTGGGTCACACCGGCTGAAGGGCGGGCCTGGTTCTTCAACGGCGCGGTCGGCCGGCCCTCGCCAGCGCGGCGATCGCTGCCGCGAGGAGCGCGAACGCGGCGGCCGGCGCCGGTCCCGCCGGCGACCGACTCGATGCCAGGCCGACCAGCAGCGCTCGTCGCTTGCCGGCGACCATGCTCGACCCATCGCCGTCCCGTTTGCAGGGGGTGGGGGCCGTGGCGTTGACGGCCTAGGGTCGTCGGCGGGTTCGAGCCGGGGCGAGGGCGGCGAACACGGCGACGAGCAGCGCGAGCCCCGGGCCAGGCACGGACAGGAAGCCCCCGTCGTCGGTCTGGGTCTCGGTGGACGCGTTCAGGGGGGCGGGGAACGAGAGCGTCTTGACCTTCTGCTCGGGGTCGTCGCCGTCGATCGTGACGCGCTCGTAGCCCAGCTCTTCGGTGCCCTCGGGCAGGTCGAGCGTGACCTCCTCGCCGGGGGCGATTTGGCGGTCGGGGGCGGGAACCGAGGTCTTGGCGGTCGCGTTGTCGCCCGTGCCGTTGTCGCTGGCGCCGGTGTCGGCGGTCCCCTCGTCGACGTTGGAGGCGGGCGTGGGGAGGGGCGTCAGGTTGTAGGCGGGGCCCCAGCCGTCGTTGAGCACGGTGACGCTGGTGCCGTTCACGTCCTCGAGGTGCAGGGCGCCGCCGAGGTGGTGGAGGTTGTCCCAGGTGAGCTCGTAGACGCCGAGCACCTCGTTGAGGCGGGCTTCGACCTCCTCGGTCGACGCGGGGGCGCTTTGCTCCTCGTCGACCTCGGGGAGCAGCGCCATCGCGGAGCGGTTGCCGTAGGCCCAGGCGTGGGCCTCGCCGGCGCCGCTGGGGTCGCGGTACTCGAGCCCGGTCTCGTTCTCGATGTTCGTGAGCCAGGTCTCGTAGGTGGGCCAGTCGGGGATCTCGCCGTCCTGGTCCTCGCTCCAGGGGAGCACGAGGTCGTAGGTGCCGGTGTGGCCGGTGAGGTAGGCGTAGAGGTTGAGGTCCCTCATCAGCTCCATGTTCGTCTGCGTCTCGGTCTCGCTGGCCGGCTCCTCGCCGCGGTAGTTGCCGGTGAACGGCTGGTCGCTGGTGCCGTACAGGCCCCAGTGGAAGGGGTAGTTGCGGTTGAGGTCGACGCCGTTCGTGTTCTCCCGCTGGTCGCGGGTGTACCCGTCCGGGTTCACGATCGGGTTGACGACCAGCCGCTTGTCCTCGAGGTACGAGGCGCCCTCCTCGGTGGCGTTCTCGAGGACGCGCGTGAGGAAGTAGTAGGCGGCCTCGGCGGAGAGGATCTCGTTGCCGTGGTGGGCGCCGTCGACGTACAGCGTCGGCAGCTGAGCCAGCTCCTCCTCGGAGCGGTCGGAGATGTTCGCGGCGACGTCGACGACGAAGATCTCCTGGTCGAGGGTGCTGGTGCCGACGCCGCGGAACTCGGCCGCGTCGTACTCCTCGGCCAGCGCCTGCATGTCCTGCTTCATCTCGTCGTAGGTGTGGTAGGCCTCGGGCTGGCCTTCGGTCACCTGAGCTTGGGCGCTGGGAGCCATCGCCATGCCGATCATGGCGAACTCGACCGTGAGCGCGAGAGCGAGCGCGACGCTGAGCGTACGGCCTCCCCTGGTCATCGACGGTGCAGACGACGGGTCCGTCATGAACCCTTGGGGGGCGCCCTCGTCAATCGGGGCGGGCCAAGGGGACGAAGGCGTCGTCGGCGAGGATCGCGTCGACGTTGTCCTCGGGGGATCGTGTCCCGTCGAGAACGAGGTGGGGACGGGTGCGGTCGCTGGGACGGGCCTGGCGGTCGCCCAGCGCCTCGAGGGCCTGCCGGGCGTCGGGGCCCATCCGGTCGGCGCGGTCGCCGAGCACGGTGTCGGGCGCGTGGACGAACGCGACGCGACCGGGAGCCTCGAACGCGTCGGCGATCGCGTAGGTGGCTTGCCGGTCGGATTTGCGGAGGTTCGTGGCGTCGTGGACGACGTGGAGGCCTCGCTCGAGGGCTTGCTCGACGACGTGGCGGGCGGCCTCGTAGGTGGCGTGGTTCTCCTCGCCGTCGAAGGTCGACTGTTGGCGGCCCATCGCGTCGACGACGAGTCGGCGCAGCCGGTCGTTCTCGGCGTGGACGGCCTCGGTGGGGACGGCCCTCACGAGGTGCCGGGCCAGCGTGGTCTTGCCGACGAGCGGGACGCCGGCCATGAGCACGAGCGTGGGTTGGCTGGGACGGGGGCGAGGGTCGATCCCTGGGCGGACCTGGTCCCAGTAGCGTTCGGCGGCGACGCGGCTCGGTGTGGTCGTCCTCAGATCGATTCCCCACCGTCGGCGACGAAGACGGCGCCGGTCGTGTACGAGGTCTCCGGCGAGGCGAGGAACCGGACGAGCGGCGCGATCTCGTCGGGTTCGCCGAAGCGCCCCATCGGGACCGTGGCCTCGAGCTGCGAGCGGATCTGCTCGTTGCCGCGGACGCCCTCGGTCATGTCGGTCTTCGTCCAGCCGGGCGCGACGGCGTTGACCCGGATCCCGTCGTCGGCCCACGCGGTCGCCAGATCGCGGGTGAGTTGGACGAGGCCGGCCTTGCTGACGGAGTAGGGCAGCATCCGCGCGGCGGCCTCCATGCCGGCGATCGAGGCGACGTTCACGATCGCGCCGCCGTCGGCCAGCTCCTCGCGGGCAGCCTGCGCCAGGAAGAAGGGGGCCTCGAGGTTGACGTCGAGCAGCTGGTCCCACTCCGATCGGTCCAGATCCTCGGCGTCCTTCCACGGGGCCGGGAGGCCGGCGTTGTTGACGAGGACGTCGAGGCCGCCCAGCTCTTGGCAGGCCTCGTCGACGATGCGTTGGGGGGCCTCGGGCTCGGCGAGGTCGGCGGGGATGACGGTGGTCGAGCGGCCGCGCTCGGTGACCTGGGCGGCGGTCTCGCGCAGGTCCTTCTCGCTGCGCGCGGTCAAGGCCACGTCGGCACCGGCCTCGGCCAGCTCGTCGGCGATGGCTCGCCCGATGCCGCGTGAGGCGCCGGTGACGAGCGCGCGCCGGTCGCGAAGGGGCGTGGCGTCGACCATCACCCCCGAATCGGCTCCCGGGTATAGAGGCCTTGGCGTCGGGTCGCCGAACGGTGACGCCGACGGCGGCGATCGGGGACCGAGACGGTCCCTCGCGCGCCGTCGCCCTCGGGTGTCTCCGGAGACGTGGGGAGTGATCCAGCGTCTCCCCGCAGCAAACCTAACACTGGGCCCTCGGCTGGGTAACCATGGACGTAGGACGCCTGGTTGGGATCGCCGTCGTCGGGATCGTGATCTTCTCCGCGGGGGCTCCCGGCATCACGGCCGACCGGAACGTGGATCCCTCGGCCTTCGTCGGGCCGGAGGGCGAGCACCTGGCGGGAACGGAGCGCCTCGAGCCCTACCGAGGCGATATGCACGCTCACACGGCCTTCTCGGACGGGGAGAGCCACCCGCGCGAGGCGTTCAACGACGCCAAGCAGGTCGAGTGGCTGGACTTCTGGACGCTCACCGACCACGCGAACCTGCTCACCAACCCGATCCCCGTCAACGACACCTGCCCGTCGACCAACCCCGACCAGGCCTCGGACGTCTGCTACATGTCCCCGGCGCCGGGTCGGACGGAATTCGCGGAGATGAAGCACCAGGCCCAGCGCTTCCAGGGCGAGGCCTTCGTCTCGCACGCCGGTTTCGAGTGGTCCAGCTTCATCGAGGGCCACGTCAACGTCTACAACACGCAGGCGTGGACGGATGCCTTCCAGACCGGCCAGGCGCCGATGGATGGCCTGTACACGTGGCTGGAGGGCGAGAAGCTCGACGACGACCGGTACGCGACCTTCAACCACCCCGGTCGCGAGCCCCTGACGTTCGACAACTTCAGCTACGAGCCGCGGATGGACGAGTTCTTCGTCAGCCTCGAGGCCTTCAACAAGGACGACGACTACACGGACACGTACCTCAAGGCGCTGGACAAGGGCTGGCACGTCGGCGCCCACGGTGTCTCCGACGGCCACGAGGACGACGAGCGCGTGGACCCCGACCGGGGGCATAGCGTGTCCTTGATGACCGAGCTCAGCGAGCCCGCGCTGGATCGGTCTTTCCAGCAGCACCACACGGTGGGGATCCGCGGGATGGACCAGGATGCTCGCCTGTACGTCGACGACACCCTGATGGGCGAGGTCGTCCCGAACCCCGGCAGCACCGTCGAGGTCGAGGCCACCGTGTACGATGCGGGGACCAACGGCCCGACGACGTTCGAGAAGCTCGAGCTGTTGGGCCCCCGAGGCTGGCACAAGACCCTCGACCTCGACGAGCACGACCGCGGGTTCGAGCACGAGACCGTCGAGATCGACGTCGACGAGCTGGGGACGACCGATCTCGACGAGCGCTACATCACCCTGCGCGCCTACCAGGATTACGAGCAGGACGGCGACAGCGATCCGACCGTCATGACGAGCGCGGTCTGGCTGGGCAACCAGGGCGACAGCGGCCTTCCCGAACCCTGAACAGATCCGAGCGGCGTGGACGGCCGATGACCGGCCCCCTGGCTCGCGACCTGGCCGACCACGTACCGGCCGACGAGGTCGAGGCCGCCTCGCTCAAGCGCGTCCGCAACTACGTCGAGGACGCCGAAGCGCCGATGGACCGCGAGGACGCCTTCGGCCACGTCGTCGCCAGCGGGCTGGTCGCCTCGCCCGACCGCGAGCGGATCGTGTTGTTGCACCACCGCCAGTTGGGCATGTGGTTGCAGCCCGGCGGCCACGCCGAGCCCGGCGAGAGCCGGCCGCGGGCGGTCGCCGAGCGCGAGGCCCGCGAGGAGACCGGGCTGGACCTCGAACCGCATCCCGATCGGCCGGGCCTGGTCGACGTGGACGCCCACCGCATCCCGGCCTCGGAGGCGATGCCCGAGCACTGGCACTTCGACCTGCGCTACGTGTTCCAGGCCGATCCCGGCGAGGAGCCGGTCGTGCCGGATGCGGAGGGCCACGAGGTGCGCTGGTTCACCGTGGACGAGGCGATGGCCGAGCTGGAGCTGGACGAGGGGTTGCAGCGGTTGATCGGGAAGGTCGCTGAAGGCAGCCGATCGTCGCGGTCCTGAGGCTCGGCCGACCAGGAAGCCTGAGGCGGGACGTTCGGTTGGGCAGGACAACGTCGCGTTCCCCGGCAATCTTTATGCATGCGCGGAGCGGTCCGGCCGCCGACACCGCCCGATGCGCTGGACCGCACCCCTCATCGCCTTGTTGCTGCTGACCACCACGTTCCCTGGCTTCACTCAGGCTGCCGGGGCCTCCGACGACTGCGGTCGCGTCGACGCGAGCGTCGAGGACGATACCTGCGGCAGCCTACTCAGCGCCAGCGTCGATGGAGACGCCGACGGTCGAGATTGCAACGGGGCGGCCGCCTGCATCACCGTCAGTGGCACGGGGAACGCCTCCAGCGAGGCAGGTGACGAAGCTTGCGAATCCGGCGACGTCGGGGAGGTATCGGCTGGCTGCATCACCGTGAGCGGAACCGGCGATGCGAGCAACACCGGTCAGGACCGTTCCTGCGGTGCGGGGTTCCTCACCGTGGCAGCGGGCTGCATCGCGATCAGCGGCACTGGGAACGCGAGCAACGAGGCCGGCGACCGGTCCTGCGGCTCGGGAGTAGGCGTCCACGCGGGGTGCATCGCGGTCAGCGGTGCCGGGAACGCCTCCAACGGAGGCGATGATAGGTCCTGCGGGATCGGGGTCGTCGTGCCGAGCATCGGCTGCGTCGCCATCAGCGGCACCGGCGACGCAAGCAACGAAGCGGAGCGGGGTGCCTGCGGTCTCGGAGGCCAAGGAGCAGGGATCGGCTGCATCGCGATCAGCGGCACCGGCGACGCCGAGAACCGCGGCGACCGCGACTCCTGCGGCGTCGCCGTTGTGGTCGGGGCCGGGGTCGGATGCGTCGCGATCAGCGCAACCGGCAACGCATCGAACGAAGCGGGGGACTACGCGTGCGGCTACAGCCGGGGCGCCGTGGCGGCCGGATGCGTCGCGATCAGCGCAACCGGTAATGCATCGAACGCGGCAGGCCACACGTCGTGCGGGCACGCGGATCCGTACTACTCCGTTCCGTTCCGCATCGCTGCGGTCGGCTGCTCGGCGGCACCGGGCCCGGACCCGACCCCAGAAGCGATGGGCCCGCTCGGGGTCACCCTCGACGATCTTCTCTCGACGTCTCTCGAGGGCTGACAAAGGGATCCGCCGGCTGCTTCGACGCCTCACACCCGCGCCAGCAGCACGCGGATCGCCTCGTCGACGTCCTCGTCCTCCTCGGTGACCTGGTAGACGGCCTGCGTGAGCGCCAGGTCCAGGCCCTCGTCCTCGGCGGCACGGTGGAAGGCCTGGGCCGCGGGCACGCCCTCGACGACCTTGCCGCCCAGGGATTCGATCGCCTCGTCGACGGTCGTGCCCTCGCCGACGCGGCGGCCGAAGGTGCGGTTGCGGGAGTGGTCGCTGCCGGCGGTCGCGATCAGGTCGCCGACGCCGGCGAGCCCGTAGGCGGTGCGGCGTTCGCCGCCGAGCTCGGGCAACAGGCGGGCCATCTCGTTGAGGCCGAGCGTGATGAGGGCCGAGGTGGTGTTGTCGCCGTAGCCGAGCCCCTTGCTCATGCCGGTCCCGATCGCGATGACGTTCTTGTAGGCGCCGCACAGCTCGACGCCGGTGCGGTCGGTGTGGGCGTAGGCCTTGAACGTGGGCGTCGAGATCGCGGTGACGACCTTGCGGGCCAGCGCCTCGTCGGGATGGGCCACGATCGTGCCGGTCGGCTGGTCGCGGGAGACCTCCTCGGCGTGGTTGGGGCCGGAGAGCGCGACGGTGTCGTGGCCGGTCTCCTCCTCGATGACCGCGGCCATCGTCTGGTGGGTCTCGTAGGCCAGGCCCTTGGTGGCGGAGACGATCGTGGCGTCGTCGGCGAGCAGGTCGGCGTAGCGGGCCGCCAGCTCGCGCGTGGCGTGCGAGGGGACGGCGTGGATGACGATCTCGGCGTCCTCAAGGCACGTGGCGAGGTCGTTGGTGACCTCGAGCGCTCGGGGTAGCACGACGCCGGGCAGGTACTTCTCGTTCTCGCGGTCGGTCTGGATGCGCTGGGCGCGCTCCTTGCCGCGAACCCACAGGTGGGTGTCGACGCCGCGCAGCGAGGTGACGCGGGCCAGCGTGGTGCCCCAGGCACCGGCGCCGACGACGCCGACCTTCATGCGGTCGCCTCCTCGTCGTCGCGGTGCTCGGCGGGCACGTAGTCGGGGTTGCGCTGGTACTCGTGGACGTACTCCTGCCCGCTGAGGGCCTGGATGGCCTCCATGATCTCGTCGGTGACCTCGCGGCAGGTGTCGTAGTCGTCCTGTTGGCCGTGGCGGTCCTCGAAGGTGAGCGGCTCGCCGAAGGCCACCTCCACGTCGGGGAAGCGGGGCAGCTTTTGGCCTTTCGGCATGGCCTCGTAGGTGCCCTCGACGCCGACCGGGACGACGGGCACGCCGACACCGAGCGCGAGCCGTGCGACGCCCGTGTGGCCTTTGTGCAGGCGGCCGTCGAGCGAGCGGGTGCCCTCGGGGTAGATGCAGAACAGCTTGCCGTCCTCGAGGACTTGGACGGCGCGGTCGAGGGCCTCGTCGTCGCCCTTGCCGCGTTCGATCGGGATCACGCCCCACTGCTCGAACAGCCACGCCTTCAGGGGAGCCTCGAAGTGCTCGACCTTCGAGATGAAGGACACCGGTCGGTCGATGACCGCCGGCTTGACGAAGTGATCCAGGAACGAGAGGTGGTTGCTCGCGAGGATCGCGGCGCCCTCGCCGGGGATGTGCTCGCGCCCGGAGGCCTCGATGCTCCAGGCGCCGCGGATGAGGGGGCCGAGGGTGGCGTGGCTGAGCTTGTAGAAGCGCTCGCCCATGCGTGGCCCAAGCAAGCACCGAGGGAGCTTAAAACCCGCTGGCGGGAACCGCCTTTTCGGCCGCCGCGAGGGGTCGGCTCGGGCCGCGGGCGGCCTTTCGAAGGCGAAAAGGCTTTCGTGGCCAGGAACGTCGTTGGTTCCGGTACCCATGGCCATCGGCTTCGTCCTCATCAGCACCGAGCCCGGGCACGAGAAGGAGGTCTACAACGCGCTCCTCCGACTCAACCAGGTTCAGGAGCTGCACCCCCTGTTCGGCGAGTACGATCTCATCGTCAAGCTGGAAGCCCAGGACTTCGACTCCCTGGGCCACCTCGTCGTCGAGAAGGTCCGTTCGATCGACGGCGTCAAGGAGACCAAGACCCTGACGGGGACGAAGTTCTAGCCCGGCGAGGTCGTCGACCCCCGAGGGGCCTGCTCCAGGGGCTGTCGCGAGCACAGCTGGGTCGTGGACGATCACCTCGTCCACGCCGGGCTCCCGTTCGGAGTGGGCGCCTTCGGCCTGGGCCGCATCCTCGGCCTCGACCGCCGCCGGAAGGAGAGAGCTCGTCGACAGCAACCCTGGCGTCGCTACCTGCGCGGGTGACCGCCCGGGCGACCGCGACAGCGACCTCGGTCTCGGCCCGAAGGTCGAGGGACGCGGGTCTGCCCGGCAACCTTCGCTGGTCCCGTCACGTGCTCGGTGAGCAGCCAGCCCTGGCTGCGTACCTGTTGGGGTGAGCCAAGCGAGCCTCAGCGGGCCTCGGTGTCGCCGTCGCGGGTGCCGTCCCCACCGGGGATCTCGTCGTCCTCGACGAGGTCGATCTCCTCGAGGTCGACGACCTGGAACAGGTCGCAGATCAGGCAACCGGACGTGACGAGGGCGACCGGGACGTCGGCGTCGCCGCGCTCGATCACGTCGATCGTCGGATGCCCGCACGTCGAGCAGGATCCAGCAGCCTCCACCTCGAACTCGTCCCCGATCTGGGGCCACTCGGCCGTGGACAGCAGCGCCCGGGCCCGGTCGGGGTTGCGGTTCATTCGGTCGATCGTGGCCCGGGCCCAACCCGGGATCTCGTCAGCCATCGCAACCCGGCCATGGCGAGGGGTGTACCTAACTCTGGGGGGTCGCCGGATCGAACGCTTCGGCCAGCCGGGCCTTGAGCGCGTCGATCACGGAGACCGGTTCGGGATCGGTGCCCTCGCGGCGCGCCAGGTGCAGACTGACGAGGTCACCGAGGAGGATCGCCTCGAGCGCGGCCCCGATGTCCGACCCCTCGACGCGGGCCTCGACGACGGGGGCGCCGGCGTCGCTGGCGCGTTCGGCGAAGAAGCGGGTGCGGGCGCGCTCGAGCGGCTCCTCGTCCTCGCGGCCGACGACGACGAGCGTCGCGTCGCCGGGGTCGCCGTCCCAGCCGACGATCTGGTTGTGGGCGGCCTCGGGCAGGGTGGCGTGGAAGCCCAGGCGTTTGCCGTTCTCGGCGACCTCGCCGGCCCAGCGGCGGGCGACGACGCCGAACACGTCGTGGCCGACGACGCCGACGGGGCCGTCGCCGAGCTGGCCGGCGATCTCGTCGGCGCGGCCGCCCTCGCGCGCAAGCTCGTCGACCTTGTCGCTCAGGCGCTGGGCGGTCGAGCGCACCCGATCGAGGTCGTCGACGCCCAGGATGCGCGACAGCGCGGCGTGGTTGGCGCCCCACAGCCAGCCGACGGCGGCGCGGGGCTGGTAGCCGGCGGGCACAGAGACCGTGGCCGCGCCCACCTCGTCGGCGACGTCGCCGAGCTCGCCGCCGGTCGTGATCGCGACGAGGTCGGCACCGCGGTCGGCGCAGGCGCGGGCGGCGTCGACGGTCTCGGCGGTGTCGCCGGAGTAGGAGGTGGCGACGACGAGCGTGTCCTCGTCGACGAAGCCCGGCGGCTCGTGGTCGCGGAGGACGTGGATCGGGACGTCCACGCGGTCCTCCAGGAGGGCGGCGGCCAGGGCCCCGCCGAACGACGATCCACCCATCCCGCAGACGACGACCGACGTGTGGGGACCGGTGGGCAGATCGGCCGCTTCGGCGGCCGAAACGGCCGCCTCCACGTGGTCGGGCATCTCGCGGGTGGCCGTCATCATCGCATCCAGCGCCATGAGCGCGCCCATGGAGCCCCCCGCCCTTAGGATGCTCGGCCAACATGCTAGCTGTGCGAGGGGCCCCGGGTCCGGCCGGCGAGGACGAGGGCGAGGGCGCCGAGCACGACGGCCAAGCCTCCAGAGATCCACAGCAGGATCCGGCGGCCGAGGACGGGGGTCAGGCCGGCGTAGAGCGGTGGCCCGATCGTCTGGCCCAGGCGGACCATGCTCGTGCGGAGGCTCATCGCGCCGCCGCGGAAGCGGTCGGGGACGAGCTGGCTGACCTCGGTATCCAGGGAGGGCATCGAGAGGCCCATGCCGGCGCCGAAAGGTAGGATGCCGATCGCGGCGAGCGTGGGCGTGGGCGCCCAGGCGACGCCGGCGAGGCCGAGGCCGAGCGCGAGGACGCCGGCGGCGATGATCGGCGGGTTCGAGAACCGGCGAGCCAGGCGGCCGTTGAGGCTGGAGGAGACGGCGGTGGCGGCCGAGGAGGCGGTCAAGACCACGCCGATGGCGACGGCCGACAACCCCAGGTCCTGGTCGAGCAGGAACGGCATCGTGGTGAGGACGCCGCCGTAGAGGAGGACGAAGATCCCGAGCGCGGTCGCGTACAGGAGGGCGGATTCGATGCCGCGCAGCGCTCGCAGGGCGCCGGTGATGTAGGACAGCCCGCCGACGGGGTCCTCGATCACCGGCTCCTCGAGGATCTCGAGGGCGAGCAGGCCGACGGGCACGCCGACGAGGTACAGGGCGAAGGGCGCCCGCCAGTCGATCTCGGACAGCAGGCCGCCGACGAGCGGGTAGATGCCGGTCCCGATGGAGAGCACGGCGCCGTTGAGGCCCATGATCGCGTTGCGTTGGCTGCCCTCGAAGGTGTCGCCGATGAGCGTGATCGCGAGCGTGATCAGCCCGGCAGCGGCCGCCCCCTGCACGACGCGCAGCGCGACGACCGTCCACAGGCCCGGGGCCAGCAGGACCGCACCGCCGGCGACCCCGTAGACGACGAGGGACGGGATCAGGACCGGGCGGCGGCCGTAGCGGTCGGCCAGGATGCCCACGACCGGCCCCATGAGGATGCCGGGCAGCGTGAACGCGGACAGGATCAGGCTGGCTTCGGCTTCCGTGATGCCCAGGCTGTTGCGGATGGCCGGCAGAGCCGGGCTGATGAGCGAGACCCCCATGACGCCCATCAGCGTGCTGGCCAGGATGACCTGGACGGTGGGCATGCGGACGGAGCCGAGCGTGCCCTCGTCGTTGGCCACGGCGCGGGGACAGCGGAGGTCCGGGAAAGGGGTTGTGCCCGGCCTCGGCAGGCGCGAGCGTCAGCTGCTCTGTCCCACGTTCGCCTATCGTCCCGGCAGACGCGACGACGCGAGGGAGGTCGGCGACCGAAGGGTCAGCCGAGCTTCGGAGACCGCCCATGTCCACCCGTCTCCGGATCTGCACGCCCTCGGCTATGCCCGCGGTCGGGCGTGCGCTCGGCAGAGCCCCCTCACTCCTCACCGCGAGCCCCATGACGGCCTGCCTCTGCCAATCGAACCGAGGTAGGATGGCCGCCTCACTGTGAAGACAGGACTGTCACTGCCATCGTGCCCCCAGGAAGCCCGGTCCTATCCGCGGAGAAGCGAGGGAGGTCGGCGACCGAAGGGTCGGACCGAGGCAGGACGCCCGCGTCCACCATGGAACCTGAGCTGCCGCTGACAAGGAGCTCGAAGCAGGCATCCCGGCGGGATGCCGATGCAGAGCGACGCCGTCAGCGTGGCCTGCTCAGGGCAGCCTGCCGACGGGAGACCCTGAGGGAGCCGACCTTCCCCGAGCTAGTACTGCCGCCACTTGTTCCCGCATTCGGCGCAGGTGAGGATGATGGTGGTGGGCTCGTCGGCTGCCCGCGTCTGTTCGGTCCGGTAGTAGGCGTCGCGCTCGCCGCACTCCTCGCATTCGTACTCGTCGGTCTTGGGGAGGGCGTGCGCGTGCTCGTCCTCGTCGACCATCGTGATCTCCTCGCCTTCCGAGGACTGGGAGACCTTCTGGCCCTCACCCTCGGTGCCGCAGTCGTCGCAGATGGGGCCCTCGGGTGACGGCTGCATCATGCTCCCGCATTCCGGACAAAGCATCGGCCCCGCGGTAGCAGCCGGTGCGATGTAAGCCTTTTGCCGGGAGAGCTCGTCCGCGAGCCCGGTGCTCGTCGAGGCGTTGCGAGGCTCGATCCGCGTCCTCTACCACGTGCTCGATGGCCGACCCTTCGAGCACGCGAGGGACACGGCCACGGTGCGCGGGTTCGTCTTCGAGCCGGACGCCGAGGCCGAGCGGACGGTCGCGTTCGTGCACGGGCTCGGGGACGCCTCGACGACGTGGCTGCGTCAGGTGCGAGGCCTGCGCCAGGATGCGCGGTTGGTGCTGGTGGACCTGCCGCCGTTCGGGCGCTCCAAGCTGGCGGACGGTTACGCGCTGGGCCCCGACGAGCACGCCCGGCTGTTGGCGCCGATCGTCGCCGAGCACGCCGTGGGTCCGACGACCGTCGTCGGGCAGAGCATGGGCGGCTGGGTCACGCAGTGGTTGTTGCACGAGCGTCCGGACCTGGCCGACGCGGCGCTTTTGGTGGCCCCGGCCGGCACCCGCCTGGAGGGCTCCTACGACGCGGTCGGCCTCATGACGCCCCACGATGCGGAGGGCGCGCGGCGCTATCTGGAGGCGGTCTGGCACGAGGTCCCGCTGGCGGCGCCGGCGGTGCTGGACCACATGTTGGAGCGGATGCACGACCCGGTCGTGCGCGGTTTCCTCGCCGAGACCGAGCACCGCCACACCGTGCCCGAGGAGGCGCTGGCCGCCATCGACGTGCCGACGTTGGCTCTGTGGGGCAGCGACGACGGGCTGCTGGATGGCCGCACGCCGGCCTACCTCGCCCGGCAGTGGGGCGGGCCCTTCGAGCGCACCTACCTGGCTCGCGCCGGCCACATGATCCACCAGGAGCGACCCCAGGCGGTCGAGGCCGCGGTCCGCCGCATGATGCGGGTCGCCGAGCAGGTGTGAGAGCCCTGTCAGCCTGCCGGCGTTCCAGGTGCAACGCGGCCCCTTCCTTTTTCAAGGGAAGCTTCGATGGGTCTCGCGAACAGCCATGTCCTTCAGGGCGGTATGCAAGGCCGACGTGGTCAAGTCGGTGATCGACAGCCTGTCCACACTCGTGGATGAGGCCAAGTTCCAGGTGGCGCCCGAAGGTCTCGAGGTCCTCGCTGTGGACGCGGCGCACGTCGCGATGATCGACCTCAGCCTCTCGAAGGCCGCGTTCAAGAACTTCGAGGCCGACGAGATGGAGCTG
Organism: Thermoplasmatales archaeon SW_10_69_26; assembly: GCA_003009755.1. Lineage (GTDB taxonomy): Archaea > Thermoplasmatota > SW-10-69-26 > SW-10-69-26 > SW-10-69-26 > SW-10-69-26. The sequence goes on from PXUB01000001.1 coordinate 64,798, forward strand.
GGGATCGACATCGACAAGCTCTCCGACGCGGTCCGGCTGGCCGGCGCCGACGACGAGGTCGAGATCGTGCTCGAGGACGAGGGCCTGCTGCGGCTCGAGATCGGGAACCTGACCCGCCGCATGAGCCTCGTCGACACCAGCGGCATGACGGACCCCAAGATCCCCGACCTCGAGCTGCCCGCGATGATCAAGATGCCCGGCGCCGAGCTCGATCGCGGCATCAAGGCGGCCGAGGGCATCAGCGACCACGTGGCCCTGCACGCCACCGCCGGCGGCTTCGAGCTCTCCGCCGAGGGGGACATGGACTCCGTGAACCTGAACCTCGAGAAGGACACCCTCCTGGAGCACCGCGCCAGCGAGGAGGTTCGCTCCCTGTTCTCGCTGGATTACTTCTCGAACATGGTCAAGGTCGCCAAGGACGCGGGCACGGTGCAGCTCCGCCTCGGCAACGACTACCCGGTCCGGCTGGGCTTCGAGTTCGCCGACGGCGAAGGCGAGGTCACCTACCTGCTTGCCCCGCGCATCGAGAGCGCCTAGACCGCCGGACTCACCGGGCCTACCATCTCGCGGCCCTCTGAGCGTGTCGAGATCGAGGAGGCCGAAGCAGGAAACTCCCTGCGGGTTGTCGATGGACACTGCCCGAAGCAGAGATTCGGGCGTGCCTGCGATCGCCCGGACGGGCGAGATCTCACAGGCCGACGACGGCCGAGCACCGGTCGGCAACGCAGACCGGCCCCGACGACTCGTGAGGCCGGAAGGCTCTTGAGGAAGCCGTCGCCTCTCCGTGTGAGGCTGTTCCATGGTGAGGCGAGCTGCCGTCATCCTCTGCGCGCTGCTGACGATCGTTCCCTCGTTTGCCACCGTCCCTGGGAGTGCCCAGGCCGTCGAGGACCCGCCGGTCGGCGACGTCTTCGAGGCCGGTGCGGGCGAGGCCGAGATCACGCCCCCGATCGGGACGTCGATGTGGGGGTACACGGCTCGCGAGGGTCTGGTCTCCATCGGGGGCGACCTCTCCGAAAGCGAGTACCCGCGCTTCGTCGACCAGCGCGACGACGGCGCCGATCTCGACCTGTACGGGAAGACGTTCCTGAAGAGCGAGGGCGTGCACTCGCGCCTGTACAGCAAGGCGCACGTCTTCGACGACGGGGACACCCAGCTGGCGACCGCGTTCGTCGACCTCGGCGGCGTGCCCGGCGAGCTGCACCAGGCCGTCGCCGACCGGCTGGCCGATCGAGGCATCCCCATCGATCGCTCCGAGCTTTTGATCAGCGCCTCGCACACCCACGGCGGACCCGGCGAGATCTTCCCCTACCAGGGGTACGCGCTGCTGGGGGGCGGCGAGCTCGATCCGCGCGTCTTCGGGCTCGTGGCCGACCAGATCACCGCCTCGGTCGTCGAGGCCTGGGAGGACAAGCAGCCCGCCGAGATCGCCGTCGGGCAGGTCGAGCTCGAGGACGCTACCACGAACCGCGCAGAGGCGGCCCACACCGAGGTCCACGACGATCACGCCGGCGAGCCCCACGTCGACGAGACGGCGCGTGTGATCCGCGTGGACGCCAAGAGCGGCGAGCCGATCGGGATCGTCACCCAGTTCGCCGCCCACGGGACCGTGGTCGGGGCCGACGACCTGTTCTTCACCGCCGACAACCAGGGCGTGGCCTACCGGCTGATCGAGCGCGGCGTGGCTGCACTCTCGCCGAGCGTGGACTCGACCGACGACGTGGTCGTCAGCTACCTCAACGGAGCCGAGGGCGACATCAGTCCCAACGGGAACGGCGACACGTTCTTCGCGCAGGTCGAGGACGCCGGGCAGCGCCAGGCGGGCCCGATCCTGCAGGAGTGGCTGAGCCTCGACGGCGAGCTGACGAGCGACGTGGACCTCGACACGAGATCCACGTTCACCTGCTTTTGCGGGCAACAGGTCGACTACCGGGACGGCAGCGAGCGGTTGAGCCCGATCCCGATCCTCGGCGCCGGCGGCACCACGCCCGATCCGGTCCACGTCCCCGGGCACGGCAACAAGACGCCGCTGCTCGGCGGGCCGGGCCTGGTGCCCAACCTCGTGCGCCTGCAGGTGGTCGAGGTCTCGGCCGGCGAGGAAGACCACCTGTTCGCCACGATGCCGGGCGAGCCCACGATGGCCGCCGGGCTCGCCATCGAGGAGGCCATCGCCAACCTCGACTCGGCCAGCGACGTCGACACGGTGGACGTCGTCGGCCTCGCCAACGACTACGTGTCGTACATGACGCGCGTGCCGGAGTACGAGGTCCAGGCCTACGAGGGCACGTTCACGCTGTACGGGCGGATGACGAACCCGATGTTCCGCCACACGCTCGTCGACGTGGCCGACAAGCTGTTGCGCGACGAGCCGGTGGACCCGGGATACGCGGGCCTCGTCGAGCACCCGAACCTGCCCCTGACGTCCGTCGACCCGCTGTGTGAGCAGGCGGCCGACTCGCAGTGCGTGCCCACGGGTCAACCGCCGGCCCGAGTGCTGGCCCAGCCGGCCGACACCGCCACCGCGGGCGAGGTCGTCGAGTTTGCCTGGCTGGGCGGTCGGCCCGGCGTCGACCATCCGCTCGGCGAGCCGATGGTCGAGGTCGTCGACGACGAGGGCAACGTGCTCGTCGACGACGAGGGCTTCACGCTGCGTGTCTTCTACGACAAGGTCGAGGACGAGCACCGCTGGCGCGTCGAGTGGCCCGTCGACGAGACCACGCCCGAGGACACCTACACGATCCGGGTGGACGGCCAGTACGTCGACACGCCCGGCCACGTGGCCGCGTACAGCCACACCAGCCAGCCGGTCACCGTCTCGTAGGTGGAGCCCGTGCGCGAGACGCTGCTCGCCGTCCTCGTCGCCTCGCTCGTGGTCGTCTCGGCCACGCCCGCGGCCAGCCTACCGACCGACGGGGCCGACGATCGGACCTGGCTGGCCGGCGACTGGCACGTGCACACCAACGCCAGCCACGACGCCTGCGCAGCCCACAACGTGCCGCGTCTGCTGTCGGACCCCAGCGACGGGTGCGGGGACGGCCCGCACACCCTCTCGGCCGACGGCGCCACCCGCATGCGCCAGGCCGAGGCCCGCGGGTTGGACTACCTGAGGATCACCGACCACAACACACTGGGCGGCCCCCTCCACGCGCAGGCCAACTACGAGGGCCCGGTCACGCTCGTGCCGGGCTACGAGCACTCGCTGCCGGACGCCCACGCCGGCGTCTCGTCGCTGAACCTCCTCGACCGCGGCATCTTCGAGGACCCCAGCGAGGCGAGCGCGATCGACCCCTGGATCGACGCGGTGCAAGGCGAGCCCGGCGGCCACGTCACCGCCAACCACCCGTTCAGCGGTGGATCCAGCGCCTGGACCGAGGGCCACAGCGATCCGGCCGCGTGGGACGCGATCGAGATCTGGAACATCCACTGGCTGTGGCGCGACGAGGTCACCAACGGCTTCACCGACGCCAGCAACAACGAAGAGACGCTGGACTTCTGGACCCATCTCTTGAACCAGGGCCACGAGCTGCCGATCGTGGGCGCCTCGGACAACCACTGGCTAGCCACGACCGCCGTCCAGGGACCCGGCCAACCGACGACCTGGGTCAAGGCCACCGAGGACACCCCAACCGCGATCCTCGAGGCCGCCCGCGAGGGCCGCACGTACGTCACGTGGGACCCCGTCGGGCCGCGGGTCGCGCTCACCGCCGAGGGCCCCTCGGGCGAGGCGATCGTCGGCGACCACGTCCCGACCGGTGAGGAGATTACCTTCCGCGCCGAGGTGACGGCCGGCGCCGGCGAGCGCATCCGCTTCGTCTCCTGCAACGGCCTCGAGCACGAGAGCCCGCCTGGGGCTCCCGTCGCCGAGGTCACGCTCACATTCGCGGAGGATTGCTGGATGCGCGTGGATCTCGTGACGGTGGACGATCTCGGCGGCAGCGGGCCCGACGACCTCGTCTATCGGGCGATCACGAGCCCGGTGTACGTGGGGTAGGCGAGCGCGGTTGCCGACGAACCGGGTGGACGAGGTCGAGCACAAGCCGGCTCGGTCACCGCCGGGCAGAGCAAGAACAAAAAGGAGAGGGGCCGGCGGGGGTGCCGCTGCGGAGCCAGGTACCTCAGCGCCGCTCAGCCGCGGCGCACGCGAAGCGCCCCGACAGCGCCCACGCTACCGAGGGCCGCCATCGCGACCAGCGCCGGACTACCGAAGAACGGGATCGCCGTCACCTCAGCCGTCGGACAGTCCTCGGCCTCGCCGGCCTCGTTGGCCGCCGTGACCTCGTACGTGTACGTGGTCTCGGCCTCCGTCTCCGTGTCCGTGTAGCTGGTGGCGTTGACCTCGGCCACGTGCTGCATGTCGCCGTCCTCGGTGGCGCGGTAGACGTGGTAGCTGTCCGCGTCCGCGGAGGCGTTCCACGCGAGGGTCACGTCCTCGTTGCCGTGGGCTTGGGCGCGGAGGTTCTCCGGGCAGGCGGGAGTGTCGTCTTCCTGCTCCTCGACGAAGACGGTCGCGTGGTCACAGGGGTAGCCGTAGTTGCGCGGTCCTTCGTTGAGCTGGGTCACGAAGTAGTGGTAGCCCTGGCCTTCCTCGACGGTTGTGTCGCGGTAGGAGGAGGCGTTCGGGTCCGGCCGCGCGATCTCCTGGAAGTCGCGCGTGCCCTCGGGGGCGCGCTCGACGATGTGCGTGTACTGGTGCTCGTCCTCGGAAGGCTCGCCGCTCCACTCGACGACGACGGTGCCGTTGTCCACGTGGGCCTCGACGGTGGACGGCGCCCGGCAGGCGTGCGGGTCGTCGCCCGGCAGCCACCACTGGAAGTCCTCGCAGTGACTGTAGTCGACCTCGTGGATCTCGGTGCGGTGGTCCCCTTCCATGTAGGCTCGGAACCACTGCTCGCTCTCGCTGCCCGAGTGGTGGTGCCACTCGAAGGGCCCGGCCTCGAAGTCGTAGGTCCCGTTCTCGTTCTGGGTCCCGTTGACCTCGGTGAGCGTCATCCCGTGGATGTCACGTCCGCCGGTGTCGTGGGTAATCCGGATGGTCGCATTCTCGTGGCTCATCCCGTGACCCTTCACCCAGAACTCGCATTGGAGATCGTCGGTGGGTGGCCCGTCCTCGCTGTCGTGGAACGTCACCTCCCCGTGTTCGTCGCTGGCGTGGGCGGCCCCGGTGTCGGCGATCGCGACCAGGCCTGCCAGGGCGGCGAGCGCGATCAGGGTGAAGCCGGTGCCGCGGCGCAGCGTGCCGTTGTTTCGAGCGTTCATCGTTTTCACCTGCACTTGAATCGTCCTTCGGCAGGTGGGATAAGGGAGCTGAGGGACACGACTCGGTGGGGCTTGCACGATGTTGAGAAGAAGGGGAAGATGGGACCCGGAGACGCCCTCAGGTGGGTGACCGTCATCGGACGGCCGGATCAAGCAGCCCAGAGAGAGGAGGGCTGGTTAAGGTGGTCAGTTCCACAGAGATGCGACGTCGACGTGGAGATTCCGGTCGTCTCCGTCCACGACGGCGTCGTTCGTGTAGCGGATCTCGAGGTTGTGATCTCCGCCAGATAGATCCACGGGCGTGGTGTAGGTTTGCCAGGTGTCGGTGAAGTGCTCAGCGCGGACCGGGACGAGCGGGTGGATCCGTCGATCCCGACCCCGGAGGGGAGCCGGTTGGCCGGGACGGCGGGGTTGCCGTCGACGACCAGAACCGAGGCCAGTGGTTCGAGAAGGTTTAACACCTCGCGGCTGCCTGCGGCGCTCGGAGGCGGGAGGCCATGCGAACGCAGTCCACGCTCGTCGTCGTGCTCGTTGCCGTGATCACCACCACCGGGTTCGTGCCCGTGGGCAGTGCGATGGGCATGCACGATGCCGAGCCAAGCACCGGCGAGACCGTCCAGGCCGTCGAAGAGGAACCGTGCGTCCCCCACCCACCGATCCACATCGAGGGCAACGAGGACTTCCTCTCACCGGGAAGCGGCGTCATCGCGGGTGCAGGAACCGAACAAGCCCCTTACATCATCGCAGGCTGGTGCATCGACGGCGACGACGAGACCTGGGATGATGTTGATTTCGGAGCCGACCAACAAAGCGGCATCGTCATCGAGAACACCGATGCCCACGTCCTAATCGTCAGCAACACCATCACGAACCATGATTACCACGGTGTCCGGCTCAAGGGAGTCGAGAACGCTGAGCTTCGCAACAACACCATCACCAACAACGGCGACGACGGCGTGTACCTGTTCGAGTCCAGCGACAACAACGTGGTCGAGAACAACACCATCACCAACAACTACGACCACGGCGTGTTCCTGTCGGGGTCCAGCGACAACGTGGTGCGGGACAACACCATCACCGACAACCGCTACGACGGCGTGGACCTGAAGGGGTCCAGCGACAACAACGTGGTGGAGAACAACACCATCACCGACAACCGCCTCGGCGTGTTCCTGGTGGGGTCCAGCGACAACGTGGTGCGGGACAACACCATCACCGACAACGACTACGACGGCGTGGAGCTGTTCAGGTCCGGCGACAACGTGGTGCGGGACAACGCCATCACCGACAACGACCGGTACGGGGTGGACCTGTTCGGGTCCAGCGACAACGTGGTGGAGGCCAACGTCCTCCAAGGCAACACCGTAGGCATCACGGTCACAGCGTTCTTCGGGGCCGCGCTGACCGGGACGATCGTCCACGACAACAACATCCACGACAACGACGACTTCGGCCTCGAGGTCTCCGCCGGCGTCACCGTCCACGCCGAGAACAACTGGTGGGGCGCCGCCAACGGCCCATCTGGCGGCACCACCGACGCCTGCACCAGCACCACCGCCGACGGCAACGGCGACGCGATCTCGGGTGGCGACGTCTGCTTCGACCCGTGGCGAACCAGCCCGAACCCCGACGCCGGTGCCGGGTGACGCCGCGCCGCGGGGCTGAACGCGACGCCCAGCTCTCGGCGACGGCACGGGGCGTGGCCTTTGTATGCCGGTGTGCCCTACTCTCCCCCTTGCAGCCCGAGAGGCTGAGCCGCTACGCGGACAAGCTCGACCGCGCCCGCCAGCGATTGGGAGCCTTCGAGGCGTGGAAGCCAACCCCCGAGGGTCCGCTCAAGGATCGGCTGGCCGGCTACAAGGCTCTGCAGGAGGCCTCCCAGGCCCTGCTGGACACCGCCAGCATGCTGGCCAAGGACCTGGGGACCCCGCCGAAGGACAACCACGCGAACATCTCGATGCTCGAGGAGCACAACATCCTCTCCGAGGCCCCGGCCAGAGCGCTCCACGAGGTGGCCGGACTCCGCAACAGGCTCGTCCACGAGGACAACGGACGCGACGACGAGATCGCGATCGACTCCGCGCGGCGGCTGGCTCCCGACCTCCGAAAGGCGTGCGAGGAGGTGCGATCGTGGCTCTCGAGGAACGGCTGACCCGGCGCTTTGCACCGATGCGTGACGACGTGCTCGGCGTGATGCTGTGGGGATCGGCTGCCAGGGGCGAGGACGCGTTGACCCCCCAATCCGACGTCGACGTGTGCCTCGTGGCAGGCCCCGACGCGGACCCTGTCGAGACGCTCAGACGGGCCTGGCGCACGGTCGACCTCGACGGGTTCGACCACCGCGTCGACCTGCACGTCTTCGAGGAGCTGCCCCGCCACTTGCAGGGTGCCGTGATCGACGCCGACCACGTGCTCGTCACCCGGGACGAGCCCGCGCTGTACGAGTACCTGTACCCCTACCGCAAGATGTGGGACGACCAGCGCCACCGCCACGAACTGACCCACGACGAGGCACTGGAGATCCTGCGCCGCGGGGGCGGTGAGGCCTGACCCGCTCGCGGTGACGCCAGCACCGAGCGAGATCGATCCGGCCCGCGAGGTCGAGGGGCCTCTGCCCGCACGATCGTCGCAGCGATCACCCGCCCTCGTCGTCGGACCTCGTCGATCCGGTCCTCGACCGCCGAGGACAGCCGCTCGCTGCCGACGACGTACCACACCAGCAGATGGTCGCGTATCCAGCACTTCCATCTGGTCGAGCGCCGCGAGGAGGCCGACGAGCACGCATCCAGCAAGCCCGAGGACGTCTTCGCCGCGACGGGCCTGGCGGTTGACCCAGGCACGCACGGAGCCGCAGAAACCGATGGACGTGCCGAGCGCGGAGCGGGACGAGCGGGTGGATCCGTCGATCCCGGACGCGCCGACCGGTGGGCTGGGCGCCGGGCGTCCGGCGAGCCTGCGGTGAGCCCTCGGCTGGCTCGACCGGGGTGCACGCGGTTTCCGGACAACGCGTTCGCCCCGCGGGATGGCCGATCCCCCACGACGGCACCAAGGACACGCGCACGAATCCTTTCACCGAGGGAACCGACCTCGCCACCGATGCCGACGACCCCAACAAGCGGTGCCCCAGCTCGCCCGCAAACGACCCTGGTTGACCCGTCGCGGAGTAATTTGACCCCGCCCTGCACCTGTCGCTTACACGGGCGCGGTCGGCATCTCCTCGGTGATGCTGGACACCGCGCACGCGCGGTCGGAAACCTCGCCCGGTGACGTCACCCGGGCTCGCCCGGTCGACCCCTCGCGCGCAAACCGCGAGATGGCGCCCCGCCTGTCGTTCTCGGACGACGATATGATCGACCCGATCCCGGTGCCCGAGGGCGAGGTCACGCTGGTCGAAGGGGTCTGCGGCACCGAACCGATGCGGCACCGCCTGGTCGTCGAGCAGGCCCGCGCGGGCCAGGCCACGATGCACGTGCTCGGCGGAGACCGATTGGACACAACCGGGCTGGCCCGGCGGGCGCAAGCCGACAACCTGGACCCAGGCTACGTGTTGCGGTCGAGCATCGTAGCGCGCGCGTTCACCGCCTACCAGTTGAGTGTGCTCGTCGAGGAGCGGCTGCCCCAAGCGTTGGCCCGCGTGGACCGGTTGTCGGTGGCGCTGGTCGTGGACCCGTTGCGGTTGTACACGGACGAGGACGTGCGCCGGGCCGAGGCCAAGCGCCTGGCCTCGCGCGCATTCGACGAGATCGCAACGACCGCCGAAACCAACAAACTGCCGGTCGTGCTCGTGCAACCGCCCCGCGCCGAGCGCCCCGAGCTGTTGGCGCAGGCGCGCGAGCTGGCGACAAAGCACGTGCTCGTGCAAGCCCAGGGCGAGGGCTCGGTGCAAAGCGGGCAACGCCGCCCCGAACTCGTGGTCACGTTGCCCGGCGAGGACCAGCGCCACCGCGTGCAGGATCCGCGACGACGCCAGGCGCGCTTGAACCGGTTCACAAGCGGGGGGACCGCGTAGTGGGGCGCACGTTGCCCACGTTCCGGGCGCTGCTGGACCGGTTGGAGCGCGAGTGGTCGGACTACCGGCGCGTGCTGTCCGACGAGGAAAAGCGGCGCTGGGACGTACTGTGGCAGCAGGCCCGCCGGCACGCGAGCGCGAGCACGAACGCGGCGCCGCTGAACCCGATGGAGGCGGCCCTGCTGTCGATGCTGCTCGAGCAGGAGAAACGGCTGCAGGAACTGGAACGCGAGCTGGATGCCAGGGACTGAGGCTCCGGGCCTCGACGGGCGCGAGTGGGCCCCATGGCGAGGTGTCCGGCGCTTGGTTCCCGGACGCGGTTGTCGGGCGTGCCCGCGGACGCGCTCGCAGCGCCCGCCCAGCGTCTGTTGCGCCGGGCCGGCTCCGGCACCGATGCGCCCGGCGAGGCGGCGTGACCCGGCCCGCGCGTAGTTTCGCCCATCTCTGACCGGCTGGTTTTCCCGGGACCGTGTCCAACGGGGGGTGCGATCCCGCGTGGACGCGTTCGTGCTCGACTGCCACCCGGACCCGGTCGCCAACGAGATGGTGCTCTGGTTGAAAACCCGCGACACCGGGCAGGCGTTCTCGCGCCGCTACGACATGGCGGCCACGTTTTACGCGGCCCCGCGCGACGACGAGCAGGGGCTGGCGGACCTGGAGGCGATGCTGGACGAGGTGCCCCAGGTCACGCACGAGCGCGTCGAGCGCTTGCGATCGCTGGACACCAAGCCCAGCACGGTGCTCCAGGCGCGCGTTCATACCCTGGACACGTTTCACTCGCTGGCGCGCGCGGTGGACCGGTTGGGCGAGCACCGGGCCTACGATGTGTACGACGTGGACTTGGGGCTCTCCCATCAGTTCCTGCTCGAGCACGAGCTGTTCCCGTTCGCGAACGTGCGCGTGGGCGACACCGTGGACGCGGTGGACGGGCAGTGGGATTTATCCTACGAGCCGCCCGCGTTGTCGCGGGCCGAGCTCACCGCAACGACGAGCGCGCCCAGCGGCCGCGTGGACCGGCACGCGGACCCGATCGCTAAGGTGCGCCTGAGCACCGCAAGCGACGAGCGCGTGTTCGACGGACCCGAGAGCCGGATCCTGGCCGAGTTGAACGAGGCGTTGGCCACCGTGGACCCGGACGTGTTGCTCACCGAGCGCGGCGACCGGTTCCTGGTGCGCTACTTGCACCGCCGGGCGCGCGAGGCCGGCGTGGACCTGCAGTTGGGGCGGGCCCGCGACCCGGACGAGCCGTTGCGCTCGGGGTCCTCGTACTCCTCGTACGGGCAGATCAAGTACCAACCCCGGGTCGAGGTGCTGCACGGCCGGTTGCACGTGGACAAGCGCGACTCGTTCTTCTACGACGAGGCGGGCTTTTGGGGGTTGGTGGACCTGTCCCGGATCACGAGCACCCCGCTCCAGGAGCTGGCGCGCGTGGGCGCGGGCACGGCGGTGACGGCGATCCAGATCGACCGCGCCAAGCGTGAGGGCCGCCTGGTGCCCTGGAAGAAGAACTTCCCCGAGGAGCCGAAGACCGAGCACACGCTGGTCAAGGCCGACCGAGGCGGGTTCATCTTCGACCCCGACGTGGGCGTGTTCGAGAACGTGGTCGAGCTGGACTTCGCGTCGATGTACCCGAACATCATGGTCACGCGCAACGTGAGCCCGGAGACGATCCTGTGCGATTGCTGCGACCCCGACGACGAGGGGGTTCAACGGGTGCCCCAGGTCGGGTACCACACGTGCAAGGACAGCGGGTTCATCGGGCGCGCGCTCGAGCCGTTGATCGACCGGCGCGAGCGGTTCAAGCGGCTCCGCGGCGAGCACCCCGAGGAGAGGGACCGCTACCAGGCCGCCGTGGACGCGATCAAGTGGCTGGCCGTGTGCTCGTTCGGGTATCAAGGCTACAAGAACGCGCGTTTCGGCCGCATCGAGTGCCACGAGGCGATCTGCGCGTGGGGTCGCGAGATCCTGCTCACCTGCTCGGAGATCGCCCGCGAGGAGGGCTTCGAGATCGTGCACGGGATCGTGGACAGCGTCTGGGTGCAACCCGTGGAGGACTGGGCGGACCCCCAGCGCTTGGCCCGCCGGGTCACCGAGGCCCTCGACATCGAGCTCGAGGTCGAGGGCACCTACGATTGGATCGTGTTCTTGCCCACGCGCTCCTACGCGTTGGGCCTGGAGCCGGAGGCCGAGGACGAGGTCGAGGCCGCCGGCGCCCTCAACCGTTTCTACGGGTGCTTCGCGACGCCGCCGGACGCGCCCTCGCGCAGCCAAGCCGGGCAAGAGGCGGACTATATCGAGCAGGGCCGGGTCAAGGTGCGCGGTGTCGAGTTGCGGCAGCGTTCGTGTCCGGGCGTGGTGCAGCGCGCCCAAGAGGTGGTGTTGCGCGAGCTGGCGCGGGCCCGCGACCGCGAGGGCTTCCGCGAGCGGTTGCCGCACGCCCTGGACCGCGTGGAACCCATGCTCGACGATCTCCGTGCCGGCCGCGTGGGCTCGGAGGACCTGACGATCACGAAGCGCGTCTCGCGCCGCGCGGAGGACTACCGGTCCCGCACGGACACGTGGGCCGCGCTCTCCCAGCTCGAGCAAGCCGGCGTGGACGTGCCCCCGGGCGATTTCGTGCGGTTCGTGGTCACCGACGACGACGCCACCGCGCCCGAGCACCGGCTCGTGGAGACCCGATGCATGGATGGCGAGCCCGACTACGATCACGACCACTACGAGACGCTGATCCTGCGCGGGCTCGAGTCCCTGTTGTTGCCGCTGGGCTGGGATCAAGAACGCCTGGGGGACCGGTTCGCGCGCGTCGACGAGCCCACACTGTGGCGGTTCGCGTGATGGGGCGGCTGGCGCTTGGGGCGTGGCATCGGGTTGGGATCGGTTCCGACGGGTTGTGCAGGTCGTGGACCTCGGAGACGTGCCGTGGCACGGTTCGCGGGGCCGGCGGGGTCGCCATCGACGACCGGAACCGAGGCCAGTGGTCCGAGAAGGTTTAACATCTCGTGGCTGCCTGCGGCGCTCGGAGGAGGGAGGCCATGCGACCACAGTCCACGCTCGTCGTCGCGCTCGTCGCCGTGATCACCACCACCGGGTTCGTGCCCGTGGGCAGTGCGATGGGCATGCACGATGCCGAGCCAACCAGCGACGAGCGCCACGAGGTCCTGGACCCGGCACCGGTCTCTACTGTCGAAGCGGCGGATTGCGTCCCCCACCCACCGATCCGGATCACCGAGAACCAGGGCCCCGACGGGTTCATCCTCGGCCACGAACCGGCCACCGGCGAACCCATCTATCGACCCGGTAGCGGCGTCACGGCCGGCGAGGGCACCGAGGAGGACCCCTACGTGATCTCGGGTTGGTGCATCGAGGACTCCCCCATCAGCGAGGTCACCAACCGCCTCTTGGGGATCGAGATCCGTGGAACGAGCGCGCACGTTGTCATCCAAGACAACGTCATCACAGGACACGATCGCGGTGGGATGAAGCTGGATGGAGCCGAGACCGTAACCATCCACAACAACACCATCACCGACAACGGCCGGGGCGGCCTGATCCTGTCGGGGTCCAGCCCCTACGTGGTGCAGGACAACACCCTCACCGACAACGACCGGTACGGCGTGGTCCTGTACGGGACCAGCGACAGCGTGGTGCAGGACAACACCCTCACCGAGAACGACGACGCCGTGGTCCTGTTCAGGTCCAGCCACAGCGTGGTGCAGGACAACACCCTCACCGAGAACGACGACGGCGTCGTCCTGTCGGGGTCCAACGACAACGCGGTGCGGGACAACACCATCACCGACAACGCCGACGGCGTGGAGCTGTTCAGGTCCAGCAACAACGCGGTGCGCGCCAACACCGTCACCGACAACGGCGACGACGGCGTGGTCCTGTTCGAGCTTAGCGACAACAACGTGGTGGAGAACAACAACATCCACGACAACACCGGCGCCGGCCTCCTCGCCGAGGACCTCTCCGAGCCCGTGGACGCCACCGACAACTGGTGGGGCCACGACACCGGCCCCAGCGGCGGCGAAACCGACGCCTGCACCGACACCACCGCCGACGGGCAAGGCGACGCGATCACGACAAGCAACGCCGAGGTGTGCTTTGCCCCGTGGCGAACCAGCCCGAACCCCGACGCGGGCGCGGGCTGAGTGCGCCCACAAGCGTGTCCCCCGCGCGTTCGATTCCAACCCGCCCTACCGTGACAGGTGGCCAGCGCGGGGTGCCGACGCTGGTTTTCGGGGGTCGCGCAGCCGCGAGCCCTAGACTGCCGGCTGTGCTTGGGTTAAGCTCTCGCTCGGCCTCAGGCGGTGAAAGCGCGGAGCCGAGACGAAGGAGTAGCCGGAGGCTACTTCGATGTCCGCCGCCTGAGGGCGGCCCCGCCGTGAGGGGGGTCACGGAGACCGCTCCCCCTCGATTTGGTGAACATTTCCTGGCCACCCGCTCGGATGGGGAAACCGTGAGACCGGAAATGTTCTGGTGCGCCGGTCTGCGGCGGGCAATCTTGCTGTACGAATCGAAGATGCGCAGCCGAGATCGGTCCGGACGGCGGACCGATGCTCGGCCGTTGTCGCCCCCGTGAGATCTCGCCCGCCCGGGCGATCTTAGCCGCGACCGGATCCCTGATCCGGGCCGTGTCCGTCGACAACCCGACTGAGGGGGGTCGCAGCCACCGCTCCCCCTCGATTTGATGAAAATTTCCTCTCCGACCGCGGGCCTGCAACCACCGGAGGCGGCAGTCTAGCTCGGTACGTCTCGCCCCGAGGCCCCTTCACCGGTCGGTCCCGCGGCCGAAGAACTGCCCCAGCAGCTCGGCCTGGTCGTCCTCGTAGGGATCGCGGACGAGCCGGACCTCGGTCCCCTCCGAGACGGGGTGCCGCACGCGGACCTCGGCCTCCTGCCCCTCGTCGGCCGACTCGACCGGTTCGCGGTTCTGCCGCAGGGCGGTGACCGCCTCCTCGAAGTCGGCGTCCGTCCCCTGGAAGTGGACGACGTCACCCAGCTCGAGGTGGCCCTTGTCCACACGCACGTTCGCCATCTGCGTCTCCGGCGAGTAGGATCGCACCGTGCCGACGTGCTCCTCAGGTTGCATACCCCGCCCTTTCATGCCAACCCCTGTCAAGGGTTCCTCAGCGGGTCCTTGCCGGTCCCAGGGCCGCCTTGAACGACAGGCTTTTGTCCACCCGATCCGCCTCGTGGGCGATGGCGTCGCTGGGCGAACGGCTCGCCGAGGCCCGCAAGGCCGGACATCAACTGGCGCGGGCGCCCGAGCGTCGCAAGGTGGCCGTGGCCGCCTTCGTGGACGAGCTGGCCCCCGCGGACCGGCCCTCACTGTTCCCGGACGCGCGCTCGGTCGCCGCCTTCGAGGACCCCATCGGCACGATCACCGCCACCCGCGAGACCGCCCCTGGCCGGCAGACGGTGGACGTGCGGGTGCCGGCGGGGCTCGTGCTCGCCGATGCGCCAGCCGTGGATCTGATCGCGGCCGCGATCGCCGCCGGCGACGCCCTCGCCCTGACCGGCGCCGACGACCGCCTGGCGTTGGCCCGCCAGGCCCTGGAGACCGCCGGCCTCCCAGTGCAGGCCTTGCTCGCCCTCGAGACGGGCGAGGGCGAGGAGGCCGGCGCCCACGCCGATCGGGTGATCGGCGGGCCCTCGCCCTCCAGAGATCGGACCGGCGCCTGCCACGTGTTCGTGGACGGAGCCGCCGACGTCGACGAGGCGCTGGCCGTGTGCCGGGAGGCCCTCACCGGCGAACCGCAGGCCGTGCAGGCGGACACCGTGCTGGTTCACGAAGCCCTGGAAGGGGCGTTGTTGCCTGCGCTGGGCGAGGCGTTGGCCGAGACGGGGATCGAGCCCGTGGCCGGCGAGGT
Source organism: Thermoplasmatales archaeon SW_10_69_26 (assembly GCA_003009755.1). GTDB lineage: Archaea > Thermoplasmatota > SW-10-69-26 > SW-10-69-26 > SW-10-69-26 > SW-10-69-26. The sequence goes on from PXUB01000001.1 coordinate 79,939, forward strand.
GGCTCGCCGACGGCTCTCCCGTGCCCGCCCCGCCGAGCGAGCCACCTGGTTGGGCCGGTCGGGATCGAGGGCTGTCGGTGTCCGGGTCGTGGGCTCGGTGACCGAGGCGCTGGCGCACGTTCACGCTCACGGCTCGGGCCGTTCGGAGGCGATCGTCACCGCCGAACCGAGCGCAGCCGAGTCCTTCCTCTTGGGCGCCGAGGCCGAGCACGCGGTCCTCAACGGGCCGACGACGCTGGGCGCCCAACCGCGGCCGCCGAGGGACACCGTGGAGCCGGATGCGGTGGACGTGGAGGCGCTCACCGCGACCCGGAGCCTCCACCTGCCGGCGCCCGAGGAGGCCCCGGCGGCGACGCTGGCCGAGCGACTCGATCGAGCGCTGAGGCCGCGGTGATCACCGGGGATCGATGCCGAGGCTCTCGAGGGCCTCCTCGGCGAGCTGTTCGCCCTCGTCGACGGGGGCGCTCATCGGTTCCCCGCCCGCTCGGGCCTCGAGATCCGGTTCCCGCATGACGCCAGCCCGCCCCTGGACGACGAGCCCGAAGGCCGGCCACCGCAACCGGGCCCCCTGGGAGTGGGCGTCCACGTCTGGGTCGGCCGGCACGGTCTCGGCGAAGGCCTGCAACCCCCGAGCCATGCGCCAGGCGCTGTGCAGGGCGAACGCGACCAGCGTGAGAGCTACGACGAGGCCCAGCTGGAAGGCCAGCGTCATGCCCGTGATGCGCGCCCCGGCGACGATCGGCACCCCGAAGGCTGCCGCCAGGCCGAGACCTCGCAGGCTGCTGCGCGCCGCCAGGGACCAAGCGCTGGGCACGCGACGGGATGGCTCCCCGGTCAGCAAAAGCGTTGCGGCCGACCGGGGAAACAGGGCAACACTCACGAGCCCCGGTCGGGTAAGCCTGTGCCCGTGAGTATGCCTGCCTGTCACCGGCTTGGGGCCCACGGGAGGTCCCGGCGTTGGTGAGCGATCGCCTCCTGTTCGCGTTGGCGGTGGGGCTGGGCTCGTTCCTGGGCCCGATCCTGTTCGCCGCGTGGGTCCGCAACCAGGAACGCTACCACCGGGAACCCTGGACGCGGGTTGGCTTGGCCTTCGCCTGGGGAGCCACCGGGGCCGTCGTGATGGCGATCGTGTTGAGCCTGCTGGTCACCGCCAGCGCCGTGCCCCAACCGATCGGCGTCTCCTCGGCGCTGTTCGGCGCCGTGATCGTGGCCCCGATCGTCGAGGAGGCGACCAAGGGCCTGGGTCTGCGATGGGTGAAAGACGAGCACGTGGAGCTGGAGGACGGGCTCGTGTACGGGGCCGCCGCCGGCCTGGGGTTCTCGGCGACCGAGAACATCGTGTACGGCGTCAGCGCCTACCTGCAGGGCGGCCTGCCCTCGGTGTTGTGGACGGTCGGGTTGCGCACGTTCACCTCCTCGCTGTTGCACGCCTCCGCCTCGGCCCTGATCGGGTACGCGTTGTGGCGTCGCCGCGCCGGCGCCGGCGGGGTCGGGCTCGGCGTCGCCGGGTTCTACGGCGCCGCCGTCCTGCTCCATAGCATGTTCAACGTCGCGGCCAGCGCGCAGCTCGTGATCACGTTCGTGGCCGGGCTGGCGCTCGCGATCGGCGGCTTCTCGTGGGTCCGCCGACGGGTGCGCGAGCTCGACCGCTCGCCGCCCTTCTGACGTCGGCTCACCCTTGGGCTGGGTCGACCTGGCCGTACCAGATCGTGGGCACGTCGGTCGTCGTGTCGGTCCACGTCACGTGGGAGACGCCATCGGCGTCCACGTCGACCTCGAAGAAGTCCAGCAGCCGACGCTCGTCGCTTCGGCCCTCGAGCACGCAGCCCAGCCCGCCCACGCAGATCGGGCCCTCGTGGTTGGGCTCGTCGGTGATGCGCGTGACCTCGGCCTGCTCCAGCGTCGAGCCGTTGACCTCGAACTGGAAGCTGGCGTGCATCGGGTACCACTCGCCATCCTGCTCGCCGGGGGCCGCCTTGCCGCGGGCTTCGTACCAGACGACGGACACGGTCCCGTCCTCGTTGGCGCTCGTCCACGGGAACACCGCCGTGCTGTTCGTCGACGACAACGTCACGGGTTCGCTCCAGGTTTCCCCGCCGTCGGTGGTGGTCATCGCCTCGACGCGGGCGGTCCCGTCGAGGGCCTCGCTGTAGACGAACGTCCACTGGCCCTCGCCGGCGGTGGACAGGCTGGGGAACACGTTGGCCGCGGGCCCGTCGGCGTCGGGCGCGTCGGTCCGCGTCCAATCCATCGCCTCGCCGGTCGGCGAGGTGAGCACGCTCAGGTTCGCGCCGTCCTCGCCACCGATGCAGGGGATGACCAGCTCGTCGCCGGGATCCAGGGCCGGGTCGGCCTGGCTGCAGCTCGGGATCGAGACGTCCTGGAGGAACGTCTGGCCGCCGTCGACGCTGCGGGCGACGCGGTAGCCGGTGCTCGTCTGCAGGTACTTGACGTACACCTCGTCCTCCCCGGCACCGGTGATCCACGGGCGATCGGTGCCGGGAAGGCCGGCCGCGCTCTGGGCGGCCAGCCACGTCTCGCCGCCGTCGTCGCTGGCGGAGACGCCGTTGGAGGCCAGCATCGAGAGGTCGACGAAGTAGGCGCGCCCGCCCTCGTCCTGCGAGAGGTCGCCCTCGACGCCGGGCACGGCGTTCCGGTAGGGCGTGTACTCGTCACTGGGACCGGGCGTGTCGATGTCGACCAGATCCCAGCGTTCCCCGTCGTCGGTGGATCGCCAGATGTAGGATTGACCGAAGTGGCCGGGCGCGTCGGTGGGATCCTCGATGTAGCGCGAGAACCCGCCGGCGCCGGTGATCAACAGCGTGCCGTCGTCGAGCGCGAGGATCGAGGGCTCACCCGACCAGCGATCCTCGACCTGGACGACCCGCTCCACGGTCTCGGACACGTTCGGCAGGCCCGCCCGCTCCTCGACGTCCTCGGCGGACTGGGCGTCGAGATCCTCCCCATCCCCGCCGGTGCCAAGGCACCCGGCGAGCACGGCCAACAGCGCCACTCCCAAGATCGACCAGCGACGGTGCACGGGCCCCGAGGCGATCTGGCACGGCAAAACCGTTGGGGTGCCACGGGCGAGGGCGGCCCCGCGGGACGAGATGCGAAGGCCCAAGATCCAGGCCGTTACTCGTCGGGCTGGCTCAGGATGTCGGCGCCAGGAAGCGACGAGGCGGACGTCCACGAACGGCTCGACCGCATGGAGCAGCGCATCGACCGGCTCGAGCGGGCGATCCGGCAGCTCGCCGAGCACCAACGCAGCGAGCCCTCCGCCGACGACGAGGAGGACGAGGCTCGCACGTTCTCGCCGACCGAGGACCCCTCCGCCAGCCCGGCCAGCCCCGAACCCAGCCCCGCCGGCAACCGCTCGGCCGGGCTCGAGCAACGCATCGGCGCCGACCTGCTCGCCAAGGCCGGCGTGCTCGTCCTCGTGCTCGGGTTGGCCTTCTTCGTCGCCTGGGCGATCGAGTCCGGCCTGATCGGGCTGAAGACGCGCATCGTGCTCGGCGTCCTCGGCGGCCTGGGCGTCGCCGGCGCCGCCTACCCCTTCCACGACTCGGCCCGCTACGGCCGGTTGGCCCAGGTGCTCGCCGGCGGCGGCTTCGGGCTGGCCTACTTCAGCCTCTTCGCCGCCCACCACTTCCCCGACTACCAGGCCGCCATCGGCATCGGCTTCTGGACCGACACCATCCTGTTGACGATCGTCGCCGCCGCGGCCGCCGGCTACGGGCTCAAGATCGCCTCGCCGGCCTTCCTGCTCGAGGCGCTCGCGCTCGGCGTCACCACCTCGTTCCTCGCGCTCGACCTCACCGCGTTCACGCTCGCCTACGCCACCGCGATCGGGCTCGGCGTCGCCCTCGCCGCCGCGCGCCTGCGCGCCCCGCGCGTCGCGGCCCTGTCCCTCACCACGATCTACGGGCACGGCCTCGTCACGCACCTCGCCGGCGAATCCCCCCGCCTCGTGCTCGGCGCGCTCGCCGTCGACGCCGCCCTCGTCGGCCTCTTCGCCCTGCTCGTCCCCGAGGACCTCTCGATCGAGCCGGGCCCCGACCTCGCCGACCCGGCCGTCCTGTACGCCGCGAACGCCGCCGCCTTGATCGTCGTCGGCACGATCGTCGCCGAGACCGGCGACGTGCTCGCCGACGGCGTCTTCCCCCTGCTGGCCGGCGTCGCGCTCGGGCTCGCTGGCCTACCGGCTCGGCTGCGATCCCCGCGCCTGACCGCCGTCTCGCTGGTCGCCGGCCTCGCCAGCCTGCTGACCGGCGCCTGGTTCGCCTTGACGCCCGTCACCGTGCTCTACGCCTGGGCCGGCACCCTGCTGGCGCTGGCGCTGCTCGCCGGCCTCGTCGACCACGAGCTGCTCGACCGCGTCGTGCACGCGATGGGCATCCTCGTCGCCCTCGGCACGTGGAACGGCTTCCCAGCGATCGAGGCGGGCGGCGAACGCGTCGCCGTGCTCGGGCTCCTCACGCTGGCCTTCGCCGTCGCCTTCCTCGCGCTGAAGACCGCTCGCGACACCGAGCCGACCCCGACACCCACGCGGCTGCACCTCGCCGCCGCCACGGCCGCGCTCGGCGCCCTGCTCCTGGTCGAGCTCGACGCCTGGCGGTCGACCGTCGCACTCGGCGGCGCCGGCATCCTCGCCCTGCTGGCCGGCTTCCTCGTCGACTGGGCCGAGCCGCGGTGGGCCGGCCTGGGCCTGTTCGGGCTCGGCCTGCTGAAGGCCTTCGCCGTCGACGTCTGGGACCTCGATCCCGCCCTCCGCGTCGTCGCGTTCGTCGGGCTCGGCCTCGCCCTCGTGGCCGGCGCCTTCGCCTACGCCCGCTTCCTCGACCCGAGCCCTCCCGACGGGCCCGAGGGATCGGCTTAGGTCCCTCCTCGGGCTGTCTCGTTAAGCAGGGGCCGCGAAGGGCACGAAGGATCGCCAAGGCCACGAAGGGCCTGTGGCTCGCCGGCCGGGCGGCGTTGTCACGGCAGCTGCTCCCCGTTGTGCCCTGGCGTCCCCTCGCGTCCTTGGTGGTCCCCCCGTTTCTTATCCTTACAGCGCGGCCCCTCCTCCAGGGTAACCCTTTCAAATAGGGGCGCGTTCCCGCAACCATGCCCGAGGAGCCCTCCTTCGACCGCGTCGAGGTGCCTGCCGGTTCGCGGATCACTTACGAGGACGGCGAGCTCGACGTCCCCGAGGACCCGATCATCCCCGTCATCTACGGCGACGGGATCGGCAAAGACGTCGCGCCCGCCATGCGCAAGGTGCTGGACGAAGCCGCGCAGGCCACCGGCCGCGAGATCAACTGGATGCGGCTGTACGCCGGCGAGAGCGCCCGCGAGGCCTACGACGAGAACCTGCCCCAGGAGACCGTCGACGCGATCCGACACTTCCGCGTCGCGATCAAGGGCCCGCTCACGACGCCCGTCGGCGCCGGGTTCCGCTCCTTGAACGTCGCGCTGCGCAAGAAGCTCGACCTGTACGCGAACGTGCGCCCGACCTACCACCTCGAGGGCATCCCCTCGCCGATGAAGAACCCCGAGCAGATGGACATGATCACGTTCCGGGAGAACACCGAGGACGTGTACGCCGGCATCGAGTGGGAAGCCGGCAGCGACGAGGTCGACGAGGTGAAGCGGTTCCTCGTCGAGGAGATGGACGTCGGGGACTCCATCCACGATGGGCCCGTCGGCATCGGCGTCAAGCCGATCACCGAGTTCGGCACCAAGCGGCTGGTCCGCCAGGCGATCGACTACGCCCTCGAGAACGACCGCGACACGGTCACGCTCGTCCACAAGGGCAACATCATGAAGTTCACCGAGGGCGCCTTCCGCGACTGGGGCTACGAGGTCGCCAACGAGGAGTACGGCGACGAGGTCATCACCGAGGACACGCTGTGGGAGGAGCGCGACGGCGAGCTGCCGGAGGACGCCGTCGTCGTCAACGACCGCATCGCCGACAACATGCTCCAGCAGTTGCTCACCCGCACCGACCAGTACGACGTGCTGGCGATGCCCAACCTCAACGGCGATTACCTGTCCGACTCCGCCGGCGGCCAGATCGGCGGCCTCGGCATCGCGCCCGGCGCCAACCTCGGCGACGGCCGCGTGCTCGCCGAGCCCGTCCACGGCTCCGCGCCCAAGTACGAGGGCCAGGACAAGGTCAACCCGAGCGCGTTGATGCTCTCCGGCGTCCTCATGCTCGAGCAGATCGGTTGGGACGACGCCGCCAAGCTGGTGCGCGACGCCGTCGAGGCCCAGATCAGCTCGGGCCGGGTCACCTACGACATCCACCGCAACATCGAGGGCGGCACCAAGCTCGCCACGAGCGAGTTCGCCGACGAGGTCGCCAAGCGGATCTCGTAGAGCACGCATCGACGGGCCTGGGGGATCGGCTATCCGCGGGCCGTCCAGGCTGGCCCGAAAAGAGGCCCCCTGGGCCCCGCTCGTCGACCGCGTCTGCTGTCGGGGAAGGCGTTTAGGACCACCGTCGGCCTGCGAGGCTCATGCCCACGTTCCACGGCGACGGGCCCCTCTCCGTCGTCGGCATCCCCGGCAGCCTGCGCGACCCCAGCTACACCCGCTTCACCGTTCGCTTGGCCCTCGCCGGCGCCGAGGAGGCCGGCGCCCGGACCCACCTGGCCGACCTGCGCGAGTACGAGCTCCCCTACTGCGACGGCTCCCAAGAGCAGGGCGAGGTCGGTGACGTCGCCAAGTTGCGTGAGGAGGTGCGCGAGGCCGAGGGCATCGTGCTCGGCACGCCCGAATACCATGGCGGCTACTCCGGCGTGCTGAAGAACGCGCTCGACCTGATGGGCTTCGACGAGTTCGAGGGCAAGATGATCGGCCTCGTCGGCGTCAGCGGCGGCCGGATGGGCGGCTTCGGCGCCATGAACGCGCTGCGCGAGGTCGGCCGCGCCCTGCACGCCTGGGTCGTCCCCACGCAGACCTCGATCCCGAAGGCGTGGAGCGTCTACGACGACGAGACCGGCGAGATCGACGACGAGGAACTCGGCCAGCGCGTGCGCGAGGTCGGCGAGGAGGTCGTCCGCTACGCGAACCTCCACGAGGCCGAGGACAAGCTCGACTTCCTGCGCACGTGGGAGTGCGCCACCGAGAACCCCGGCGCCGAGGCGCGCTGAGCGCTCGCCCGGCCGACGAGCGAGGTCCCCGGGCGGGCTCGCGCCGGACCGAAGGCGCTTTGGGCCCCCCACCCACGGTGAGGGTCGAGTGGACCTCCCCGACCTCGTCTCCGACCTCAGCAGCGACGAGGAGGCGGGCAGGGCTGCCGCCTGGAAGGAGGAACGATTCGACGAGATCGTCGCGGAGAACCTCGAGATCGCGGCAGCGGTCCCTGATCCGTCCCCCTCTCCCGCGGATCACGCACGGCTCGTGCCGCATCAGACCCAGCCGTCCTAATCCGGGAGAGGGGACAGCTGACGCTATTCCCCTGTCAGGATCTTGGATCAGTCCCCTCTCCCAGGGATCACGGACGACCGTGCTGCGGTGTCTGCGGTCGTCCTAATCCGGGAGAGGGGACAGCTGACGCTACTCCCCTGTCAGGATCTTGGATCAGTCCCCTCTCCCGGATTCGAACCGGGGACATCCTGCTCTCTGCAGCGCCTGTCGGGTGCTCACCCGAGAGTGTTCTTCTACAGGCAGGCGCTCCGGCCAGTCTGAGCTAAGAGGGGAGCGCCAGGCGATTCCAGAACCTGTACTTCAGCGTTCCGGCCCCGGCCGGGAGCGGACGTCGCGAACACCTGCCCCGAGCCCGGCAACTACAAGGTAGGCGAGGTTTTCATCGCCGCCGCGGTCGGCGCAGCGTTCCGCGGACCGCGTGCGGAGGACGACGCTTGCCCGACGACACCGTCACCGAGCCCGAGGAGCCCATCGTCGACGAGGACAAGGTCCAGGACCTGCGTTCCCTGCTCGGCGACGGCCCCGAAGGTGTCGACGGTCTGATCGACACGTTCGTCGACCGCATCCCCGAGGTCATCGAGGACCTCGAACAGGCCGCCAGCAACGGCGACCTCGAGGAGGTCGGCAACCTCGCCCACAAGGTGAAGGGCGAATCCGCCACGCTGGGCGCCAAGCGGCTCTCGGAGCTGGCCAAGCGCATCGAGGGGCAGGCCCGCAACGACGAGCTGGCGGACCCCGAAGCGGCGGTCCAACTGCTGATCGACGCCTACGCGGAGACCGAGGACGCCTACGCGGCGCGGCGCAAGGATTAGCTACTTGATCCGGCCCGAGCTGCCCTCCTCTCGCCGGAGCAAGCGGATCAGCTCCTCGACGTCCGAGGAGTGGATCGGCTTCTGCAGGAAGTCGAAAGCCCCCTTCATGATCATCTCGCGCACACGGGGATCGTCCTCCATCAGGCCCGTGATGACGACGACGCGCGTGTCGGGGTCCTCGTTGAACATGACCTGAGCCGTCTGATCGCCGTCCACGTCGGGCAGCATGATATCCAGCAGGACGATGTCGGGTTTCTCCGCTCGGAAGACCTCGAGCGCCTCCTCCGAGCTCTCCGCCGTCAGGATCCGCTCATCCCGGTCCGTGAACCGCCGAAGCATCTTCTCCAACGTCTGGCGGATGACGGACGAGTTGTCGACGATCAGGTACGTGCGGCTCATCGTTGGCGCTCGCGAGCGGTCCCCCCAGACCCATCTCGGTCCTCAACGTATAAGTTCCTGGCGTTTCCCCCTGCCGCGAAGGTCAGCCTCTCAGAACAGCGTCTCCTGCTTGCGGTGCTCCTCGCCGGGGATATCGACCGGATACCGACCGGTGAGGCATCCGGTGCAAAGGCTGCCCTCGGGCTTCCCGATCGCTCGCTTGAGACCCGGGATCGAGACGTAGGCGAGGGAGTCGGCACCGATCGTGTCGCGGATCTCCTCGACGGACTTGTCGGCCGCGATGAGCTCCTCGCGCGTCTTCATGTCGATGCCGAGGTAACAGGGCGCCTGGATCGGCGGGCACCCGATACGGACGTGGACCTCCTCGGCGCCGGCCTCGCGCAGCATGTCGGTGAGCTGGCCCATCGTCGTGCCGCGCACGATCGAGTCGTCGACGAGCACGACCCGGTTGCCCTCGACGACGCTCTGGACCGGGTTGAGCTTGATGTTGACGCCGCTGGCGCGCTCCTCCTGGCTGGGCATGATGAACGTGCGGTGCACGTAGCGGTTCTTCATCAGGCCCTCCGCCATCGGGAGATCGAGCTGCCGGGCGAACCCGAGCGCGTGCGATCGACCGCTGTCCGGCACGGGCACGACGATGTCGGCGTCCACCGGGCTCTCGTTGGCCAGCTGCTCGCCGATGCCGACGCGCACGTCGTAGACCTCGCGGTCGTCGATGCGGCTGTCGGCGCGCGAGAAGTACACGTACTCGAACTGGCAGTGCGCCAGGTCGGCGCTTTGCGCGTTCGTCATGTGGCCCTCGTAGCCGCCGGGCGTGATCTCGACGATCTCCCCCGGCTTCACGTCGCGGATCGGCTCGCCGCCCAGGGCCTCGATGGCGACGGTCTCGCTGGCGACGGCGTAGCCGCCGACCTCGCTCTCGGAGCCGTTCTGACCGCCGTAGGCGGCCGGCAGCTTGCCAAGCGCCAACGGCTTGATGCCGCGCGGGTCACGGACCGCGAGGATCCGTTCGCCGACGACGAGCACGAGGCTGTAGGCGCCCACGATCTGCCGCATGACGCGACGCATCGCGCGCACCGGGGACTTCGCGTCGGAGAGCTCGTTGGCGAACAGGCGGACGATGACCTCGCTGTCGTTGTCCGTGATGAACGCCCAGCCGCTCTCCTGGAGATCCTCGCGGATCCCGTCGGCGTTCACGATCTCGCCGTTGTGGCCGAGCGCGATCGAGCCCTCGGCGCTGGAGACGCACACCGGGTGCGCGTTCTCGAGCCGCGAGGTGCCGGCCGTCGAGTAGCGGGTGTGGCCGAGCCCGACGCGGCCCGTCAGCTGCTCGAGCTCCTTGGCCTGGAAGATGTTCTCGACGAGGCCCATGCCTTTGATCGTCTGCAGACCGTCGTCGAAGGTCGCGATCCCGGCCGACTCCTGTCCACGGTGCTGGATCGCGCGCATCGCCTGGTAGAGGGCGGGCGCAACGTCCCGCTCCGCGGCGATGCCAGCGACCCCGCACTTGTCCTGCGCGAGCCCGGAGCGGTCCGGGAGACCATCCATGACGGGCGAGTCATGGGTCGCTGCGGTACTTCAACGTTTGCTTCCGCACCGTCGAGCACCGGACAGGGGATCTCCAGCCGGCGCCCTGGGACCGGTCGGCGAACCCCCTCGCGATCGAGCCTCACACGGTGGATTGGTCGAGGACCCGGCGGGCCTCGGCGTTGTCGTCGGTGATCAACACGAAGTTGCCTTGCTTCCCGTACGTCGTGCCGAAGCAGCTCTCGATGTTGATGCCCGCCTTCGCCAAGCGTCGACAGACGTCGGCGAAAGCGTGTCGGTCGTTCGACAGCGTCATCACGTGCACGTCCTCGCGCGTGCCCGCGAAGCCGGCCTCCTCGAGCACCTCGAGGCATCGGTCGCCGTCGCTGACGAGGAACTGCGCCTCGCCCTCGCGGCCTTTGGGGACCACGTTGACGCCCTCCACCTGCACCCCGCGCTCGGCCAAGATGCCCGTCAGCTTGGCCATCGCCCCCGGCTCGTCGGGGATCACGGATCGGATCACGTCCGCCATCGGGTTGCTCAGATGTTCGGCCGACCGCATAAGGACTAGGGAAGGGCCGGGGATCGCTGCCGCCTGACCGACCCCCCGGTCGGCCGTCCGATCGAAGACGTCGTCGTGCTACATCGACTCCAACGCTCGGTCGAGGTCCGTCGTGAGATCGACTGGAACCCCCACCCCGAGCATCGGCTCCCCACGGTGGGCCCCGCAGCAACGATGCTCGGGATCCGGCCGAAGCAGAGCTTAGGCCTCCCGCTGGCGTCGGCCCTGCGGGCAGCGACGCCAGCGACACGGACGGCCTCGACGGTGGGCACGGTCGGCCGTCCTATCGAAGACGTCGTCGTGCTACATCGACTCCAACGCTTGGTCGAGGTCCGTCTCGAGATCGACGACGTCTTCGATCCCGACGCTCAACCGGATCAAGCCGTCGGCGATGCCGGCCTCGCGGCGTTCCTCGTCGGAGAGCGGCGCGTGCGTCATGCTGGCCGGGTGCTGGATGAGGGTCTCGACGCCGCCCAGGGACACGCCCAGGGTGGCGACCTCGGTCGATTCGAGGGCGCGGCGGCCGGCCTCGACGCCGCCGTCGACCTCGAAGGACACGATCGCGCCGAAGCCGTCCATCTGGCGGGCGGCCACGTCGTGGCCGGGGTGGGTCTCGAGGCTGGGGTGGTAGACCTCGGTGACGAGCGGATGGTCGTCGAGGAAGGCGGCCAGCTGGCGTGCGGTCTCGTTCTGGCGTTGCACGCGCAGCTCGAGGGTCTTCATGCCGCGGTGGGCGAGGAAGGCGTCGTTGGGCGCCAGCGATGGGCCCAGCATCTTGTACGTCGTCCACATCGACTCGATCGTGTCCCGATCGGCGACGATGGCGCCGGCGGTCACGTCGCTGTGGCCGGCGAGGAACTTCGTGCCGGAGTGGAGGACGACGTCGGCGCCCAGCTCGAGCGGGCGCTGGTTGACGGGGCTGGCGAACGTGTTGTCGACGAACACCGGCACGTCCCTCTCGTGCGCGATGTCGCTGATCGCCTCGACGTCGGCGACCTGCAGCAAGGGGTTGGAGGGGGTCTCGAGGTAGACGAGGGAGGTGTCCTCGGTGATCTCGTCGGCGAACCGGTCGACGTCGGTGCCGGGCAGGAACGTCGTCTCGACCCCGTAGTCCGGCAGCAGGCGGGCCATCATCTCTTGCGTGGCGCTGTAGAGGCTGTTCTGCGCCACGATGCGCTCGCCCTCGCGCGCCTGGTCGATCAAGGCGGTCGCGATGGCGCCCATGCCGGAGCTGGCGGCCAGCGCGGCTTCGCCGCTCTCGACGTCGGCCAGGGCCTCCTCGAAGCGGGCCACGGTCGGGTTACCCCATCGCGCGTAGAACTCCTCGGGGCGCTTGGCTTGGGCGAACGCGGCGCCCTGTTCGGCGCTCTCGAGGCTCCAGGTGGCCGATTGCTCGATCGAGAGGCCAAGCCCGTCGTGATCTTCCTCGGAGGCGGTGGCTTCGAGGAACGCGGTGGCGCGTTGCCGGTCCCCGCTCACGGGCGATCCCTCCGGGGGCCGGTCTCGTGGCGGTCGAGCACGGCGTCCACCTGCTCGTGCAGGATCTCCGGGTCGGGCACGTCGACGTCGTCGAAGCCGGCCGAGCGCTCGGGTTGGCCATCCAGGTCCGGATGGCCGGGCACGAGGTCCCCGCCGGTCGGCGGCGCCGGGCCGGGCGCCCTCACGGTGGGGCGCACGCGGTGGCGAGGGTCGTCGTCGGTCTCCGTCGAGGGCGCAGGGCGAGCGGGCACGCGGCGACCCGCGTCGGTCCCTCGCGGCGGGCGGTCCCTGGTCTCGGCGGGTCGGCCGGTCTCGGCGGACACGGGCGCCGGCTGCGGCGCGGGCTCGGCCGGCTCGTCCGCGTCGATCGCCGGCTCGAGCTCGTCGGTCGCCACCTCGTCGGCCCCCTCGGTCTCGTCGAGGCTCTCCGGTTGGGGGTTCTCGGTCTCGTCGGCATCGTCGTCGCCGAGCCCGATGCGGCGCCGGAGCCGAGCCAGCAAGCCATCGTCGGCCTCGTCGACCTCCTCGGCGTTCTCGGCCGTGGCGGGGCTCTCGTCGGCGTCGGGGGCTTGCCCGGGGTCGAAGCGGTCGACGAGCTCGTCCACCACGCTTCCGCCGGACGAGCCGGTCGCCGATCCCGAGCGGCCCCGGGTGGGGACCATCGGGGTCGGCGGCGGAGCCGTCCGTGGGCCGGCGTCTGGTGTGCTCGTCGGCTGAGCCTGGCTGTCGTCGACCGTCGGCCGCGAGGCCGCATCCTCGACCATCGGCCGGCCAACCGCGTCCCGCCAGGTAAAGGCTTCCGGGCGCGGCAGGTCAGCCGTCGGTCAACAGCTTGCGGGCCTCGCGCCAGTCGCCCTTGCGCGGCTCGGTGCGGTCCTGGTCGGCGTAGAAGGCCTCGACGAGGACGCGATCGACGTCGGCCTCGCGCGTGGCTTCCAGGATCGCGTCGAGGTCGGCCTCGCCGGCGCCCGGCATCAGGTGATCGCGGATGCCGGCCTCGGTCTCGACGAGGTCCATGACGTGGGTGAGCTGCCAGGGATCGCCCAGCGCGTGGCCCCAGGTGTCCAGGTCCCAGCGGTTGCCGTCGCGGTGGGCCTGGATGGCCGCGTGGCCGGGGTCCAGGCAGAAGCCGACCTCGGTGAGCGGGTCGAGGAACGCGGCGACCTCTTGGGGGGTGCCCATCGGGGAGCCGGTGTTCTCGACGATGACGTCGACCTCGTCGCCGGCGCTGCGCGCCAGCGCTTGCAAGCTGGCGTGGGCGGTCTGCAGGCCCTCCTCGAGCACCTCGCGGCGCGGGTAGCCGCGGAAGTCGGGGGCCTCGACGTGGAACACGATGTAGCTGGCCTCGGCGGTGCGGGCGATCGCCAGGCAATCCTGGGCGATCTCGCGAGCGGCCCGCGCCAGCGGCTCGCGGGGATGAGCCAAGGCCTGGGTCCGCCAGGGGGCGTGGATGCCCAGCCCGACACCCAGCTCGTCGCAGGTGTCGGCCAGGTCCGTCGGGTCGAGCCCGTCCGGCCAGGGTGCATCGAGGGAGAGTTCGACGAAGTCGTAGCCCGTCTCGGCCGCCAGCTCGAGCCCCTGGCGGGGCTGGCCGGCACCGATCCACCACGGCAAACCGAGCTGCACACCTCACGAACGCGGACGTGCGTGAAAAGCCAACGGGTGGGGAGGGGGGCCATAGGGAAGCTCAGCGCTTCGCCCGTCAATCATCCACAACGCGGATGTGAATCTTCTCGAAGGGACGCTTTTACCTCTGTATGTTCTAGATTCGAATGGGAAAACGAACGGTGGATCGGAGAGTTACTTTCGGGACCCTACTGGGTTTGGCGCTGATCGTGGCCGCTCTTCCCGCCGGCCTGGCAGACGCACTGACGTGCTCGACCAGCATGCCAGGATGCGAAATGGATCTCCTTCCATCCACAGGCACCGTAGAATCGGAGGTTCGCGTAGACCGGTATCGGGATTGACCGGCGAAACAGACTGACGTAAGAGGGGGCGGGCCCCCCACTTAGACCCTCCAAAGATAGCCCACATCACTGGAAGACGGATCATGTCATCGCCGCGAACTGTCGTGTTCCTGGCCGTATTCAGCCTCACCCTGGGTTCGATCATCCCCACCGCGATCGCGGTGAACCCGACGGACGACGATGCCGGATCTGGAGGCGATGCAGGCGATCGACCTGAGGCCGCGACCCGCATCCAGCCTGGCGTCTACGAGGGGGAGACGAGCCCACCGATGGACGAGTACGATTGGTACGAGTTCCACGCCGAACGAGGGGAGGGGCTGACGATCCAAGCCTCGAACTTGGCGAGCAGTCAACGATTGTCTCTCTACGATCCCAGCGGAACTGAGAGGGTTGAGCTCTCCAGGTTCGACAGCACCCGGACGATCACCGTCCACGAGGCGGGCGTCTGGCAGGTCGAGATCCGTCAGAGCCGGTACAGCCTCAGCCCTCCGAGCGAGTACGCGTTCTCGGTCCGCTTGGAACCGCAGGAGGCCTTCGCGGTCGGGGAGGAGCTTCCCGGCGGTAGCGTCGTGGAAGCCTCGGTGGATCGACCGGCCTCGATGAACCTGCAGGCGTTCGCGTGCGCTCGGCAAGGCCCAGGCGTCGGCCCCGAGAGCGCCGGCTACCAGTTCTCCGTGAACGCCACTGTCGACGGACAAACAGGCACCCTCATGCTCATCGGGTTCATCGGTTCGTCTGGCACAGACGAGGCGGTGTTCGTGGACGGTCCCCTCGCAGGGAGCATAGAGCTCCCTCTCGAGGTTGATCTGGACCGCTTCGGCCACTGCATCGGGGTCATATTCAGCGGGGATGTGGATCGCGCTCTCGTGCGGGGAGGGGTCTTCGCTCTCCACGCCGACACCGACTCGATCCTCTCCTTCGGCACCAACCGGACCGCCGAAACCCGGTCGTTCGCGACCGACGAGGTCGTCCGCTGGGACGGAGCCTCCAACAGCACCCGGGTCCGCGGCCCTGGCGTGAACGTAGCCGACGACCGTTCCACCGAGCGAGCTCTCCCGGAGGGCTTCTTCGGTCGCTTCTCCACCTACGGCTCGGGGGGTTGGGTCGAGACACCCGACGGTTCACGGATCCAGATCGATGAAGGGGAAGGCGGGATCGCGTTGGCTTCGCAGCCGTCGGGGGAATGGCGGTTCCACGTCGATCGGTCCGTCTCGGTCGTTGCTGCCGACCGCTCCTACCTGATCGGTGCCCGATTGCCAGCACTGGGTCTTGCCGAGCCTGTCACCGTCCTCACCGAGCCAGACCCCTGCCCCAGCGCCGAATGCCGGTTGACGATAGGGATCTGAGTCGGGCTCGTTCGCCGGGCAGTCGGCCCGCTATTCCTCGTCGACCTCGACGGGGACGCCTTGCACCTTGGCGCCGGCGGGCACGTGGCCGTCTTTCGGGACGACGCTGCCGGCCCCGACGACGGCGCCCTCGCCGATGTGGGCGCCGGGGAACACGATGGCGCCCTCGCCGATCGCAGCGCCGTCCTCGATCACGACCTCGTCGATGTAGAGGTCGTTGCCTTGACCGGCGTGGGCCATGACGACGGC
This sequence comes from Thermoplasmatales archaeon SW_10_69_26, assembly GCA_003009755.1. Taxonomy (GTDB): domain Archaea; phylum Thermoplasmatota; class SW-10-69-26; order SW-10-69-26; family SW-10-69-26; genus SW-10-69-26. The sequence goes on from PXUB01000001.1 coordinate 95,693, forward strand.
GCTGCCGCCGATCACGACGCCGTCACCGATGGTGAGCAGATTGAGGTCGTACACCTGGGGCGTGTTGATGACGACGCCCTTGCCGACCTCGGCCCCCATCGCTCGATAGAACAGGATGTTGAACCGCGTGGTGCGGGTGAAGGGCAAGAACAGGTAGCGGGCGATCATCACGAGCAGGTTGTAGATGAAGAACTTCGTGACGGCCCACGAGCGCAGGTCCCTCTCGCCCTCGGGGACCGAGATCCGGAAGACGTTGCGGACGAGCGCGATCGTCGTCAACAGGACAAGGCCCCACGCGATGAAGGTGAGGAAGCCGAGACCGCCGACGGCCGCGCCTCGGGCGATCGGGTGCAGACCGGTGACCCAGCCCCACCACCAGCTGGCCAGCGGCCACACGACGGCGGTGGCTGCCCCGATGACGAGCGCCGAGATGCCGTAGCCGAGCATCGCCGGCGTGTTGTACATGACGACCTTGTTCAGGCGCCGCAGCAACGCGCCGGCCAGCCTGGCTTGCCCGGAAAAGGTTAGCCCGTCCCCGTCAGCGTTTTCCGGTCGAGCCCGGTGCAGGGCCCGTGTCCGAGCGCCCGATCGACCTGCAGACGCACTCCGTGCACTCGGATGGCACGCTCACGCCGACCGAGATCGTCGAACGCGCCGCCGAGACGGACCTGGCCGCCGTCGCGCTCACCGACCACGACACGACCAGCGGCTTGGAGGCCTTCGAGCAGGCGGGCGAGGATCGCGACGTCGAGACGGTGCCGGGCGTCGAGCTGTCGGCCCGCGTCGGTCGTCAGGACGTCGACATCCTCGGCTACTTCGTCGACCCGGACGACGAGACCTTGCAGGAGGTCATGGAGAAGGCTCGTCGGTTCCGGCGCGAGCGGGCGCCCGAGATGATCGAGCGGTTGGCGGAGGTGGGCGCGCCGATCGAGATCGAGGCCGTCGAGGAGCACGCCGGCGAGGCCGCGATCGGTCGCCCGCACATCGCGCAAGCCCTCGTCGATGCGGGCCACGTCGACGACGTGGACGAGGCCTTCGCCGAGCTGATCGGCGAGGAGCAGCCCGGCTGTGTACCCAAGGAGCGGCTGGATCCGCCCGAGGCGATCGGCGCGATCCACTCGGCGCATGGCGTGGCCGTGCTGGCGCATCCCTCGCACATCCACCCGGCCGCGTTCGGGCGCATCCTCGAGGTCCTGTTCGAGGCGGGGGTCGACGGGATCGAGGTCTGGCACAGCGACCACGACCGCAACCACGAGCAGTTCTTCGGCCAGCAGGCCGCCAAGCACGGGCTCGTCAAGACCGGCGGCTCGGACTTCCACGGCGACAACAAGCCCGACATCGCGCTCGGCGAGGGCCGCGGCGACCTGGGCGTGCCCTACGAGTCGCTGGAACGACTGCGCCAGCGCGCGGGTTCGGAGTGAGGGCTCAGATCACTTCCTCGGCCATCCACTCGGCCGTGGTGCGCACGGCCTCGTCGCTGGTGAGCTCGGGCTCCCAGCCGAGCTTCTCGAGCGTGGGGATGGCCAACCGCATCTTCTTGACGTCGCCCTTCCATCCGCCGCCGCCCTCGACGCCGCCGGTGTACTCGTAGTCGACGTCCTCGAGGCCCATCGCCTCGCACACGAGGTCGGCGATGTCGGTGACGCTGGTCCAGGACTCGGTCCCGACGTTGACGATCTCGGCCCGCTCTCGGCCCTCCCACGCCTGGAGGGCGAACACGGCGTCGACCATGTCGTCGATGTGGCAGTAGGATTTCTCCTGGCTGCCGTCGCCGAGGATCTCGAGCGTCGTCGGGTCGTCCTCGAGCTTGTGCACGAAGTCGTAGACGACGCCGTGCGTGAGGCGGGGGCCGAGGATGTTGGCGAACCGGTAGACGATCGCGTCGAAGTCGAAGGTGTGGGCGTGCCCGCTGACGATCGCCTCACCGGCGAGCTTGGAGGCGCCGTACGTGCTGATCGGCTTCATCGGGCCGTAGTCCTCGGGTGTCGGGAACTGCTCGACCTCGCCGTACACCGTCGAGGTGCTCATGAACAACAGCTCGTCCACGGCGTCGGTGGTGCGGCAGGCCTCGACGACGTTCTGCGTCGTCGCCACGTTCTCCTCGAAGTGGCGTTGGGCGTGCTTGTGACCGACGCGGACGTCGGGATCGGCGGCGCAGTGGACGACCAGGTCGCAGCCCTCACTGGCGGCCCGGACGCGGTCGGCCTCGCGGAGGTCGGCCTCGACGAGATCGATCTCGCCCTTCGGCAGGAAGTCGCGGCGGCCGCTGGAGAAGTTGTCGTAGACGACGACCTCCGTGCCCCGGTCCAACAGCTCGTCGACGAGGTGGCTGCCGATGAAACCGGCGCCCCCGGTCACGAGCGCTCGCTCGGTGGAGCTCATCTGTGGATCCTCCGCGTCAACAGGACGGCGAACACGGCTGAAGCTATAAGAACCAGGGAAGCCCGAAGAACGACATCGAGGCCGAAGACGAACACGGCGGCGCGGATCGCGCCGGCGGCGTAGGCCCAGGCGAACGAGGCCGTGAGCGCGCCGAGCATGATCGCCAGCCACGCGCGCTGGGCGGGCATCCCGACGAGACGGCCCAGCGTGATGCCGGCGACGGCGCCCGAGCCCTGCATCGGGAAGAAGACGAACAGGATCAGGCCCAGGAACGCCGAGCGGTCGACGATCGGCTGCTCCTCCATCCAGGCTTGCCCTCTCTCCATGAGCCGCTCGACGAGCTCGCCGACGAGCGGGATGCCGGTGATGAAGTCCCAGTTCCACGCCATCAGCCAGCCGACCGTCATGTCGATGCCGGCGATGTAGGTCGCGACGAGGAACGGCGAGAACCCGGCCGCGACGGCGGCGGGGATGACGGTCTCCTTGCCGGCGGGTGGCACCATGTAGGTGACCACCAGGCCGTAGAACTCGGCCCCGCGGTAGGGGAAGACGACGAGGACGGAGGCGATCAGGCCGACGACGGCGGCCAGGGGCAACGCCAGCCGCAGCACGACACCGGTCCGCCCGCGCAGGACGCTGGGGAACTCGGTGACCTCGGTGCTCACGGTGAGGCCCCGTCGAAGTCGGCGACGATCATCACGTGGTCCTCGTGGTGGGGATCCAGGCTGACGATCTCCCGCACGGCGGCCTCCTCGGCGACGCGCTCGCGGGCCCGATCGAACACCTGCTCGGGCGGTCGGTCGACGGCGATCGAGCGAGCCTTGACGGCCAGGTAGCCGCGCTCCGGTTGGAAGCGGTCGGCGTTGTCGAGGAAGATCTCGACCTGGTCCGGCTGGGCGACGTCCTGGACCAACAGCCCGAGCTCGGGCACCAGGGGGCCGTAGGCCTCGGGCTGGCGGGCGTCACCGACGACGGGGACGAGGTCGGCCTGGGCTTTCGCGCGCTCGACGAGGCGCAGGCCGGCGACCGGGCTCTTCTCCACGGCGAGCACGGAGGTGGCTTGGCGAGCGATCGCGGCGGCGCGTTCGCCGCCGGCCGCGCCGAGGTAGACGACGGCCTCGCCCTCGGGGGTGAAGCCCTCGCCGCCGGCGTCCTCGTAGGCGGCCAGCTTGCCGACCGTGGCCCGGCTCACCGGTCCGACCCCCGCATCGCTCGTCGGCGCCCGACGCGCTGGATCTCGTCGACGCGGGCTTGCAGGTCGGCCTCGAGCTCGCCGGCGATGTCGTTGCCGGTCAACGCGTCGGCTCGGGCCGCGATCGCGACCTTGGCCGCCATCGCCCGCGCGATCGATCCGCGGTCGTCGGGGTGGGCCTCGTGGATCATCGGGTGCCGGAAGATGACGCCGTGCTTGGGCGGGGGGGCGTCCTCGGTGAGGTGCTGGAACACGGCGCGCTCGGCACCGAGCATCTGGATCGTGCTCGCCGGTTGCTTGGCCAACTCCTCGAGGCCGCCGGCGTGCTGGATCAGGCGGGCGGCGATCGCCGGCGTCGTGAGCTGGGCGATGTTCGGCGCCATCTCGCGGGCGAGCTCGGTGACGAACCGTTCCAGCGGTTCGCGGGCCTGGGCCTGTTGCACGATGCTGGCGGCCAGGCCCTCCAGGGCGCGCATCTCGTTCGGGTCCAGGGCCGAGCCCATGCCGGGATCGACGTCGAGGGCGCGGGCGATCGCCTCGCGGTCGTCGTGGCGGGCGACCAGGCGCGCCAGCTCGACGCCGTCGTCGACCTCGTCGACGAGGGCGGGCGCGTGCAGCCGGAACCACGAGGTCAACCGCTCGATCATGCGGTTCTCGATCTCGTGGGTCTCGTCGAGGTAAGCCACCGCTTGCACGAGGTGGCGGCCCTCCGCGGACAGCTGGGCCTCGATCGCGGCCTCGGCGCGGTCGATCGCGGCCTCCTGGCGGAGGGCGGGATCGAGGTCGTGGTCGGCGGGTCGTTGGCGGGCCCGCGGGACCGGGCCCTCCATCGTGGCGGCGTGGGTCAGCAGGCGCTCGTCGGCGACCCGCACGTCCTCGACGCCGTCGAGCATCTGGCGCTCTTCGTCGAGCAGCTGACCGGTTGCGACCGCTTCGAGCCGTCGGGCGATGGCCTCGGCTCGCGCCGGGAAAAGCTCCCGGTCGACGAGGTCGTCGTCCTCGTAGAGGAAGACGCCGAACCACTGGGTGGCCAGGGCCCGCGAGACCATCGAGGCGTCGAGAACCCGCGCGTGGCTTAAGGCTTCTCGTGACGGACGTCCTCCCCGAGGCGCGGAGCGGGATCGCTGGGGTTCGACCAGCGGTTGCGGTCCGGCGGTCTGCACGCCGAGGATGCCTTCGCTGTCCTGCTGGACGCCGGCCACGCAGAGGCGGCCCCTGGGGGTCGTGGACGACGTCCAGGTGGTCGTTGGTCCCGCAGCGGGCAGGGAGCCCGCGCTGGCGTCGGCCCGGTGATCGCCGCCGGTGGCGTTCACCGTGCCCTCCAAGCCGTCGACGCGCAGAGGCTCGGCGCCGGCGAGCCCGGCCGAGAGGCTCGCCGCCGACGACGAGCACCAGCCCTGCACGGTGACGTTGCCCGGCGGACGATCGCGGCGCGCCGTCGCGAGCGGTCCGCTGAGCTCGTCGAACCCGCCGGCCTCGCCACGTCGTTGCGAGATGCGAGACTACGAGTAGGGGACCCGCGTTGGCGGCCCGCGTGTACGGGGCGCTGAAACCGCTGTTGTTCCGCGTGGACCCCGAGCGCACTCACGGGTGGGCCTTGTCCTACCTGTCGATGGTGCAGCGGTCGGGGTGGCTGCGGGGCTCGATCGCCCGGCGCCGGCCGGACCCGAACCCGCGGCTGAGCGTCTCCGCGATGGGGATCCAGTTCCCGGCCCCTCTCGGGTTGGCGGCCGGGTTCGACAAGGACGCCGAGGCCCACAATGCGCTGCTGGCTCACGGCTTCGGTCACGTCGAGGTCGGCACGGTCACCCCCGAGCCCCAGGATGGCAACCCGCGCCCCCGCGTCCAGCGGTTCCCAGACCATCGGGCCCTCGTCAACTGGCTGGGCTTCCCGAACGACGGCCAGCAGACGGTGGCCGATCGGCTGGAGGAGCACCCGCCGGAGGGGGTCGTGGGCGTCAACGTCGGGCCCAACAAGGACTCGACGGGCGAGGCGGCGCTGGCCGACTACGAGGATGCCGCCGCGCGGCTGGCTCGCTACGCCGCCTACCTGACGGTGAACGTCTCGAGCCCGAACACGCCGGGCCTGCGCTCGTTGCAGGAGCCCGAGCAGGTGGCCGAGCTCGTCGCGCGCGTGCTGGACGCTCTGGACGAGGCCGGGCATCCGCGGCCCGTGCTGTTGAAGATCCACCCCGACGCCGGCGGCGCCGAGACCCGACAGGCGGCCGAGGTCGCGGTGGATGCCGGCGCCAGCGGGATCGTGGCCGTGAACACCACCTCGGAGAAGCCCGAGGGCCTGGGCGACCCCGACCAGGGCGGCCTCTCCGGATCGCCGCTGAGCGGGCGCGCGACGCAGGTCGTCGAGCAGGTGTACGAGGCCGTCGGCGAGGAGGTCCCGATCGTCGGGGTCGGCGGCGTCGAGACCGGCGAGGACGCCCTCGACAAGATCCGTCACGGCGCGACGCTCGTCCAGGCCTACACCGGGTTCGTGTTCCGCGGCCCGCGGTTCCCGGGCCTGGTGCACGAGGAGATGCTGGCGACGATGGACGATCTGGGCGTCGACCACGTCACCGATCTCGTGGGTGAGGCCGTGGACGGCGATTGATGCCGCCAGCCCCCGTGAGTCGGCGGTTCATACCAACCCGCCGCTTGCGAAAGGGTTAACCCAGGGCCCTGTTATCGCTGGGGCGGTGTCCCGGTGGCGGTGGGTTTCGTCCTGATCCACGCGAACACGGGTGAGGAGCACGATGTCTACAACGTCCTGCTGGACGTTCCAGAGATCATCGAGCTTCACCCGCTGTTCGGCGAGTACGACCTGATCGGCAAGGTCGAGGCGTCCGACTACGATACCCTCGGCCAGGTGATCACGTCCGAGATCCGTTCGGTCGACGGCGTGGAGGACACGAAGACCCTCACAGGGACCCGCTTCTAGGAGGGATCGCGTTGACGTTGCCCGTGTTCGGGAGCATCACGCTGGCCAGCTTCGCCTTGTTCACGCTGGGCTCCGGCCTGTTCACCGCCTACTTCGGCGCGGGCAAGTCCCGACGGATCGGGTTCGGCCTGGCCGTGTTCGGCCTGCTGGCCGCGCTCGTGTTCGTCGTCATCTCGTTCTCCCTGTTCCCGGACGTCATGGAGAGCCCCTGGAGCCTCGACGACATCCTCGTCGGGCTCGCGGGCGTCGCCGGCGCGATCGTCGGCGGCCTCGTCGGCCTGCTCGCCTTCCTCGGGAGCATCGTGCGCGCCTGATCGACCGGCCGGGCACGCATGTCTGTCCAAGGTTGGGTTCTTCATGCAGCACGGGGCAAGCCCGGCGCGGTGGTCCTCGTGCCCGAGCATACCTCCGGCTGGGCCCTGTTCCGCATGGAGAGCCTCTCGTGGTTGAACATGGCGATCTCCGTCGTCCTGTTGGCCAGCGCAGCGCTCGTCACGCTGCCCGCCTGGACGTTCTGGACGACGGTCGTCGTGGCGGCCACGGTGATCGTGTTGGAGATCTTCGACGAGTGGGCCGAGCGCCACGACCTGGCCGAGGAGGTCGTGGGCCCGGAGAGCGTCGTGCTCGTCGCCGGGCTGTGGTTGACCGGAACCGTGCTCGTCACCGGCGGCCCAGCCTGGTTCGTGGCCCTCGCCGCGATCGGGGGCGCGGTGATCGCCGCAGGCGCCGCGATGAACGCGATCGAGTCCTATCGCCTGGATCCGACCACACGGGGTGAGGAACCGTGAGACGACAACCGCCAAGACGCCGAGAACGTCGGGCTCTGGCCGCCGCACCGGCGATGGGTGCTTCGTCCGAATCCTTAAGGGCTCCAAGGTGTACCTGTGGGTGTGGGTAAGATGGGAGACGACCCCGTGCGCTGCGAGATCGAGAACGTGGTCATGAGCACCCAGGGCCCGGTCGTCCTCCTGACGCCCGAGACGCAACCGAACCGGGTGCTCCCGATCTTCATCGACCACAGCCAGGCGTTCAACATCCAGACGGCGCTGAAGGGCCAGGTCCCGCCCCGACCGATGACCCACGACCTGATGAACCACGTCCTCCAGGAGCTGGGCGGGGTCGTCGAGAAGATCGTCGTCGAGGAGCTGACCCAGTCGACCTTCTTCGCCTCCCTGTTCATCGAGGTGGAGACGGACGGCGAGCAGGACCTGCACAAGTTCGACGCTCGCCCCAGCGACGGGCTGGCCTTGGCCGTGCGCGCCCACGCTCCCATCTACGTGCGCGGCGAGGTGCTCGACGATGCCACGATCAGCCGGGCCGACATCGAGGGCGAGTCCCTGAAGGTCGAGGAGACCGACGAGGACATCGACCTCGGCGTCGAGCCCTGACCCGATCGCCAACGGCTCGCGCGCCTCCCCGGCCGCCGTTGGGAACCTTCATTAGGCCCTTCCAAATACTCGGCTGTCCCGTCGCCGAGGTCGCCTAGCCTGGTAGGGCGCAGCATTGGAAATGCTGTGGGCTTCCACCCACGGGCGTTCAAATCGCCCCCTCGGCGCTTCTCGCGGCCACGCGCCGCCTCGCCGAACCGAACACCTTATCCGCGAGCAGCCGATGGTGGGTCGATGGACGGCCGAACGGCCCTCGGCCTCGCCGCGAGCCTCCTCTTCCTGCTCGCCGGATGCGCCAGCAGCCCGGCCAGCTCGACGGCCGACGAGCGGTTGACCATCGAGCCTATCGCGCCGGAGGACACCGATCTCCGCCTCGACGAGGGCGAGACCGTGACCTTCGTGGCGACGTGCGATTCCCCCGGGCCCACCAAGAACGTGGTCGTCGAGTGGGAGCACGCGATCCGCGACGAGCGCGTCGCGGAGGACAAGCAGGATCTCACGACTTCCGCCAACGAGAGCGCGTTCACCGTCAGCTTCGAGGAGACCGCCGACCAGCTCGTGACCGCCGTCTGCACGACCGACGACGACCGGACGCAGCCCCGCGTCTGGAACGTGACCGTGCGCGCGGACGGCTAACCCACGACGCAACGGCACCGCCCGAGACCGAATCCGTCAGCTGCCCGTCAGATGCAGGCCCACGATCCCCACGAGGATCGTCGCGATGAAGCCCAACCGGGCCAAGCCGGGCGGCTCGTCGAAGAGCACGATGCCGACGAGCGCGGTCCCGACGGCGCCGATCCCGGTCCACACCGCGTAGGCGGTGCCGAGCGGGATGCGTTCGACCGCTTGCGCGAGCAGGACCATGCTCACCGCGAGCGCGGCCAGGGTCGCGATCGACGAGACCAGCCGCGAGAACCCCTCCGAGTACTTCAGACCGACCGCCCAGCCGACCTCGAACAGGCCGGCGACGATCAACCGCGCCCAGGCCAACGGACCACCTCACGAGAACCGAGCATCGTCCCACCGACGGCGGAGCCCGCTTAAAGGGGTCGGCCCCGGCGGGCGCGACGGTGCCCAACGCCAGGTTCTTGCCGGGACGCCGGGCACGCACGAGCATGCCCTACCGCTTCGTCCGCGCCGAGCCCAAGCCGGAGGAGCTGGCCGAGCTCAAACGCCGGCTCGACCAGAAGGAGATCGAAGCGATCCGCCCGTTCGGCCCCGCGATGACCAAGTCCCTCGAGCAGGCCCGCCTGGACCCGGAGACCGGCGAGGCGGTCTGGGTGGAGGAAGACCACTGCACGCCGCCGCTGGCCACGGAACGCGAGATCCTCGAGGACTACTTCCAGCAGATCACCGTGGAAGAGGAGGACGTCGACCGGGCCGGCGGCTGGCGACGCATCGAGGAGCTGCCGTCGATGTGGGTCGAGATGGGGGTGGAAGGGTGAGCGCGAGCCCTCGCCCTAGCGTCGGTCTCCACGGCCTCGTCCCGCGATCCACGCTGCGACCGGGAGCGCGATCGGCGCGACAGACGTGATGGGAACGCTCGCTAGGCCTCCTGCATCCCCGTTCCCGTCGTCGGCCTCCTCGACGCCGCCGCCGTGGTGGTCCCCCTCGGCCCCGTGGTCGTGATCGTGGCCGTCCCCGCCCGAGCTCGGGCTGGTTCCCCCCAGCGACAGCTCGGCGTCCTCGACCTGGGCGACGATCGCTTCCCGACCCTCCGGTGTGCCGAAGGCGTGTTCGCTCACCCGGATGGCCGCGTCTGCGGTGTCCGCCCGGGGCTGCACCGATAGCGTCGCCAGGTGCGTCCCGCCGAAGGCCTTCGTTCCGTTCGACGCGAGCGTGATCTCCCCCTCGTCCCGTTCGACGCTCGCGTTGGCCTCGGCCCACACCGTCTCGACGTCGGTCACGTTTACCTTGGTGGCGTTGAAGCGGAGGACGACACGGTAGCGATCGATGCCTTCGAGGCCCATGTTGGTCAACCCGACGGGCACCTCCTCGGTGCCTGCGCCATCCCACTCGGTGTCGCGCACGGTGAACCGGAGCCCGTATCCGATCTTCGCGCTCTTATGCATCTCCGTCACCGCGTCCTCGATCGCGCCTCCGAGGTCGTCGGCGGTCCCGTTCTCGAGGGTTCGGAGGACGGTCGCGAAGGCGCGGTCGGTCGGGCGGGTTCCCCGGTCGCCGTGGCGCAGGAAGTTCACCCGGTGGTTCCGGTGGTGCTGTTCGGTGTCCTCGAGCAGCTTCTCGGACCTGTCGGGCTCGGTGTCCATCGTCCGCAGCGCGATGAACAGCGGGCTCTCGATCGAGGCGACGATCCCGCTCACAGCACTCACCGCCCAGCGACGCGGACGGATTCACGGCCTTCGTCACCCCTCCACAACGACGGCGGCGACCGCCAGCAGGCCGAGATCGACTGCCTCGGGTGCCTTTGAGCACTCGCGGGGCGACCAGCCCTCGAAGCCTAAAGACCAAGGAGGCCCAGCCGAACCGGGAGGCCGAGCATGGACGTCGAAGCCGCGCTGGCCGTGGCCTTGGCCCTGGCCGCGGTCCCCGCCCTCGCCCTCCCCGGCGGCGCTGCCGAGCAAGGGGTCGACGCGTCCGCGGACGTCCCACCCCAACCCCACGGGCCGATCCAGGGGGACGCCGAGTTCGAGCTCCCCACCGCCGTCAACGGGGTCCGCTCCGGCAGCGGGACCGCCGAGGATCCCTACGTGATCAGCGACTGGGTGATCGCGCCGTCGACGACGTTCGCGATCCGCATCTTCGACACGGACGCGCACGTTCGCATCGACACGATCCTCGTCCGCGGACAGGGCTGCCCGACCGACTCCGGAGCCACGTGCGACCTGACGGGGCTGGACCTCCGGGGAGCCGACAACGTCACCGTCGAGGACGTGCGCGTGCTGGGGGCCGGGCGCGGCCTGCACGCGACCGACGTCGAGCACCTGACGATCCGACGCTCGGCCTTCGGTCTCGCGACGGAGACGCCGTTCGTCGTCACGAGCGAGGGCCTCGACATCCACTTCAGCCGGGACGTCGAGGTGGCGAACGTGACGAGCGTGGCGGTCTTCCCGCTCGTCCTCACGCGCTCCGAGAACGCCACGTTCCACGATGTGACGCTGCTCGGCGATCCCGCGGCGGCCGAGTCGCTGGCCACCACGTTCGATCCCGCCGTCACCGGGGACGACGCCCGCAACGTGTCCTTCGTCCGGACGGACGTGGTCGACGTCAACGCGTTCCTCGGCGGCGAGCGGGGCGACACCGAGTTCGTCCACAGCCGCTTCCTCCGCGGAGCCGGCCACGGCTTCAGCGAGGGATCCAACGACGCTACCTTCGATTCCCTGTTCGTGTGCGGCTCGACGTTCCGCGACGTCCCCGACGAGGCGCTCGACGTCTCGGACGTCGAGAACCTGACGATCGAGGGCAACGTGTTCACGAACAACACCGACGCCGTCACCACGAGCCTCGCGGACGAGAACGTGACCGTCGTCAGGAACCGGGTGGAGAACCAGTCGAGCACCGGGTTGGCGATCGGCGGTCACGACATCACGGTCCACAACAACTCGCTCGCGAACAACGGGGGGCGTGGGTTCCTCGAAGGTCACGACCTCTCCCCGACCGACGCCGACAACCCCACGGACGCGCGGTTCAACTGGTGGGGCCACGAGGACGGCCCGAACGTGACCGTGTCCGGCAGCGACGAGATCCTCAACCCGAGCCCCGGCGACCAGCTCGTCGTCGACGCGGTGGACGAGGTCGACTGGAGCGACTGGCTGAGCCAGCCCCCCGAGGTGGGGCCCGACGCCGTCGACTGCGGCGTCCCCGCGGGCGAGCCCGGCGCCGATCGCGGACCCGACCTGGACGTCGCCTTCCAGGCGGAGCTCGCGATCGAGGTCACGGTCGACGAACAGCTCGGCCCCACGCACGTCCGAGCCGAAGCCGAGGCCGTCGGCGAGACGGCTCTCGACGCCGACGCAGGCTAGGCCGCTCGCGGCGGGGGACCGGGCGAGCGCTGGGAACCTCGGGATGCAGAGGTCCGAGGCATCGATGCAGAACGAGGACCTCTGCCAACGACGGGAACACGAGGCCTGCAGATACCGTGGAAAGAGGCCGAGTGGTCCCGTCGGGACTTAGACCCTCTCGAGGAAATCGGGGCGAGCCAGATTCTGAGGCTCGTGGCTCGGAATGCAGGGTTCTCGCTAGCGCCCTCGCGGGCGCCTCCCTCTTCTTTTTCTCTTTCACTCCCCAGCCGCGAGGCTCGCCAGCTGCGCGACCAGCTGATCGAGGCGGCCGAGGACCCGCACCTGGAGGCCCTCGACGTCGAACCGGGGTGGCTGATCGCGTTCGCCGCCCACCTGACGGCTCACCTGGAGGGGTGGATATCACGGTGACTCCTCCTTCCGCGGGGTCACTCGAGCATCGCCGCGATGCGGTCCACGAACCCCCGAGCGTCCTCGAGGACGCCGCGGGCCTCGTCCTTCGAGATCCCCGGCTCGGGCTCGTAGTCGCTGACCTGACGCTTCTGCATCGTCGTCGACAGCAACCGGCCCATCTCGCCGGGCAGCGGTCCGTCCTGCACGAACCGCTTGCCGAACTCGGTGATGACCCCGCGATGGGTGGAGGCGTCGACGCCTTCCTCGAGGAGAGCCGCCTCGGCGACGAAGAACATCGCGTAGTAGGCACGCGAGACGCAGGACTCGGGGTCCCCGTTGTCCAAGAGCAAACCGGCGCTGTCCAGGTAACGACCCGCGCGATCGAGCAGGGCCTCGACCTCGCCGGTCATGCGGGCACGCCCTCGCGGCGGACGTTGCGAAGTAGGGGGCTGTTGCCTTGCTCGAAGTCCGGCTTGGCTACGGGGACGACGGACAGGAGCACCTCGTGCTCCATGTCGATCTGCCAGGTGAGCTCGCCCATCCGGTCGATCTCCTCGAACCGGTCGACCGGGCCCTCGAGGACGACCATCAGGTCCACGTCCGAGGCGTCGGTCGCCTCGCCGCGGGCTTGCGAGCCGAAGAGGAGCACCTGGTGCAGGCGGTCGCCGTACAGCTCCTGGGCCCTCTGCTTGAAGGCCTCGACGGCCGATCGGGTCGCCTCGTCCACGGCAGGCCCTGGTAGGCGCTCTACGTCCTTTAGGTTCTCGCTTCCGGCCGCCCGCTGAGCACCGTCAACCTCCAGTGAACACCATGTCAACCCGCCCGCGCCTCCTGGATCAGCCCCTTGCCGTTGACGAGGTTGACACCAACGTCGACCCGGCGTTGACATCGCCCCGGGAGGGAATCCTGTGAGCTCGGTTTCCGAGCTGACCGACGCCCAGCAGCGGGTCATCGAGCGCCTCTACGAGGGCAAGTACGCGGCCGCGATCGCCGACGAGGTCAACGTCACCCGGCAGGCGGTCAGCAAGCACGTTCGCAAGCTCGAGGAGAAGGGGCTGATCACCGAGCACGCGGGCGAGACCGCCTTCTACCGCCGCTCGCTCGGACAGGGCACCTCGTTCAAGATCTACGGCCTCACCGACGCCGGCCTCCAGGCCCTCCGCGAGGCCCAGGGCCTGGGGCCAGGGGAGACGCCGCGGACGCCGTCAACGGGGTTGACGGAGCCTCCACCGGGGCAGTATGAGGACGTCAACGAGCCAGCCGTCCACAACGCGCCAGCCGAGCGTGGGCCGCGGGTCGAGGTGCACAACTATCGAAGTCAAGATCCCGATCGAGGACGACCAAGCCAAGCTCTGGCTACCCAACGAAGCCGAGCTCAACAACTGGACCCGCCGCTGGGACGAGAACGTCCACGGCGTCTTCCTCGAAGCCACCACCCGACACCTGCTGCGCGCCGGCGCCGAGGCCCGCTCGGTCGAGATCGCCGAGGGGCTGGTGCTCCGGAAGCTCGTCAAAGCGATCGAGCTGCTCGAGGACGCCTACGGGCTCGAGTTGGGCGCGCCCGAGTTCCGCTGCACCTACGAGCCCGGCAAGGGCAAGGTCGGTGTCACCGGCCACCCGCTGGCCGAAGGCCGCGGCCACGACGAAGGGGGGCTGGCGACGATCGACGACACGCCCGAGCCCGACACGATCCACGCGACCGACGACCCGGCGGACGTCGACCACGTCGTGGCAGTCAACATCGTCGGGCCCGTCCGCGCACCCCCACCAGTTGTGCCGCGCGTCGACGGTCGTGTCGGTGTTCTCGACCTCGAGCCCAATCCCGCCGGTGTCCTCGAAGTTCGTCTGCCGCACGGTCACGTTCTGGGTCAGCTCGACGTGCATGCCGGCGTCGGTGTAGTTGGTCACGTCGTTGTGCTGCCAGGTGGGGTCGTTGCGCTTGTAGCGTCCAAGCCGATGTCGGCGCTCAGGCCGACGGCAATATCCCTAAGCCGGTCTGTATCCCTGGGGGTCACGCCGAGCTCGGGTTCACCTGGACGGCTGGGTGACGGGGAGGTCTATCGCCTCCGCTCGCCGTCAGAGCCGGCTTCTCCCAAGAAGCGCCCCAACGAAGGCGACGATAAGGAGGAGAGACCCCGGTGCAGGCGATGCTTTCTCCCCCTCTGGGAACTCGCCACCGTCACCGATCGAACCTTTGTCGTTCTCTTCGTATGGGGGCGTACCCTCGCTGCGGTTGTACTGGGGGACAGTAAGGCTCCCCTCTTCGCCTCGATCCCGATGGTCTCCCTCGTCACACCAGAACACGTATTCCCCTGGCTGCTCGAGGTGAACCGTCATGGCTGCCTCCTCGCCCGGCGGGACGGCATCCCCATCCCCGCTCACGCAGTTGATTGTACCGTTGATCTCCATGCAGAGGTCGTGACCGACGGAGCCCTGGTCGTTGTCTAGGAGGACCGTCACGTTCCCCTTACCCACCTTCTCGCCAGGAGGGTTGAAGCAGTAGGTGTCCCCATCCGGGCAGCCCTCCTCGCGAACCTCGAAGGCCTGTGTCTCCTCCGCCAGAAGTGACGGGGACGCGAGCGACGCCATCAGAAGGGCGGAGAGGATCACCCGCGTCGTGTCGCCAGCCATGAGCAATGCTACCCGATGACGACGGAAAAGACGTGGGGAAGGATACGGCCTCTACCGACCAGATTTGAATGTCCTCGAAGTTTCTCTACAATCGATTCTGGTATTCTGTACAAGGAAGGTCAAGGGTCCAGGCGCAATTTTTTCCCTCCTTATGGAAAGGAACAATCGAGCAGAGACCGTCCGAGGAACCGTAGGCCTGGCGTTTGTGATCCTGCTTGCAGGGGTCGGCCCCTCGGCGATCGCCACCGGGGCTGTCGACCAGATCGATGAACGGTGCCCAGAGACCATCGGAGAAAGCGGTCCGGACCCAGTATCACGCTGCTCGGCCGAGGACAAGGTGATCTCCGACCGATGCATGCATATCGCCATGGAGGGGGCACAGCTTGACGCAGCCGTTGACTGTGGCGGGTTCCCGCCGGGAGAAAGCGACCCCTGCGTCAGGGTAGAGGAGGGCCCGCCACCGAGCGTGGCCGTGAACACGGACCTCGGGGCCAACGGGACGGACGCCGCCAACGTCACCGACAACAGTTCAGTCCAAGCGGGGTCTGGAGGAGCCGGCGGAGATGTTCTCCTGGATCTCGCGGATCCCCACGTCATCCTCATCACCGACACAGCCCAAGTGGCGACGGGGTCAGGCGGCGCCGGTGGCGATGTCAATGTGACTCGCGAGAACCGTACCACGGATACGATCAACGGAACGGCAGGACCCGGTGGCGACGGAGGGAAATTGGGGATTCTCGCCGAGGCTAACATCAACGGGAATCTCTCAGTCGGCGATGGGGGCGACGGAGGCTCGGCCTACGTGGAACACGTCGATGGTCCCTCCGTCAGTCACGGCGGAGACGGCGGTCGACCGGGTCTCCTAGGTCTCCCGACGGCCTACGACGCCGAGAGCCTCCACGAAGCTGGACAGCTGGAGGGAGCCAACTCTGGCGACGGCGGCGGAGCCTCCTCGACCTCCCTTTGTGCTCTCGAAACGAATGGTAGTCCTTACTGTGATGGCTCGGGCGATACGGATACCAGCACGGACAACGAGGATGGAAGAGACGGGGCGGACGCCAGTGGCCCCGGTAATGCCGGCGGCGACGGCGCAGCCGGCGCCGACGCCTACGCCGAGGGTGGTGACGGTGGCCCTAGATGCGTGCTCGTAGATCCCCCAGACCCCTACGAATGCGTTGCCATCACCGGTGGCAACGGCGGCAATGCCATCGCAGTTGCCGGGGAAGGAGGCCTCGGTGGAAACGGCGGCGACGGTGTGCACAACTCCACCGAGAAAGCGATTCATGGCGGGGACGGTGGAGCAGGCGGTACGGGAGGGACGGCCGAGGCTTACGCCGGAAGCGCCGGATGCGCGACGGTCGGTGACCGTTGCGGACAGCCGGGCCATGCGAAGGCCCGGAGCGACGGTGGGGACGGAGGCATCCCCGGCGGCTCGGGGTGGACCGAAAACCTCTCCCAGACAATCGAAGATAAATGCTCCTCAAACAGCCACGACCTCTGCTGGGAGCCCACACGTCCAAAGATGCCTGTGGACACGTCGGCATCGCTGCGAAGGGGGAAATCCAGGGACTATGATTGCCGAGAGCGATGATCCGGACAATGAACAGACGTATCCACGACCGGGGGACGATGGGAGCACTCCATCGTACGATACGGGTTGTGACCACGACAGCCAACATAGCCATATCTGAAGGAGTGCGACAGCCATGAAACGGAACATCCCGAGAACTGCCATCGTCGGGCTAGGTTCCATTTTGATGCTGACCTTCGCGGCCATACCATCTCTCGCGTCGGACGCTAATCCGCCGGACGTGGAGATCGAAGACCGCGTGACCTGGTTCCCTAATGCCCATCACCTTGGCTTCCAAGCCCACGCCGAGGCGTGCGACGAGCGTTCGACTGTACGTCTATCTTTGACAATCAAGGAGGTTGGGTCGGCGTCCGAAACCGGGAACTCCCCCTGTTTGGAGGTTTCCGAGACGTTCACCCTCCCCAGCCCGGGAGATCACAAGGCCAAGGCAGAAGCCCAGGATGATCACGGGAACGAGGCCCGAAATGAAGGAAAAGTGACCTCGAGGATTGTCCCCTTCGATACGGGGTCTGTGCCCGGTTACCCCCCGCTCGAGGAAATCCGAGAAACGGAGCTCGGTCCGCGTGTCACCATCGAGACGCTGAACGACGCCGGGGGCACAGTGAAGCGCTACGAGGTCTCTTCGCAGGGGGCCGTCCTGATGAGCACCATGGCCGATGCCGTTCCCGAGGACGGAGACTTCACGACTCGCGCCGTCCTTGACCGTCCTGTTGGATGGGCCGACGTCCACGTGGACGGTGACGTTACGTGGTCCGGTTTGATTTACCAGTCGTCGGAGGAATGGTGGCATTTCCGCGCTCTCAAGTAATCGTCTCGTGGTGACCGAGGCAGGGTCGACGGCGAAGCGGAGCAGGCTGCATCCGGCTTGAGCCCGGCGGCCATCTGCATCGACAGCAATGGCCCCGGCGTTCGCCGCTGGCCACCTCGCCGACGTAGCGCTCGACCGAGATCCCTCTCGTGATACGTCTCCGGGTAGCCCGGGATCCAGCCGTCGGTGACGAGCGCCTCCAGCCCCAACCGTGACGAGATCCCGCCTCCCACGGGGCGATCATCGTCTTCGACGAACCGACGAGCTCGCTGTCGGGGACCGATCGGGGTGGGCGTGCAGGTGGTAGGCCCGCCAGGCCGTCCGCGAGGCGTCGGCGAACACCGTCTCGCTGAGCGCCACGATGCCCTCCACGTCCCTGCGGACGGCGGTCCCGCCCCGTGGATGGACCATCGCGCCGGGCAATCCTGCGCGAGCGGGAGCGCCTTCCGCCGTGTGGCATCCACGCCAGACGTTAAGACCATCTCTCCACAACGTTAGAGCCTCCGCGGGCTGACCAGCGATTACCCCGACGTGACCACCGGCGGTAGAGCTAGGGTTTTTCCTCGCGGCCACGCACCCACCGATAGAGGATCCACGCGGAGACTCCCAACAGCAGGGCCACGACGAGAGCGATGATCAGTGAGGCGATCTCCACCTGGCGGAGCCCGAACATGGTCAGATGTTTTAGAACTGCTTGTTGTATGTATTATTCTAATGGGTGCGGGACCAGGCATTCGCCTGGCTGCAGGCCAGATCCGTCGGCGACCTGCTAACAACTCCGGAGACTTTTCTGTTTGAGGATGTCAAAGGGAGATGGGCTTACCCGCACATCCTCGACGAGGGCCGGGACCTAGAGTGCCATTACGTGATCACGGACGAGCCCACCGAAGGCGGCGTCACGTGGAACGACCAACCCAGCGGCGACGACCTGAACCTGCAGGACACGACGGCCACGAGAACGTGAACACCACCAAGAAAAACTACGAGAACGAAGCCCGGTACCCCCAGAACCTGTATGGAGACCGCTGGCTGTTGCGAGCGCTCGAGGACTCGCTGGCGGTCTCGAGGCTCGGACGGACCCTCGCTGGCGCTTCGGCTCCGTCGAGCTTCTCGACGGCTGCGCCGCCGTGGGGGATCAGCCGTCGAGAAGTGGTCCCGTCGGGACGCAGAGATCCGAGGCATCGATGCAGAACGAGGACCTCTGCCGACGACGGGAGCACGAGGCCTGCAGATACCGTGGAAAGAGGCCGAGTGGTCCCCTCGGGATTCTCGTACGAACCTCGCTTCGCTCGGTTCGGACGGCTCGCAAGCCCTTCCCGCTTGCTCGTAACCTGTGGTTCAAATCCCTCGGTCCCACTTCCTCTGGATGGTGGGCGAGAAGCCGCCCGTCGGGATCTCAAGACGTGGCGGAGACCGGGCACGTCTTGAGAGACGACGGGACCACGAGCGAACGTGGCCACAGGAGAAGGTGAGCGAGTGGTCCCGTCGGGATGCAGAGGGCCGAGACGACGATGCAGAACGAGGACCTCTGCAAACGACGGAGACCCGAGGCCTGGAGATACCGGAGAAAGAGGCCGAGTGGTCCCGTCGGGGACTATCCTCCATACCGGGAGGGGCTGGAGCCAAAACCGCCCCCGGTTTTGACGGTTTCCGGCTTGGACCCTGATACGTGGACGGCGAACCCGTCCGCGTCTCCCTCTTTCTCCATTTCAGACCCCCCACCTTCTCCGACCCCGACGACGAGCCGAGCGTGCCGCAGCGCCCTCCGAGGGGCGACCGGCGATCAGGTCGGGCGGCCCATCATGGTCCCGCCCGAGCGACAGCGAGGGCGGGGCCTTGATGAGCGCCGGCCGATGCTCCGCCAGCCCCGAGGGGAAGCGAAGGCACGCGAGGCAGGAGGAGCGGGGAGCGGCCCCGACGGCGAGCCGAGACGCCGTAGCGACCCTCCGAGGCTCGCCCGCCAACCGTCAACCTCACCCGCCAACTTCCCCCACAAGCAGACTCGGGAACGGGCCGTCGAAGGCGGGTGCGGAGAAACCTGGAAACCAGCCACGCACTCTTGTCTAGTAGACGGAAGCGCACGCACGGGCCGCCCCTATGGGGCGGCCCGCTCGGTGTATCCTGCCCCTACGGTGGACTACGATGCAGCCCCACCCTCCACAGACGAGGCCCAGCATCCGCCCGCCGTCTTCGCCACCCTTCCCGGCCAAGCCGACGAATGCGGCGAGAGCGAGTGCGGCAACGTCATCGGAGCCGAAGCCTGCTCCCATGCCGAGCACAACCCTGAGGACCACGACCTTCGGCTATTCTATCAGACCTGCGAAGGCCGCACCTGTCCCCAGGGATTCGAGGACTGGATTAACGACCGCGCCGACAAAGCCCTCCACCGGCTCGTTGACGGAAAGAAGGCCTACGCTGAGGAAGGCAAGAACCTCGGCCCGGTCAAGCACGTAATCTTCTCCCCACCCCCGGAGGAGACCGACGCCTATCGAAACGAGGATGGCTACGGCCAGCTCGTCCGCGATGCCTACGAGCACGCCCGCGAGGCCGGTATGGATGGGGGCGTGGCTATCCCGCACCTCTGGCGGCTCTCAGACGACCTCAAAGCCTGCCTGCGAGACGAAGGCTATGGAATCGGTGAGGAGAACGGCGGCCTCTGGCAAGGCGTCCACGACGACGCACTCGGCCTCGGCCATTGGCGAACCTACGTCACCTTCAGCCCCCACGTTCACCTCCTCGGTACCGGCTACCTGGAAAACGCCCGAGAGTTCAACGACCGAACGGGCTGGGTCTACCACAACAAGGGAAAGCGTCCCTCGCCGGGCTCGGTCCATTCCACGGCCGCCTACATCCTCAGCCATGCCGCCCTTGTGGACGGCAGCCGCGCCCTCCGCTGGTGGGGTGTCTTCTCCTACAACAAGCTCGCCAAGGTCGAAGAACTCGTCCGCCGAGAGCCGAAGACATGCGAATGCGGCGAGCCGATCTATGAGTACCCGACCACCAAGGACGGTACCCGCGTCGGCTGGGAGCATCGGGGCTCTCCAGCAGAACGGGTGGAGAAGACCGTTCTCTATCGGGTCGTGGGCAAGCCTCCGCCGGGGGGAGTGCAGTGTTAGAGGTGGAGTGCGAGCGATGTGGCCATACGTGGATGGAACACGGAGTGGCCCAATGGGAATGTCCGCGATGCGGGAGCCTTTACGGTCGGTGGCCCGCAAACCGCGACTAGCCGCCCAACACCCGTTCGATAAGTAATCGTCCCGTCCGAGGATACCGCCTTCTCTCATCGGGAACGAAGATGAAGCGATGGACGGCGTTCCGCGACCGGAGTCCCGGCTTGTTTCGCCTCCGACGGAGGGGAAACTACAATTTAGCTGGGCTGCTTTAGACCCGGACGCGGAGACTGAGGGAGCGGCTGTGGAAGATGGTTTCGAATATCCGGGCTATCTGCTGTTCAACGAGATTGTACATGTCCAGGAAATCGGCTTCGATGGCCCGCAGACGATAGGAGAGGAGCTTTCGACTTTCGGAGACGGGACCCCCACCAATCCATCGAAGGGGTTTCGGCAGCTTGATCTGAGTGAGGAGGTCGACGTGCGGGTATTCGAGACTGAGAGCTTCGCCCCTGTCGTCGAAGATATGCAATCCTTCGAGTATATAGCAGAAGATTACGGTACCCAAATGGAGTTCGTGACAGGCGAGGGGGACCGCCAACAGGGACGCCCCAGAAGCTTGGACCGAGCCCATATCCATTGGCATTGGCCCGACTACTTCTTCGTCCAAGGGTCACAATCTGTTGCCGAAGCTGCAGCAGAGGAGATAGTTTCAGAGCTGGACTTGGACAGCGCAGATGTTCAGCGTTTCACCTTTGACAACGATTTCTTCTTATGGATGTACAAGAAGAATCACGACGGAGACCCCCTTTCTGAATCACTGGATCTGCTCAAGTGGACTGACGCGGAAGCGACGGGCGATCTTCCCTACCTCGGGAGTTCGACAGAAGTCCAGGAGTCAGAGGACGTTGGGCGTTCTATACCCATCCTCGTCGCGGTCCTACGGAATATGGACCTAGCCTCGCTGGAGGGAATCTTCGAGGTAGGCTCGTACGCGATGACAGCTAGCATCGGAAGCCAAGGCAAAGTCCACGTTAAATCCGAGCAGACTGTGCAGAAAGCGTCCAATATCGCTCGGGTCTTTCTGTCAAATCTTTTCCTCCACGAACTTACCAACCTCTACGAGAACTGGAAAACTCTAGATCCTGAGGAGAAATACCCTCATCCCTCCTTCTTCTCTAGCCTCTGGGATAATGCCTCTGAACAAGGCGCCAACCTTGACATGGACTTCGACAGAGTCGTCGAGGAATACGCTGCGAAGCGTGGAGAGAGCGCAGAAGACTATGACTTCGATTTCGGTAACTAGGGGTGTGAGATGTGCTGAAAGCCTTGAGAAAAGTGGAAGGCGCCTCCGGCACCCACCCCAGAAGCCAAAACACAGAAAGCCTGCGGCTAGAGCTCCGCGACGAATGGCGCCTGAATCAAGCGGCCCTTGATGACTATCCATTTCTTGATCAGTTAGTGCTGGAGGGACGGTATGAGTATTCAAAAGATCCGACCTGGGGATCACCGGAGCACGTCGATGGTTCCTTCCAACTCCGGACGGCCTCTGGCCTCCTTCTGATAGAGATCAGCGCAGATCGCCCATCCCCGACGGAGCTCGCGAAGGAATTCGATAAGGCTATCGATTCGGGCTTGCGTGTGAGCAGGGACTTCGTACCCTCTCGCGGGAAAGTGTGGTCTTTCGTTGATCAGGCGGATAGCGTTCTGAGTCTCCGGGCTCGAGACGAGACAGGACAGGTACGGAATCTTGCGGAAGTACATGACGCACAAAACCCCAGAGAATGGACCGTAGAACACGCGAGCTTGAAGTTCGGTTATGGTGGCGGATTCTTCCTCGATTTCGAGCGAGACTCAATCTCCATATACGGAGTCGATGAGGGGGATGAGGAGCCAGCGATAGAAACTCTGGAAGTTGCCTTTTTGACAGGGATTTGGGACTAGGGGGTCCTGGGGTGTCCACAGAGAGAATCAAAATATTTTGGAACAGAGCCCGGGAGTGGAGATGGTTTGGCTTCTTCACTTATGCGTCCACATTCCCTTGGATCGGCAGCTCATTCTTCCAGTCCTTTTCAACCGAGTGGTTTCTAATTGTCGGAGCAGCCCTTCTCACTCATGTTTTCCCTCTAGTCTGGGTGGGACTGACGCAGAGGCCGTTTTATCTAAAGGTCGATTGGGTCCCCTTAGACGATGAGGGCGTAGCTTGGCGGAGGAAGTCGTCAGGGATCGTAGCGATGGAAAATGGATCTGGCGCCATCCAGGTCTTCTTTGAGGTAATTGAAGGTGCGGAGGATATCGAGGTCTCTGTGGACGCTGATACGCCTTACTATGCGAGCCCTAACCAGCCTCCTGCACCCCTTCGCTGGAGAGATGGCACGCTCTTGTTGGAAGATGGAGACTTGGAGAATAGGGAGTTCTACGTCAAGATAGAGCTCGTCCAGGATAGTGCTCTGGCTGGCGGAATGGACCATGAAGTCTATCTCCAGGATGAGCGGTCAGGGAAGGAGCTGTTGAGGGTACCCATCAATTAGGCTTCCGGAGGGCCAACCGGGGAGTCTTCCGGTCTCTCCGGCAACGATGAGGTCCTTCTTCACGGTGAAGGGAGTATCCTCTTAGGCAGGGAACTGGTTGCTCTACTCACTCCGACTGAGCGAGGGGATGGATGATGGCGCTCCAAGAACCGATTCCCGGGCCAGATAGCGGAAAGCGGAACAAGCTCCTAGACCGGGACCGGGAGATACACGATTGGTATCGGTTCGTATTGGGGTATCCGCCCCACCTTGTCCGCCTCTACCTCGATAGGTTGGAAGCTGAACCCGGTGAAGACAGGGTACTTGATCCATTCTCGGGTACGGCCACAACACCCGTCGAAGCCCGGAAGAACGGCTTTTCGACCATCGGTGTTGACGCAAATCCGATAACTAGCTTGGCCACCCGCGTCAAGCTTCGATGGGGGTTGGATACGGACGACCTCATAGAACAGCTTGCCTCGATCATAGATGACGCCGCTGGCCGTCTCCTTGCTCACGATCTCGACCCGCTTGTAGACGGAGGCTTCCAAACTCGTCTTGAGGACAAGGCGTTTGAAGGAGACATACCCGATCTCGGCGCCCTAACCTCCGGCGCGGCCCCTTCTGAGCCAGTCAACGTTGATGTTATCCTCTCGGAGAGCGCCAAGAAACTCATTCCGAAAGGGTTCATCAGCGAGAAGCCCCTCAAACGAGTTCTCGCACTCCGGCTGGCAATAGAGGAGAATACCGAGGTCATCGAACGAGAGGAGTTCTTCTTCCTAGCCCTATCGAACACAGTCGTTTCCACGGCAGGTAACCTCGGCTTCGGGCCAGAAGTATATCGAAAGAGCCCGAAAGAGGATGCTGGAGTGTTGTCGGATTTCTTCGGCGTATCGGCCCAAATGATCCACGATCTAACCCGAGTCCAGAATCAAGGGGATCTGCCGTCCGCCTGGACTCGTTCCGGGGACGCTCGGACAATGGATTGTTTAGAGGGTCTCCCACCCAGCGATCTGATTATCACTTCACCGCCTTATCCGAACGAGAAGGACTACACGCGGAGTACTCGCCTGGAAACCGTCTTGCTCGGGCTCGTGGAGGAGCAGTCGGATGTTCAAGACATCAAGAGGTCACTGCTCGTCAGCAACTCCCGGAATTGCTACGTTGATGTAGATGATGGGAAGCATATCGAGGACATAGACGAGATTACCTCCCTCGCGGACAGGATTGAAGAAAAGCGGATTGAACTTGGCAAGGATTCAGGGTTCGAGAAAAAGTACCACGAGATAGTTAGGCATTATTTCGGCGGTATGTACCTGCATTTCGAGTCCTTGAAGGACCACCTTAACCCCGGTGCGAAGCTCGCGTATGTCGTCGGAGATCAACAGTCCTATTTCCGCATCAATATCCCAACGGCGGACCTTCTGGAGAAAGTTGGTAAGAAGGCGGGATACCAGCCTCTCGATACAGAGCTATGGCGCGAGAGGTTTGCTACGGAAACCGAAAAGACGATTGATGAAAACGTGCTCCTCCTGGAGTACCCAGGATAGTCCAGATGTCTGAGGATGAAGCGACCGTCGAAATAGCCGGGTCAGAGATTCGCCTGACTCAGTTCTCAGACTACGAGCAAGTTCTCCTCGCTGTCTTTGCGGAGCACTACGAGGAAGGCGATGAGGAGATTGAGTTCGAGAAGGATGAGTTCGCCGACGCCGCAGATGATCTGGGTCTGAGAATAAGGAACATCCCGGACGTGGTCTACGCTTTCCGATCCCGTAGGCCTCTGCCAGACCCAATCACGACCATTGGAGATTGGATAATCCAGCCGGCAGGCAAGGGGTCATACAAATTCCAATTGCTACAGAGCGCCCCTCAGTTCGATTTGAACTTTGAGGCGTATCAGCCGATTGAAATCTATAACTCGGTTCCGGAGGTAGTTCAAAAATTCCTTCGGGACGATGAGCAGTCTCTACTCACTACCATCCTATACAACAGAGTCATCGATATTTTCACAGGGCTAACCTGCTTCCATATCCAGAACCACTATCGGGCCAGCGTCCCAGGCACCGGCCAAGTCGAGCTCGACTCTTTTTACGTTGGCGTGGACGACAAGGGAGAACTTTACGCGATCCCTATCGAGGCGAAAGGTGCAGCGGAATCCGAGAAAATCGGGCGGGTGCAAGTAGCACACATGTCGGAACTCGCACAACAAGATTTCCCTAACTTAGACCGCCGGATTCTCGCCATCAAAGAATTGGAAGATGGGACGATCTGTGCCGTCGAGTTCTCAGAAGGCGATTCGCCGGACGATTACAAAGTGAGACAAGTCCGGCGATTCGATCTAATACGAGAAGACCGCACTCGTCCGTAGAAGGCTAGTCCGCCTTGTCCGGTCTGGTCCTTTTCTTTTCCTCCTCATCCAGGAGGTTGGGAGGATGATGACCTCGCTGGAGAGGGTAGGGCCAGGGATCGGGCGGAGTCCAGACATTCGCGCAGGCAGGGCACGCCCAATCGAGCCCAACCCGCCAATCAGCAATCTTCAACGCAAGGTCGTGGTGCTCCTCTGCCTCTCCTTCTTCGACCGGCTTCCTGGCTCGCGGGCTCAGGTACCAGTCCGGGATTTCCCTCTCAGGAATCCGCTTTGGTAGAGGATAAGGGTCAATCAGGTACCAAGTCCCGCACTCGGTACATCTCACCCGTTGTTGAGGCTGGACGCACTCAGCGTTTTCGCACCGCCCGGACCCTTCCTGGATCGAGTCGGCGCAAGCGACACAGTATCTCGCCTGACTGAGAGAGACATAGCCCCCAGCCCCAGGGGAGTGAATAACACGATATTCTTTCTTCAGTTCCCTCAGAGCACGGTTTTGCGTTCCGGACGGCTCTCCGCTGAACAGCTCTCGCTTGGAAGCGGGGCCATCCTCTAATTCCGTGAGGACTGCCTCTTTCTCCTCCTCTTGTCGACTCTTTGCCACCTCAGACTCCCCTCCTTGGACCCGCTCGCCCTTCTTCTTGGACCCATTCGGGCCCATTGACGGCTCCGCCTACTGATGTGCTAGGGCGAGAATGAGAGCGTGCTTCGCTGGCCCGGGCGGTTCCCCTCCCGACCCGGGCCGGCGGGGCCACCTTAAGCATGTCCGCTGAGAAGCCATCCGCCCCAGGCTCGAAAGGGTTTCCCCCTGGATCACTCGCCGTCTCCCCCTCACGGAACGGGGAAAGCTCCAACTCACCGTCTCCTCCTGCGGCCCGTGGAGGTGAACGCCCAACACCACACACGGGCACACCGATGGCCGAACCCTGGCAAAACGAACACAACGCCAGGGTCCAAGCGATACTTGAGCGAAGCAACACGGCAGAGTTCGATCCGACCCGAGAGGGCTGGAAGCAATGGATGAAGGAGGACCGTGGACTGGCGACGAAGACCCGGGCCAGCTACATTCGGAGCCTCGACCGACTCGAACGGAACGGAGTCCTGACGGATGGCTCGGTCGGGGATTTCGTCTTGACCGCCCGGGAGCACTTCTTCCACCGCCGAGACGTGGAGGAGCGCCAGCGACCACTTTGAAGAACGACCTGAAGGCGATCAAGTGCTATGGCGATTATCTCGGCGTCCCCCGGAAACTTTGGCCGAAACAGCCCACGGTCAAGCAGAAGACCACCAAGCTACCCAGCCCCGAAGCCGTCCGCCACCTCCTGACCGACAACTACCGGGAGGACTCGACCCGCAACGAGCTCGTTCTGACTGTCATGCGGGTCATGTTCGGGCTAGGACTCAGACCCAAGGAGGCCTACGAACTCCGGCTCCAACACTTCTACCCGGAGGACCACCTCCTCCGAGTCCCGAGCGTAAAGAACTCGGCGGACGGAACAGAACCGCTCATCATCGAACCGGAATGGCTCTGCTGTGGAACCACCCGGCCCAGCCTGCTGAACTGGGTCGAGCACCACCGACCGAAGCTCGACCCTACGACGGACGCCATGTTCCCGCACTTCGAAGGCGGGGACTGGCCCTCCGCCGAGGCCTTCTGGCAATACATCAAGCGCCCGGTGAAGAAGGTCTACCCGGGCTACTGGAACCGCCTCGGCCGCAAGTGGTCCGTCAACGCTCGCCTGATCGAGAGCAAGCAAGGCAGCCGGTACGACTGGAGGGGCGTGGCCAAGTTTCATCGACACACTACCGACACGTCAGTTCGGAACTACGAGCAGTCGGTGGAACTCCACGAGAAGCTGTACGGCGACAACTGGATCACACGCGCCTTCCAGAAGCTCCCGGGCGAGGAAACCGAGCCTCGCTGGGGGGTTTTGGACCCGTCCTCTTCTGGGGAGTACGATGGTCCCGTCGGGATTTGAACCCGAGTGGTCGCCTCGAGAGGGCGAAATGATTGGCCGGACTACACCACGGGACCGTTCCGGCTTGCGCCGTGAGCCCAGCAACCCCATCAGCATCAAAAAGGTTGCGGGCGGCGCTTGCGACGCCTTGTCGCATCCGCCTTCCCCCTCGATCCACGCTCTCGGCTGGAGCCGCTGCTCTTCGCGTTCTTCCTGCACGAAACCTTGACCAAGCCCCACGTAGTGACCCCGCCGCCGCTTACGTGCGGGCTGCGGGGGTAGCCTAGCCAGGTCATTCGAACGGATCGGAGATCCGTCCTCTCCCGGGATCCGCGCGAGTCGCCGTCGGTTCCCGGGATTCGCACGGACCTCGCACCGTCGTCGGTTCGTACTCGCCCGAGAAGGCAAGCTTCTCGGGCATCCGTACGGCCAAGGCCGTACTCGCTCGGAACCGAAACACGGTTCCTCGCGGAAACCTTGACCTGGAGGCGACCTCCATCGGCACAAGTCTGCGGAGGTAGCCTAGCCAGGTCATTCGTACGAACCGTTCATCCCTGCCGGTTCGTACTCGCCCGAGAAGGCAAGCTTCTCGGACAGGAAACCTTGACCTGGCAGGCTCCCTCATTGCCACGAGGTCTGCGGAGGTAGCCTAGCCAGGTCATTCGCACGAACCGCGCGATCGCTACCGGTTCGTACTCGCCCGAGAAGACGAGCTTCTCGGGCAGGAAACCTTGACCTGGAAGCTACCTCCATCCCACGGTATCCGCGGAGGTAGCCTAGCCAGGTCAAGGCGCCGGTCTTGAAAACCGGTGGGCCTAGCCCACGGGAGTTCAAATCTCCCCCTCCGCGCTTCTCCAGGGCAAGGCGCCGGTCCCGCAGGACGCCCGTCAGGGCGTCCGAGGTGCGGACGAACCGACGATTGGAGGGTTCGTCCAGCATTGAAAACCGGTGGGCTTAGCCCACGGGAGTTCGAATTCCGGGACCGAGCCTGCCGGCGCCTCGGCCCCGCAAGAGCACGGATCTGTGATCCGTGCGAATCTCCCCCTCCGCGCTTCTCTTCCCCGACGAGCCATCTGGCTCTCCAGCCCCCACCCCTTCACAACCGCCGTTCGCCCAACCCGTCGACTGCCGGGCCATCAACGACCTCACCTTCGGGCCCGAAGCGGGAGCCGTGGCACGGTCAGTCGAAGGTCTCGTCGCTGGCGTTCCACTCGACCTCGCAGCCCATGTGTGTACAGATGGCGCTGTTGGCGTGGAGGCCGCCCTCCTCGTCGCGGTAGGCGGCGACGGGTTCGCCTTCGTAGCGGATGATCTCGCCTTCCCTGGGCTCGAGGTCGATCTCGGTGGCTTTGCCGTAGCGGCGGATGCGGTCCGCGACGAACTCCTTGGCGGCGTGGGCGTTGTGGGAGAGGACCGAGCTGAGCGAGGTCCCCTGGGCGGGCGGGGTCGAAGGCGGCCAGCTCCTCGGGCGGGTCGGCAGGGCCTCGGCCAGCATGCGGCCGGCGGCGATCCCGTTCGTCATGCCCCAGCCACCGAACCCCGTCGCGGCGTAGACGTTGTCGGCGCCGGGACCGACGGGCCCGACGAAGGGCATCTCGTCCAGGGAGACGAAGTCCTGGGTGGACCAGCGGTACTCGATGGTGTCGACGTCGAAGCGCTGGCGGACGGTCTGTTCGAGCTGCTCGTAGCGGTCGGCTTCGTCGGCTTCGCCGGTCCGGTGGTTCTGCCCGGTGAACAGGACCAACTCCTCCTGGCGGCCGGCTCGCGGGCGGATCGAGAAGATCGGGGAGGCGTCGTGGTAGTGCGTGCCCTCGGGTTCCTCGCCGTTCAGGCGCGCGGCGAGCACGTAGGATTTCGTCGGGTCGCACGCGCGCGAAGTAGCCGGCGCGGTCGACGATCGGGAAGTGCGTGGCGAGGACGACCTGGTCGGCGGTGACCTCGTGGGATTCGGTCTCGATGCGGCAGGGGTCGCCCTCGTGGACGTCCTTGACGCGGGCTCGCCCGTGCACGGCGTTGGCGCCACCGTTGAGGGCCTCGGCGAGGGCCAGCAGGTAGCGGCGGGGATGGAACAGCGCCTGGTCGTCGAAGCGGACGGCTCCCGCGACGTCGACGGGCACTGGCACGTCGTCGACGAAGCGGGCGGGCAGGCCCAGCTCCTGGGCGGCCTCGACCTCGGCGTGGATCTCGTCGACGCGGTCCTCGTCCTCGACGTAGGTGTAGGCGGGGGCTCGATGGAAGTTGCACGCGACGCCGTCGGTCTCGACGCGGTCGGCGACGACCTCGATCGCGGCCTCGTTGGCGTCGGCGCAGCGTTGGGCCCTCGTCGGCCCGTGGCGATCGAGCAGCGTGTCGTAGATGAGGCCGTGCTGGCTCGTGAGCTTGGCGGTCGTGTGGCCGGTGACGCCTTCGAGGATGCGGTTGGCCTCGAGCAGGGCGACGTTGTGGCCGGCCTCGCTGAGCTCGTCGGCGGCCACGATGCCGGCGACGCCAGCGCCGACGATCGCGGTGTCGACGGCAATGTCGCCGGGGAGGACGGGCGCCCTCGTGCTGGAGGTCTCCTCGATCCACAGGGACTCGTGCTCGCTGGGCAGGGTCGCCAGCTTTTCGGGGGCGCGCGCCATGGTTCGCCTGGACCTCGGGGCTCGGGGAGGGAGCCCAGGGGTAAGCGAGGTGTCCAGCGCGGCCTGACCGCAGGCAACGGAGCCTTGGTCGCCAAGCGCGGGCGAGCCCGAAGGCCCTTGACAACCGTCGGGCCTGCCGGGATCGATGCACGCCGAGTTCCTCGCACGCCGGGAAGAGGGTTGGACGTGGTTGGACGATCGCGTGCCGGTCGAGGCGGCCTTCGACGAGGTTGGCGCAGCGGTGGACGCCGGGATCGAGGCGATGGAGGTCGAGGTCGAGGAGGATCGGCTCAGCCGGCAGGAGGCGGCCGAGCTGGCGGCCGATGCTCGCTTCGAGCTGGGCAGCAACGAGCACCATCTCGGCGGGCAGGACTCGGCCGCGATCGAGGCGTTGGCAGCCTTCGAGGACGAGCTGCGGGCCTGACTCCACGGCCGGACGTGATCGGGGGACCCTCTCGTCGCCCTCGGGAGGGGAAACCGCGGAGCCCAGAGGATGGCCCATCCCGTGTCGGCCGCTGAGATCTCGCCGGTTCGGACGATCTCAGGCACGCCCGACTCTCTGCTTCGGGCAGTGTCCGTCGACAACCCTCGAGGGTTGCCTTGCTCGGCCTCCGCGAGCCTGACACGCTGCCTCGCAGGAGCCCGCCGGGGCTCGCAGGCTCGGGAGACCGTACCTTGTCTCCCGAGACCGGCGCGAGCGGTTCGGCAACCCCCGTCCGGCAGGCTAGCCGTCCGTGCGGAACGTCAGCTCGTCGGCGAGCTTGCTCGCGCGGTTCAGAAGGCGGTCGACGACGGCTTCCTGCGGGCCGCTGATCGTGAAGTGCCCCATCTTGCGGAGCGGGCGGACCTCGCGTTTGCCGTACCAGTGCATCGCGGCTCGGTCGCTGGCGAGCACGGCCTCCGAGCCCTGGAGGTTGGCCGGCTGGGGTTCGTCGACGTCGCCGAGGATGTTGGCGGAGACGGTGGGGGCGCGCAGCTCGGTCGAGCCCGTCGGGGCGCCGAGCACGGCGCGGACGTGTTGCTCGAACTGGCTGGTCGAGGCGCCCTCGATCGTCCAGTGGCCGCTGTTGTGGGGGCGGGGCGCGATCTCGTTGAGGAGGATCTCGCCCTCGCGCTCGAACAGCTCGATGCCGTACACGCCGCGGCCCTCGAGCTCGTCGAGGACGTCCACGGCGACCTCGCGGGCCTGCTCGCGGATGTCCTGCCGGGTCCGGGCGGGCGAGACGGTGCGGCGCAGGATCTCTTCCTCGTGGATCGTCTCGGTGACGGGGAAGGCGTCGATCTCCTCGCGTCCGACGCAGCCGATGACGGACAGCTCGCGGTCGAAGTCGACGAAGGCTTCGACCATCGCGTCGCCGCCGACGGCCGCGAAGGCCGCCTCGACGTCGTCGGGGCCGTGGATCGGCGCGTTGCCGCGTCCGTCGTAGCCGCCGGTCCGGGCTTTCAGCATCGCGGGGTAGCCCAGCTCGTCGAGCGCCGAGCCCAGCTCGTCCACGGAGCCGGCCTCGCGGAACGCGGGGCAGGGGACGCCGGCGGCCCGCATGTGGCGTTTCTGGACGAGCTTGTCCTCGATCAGGCGCAGCGTGTCCGGCGACGGGTGCACGGGGACGCCGGCCTCGGCGGCGGCCGTCTCGAGCCCATCGGGGTCGGCCAGTTCGATCTCGAAGGTGAGGGCGTCCGAGCGGTCGGCGAGCTCGGCCAGGGCCTCGGGGTCGTCGAAGTCGGCCACGATCTGGTCGGCCACGCGCGAGGCGGGCGCCTCGGGCGTGGGGTCGAGCACGACGACGTCGACGCCGAGCGGCGAGGCGGCTTCGCCGAGCATACGGCCCAGCTGGCCGCCACCGACGACGCCGAGCGTCTGGCCCTCCAGGGCAGGCATGGGCGTCGATGAACGCGGTCCCCTTATCAACGTAGCGGGAGGGCGGAGAGCGGCTGTCTCGTTAAGCAGGGGCCGCGAAGGACACGAAGGATCGCCGAGGCCACGAAGGGCCTGTGACTCGCCGCCGGGCGGCGTTGTCACGGCAGCTGCTCCCCGTTGTGCCCTGGCGTCCCCTCGCGTACTTGGTGGTCCCCCCGTTTCTTATCCTTGCAGCGCGGGGCGGAGAGCAGGGGATGGCGGGGAGCCCTCACACAGAGGCACGGAGGCACAGAGGATGCGGAGAGTCGGAGGGCACGCTCAGGCCTCCTGGCTCGTGGGGTATGGCAGCTCGAGATCGGCCAGCACGTTCTCGATCTCGTCGCGGTCGTCCTCGAGCCAGGGCGGCAGGACGAGGCGTTCGCCGAGGCTCTCGAGCGGTTCGTCGGCGGTGAAGCCGGGCTCCTCGGTGGCGAGCTCGAACAGGACGCCGCCGGGTTCGCGGAAGTACACCGACCTGAACCAGAACCGGTCGATGACGTCGGTGGGGTTGAGGCCGTGGTCGGCGACGGCCTCGCGCAGGCGCTTCTCGTCGGACTCGTCGCCGGCGCGCCAGGCGACGTGGTGGACGGTCCCCCGGCCGCCGCGGGCTCGTTGGGCCTGGGGGGCGGCGCGCAGCTCGAGGTAGCCGCTGGCGGGATCGGTGCCGGCGTAGCGGTGCCAGGAGCCGTCCTCGCCGACGTGCTCCATGCCGAGGACGTCGGTGACCAGCGTCTGGGTTCCCTCGAGCGAGGTCTCGCGGGCGCGGACGGCGTGGAAGCCGCGCAACTGGTGCTGTTCTGGCACGGGGCTGCGTTCCCAGGCGGTCCACTCGCGCTCGGTGGCTTGCTCGGTCTCGACGATGGCCAAATCGAGCCCGTGCGGGCCGGAGAACGTGAGCACCGGGTCGCCGAAGCGTTCGCCGCGTTGCTTCACATCGGCCTCGCTGTCGGGCCCCCTTAACCGATCCGACCAGTAGTCGAGGCTGTCGGGTCGGACCTGGAAGGCGACCTCGCCGACGATGCCGGCGCCTGTGCGGCCCCGGCGGCCGTCGGGGAAGGGGAAGAACGTGAGATCGGTGCCGGGTCGGCCCTCGCGGTCGGCGTAGAACAGGTGGTAGGTGGTCGGGTCGTCCTGGTTGACCGAGCGCTTCACCAACCGGAGGCCGAGCTCGCCGGCGTAGAAGTCGAGGTTCTCCTGCGGGTCGCCGGCGACCGCGGTCACGTGGTGGATGCCGCCGATCGAGGGCATGGTGGAGTGGGGAGCAGGGCCTAGCCCCTTAACGCCCCGCCCCCAACGCCGGCCGCCGGCGCGCTTAGGTCGGTCGGCGAGCCGCGAGACCGGCGACCGCGATCGCCGCCAGCGCCACCGTGGCGGGCCAGGGCACCTCGTCGGTGCCGGCCGGGTAGCCCTCGAGGCTGGCGGGCCCCACGAGCTGGGTGTCCGGGGCATCGGGCTTGGCGTGGACCTCCATCGCCGCGTCGTCGACGGGCTCGAAGCGGACGACGGGTCGCTCGCCCTCGCCGACGGTGAAGCTCTGCGAGGGCTCGAACGTCACCGTCACCGGCGAGTCCTCCCCCTCGCACCGTTCGGTCGGGAACGTGATCGTGTCCGCGGGGGTGGGATCCTCGGTGGGGTCACCGGCGGCGAACGCGATCTCGATTGAGCCCCCTGTCTGCTCGGTGCAGTGGAGGGAGAGGGTCCAGGGATCGGTCCCGGTCTCGTAGGTCTCGCCGGCGGGCTGGGCCCCGACCCAGACGAGCGCGCCCTCGGGGCTGGTCTGGCGGGGACCGCCGTCGGGATCGATCTCGTCGCGGGCCATCTCCCAGCAGCCCTCGGCGGGGCAGTCGGCCTCGGGGAGGGCCTCGACGGTCCCGAAGGTCCACGCAGGCCCGGAGGCTTCGGGGTCCTGCGTGTCGGCCTCGTCGGTCGTCTCCTCCTCGTCCTGGCTCTCCTCGGCGGGTTCGTCGGTGGCTTCGACGGTGACGGTCGCGAACTCGGTCCCTTCGAGGTCGCGGGCGGTTTCGTCGTGGACGGCGGCCTCGAGGGGCATGCGGACGGTCTGGGCCACCTGGGGCCAGGTCACGTCGCCGGTGAACGTCACGCGCAGGTCGAGGCGATCGGCGTCGCCGGAGGGTTGGACGCCGACTGTGACCGTCTCCTGGACGCCGTCCCCGTCGGGGCCGTCGACGATGGAGACGCTGGACGCGATCGACACCGGGTCGCCGGTGTCGGCGTCTTCGGCTTGCCCCGAGAAGGAGGACAGGCGATCGTCGTCGATGTGGTCCGGGAAGACCAAGAACAGCTTCACCGAGGAGCCGTCGTTGCTCACCTGGGAGACCGTGTAGGTGAACGCGTGCTGGGCCTGCTGGTCGGCCTCGATCGGATCGGGGTCGACCTCGCCGTCGAGCAGCTCGATGGCCGGCGTGTTCTCGGTTTCGGTGGCGAAGGTGCTCGGGGAGCCTGCTTCGGTGGCGGAGCCGGCCTCGGCGTGGACCTTGAACACGTAGCTGGTGCCGGGCTCGAGGTTCGCAACGTCGACGCTGAGGGGCCCAGTCGAGGGGACGGTCTGGGTGTCGGTGCGGGCCAGCGTGTCGTCCTCGTCGCCCTCGATCCAGTAGGTGAACCAGACGTCGGCGCTGTCGGCGCCGTCGAGCTCGGTGAGATCGCCCCTCAGGGTCGCGCTGGAGGTGCCCACGTCGTCGGCCGAGTCCGTGGCGACGGCGACGGTCGCCTGGCTGGTGGTCTCGGGTTCGACGGTGACCGAGGCGATCTCTACGAGCGTGACGTCGGGCCCGTCGGGGTCGATCACGGAGGCCTCGACGGGCATCTCGGTCGTCTCCTCGACCGTGGGCCACTCGATGCTGCCGGTGACGTTGACGAGGAGATCGCGCGTGGCTCGCTCGCCTTCGGGTTGGACGCCCACGGTGACGGTCTCCTGGATGCCGTCGCCGTCGGGGCCGTCGACGATCGAGGCGCTCGACGAGATCGACACCGTCTCCTGCGTCTTGCGGTCGGTGACCTCGCCGCCGAATGAGCCCAGGCGCTGGCTGTCGATCCGGTCGGGGAAGGTCACGAACAGCGTGCTCTCGTCGCCCTCGTTGGAGACGTTGTCGACCTTGTAGCTGAACGTGTGGTCGACCTCCTCGCTCTTGCCGACCGCCTGATCAGGGTCGGCGACCCCGTCGTGGACGTTCTCGGCCGCCGACGCCAGCCCGGCCACGCCGGTCAACGCGAGCAGGGCGGTCGCGATGGCGATCCCCGTCGGAACCTCGAGACGCTCCCGGTCGCCGAACATCTCGCTGACCCTATACTGGCTGGAGGGGGATAAACGGTGTTCAGCGATCGTCGAAGCCGTGAGAGCCCCGTGGGGGCCTCAGACGTCGAGACGATCGACCCTCGCCCGCTGGGGCGCTTCGTGGGCGAGCAGCCAGCGCTTGATCGCCAGCTTGCCGTCCGTGTCGGTGCCGCGGGCCCCGCCGAATCCGCCCAGGCCGTCGCAAGCGACGACGCGGTGGCAGGGCCACACGAGCGGGACGGGGTTGCAGCGGAGGGCTTGGCCGACGGCGCGGGCGGCGCCGGGCTTGCCGATGCGTCGGGCCAGCTCGCCGTAGGTCACGGGTTGGCCGGGTGCGATCTCGGTCAGCTCGGTGAGCACGCGATGCTGGAAGGCGGTGACGTCGACGTCGGCGAGGGCCACCTCCGGGTGGTCGGCCCGGCCCTCGAGGTAGGCTTGGAAGGCCTCGTGAACCGGCTCGGGAACGGTCTCTTCCTGGGGCGGGGCCTGGATCGCCAGGTCGACCGCTTGGACGCGGTCCTCGCTGTCGGTGGTGACGAGGATGGCCCCGAACGGGGCCTCGATGGCGGCCGGCATCGTGCTCGCCAGAGAGCCGGAGGCCATGAACGTTGACCCGCTCGGCGGGGTCAGGCTTCGGGTTCGGCGAGCGAGAGGACGAGGTCGCCGATCGTGGTCCAGCGGGCCTGGAAGCCGCCCTCGGGGGAGTGGATGCAGGCGCTGTCGCCGGCGAGGTGGGTGACCTCGTAGGCCTGGGCCGGTTCCTCGAGCCCGGTGCCCAGGGCCTTGGCGGCGGCCTCCTTGAGCGTCCAGGCCAGCGTCTCACCGAGGGTGGTCTCGATCTCGGCGTCGGCCAGCATCGCCCGCTCGTCGCTGGTCAGGCTGTCCTCGCGCCAGGCGTCCGAGCGGTCCTCGATGCGTTCGAGGTCGATCCCGATCGGGCTCCCCTGGCGGGCGGCGGCAATCGCCAGGCCGTGGCCGTGCGTGATGGACACGCTGCCCTCGGCACCGTCGACGACCGGGCGCCCGTCGTCGCGGTCGAGGCTCGCGTCGTCGCCGAAGGCCTCCTGCAGGGTACGCTCGGCGGCGTGCGTGCCGGCCTCGCGTTCGGCCTCGCGCTTGCCGCGCGGGTCGCGGGGGTCGAGCACGTCGACGGGCTGGCCGCTGAGCGCGACGCCGTCCGGGGCGAAGCTCACCAGCTCGCCGGTGACCTGCTGGTTGGCGTCGGTGCGTTGCAGGCGGAGGCCGCGCACGTGGACGATGGGCTCCTCGCCGTCTCGGACGGTGGCGTCCCAGGTGGAGCCGGTGGCGTCGGCGGCGACGAGGCGCGCGTCGACGCGCACCTGGCCCTGCCTGGGCGCCGCCTCGAAGCTCAGGGTCTTGATGCCGACGGGCAGCTGGCGGCTCTCGCGGGTGAGGCCGGCGGCCTGCATGGCGGCCTCGATGGCGAGCGCGTGCGGGGAGGCGCCGCCCACGGTCAGGTCGGCTTGGGCCCTGACGTGGTCCTCGCCGGGCCGGGCCCGCGTGAGGACCTGGAAGCTGGGCC
Organism: Thermoplasmatales archaeon SW_10_69_26; assembly: GCA_003009755.1. Taxonomy (GTDB): domain Archaea; phylum Thermoplasmatota; class SW-10-69-26; order SW-10-69-26; family SW-10-69-26; genus SW-10-69-26. The sequence goes on from PXUB01000001.1 coordinate 132,289, forward strand.
CGTGGAACAGGCGCTCGTAGATCGCCTCGGCCGCGATCGGGTCGGTCTCGGGGTCGGCGCGGTCGACGGGCTTGACACCGGGCCCGGGGCCGGCTCGGGCGCGGGCGTGCACGGTGTCGTTCTGGGTCACCTGCCAGGCCTCTCCGGTTGCCTCGACCCTGAGCGTGGTCGGCTCCGTGATCCAGGCGGGCTGGGTGAAGCCGACCTCGTGGAGGGCCTCGACGGGGCTCGCGTCCGGTGCGGTCGCCTGGCGGAGGGCTTGCAGGTAGCGGACGCCGGGTACGAGCGGGCGGCCGGCGACCTGGTGGTCGTCGAGGAAGGCTTCCTCGCCGGTGAGGTGGAGCTCGTCGGTCCCGGTGTGCGGGGTCCGGGGCTGCTGGTCGGCGACGAGGAAGGTGCCGGGCTGGGCGAAGGCGTCGGTGAAGACCTCGGCGCCTCGCTCGGGGGCGAGGAAGGTGACCTCGCGGTCCTCGAGCACGGCGCGCACGGTGTCGTCGTCGGCCATGCCGCCGGCGGCGTCCCAGGCGGTCCAGTGGATGAGGGTCCCGTCGACCGGGGCCAGCAGACCGGGCAGGCAGCCGTTGGCGAGCGCGTAGTCGGCTTGGCCGGGGTTGCCGTAGGCGCCGGCGATCGAGCCGAAGGCGACGTGGTGGGCCTCGGGCAGCTCGTCGGTGAGCTTGTGCACGGGCGTGAGCTTGGTGTCGAGCACGAGCTGCATCTCGTCGCGGGTCTTGTCGGCGAAGCCGCGCGAGCGGTCCACGCCGACGCCGTGCACGACGAGATCGATCGCGCCCCAGTCGTCCTCGACGGTGGCGACGACCTCGGCCAGCGCGTCACCGTCGGTCGCGTCGGCGCGGTGGTAGCTGGTCTCGGCGACGGCGGCCAGGGCCTGGTAGGCGTGGGCGCGGCGGGCCTTGCGGACCTCGCGTTGGACCCGTTCTTCGATCTCGGCGGGTGTGGGGTCCTCGCCGGTCCTCTGGGCCTCGGCGAGCATCTGCTCGCGCAGGTCCTGGATCTCGTCCTCGTCGTCGGGGTCCAGCTCGGGATCCACGAGGGGGCTGCGGCCGACGAGGGCCAGGCGGACCTCGTGGCGGTCGGCCAGCTCGGCCAGGCAGGGTTGCACGGCGGCGCCGAGGCCGCCGGGGGCGAGCACGGTGATCGGTTCCGCGAGGTCGAGCTCGGCCTCGGGGTCGGTGGGGGCCGGGGCCGGGCGTTGGCGCAGCGAGCCGTCGAGACGGACGTCCGTGGTCGTGTCGGCGAGGATCTCGGCGACGAGGGTCTCGTCGGTGACGTCCTCGCCGACGATCACGGCGCGGGCGTCGATCTCCTCGGCGCGCAGCGTGCCGGCCAGCGCCGGGAGGCCCCGGGCGGAGGCGTCCTCGCCGGCTGCGACGAGCACGGTGCGGGCCTCCTCGGGGACGTCTTGGAGGTGGACGAGGAGATCGGTGAGCGCCTCGGGGTCGGCCTCGGCGGTCACCGAGACGACGTGCAGGGGCGCGTCGGGGCCGTCGCTGGCGTCCCCCAGGCGGGCCTGCGTGGCCTCGGGCAGCGGGCCCTCGATCGTGACCTGGTCGGGCTGGAGGGATCCCTCAGGGGGCTGGGCGGGTCGCCAGCGCCAGGCGGTGCGCTGGATCGCGTCGGCCTCGTGGTGGGTGTCGGCGGAGCCGTTCTCGGAGGCGGTGTCGGCGTCGCTTGCGGGGGTGCCGGCGTGCTCGGCGAGCAGGCGGGCGGCGTCGTCGACGGTCGGCACGTCAGCCAGACTCATGCCCTCGATCGGCGGGATGCCCAGCTCCTCGCGCGCCTCGGCGAGCACCTCGGCCTGCTTGACCGTGTCCACGCCCAGATCGGCCTCGAGATCCATGCCCGGATCGATCACGTCCTCGGGGTAACCGGTCTTGCGTGAGACGAGGTCGACGAGCAGTGCCTCGACCTCGCTCACGTCGGGGCCGTCGGTCTCGGTCGGCTGGGTCCCGCTGGAGCCGTTGGTGCTGGCGGGCTCGGCCGCGGCTTCGTCGGCGTCGATGTCGGCCTCGCTGCTTCCGTTGGTCGTGGCACCGTCGGCGCCGTCGACGTGCTCGGCGAACAGCTGGGCCGCGTCGTCGACGGTCGGCACGTCGGCCAGGCTCATGCCCTCGATCGGCGGGATGCCCAGCTCCTCGCGCGCCTCGGCGAGCACCTCGGCCTGCTTGACCGTGTCCACGCCCAGATCAGCCTCGAGATCCATGCCCGGATCGATCACGTCCTCGGGGTAACCGGTCTTGCGTGAGACGAGGTCGACGAGCAACGCGCGGACCTGGGCGGGATCGACGCCGTCGGTGTTGGCGGTCGAGCCGTCCTGAGCGGTGGCCGATCCGCCCTCGGCGGTGGGCTCGGGGCTGCGGTCGGGCAGGGGCTGGCTGGTGGAGCCCTTGCCAGGCTGGCGGGCGGCGGCCGGGCGCGCCTCGGCTTCGCGGGTCTGGGTCTGGGTCGTCTGCGTCTCCCGATCGGGGTCGACGGCGCGCAGCAGGCGGTCCTGGCGGGTGACGGTGGCGTCCCCGACCGCACGGGATAGCCAGTCCTCGAAGGTGGCCTGGTCGATCTGGCCGGGCGCCTCGGCGATGCGTTCGAAGCAGGCCATGGCGACCTGGCTGCCGAAGCCGGCGGCGAAGCGCAGCGAGCGCGAGCGGTCGGTCGGGCCGCCCTCGCTGAAGGTGAACGTCTCGAAGGCGGGGTCGGGTTGCTCGAGGTTGGCGACGGGCGGGGCCTGGCGGCGGCGCAGCAGGTCGACGGCGATGCCGTCCTCGAGCCCGGCGCCCATGGCGTGGCCTGTGAGGCCCTTCGTGTTGGTGACGAGCACGTCCTCGGCGTCGTCGCCGAGCGCGGCTTGCAGGGCGTCGATCTCGGCTTCGGCGGACCCGCCGCGGGGCGGGGTGGCGGGTTCGTGGCTGACGAAGACGAGGTCCTCGGCCAGCTCGCTGCGCGACAGGTCGGCGTCCTGGCGGACCTGGTCGAGGAAGGCCTCGACCTCGGCGCTGACGTGGTCGGGATCCAGGCGGGCGCCGTGGAAGGCGCTGTTGGCGACGCTGGTCTCGGCGATCTCGGCCAGCGGGGTGAGGCCGCGCTCGGTGGCGGCCTCGTGGGTCTCGACGACGAGCCCGACGGCGCCGGAGCCGACGAGCATGCCGTTGCGACGCCGGTCGAAGGGCAAGGCGGCCTCGTCGACGGTGTCGGCGGTGCTGGCGGCGCCGGCGGCCATGAAGCCGCTGCCGATCCAGGGCAAAAGCTTCTCGTTGCCGGCGACGTCGGCGCCGAGCACGATCACGCGCTCGCAGCGACCCTGCTCGATCCAGTCCTGGGCGAGGGCGAGCGCGCTCGTGGTGCTGGCGCAGGCGGCGTTGACGTGCAGGTTGGGGCCTCGGGCGTCGACGAGCTGGGCGACCTGGGCGTGTCCCATGCCGAGCACGCGGAACAGGAAATCGCGCGGGAACTCGTCGGTGCTGGCGTGGGCGGGCTCGGGCTCGGCTCGATCGGTGTCGAGGTGGGTCTGGGCGGCCCAGTCCATCAGCTCGGCGCGGCCCTCGGCGTCCAGGTGGTCGCCCAGACGGTCGATGGCGTCGACGAGCGTGTCGGGGTCGGCGCCGGCGGGTGTCGGGCTGGGGGCCTGGGTGTCGACGATGTCGAGCAGGTTGTCGTAGCCGGGGAAGGCGCTGGCGAGGACGACGCCGGTCTCGGCCTGCAGGGGTTCCGGCAGCGACCAGCCCTCCTGCAGCGTCGTGCCGGTGCTGGTCTCGTGCTCGTCGGGGACCAGCGGGATCGAGGCGTCACTGAGGGCCTCGAGCGCGGCGGCGACGGCCAGGCGGGCGGTCCGGTCGGCGTCCTCGAGCCAGTCCTCGTCGACGCCGTAGGCCGACAGGTCGACGTCGGCGATGCGGCCGGCGAGCGAGACGACGTCCTCGGGGTCGTCGACGGCCTCGAAGCTGGGGCCGCCGTCGCCGTTCTTGTCGAGGCGTTGGACGCCCATGTCGGCCATCGTGCGCCGCTCGCCGTCGGGGACCTCGCTGAGGAGGTTCTCGCCCTCGAGCAGCGCCTGGCGGGCGGCCGGGTCGAAGGGATCCTCGACGCCGGGCACGCCGAGGCTGACGCCGGAGACGACGGTGCGCGGCGTCTGGACCTGCCGGGGCTCGGCGGGGCGAGCTTGCGCCGGGGTCGGCCGGGGGTCTGGCGTGAGCTGCGTGCTCGGCTGCGGCTCGTCGGCCTCGGCGGTGGGAGGGTCGGCGAGGCCGGCGGCGGTGAGGGCCAGCCGGGCTCGCGAGAACGAGGCGAGCTCGCCGGTGCGCTCGTGCATGGTGGGCACGGCGGGGATGTGGTCGGCGTTGGCTTGCGCCAGGCCGGAGAGCACGCGACCGGGGCCCGTCTCGACGATCATGTCGAGGTTCGCGTCGTCGAAGGCCTCCATCGTCTCGACCCACTCGACGGCGCTGGCGACCTGCTCGGCGAGCAGGTCCCGGATCGCGTCGGGGTCCTCCGGGTAGGGGTCGCCGGTGGCGTTGGCGATCACGGTCGTCTCGGGCGGGTCGACCGGGATCCGCTCGAGCACCTCGCGCAGGGGGGCCTGCGCGGGTTCGACGATCGGGCTGTGGAAGGCCGCGGAGACCTGCAGTTGGCTGTTGCGGACGTCAGACTCGTCGGCGCGCTCGGCCAGGGTCTCGAGCGCGGGCGTGGTGCCGGCGACGACGGTCTGCTCGGGACCGTTGACGTTGGCGGGCCAGGCGTCGAGGTCCTGGATGAGATCGAGCGCGCCAGCGCGGTCGGTCTCGAGCGCGACGAGGCCGCCGGGATCGTCGACCTCGACGTCGGCCATCTCCCGGCCGCGCGCGCTGACGGCGTGCAGGGCGTCCTCGAAGCTGAGCGTGCCAGCCGCCACGAGCGCGGCGTACTCGCCCAGGGAGTGCCCGGCGACGATGTCGGGGTCGACGCCCAGCTCCTCGAGGACGCGCAGCATGGCGACGTCGGCGGCGAGCACGGCGGGTTGGCAGACCTCGGTCGGGGTCAGCGCCTGGATGCCGTCCTCGCCTTCCTTGGCGAGCAGCTCGGTCAGGGGTCGGCCCAGCAGCGGCGTGAGGACCTGGTCGGCTTCCTCGAGCACCTCGCGGGCGGCGGGGAAGTGCTCGGCCAGCTGCAGAGCCATCTGCGGGTACTGGCTGCCTTGGCCGGGGAACACGAGGCCGAGCTTGCCCTCGGTGTCGGTCAGGTCGCCGACGGCGACGCCTTGCACCAGCGCCAGCTGGGGCGGCAGCTCGCCGGTGATGGCTTGCTCGATCGTGTCCTGGTCGACGTCGGGCGTGTGCGCGACGCGGACGGGGTCCTCGGGATCGAAGCGGCGGGCCTGGGGCGGCTTGGCGATCTCCTCACGCAGCGCCTGGCGGTCGGGGGCGCTGGCGAGGCGGGGCTCGGTCGGGTCCTCGGGGTCCTCGCCGCGGGCTTGGGGCGGGGCGGAGAGGACGACGTGGCTGTTCGTCCCGCCGAAGCCGAAGGCGGAGACACCAGCCAGGCGCTCGTCGTCGCTCCAATCGGTCGGCTCGGTCACCAGGGACAGCGGGGTGTCGTCCCAGGCGACCTCGCTGGTGGGGTCGTCGACGACGGTCGGGGGCAGCGTGGCCTCGTCGATGGCCTTGGCGGCCTTGATCAGGCCGGCGGCGCCGGCGGCGGCCTTGAGGTGGCCGATGTTGGCCTTGATCGAGCCGAGCCCGATCTCGCCGGGGTCCTCGTCCAGCACGGCCTCGAGCGTCTGGACCTCGGTCGGGTCGCCGACCGGGGTGCCGGTGCCGTGGGCTTCGACGAGCGTGAGGTCCTCGGGGTCGACGTCGGCGTCGTCGAAGGCGTTCTCGAGCGCGCGGCGTTGCCCGCTGGGGTTGGGCGCGGTGATGCCCTTGCCTTTGCCGTCGCTGCTGGAGCCGACGCCGCGGATGCAGGCGTAGACGTGGTCGCCGTCCTCGATGGCGTCCTCGAGACGTTTGAGGACGAGGCAGCCGGCGCCTTCACCCATCACGAAGCCGCTGGCGCGCTCGTCGAAGGGGAACGAGCCCTCGGGCGAGAGCGCGCCGATGGCGGAGAACTTGGCGAACGTGCCGGGATCCATCGAACGGTCGACGCCGCCGGTGAGGGCCACGTCGACGCGGTCCTCGTGCAGGAGGGTGACGGCGTCCTCGAGCGCGGCCAGCGAGCTGGCACACGCCGCATCCACGGTGCGGGCGGGGCCGCCGATGTCGTAGACGCTGCAGACGCGCGAGGCGACGATGTTGGCCAGCTCGCCGGGCATCGTGTCCTCGTTGATCTCGGGGAGGTCGTCCTGGGCCTGTTCGAGCGTGGCGAGCACGTCCTCGTCGGCGTCGTCGTCGGCGATGGCTTGCTTGGCCTCCTCCAGCGCCAGGCGGCGGCTGGTCCACATGCGTTGCTCGCCGCCCATCGCGTTGCCGAGGATGACGGCCCAGTCGTTGCGGTTCTCGTCCTCGAGCAGGCCGGCGTCGGCGAGGGCGTCGCCGGCGGCGTGCACGGCCCACTTCTGGCTGTCGTCCATCTGGTCGGCGACGTTGGGCGGGATGCGGTGCTCGATCGGGTCGAAGTCGACGTCGTCCTCGTCGACGAACCCGCCGAGCACGGTGTAGGTCTCGCCGCTGACGTCGCGGGTGTCGGCGAGGTGGGTCTGGGGATCGATCGGCCAGCGGTCCTCGGGGATCTCGTCCACGGCAACACGGCCCTCGAGCACGTTGTCCCACAGCTGGTCGGGGTCGCCGGCGTCGGGCATGATGCAGCCGAGGCCGACGATCGCGATCGCGTCCTCGGGCACCTCGTCGTAGCCGCCGATCGCGGGGGGTTGGGCCAGGCGTTCGTCGAGGGCCTGGGCCGCCTGGGCGGCGTCGTCGGTGACGCGGCGGTGCAGGTCCTCGATCGTGTAGGTGTCCTCGATGAGCTCGGCGCCTTGCCCCATGAGGTAGTTGCCCTCCTGGAGCTGTTCGTCGCTGGACACCTCGTCGTAGGTTCCGTCGTCTTGTCGGGTGACGCCTTGGGCGGCCAGGCGCGTGGCGCCGAGGTTCTCGTCCTCGACGCGTTCCTTGCGTTCGTCGAGGTCGACGCCTTCGTTGACGAGCTCTTGCTCGAGCTCTTGGACGCGGTCGGTGAACGGGGTTGGGGCCGAGCGGGCGCGGATGCCGACGGTCTCGCCGGTGACCTCGGTCTCCCTGGAGGCGAGGACGAGGCGCTGGTACTCGGGCGTGGTGGCGCCGGTCGCGACGATCTCCTCGGTCGCGAGGTAGGCGGTGCCCATGAGCACGCCCACGCGGGCTTCGTCGACGCCGGCGGCCAGCGTGCCGGCCATCGCGGCGGTCTCGTCGTCGCTGATGCCGCCGGCCAGCAGGACCTTGACGTCCTCGCCGACGCTGGCAACCTCTTGCAGGGCGACGTCCCAGAGCACGAGGCTCGGCAGCTTGCCGATGTGGCCGCCGCACTCGTTGCCTTCCACGACGACGTGGTCGAGCCCGGCTTCGATCGCCGAGCGCACGAGCCCGCGGGAGGGCGTGTGCAGGTAGGTGTCGACGCCGGCGTCCTCGAGCTCGCGGGCTTGTTCGACGGTGCCGGCCGCGATGAGGGCCTTGTCGGGCTGCTCCTCGCGGATCAGGCGTTGGTGGGCGTCGCGCTTGTCCTCGTTGAGGTCGAGCCCGATGATGCCGCAGCCGAAGGCCTGGTCCTCGTCGAGGGTGTCCAGCGTGCCGTCCATGAGGTCCTCGGCCCACTCGGGGCGGAGGGAGGCGAAGGCGAGGAACGGCAGCCCGCCGGCGTCGGCGACGGCCTTGGCGAAGGCGGGTTCCTCGCTGACGTTGGCCATGGCGCCTTGGACGACCGGGAGGTCGGTGCCGTGGGCCTGGGCCAGGGGCGATCCCTCGGTGAGGGGGAACTTGTCGGCTTGCTCACGCACGCGGGTCTCGAGGTGGTCGAGCGCGGCCTCGAGCGTGCCCATCTCGGCGAAGAAGCCGGCGTGGGCGGCGTCGGCGCCGAGCGCGTGGATCGCGTCGTGGGGGTCCTCGGTCCAGTGCCCGCGCTCCTCGTCGAGCAGGGCGCGGAGGTGGGCGCGGCGCGTGGCGGGGCCGAGTTCGCTGGAGTTGCCTTGCTCGTCCTCCCAGGCGTCGTGGACGTGTTCGTCGGCGGGGCGGGCCAGCGCGTAGAAGGGCTCGTCGAGCGTGGAGCCGAGCGCGCGGACGTCGCCGCCGTCGAAGGCGCCCAGAGCGCGGGTCCAGGCGTCCGACAAGCCGGCCTCGGGGAGCCCGTACAGCTGGGCGTCGAGGACGACCATGTCGGCGTGGACGAGCAGGGCGCCGGTCGCGCTGGGGCCGGCGCCGCCCCAGGCGATCGTCGGCAGGTCGAACTCGTCGAGCGCCGGCAACAGCACCAGGCTGGAGGTGTCGCTGGCGCGGCCGGGGCCTTCGCCGCCGCGGGCGACGAGCGCGTCGGCGCCGGCGTCGCGGGCGCGGCGGGCCTCTTGCACGTCGCGGACCTCGACGGCGGCGGGGACGCCGGCGGCCTGCCAGGCGTCGACGGCTTGCCGCAGCTGGGGGAGGCTTCCCGCGTCGATCTGCCAGGTGGCGATCACGGCGATACCGGCCTCGGGGATCGGATCGTCCTCGGGGCGGACGCGCACGAGCGTCCGGCTGGGGTCGATCTCGGCCAGGCGGTCGTCGGCATACGGGCGGGTGCGGTCGACGAGCGCCCAGGCGCCGGCGACTTGCGCGGCTTCGGCGAGCTGGGAATCCGGGACCTGGGGGTCGGCGACGACGAGTCGCTCTCGTGCGTGCATCGGGTGTGCCTCCTCAAAGGGGGGTGTTTCCGTGGGGCTTGGATGGGGACTCGTGGCCGGCGTCGGAGAGCCGGTCGAGCCACGTGATCATGCGGTTGCGGGTGTGACGGGGTTCGACGACCTCGTCGACGTAGCCTTCGCGCGCGGCCTGGTAGGGGTCGGCGAAGGCGTCCTCGAACTCCTGGCGGAGCTGGGCGCGCAGGGCTTCGGGGTCGTCTGCTTCGGCCAGCTGTTCGCGGTGGAGGACGCGGACGGCGCCGTCGGGGCCCATGACGGCGATCTCGGCGGTGGGCCAGGCGAGGTTGACGTCGCAGCCGAGGTGCTGGCTGTTCATCGCGATGTAGGCGCCGCCGTAGGCTTTGCGGAGCACGCAGGTGAGCGTGGGGACCTCGGCTTCGGCGTAGGCGTGCACGAGCTTGGCGCCGTGGCGGATGACGCCGTTGTGCTCTTGGTCGGTGCCGGGCAGGAAGCCGGGTACGTCGACGAGGCTGACGACGGGGAGACCGAAGGCGTCGCAGGTGCGCACGAAGCGGGCGGCCTTGGTCGAGGCGTCGAGGTCGAGCACGCCGGCGAGGTGGGCGGGGTCGTTGGCGACGACGCCGACGGGGGTGCCGCCCAGGCGGGCGAAGCTCGTGCGGATGTTCGGGGCGAAGTCCTGCATGACCTCGAGCGTGCGGCCGCCGTCGACGATGCGTCGGGTGACCTCGTCGATGTCGTAGGGCTTCTCGCGCTGGTCGGGGATGATGCCGTCGAGCACGGGCTCGGTCGTGGGCTCGGCTTCGGGGCCGTCTCGTGTCGGGAGCTCGTGCTGGGTGCTGCGGGGCAGGTAGTCGAGCAGGCGGCGGGCTTGGGCGATGGCCTCCTGCTCGTCGTCGGCGACGAAGTGCGCGACGCCGGACTCGGAGCCGTGGACGCTGGCGCCGCCCAGCTCCTCGCTGGTGACGTCTTCGCCGGTGACGGTCTCGACGACGTCGGGGCCGGTGAGGAACATCCGGCCCGAGCCGCGGACGAGGATGACGAAGTCGGTGAGGGCGGGGCTGTAGACGGCCCCGCCGGCGCAGGGGCCGGCGACGACGGTGATCTGCGGGACGAGCCCGCTGGCCTCGACGTTGCGTTGGAAGATGTCGCCGTAGCCGGCGAGGCTGGCGACGCCCTCCTGGATGCGGGCTCCGCCGCTGTCGTTGAAGCCGATGACGGGGCACCGTTGGCGGATCGCCTGGTCGAGCGTCTTGGCGATCTTGGAGGCGTGCGAGCGGCCGAGGCTGCCGCCTTGCACGGTGAAGTCCTGGGCGTACACGGCGACGGGCTTGCCGTCGACCTCGGCGCTGCCGGTCACGACACCGTCGCCGGGGGCGGCCTTCGTGTCCCCGATCTCGGGGTCGCGGGGCTCGCGCAGCGCGTCGGTCTCGATCCAGCTGTCGGGGTCGACGAGCAGCTTCACGCGCTCGCGCGCAGTGAGCTTCCCGCGGTCGTGTTGACGCTCTTTGCGGGCCCGGCCTCCGCCTTCGTGGGCGCGCTGGCGGCGCCGCTCGAGCTCGCGGAAACCGTCGAGGTGGCCGCCTTGACCATCCGGGTCGCCTTCGCTACGGCGGTCTGGGACCGGTCGAGCGTCTTGCCTCATAGGTACCCACTCCGCCCCGGATGACGTGGCCGACTTCAACCTTTGCGACCGCGTTCACCACAGACGCCGATGTCCGCCTCGGTGGTCGTCTCGCTCGTTGACGAACCCGTGGCCGGTGGGTTGAAGGCGGCGACGGGCGCCTGCCCCCGGCATGTTCGATCGGGTGCTCGTCGCCAACCGGGGCGAGATCGCCGCGCGCGTCATCCGCACCTGCCACGATCTTGGGATCGGCACGGTCGCGGTTCACGCCAGCGACGATCGGGCCCAGCCGCACGTCCGCCTGGCCGATCGGGCCGTCGACCTCGGCTCCGCGGGGCCCCAGGGCACCTATCTGTCGGGGCCTCGGCTGGTCGAGGCCGCCGTCGAGGAGGGCTGCGATGCCGTGCACCCGGGGTACGGGTTCCTCAGCGAGGACGCCTCGTTCGCGCGTCGCGTCGAGGAGGCCGGTCTGACGTGGGTCGGTCCGCCGCCGATCGCGTTGGAGAGCCTGGGCGACAAGGCGCGGGCGCTGAAGCTGGCCGAGGACCTGGGTGTCCCGACGACGCCCGGCAGCGACGGGTCGGTCGCCAGCGCCGAGGAGGCCCGCGAGGTGATCGCGGAGATCGGCACGCCCTCCGTGTTGAAGGCCGTGCACGGGGGCGGCGGCATGGGGATGCGGCAGGTCGACAGCCTGGACGAGGTGGAGACGGCCTTCGAGGAGGCCCGCCAGCAGGCCGAGGGCGCCTTCGGCTCGCCCGAGCTGCTCGTCGAGCGCTGGTGGGACGACCCCCGCCACCTGGAGGTGCAGATCGCCTTCGACCGCGAGGGCAACGGCGTGCACGTGTTCGAGCGCGAGTGCTCGGTGCAGCGCCGCCGCCAGAAGCTGTTGGAGGAGGCGCCGGCGCCCTGCGTGGACGAGGACCTGCGCGAGGAGATCACCGGGTACGCCTTGGATCTGTGCGAGGCGGCCGAGGTCCACGCGCTGGCGACCGTCGAGTTCCTCTCCACCGACGAGGGGCCCGTGTTCAACGAGGTGAACCCGCGCCTGCAGGTCGAGCACACCGTCACCGAGGAGATCACCGGCTACGATCTCGTCGCGTGGCAGCTGCGGTTGGCGGCCGGCGAGCCGCTGGTGGCCACCCAGGACGAGATCACCCTCGAGGGGCACAGCATCCAGGCCCGCGTCAACGTCGAGGACCCGCTGGCCGGGTTCAAGCCGGCGCCGGGCCCGGTGACGCACACCCACGTCCCCCAGGGCGAGGGCCTGCGCGTCGACCACGCGCTCGTGCCCGGCGGCGAGGTGGCCCCGCACTACGACAGCCTCGTCGCCAAGGTGATCACCCACGGCGGGGACCGCGGGCAGGCGATCTATCGCCTGCGCGGCGGGTTGGCCGACCTGCGGGTCGGCTCGCGCCCGACGACGGCCGGGTTCCTGCGCTTCGTGCTCGACACCGACGAGGTCCGACGAGGCGAGATGGACACCGGGATCGTGGACGAGGCGCTCGTCGACGACTACCGGGCGATCGTGCATGCAGCGATGGCTCGCCTCGTCGACGGCGTCACGAGCGGCGACCACGGCGAGGTGCGGCTGGACGGCCACGAGGCCGACTGGCAGCGCAAGGACGGCCAGGTGTTCGTCGCCGGCGAGGCCGTCGAGCCCAACGGCCAGCGGCTGGACCGCGCCCGCGTGCAGCTCGACGGCTACGTCTTCGAGGGGGAGGCCGCGCCCACGATCGCGCTCGAGACCGGTGCCGCGGCCCAGGACGAGGTCGACGTCGAGAGCCCGATCCCGGGCACGGTGGCCCAGATCCCCGTCGCACCCGGCGAGGACGTGCCGGAGGGCACGACGCTCGTCGTCGTGGAGGCGATGAAGATGAAGAACGAGATCGGCGCGCCGCGCGATGGGACGGTCGAGTCCGTCGAGGTCGCCGTCGACGAGGACGTCGACCAGGGCCAGGCGTTGGTGCGCCTGGACACGGAGTGAGGCTGGACCGTCCCTCAAACGACCGATCGCGAACCCTCAAGAGCAGCCCCGATCATGCTTGCACCATGGTCGCGAGCGAACGCGCGCTGATCGTGGGACCCGCGGTCCTGGCCGTCGCGACCGGCCTGGCCATCTTCGCCGCGGGAGCGAGCCTGGAGGCGGGACCCACCTCCGGGGACGACCCCGAGGGAGCCGTGATGGCCGAGCCCCGCGAGGGCGACCGCGGCGTTCTCGCGCCGCTGGGTGGCGACGAGGGCGAGACCACCGAGCGCGAGCTGGGCTGGAACAGCACCACGGTCCAGCTTCCGACCGGCGAGGAGCGTGAACTGCCCGCGCTCCTCACCTGGAACACGCGAACCGAGGAGGAGCAAAGCGACGTCCGCGGCGACGTGCAGGAGCGGACTACGCGGACGTACGGCCACGCCTTCGCCGACCTGCCCGGCACCGCGTCGGCCCGCGTGACCGAGGTCACGCACCGAGACACCTACGACGAGGGCTACGCGATCCACGAGAACCGGCGCACCGACCTCGAGGTCCGCGAGGAGTGCAACCCGCACCTGGCGCCCCGCCTCGTCGACCGCGCGCCCGACGAGGCCGAACAAGCCCTCGCCGACTGCCTGAGGAACCGCGTGGAGCGCCACGACGAGGCAACCAGCCTCTCCCTCGCAACGACCAGCGAGTGGAGCACCTCGGAGGAACACGGTGACGTCTGGACGGCCAACGCGAGCCTCGTCTACGACAACCGCACGGGCGAGCGCGTCGAGCTCAACGTCTCCGTGACGACGAGCCCCGAGGTCTCCCTGCCGCTGGAGGTCGCCACCCACCGGCGCCTGCTCGACGAGGGCGAGACCGACGGCCCGGGCGGACTCGAGCTCGTCGAGTGGGAGGCCGGCGGGGACGCGCTCGAGCGCGATCACGATCCTCTCGGGACCGGCCCCGAGATCGCCACGGTCGCCTGGGACGGCCAGGGTCCCACCGAGGGCCGGTTCGGCACGTACCCGATCGCCGATGCTCGGGAGGCGGTGGAGCGCACCGACGAGGGCGAGGCGTTCTTCGAGGACGCCGACGAGACGCTCGTCGAGTCGGCTCGCTTCGTGGAGAACCGGGAAAGCGTGGGCGGCGCTGCGATCCCGACGGGCTCGTCCAGCGGCGCCAGCTGCCAGGCGCGCGAGGACCCCACGCCTCGGGCGCCCGGGCAGGCCGACGAGCTGTCGTGGCGGCTGTCGTGGGCGAGCGCCGACAGCGGCGAGCTCTCGGCGTTCGTCGACGCGCCGCGCGCCTCGCAAGACAACCCGACCGACCGCTCGCTGCCGCTCGAGGAGACCCGAGCCCACCGCAGCGAGGACCGGTCCCAGTTCTTCGAGTTCACATCGTCCCTCGAGGGCCCGGCCCTCGACGAGCTGTGGGCCCAGCGCTCGCTGGCCGACGCCTTCACCGACGAGGGGGTCCACGTGATGGAAGCCGGCATCTCGCACGCCTACGACCGCGAGCCCGAGATGACCGGCCACGTGGGCCGCGCGAGCTGCTGGACGAGCAGCGACGGGACGCGGACGACGCAGGAAGTCCTCGTCGGCTTCGCCGACGGCACCGCGACCAGGGTCTCGCAGTCGTTCTCCGAGCAGCACCACGAGGGCAACGGCCTCGTCGACCAGCCGTTCCACGACGACGGGGAGCCGCCGACGCGCGGCCAGCCGTGGCCGAGCTGGCTATCCGAGGGCTAACCGTCTCAGTCCGAGGCCGAGTCCGGCGAGCGGACCTCGTTGCGGTAGTCCCAGGTCTCGCAGTCGTAGGCTCGGAAGTCGTCGGGGTCGGCCGTCACGACCTCGGTGCCCATCAACTGGGCCCTCGCGGCGATCTGCGTGTCGGCCCACCCCTGGAAGCTTCCCTCCTGCAGGCCCTGGCGGCCGAGACGAGCGGCCTCGAGGATGTTCTCGCGGACGAGCGGGGCGAGTTCGAAGCTGCGTTCGATGTCGGCGAGCCCGGCGACGGGATCCTTCATCCCGGCCAGGTACTCGATCGCGGCCTGCGCGGGCACCACGAGCCGCTCGGGTCCGTCCGCGAGGACGTGGAGGGCCGCCTGGGCCGCGTCCTCACCCTGCTGGAGGTCCACCAGGAAGGTCATGTCAAGAATCGCCATGTCGTTCCTCCCACCGTTCGATCGCCTTCTCCCGGTCCGCCTCGTCCATCCGCTCGATCGCCTCGAGGTGCTCCTCGTAGCTGAGCGCGCGCTCGCGCTGGGATCGCGTGCGGACGAAGTGCATCGGGTCCTTGCGGCTGGATCGGGCCTCCTCGATCAGGCGGAGAACGACGTCGCTGTCGCTCTCGCCCTCCTGTTTCTCCTCGCGGAGGGCCTCGAAGGCCGGGTCGGACAGCGAGACCGGCTTCACCATATACACCCATATACGCACCCAGGTGTATATGGTTTGGGTCGATGGGCGCGCGTCGACAACCCGCGAGGGTTGGTTTCCTCGGGCTCCGCGAAGGGCGTGAGCTCCTCGGTGTAGGCGACGTCGTACAGCAGACGCTCGAACCCCGCGAGCACGGGGTCGAGCGCGGCGTCCGCGAGCCGCCGGAGGTGGTTCTCCAGCGTCGACCAGGTCACGTCCACGCGCCAGGCCAGCTGGTTCTTGTTCAGGCCCGGGCAACGATGGAGCGTGTCGACGATCGCCGCCCGAAGCGAGTGCTCGAGCAGCTCGCGTTGGAGGGGGTCGAGATCTTCGGCGTCCAGCGTCCACCCTCCTCGACCACGCGAAGACGTCCTGGTGGCGGCGAAAGGTGTGTCAAAAAGCGAACCGAGGGTTGGTAGGCAAGAGACGAGGGGGTCGAGGCTGGCCCTCGCGCTTGTGAACAGGCTGCCGAGGGGAGGTATACCCGTCACCCGACGCCATCAACACCGACCGTGCCGGTCACGCCGTCGGTGGCCCACGCCGCCGTCGCCGCGAACGGTTCAGCGTAACGCAACTGGTCGCAGTCGTTGTAGGGCTCGGCACAGGAAGGCGCCCAGGCGTGGCGTTTGTGCACGTACGAGACGTGCGGTCGCCCCTCTTGATCGAGGGCGAGGCTGGTCTGGAAGCCAGCCCACGTGCCTTCACGATCGATCTCCTGACTGTGCCAACCATCGGCCAGCTCCACAGCGTACACAGGCAACGCCGGCTCGGTCGGATCGTCCGGGAAGAACGGATCAATAGTCGTCGTGTACACGACGTGCGGCCGATCGTGCGCATCCACCACGATGTCCAAACTGAACCCCACATCCCCACCGGCACGCGGAGGGACGAGCTCGCTGCCATCCTGCGCGACCTCCCGCGAGACCTCCACCCCCTCCGAGCTGCGCTGCGTGTACACGATGCCCTGGTCGTTATTGCACACCCAATGCACCGTCCCGCCCGTGTCCGTGGCGAGCGCATGATCGCGGCACTCCTCCGTCTTCTCCACCTGCCACGTCCCGTCAAGGGTGCGATGGGCGTACGTGCTGGCCGTGTTGTGACGAGTCCAGACCGCGTGGACGTGACCCTCAGGCCCAACCGCCATATCCAACCAGCCCAAGCCTTGGGTCGTGATCGACTCGAAGGCCCACTCCCCGGCGGTCAGATCGTAGGCACCGTGCTTGACGACATCGGGGGAGCCGACATCGACGAGGATGACGTGCAGGGTCTCCCCGTCCGGGCCGAAGGCGATGCGGGGGTTGGACCCGTCGGTGGGGACGTCAATCCGGCTCCAGGCCTCCTCGTCCGGGTCGAAGACCTCCAGGCGGGTGTCGGCGTTGTTCATCCAGACGACCCACCCCTGACCGTCCGGGCCGAGCGCGAAGTCGTCGACGAAGGCGGTGTCGTGGTCGGCGGGATGGTCATGCCAACCGGCTTCGTCGCGGATCTTGAGCCCGATGCGGGCCCGCGGCTCATCGTCGTGGGCCACCCACACGCGTCCTTCGTCGTCGACGGCGGTCTCGGTGTTGATCGAGGCGCCCTCCTCGTCCAACGTCTCGGTCCGCCAGGCACCCCACGGAGGATCGGTCAAGCCCGGCAGCGTGACATCGTCACCGGTGCTGGGCAGAGGCTGAGCCTCAGCGGTCGGCGTAAGCGGGCCCCACAACGCGGTGAGTATGACCACCGCGAGGGCCACGATGAATAGCGACCCCGACCTCCGGCGAAGCCGATCCACGTGAACGATGCTCGTCCGGGACCGCTTCAACCTTTCCCCGTTGCGATCGGTCCTCAGAACAAGGAGTCTGTCACGTGGGCCCCCGGTAGCGATGACTCGATTTACTACACCGTGGTCGTGGAAACGCAAACGGATGTCGATGTCGGCTACGAGGTAACCTTCTCGACCGACTGCAAGGAGCCACAGCGATCGTCAACGAGCTTCGGGAACACCTACAAGGTGGCCTCATGACGAAGCGTTCCACCCCGCCGCGCAACGAGCAAACCTTGAAGAACCCGCCAACAGACAACACACCCGTGCGGAGGCACACCGCTGGGCCCACCCTACCCATCGCCCTCGTCCTCACCGCCAGCGCCGTGGCGGGGCTGATGCTCGCCTTAGGCCCCACCGCCAGCGCCTCCCAATTCGACGACCTCGGCACCAACGACCCCACCGACATCGAAGGCGTCGACGACGCCCCCTGGCGAGCCTGGGACGTCAGCGAACTCCCCTACGCGTGGTCGTACGGTCGAACTGACATCGCTACCGGCCCGAACGGCGAACCCTATGTGACCTGGGAGAGGACAGACATCTCCCTCGCCTACCCGGATGATGGTTCAGAACCCGGAGCCAACTTCGCCGTGACGACGATCACAGATACCAGCAGATCCGCCCCTGGTGGCATCGCAGTCCGAAACGATGGTCAGGTCTGGGTCACCTACCAAGCTCAGAACGTCGAGGATGGCTTCGACGAGATCTACGTGAAAACCGCGACGGACCCCGGCGGTGAGTGGACCCGATATCGTCTAGCTGAGAAGGGATGGAACCCCCGGATAGGATTAGATGACGCCGGCGTCCTCCACGTCGTTTACGAGGGAGATAACCGAGTCCTCCACCACGCAACATTCTCCGAGGGCGAGGGGTGGTTAGACGAAACGATCACCACCGTGGATCCCAGCGGCGCACGCGATCTTCGGATAGCCGTCGACCACGGGAGACTGCACGTCGTGTGGG
>PXUB01000002.1:0-1065 GCA_003009755.1 Thermoplasmatales archaeon SW_10_69_26
CCGCTCGTAGGGGGAGACCGTGGGACCGGAAATGTTCTGGTGCGCCGGTCTGCGGCGGGCAATCTTGCTGTACGAATCGGAGATTCGTACGCAGCCGAGATCGGTCCGGACGGCGGACCGATGCTCGGCCGTTGTCGCCCCCTTGAGATCTCGCCCGCCCGGGCGATCTTAGCCGCGCCCGGATCTCTGATTCGGGCAGTGTCCGTCGAAAACCCACAGGGGGTTTCCTTCCTCGGGCTCCGCGATTTTGCCTCGCTCATTCGCACGAGCCCTCCGGGCTCGTACTCTCGGCAGACCGTACCTGGTCTCCCGAGACCGGCGCGAGAGCGTAAGCAAAACACGTCCGGCAGTCTATGGCGGCGTCACGTGGGCTTGGAGGTGGTAGCTCGTGTCGACGGCGCTGCCGGCGACCGCGATCTCGTAGGTCCCCTTGGTGGGGGCTTCGTCGAGGACGAGCTCGCCGGTGGCGTTCTCCCCGTCGACCGCCTCCGCCGTCGAACGTTCGAGCTCGAAGGACCCAAGCTCGGTCCCGTTGGGCGAGCCCAGCGTGACGGTCAGGTTGTCGACCTCGGGGGCCGCGTCCGCAAGCGTTCCGTTCAGCTGGACGGTCGCGTCGGCGCCCTCGACCGCCAGGTCGAAGGTCGCCGTGTAGTTCTCGCTGGTCACGTTGTCGGTGAAGTTGCGCGTGTAGGGCTCGAAGGCGGGGCCCTCATCCATCTCGCCCATGTCCATGGACCCGTTGCCGACGGTCACGTTGACGTCCCAGCGCAGCCAGGATGCGTTCGTCGGCTTGACGTCGAGGTTGAGGACCCAGGTCCCGTTCATCGTGGGCGTTGTGTTGGCCTTCCAGACGCCGTGCCCGGCGTGTTGGGGATCGGTCTCGGGGCTGGTGCCGTGGCCCATGGCCGGCATCGTGGCGTTCAGGTGGGCTCGGGCTTCCTTGACCGGCTCCTCGGCTTGGGGGTCGTGGACGAGCCAGGACCCGCCCATCATCAGGTTCGTCTCGCCGCGGTAGACCCCGTTGCCGACGTGCGTGGGATCGGTCTCGGGCTCGGTGCCATGGCC
>PXUB01000002.1:1077-10817 GCA_003009755.1 Thermoplasmatales archaeon SW_10_69_26
GTGGACGAGCCAGGACCCGCCCATCATCAGGTTCGTCTCGCCGCGGTAGACCCCGTTGCCGACGTGCGTGGGATCGGTCTCGGGCTCGGTGCCATGGCCCATCATGGGCATGAAGGCGTCGACGGTGACGCTGGCGTCCGTGATCGGCTCGTCCTCGATCTCGTCCCAGAGGAGCACGGTGACGGTCGTCTTGCTCTGGGTGAGGCCCTCGGTGGCGGTCGGCTCGATCAGGCCCAGCCGGACGGTGGAGGCCTCCTCGGGCTCCACGGTGGTGTGCACGGAGGCCCGAGCCTGGTCGAAGCTGGCGAACTCGTCGTCGGCGGCGCCGATGCAGCCCGCGAAGGCTGGGCCCAGCAGGGCCAGCGCGAGCAGGAGAGAGACGGCACGGGGCGAGGACAGCATCGAAGCCACCTAGTTCTCCATGCCGCCTTCCATGTCGCCGTGGCCCTCACCCTCGCCTTCGGCCGTGATGGTGACGTCGTACTCGAGGACGTCGCCGTCGACGAGCGGGTTGACGTTGAGCACCCAGTCGCCGGACATGGAGAAGTGGGTCATGCCCTGGTAGACGCCGTGGCCGACGTGCTCGGGGGACTCCTCGGGACTGGTGCCGTGACCCATGGCGGGCATCTCGGCGCAGAAGGAGTGCGCGGGGCCGCAGTTCTGTTCGTACTCGGACTGGGGTTCGAACTCGGCGTCGGTGATCGGTTCGTCGGTCTCGGCGTCGTAGAGGAGGAGCACGACGTCGTGGTCGCCGGTCTCGGCCGTCTCGCCGGACGGGTACAGGACCTTCAGCTCGACCGACGTGTCCGTGTTGTTGGCCTGCCAGACGGTGCCGTCGGCTCGCTTGGCCTCCTCGTAGGAGGCGAAGGTGGGGACCTCGTCGCCCCCGGCGCCTCCGTCGGCGGCGCAACCGGCGAGGGCGGCGGAGGCGACGAGCGCGACAGCCAGGATGGCTTTGGTGAAGAGAGAGCGGGATCCGATCATGCGATCACCGTGTTCGAATATCGACAAAGATAGATGGGCCGTCCAGGTATAAAAAAGCTGTTGTGGGGGCGGTCATCGGCGGCGGAGGAGACCGGCGATGGCCGCGAGGGCGAGGACCGCTGCCCCGGTCGACGGGGCCGCCGTCGGCGCCGGATCCTCGTCGTGAGGTGCCGCGAGCGGGACCGTCAGGTGTTCGCCGGCGGCCTCGTGGTCGGCCAGCGAGCACCAGGCGTACAGCTCGTCGGCTCGAGCCGGGATCGCCAGCTCGCCGACGGCCTGCGAGGCGTTGGCAGGCAGGCGCTGGCTGGCGACCAGCGCAGCCTCGGTCGGTGTCCCGTTGGCGGGATCGGCCCGGCTGCCGGTCGTGATGTGGATCCGGTGGTCCCTCCGATCGTCGTTGTAGACGTTGACGTCGACCCTCTCGCCCGCGTGGAGTCGGGGGTGGTTCTCGCGCGTGGCAAGGCAGGCGCCCTCGCCGGGGCAGTCGGTGGGCAGGACGAGGTCGAGGCTGATCAGGCCGTGGGCTCCCGCGGTGGGCAAGGCGAGGAGCGCGAGCAGGGCCACGAGCGGCACGGCGCGCGGCATCGGTGGGTGAGGGGGACGAACCCCGAACGCATAAATACCGGCGAGGTTTCCCGTTTTTCGAACAAGGATGGCCTCGATGCTGCGCCGCGTACCCCTGTTGGCCGTGCTTGCCTTGGCCCTGACCGCGATGGCGGCCGTCGCCGCCGTCGGCGGTGAACGCGGCTCCGGCGGCGCGTGGGATCCCCCACAGACCGAGGAGACCCCCACGCCTCGCCCGGAGCCGGCCTGCCCCGACCGGCACCCGGACTGGCGGGCCGCGCAAACCGTCATGGGCGTCGAGGTGCAGGCCGACCCCCAGTGCCAGCCGGACAACCCCGAGCTGGTGGCCAGCTTCGTGAAGGGCACCAACAACGTGAACCAGACCACGCTCGACGATCTCGCTCTCCACGAGGAGGCGGTCGAGAAGTGCTGTGACCGAGACGGCGACGGGGACCCGGACGTGATCAACATCACGATCGAAGCCCTGGAGATCAACGGCTTCCACCTGGAGAGCGACGACCTCGCCAGCCCGTACCACATCGCGCCGGGCATCCACCCGACGTTCTGGACGTTCGCGCCGAAGAGCACCATCGACCACGCCGGCGAGGCCTTCCGCGACATCGCTCGCCAGCCGAGCCCGCCGATGCGGGTCGAGGTCGGCGACGAGGTCCACCTCACGCTGGAGAACACGCACTACTTCCCGCACACGGTGCACCTGCACGGCGTCGACCACGCCTTCCAGGACGAGGACGGTGAGGGCAACGACGGCGTGCCCGACGTCAGCGAGGCGCCGATCCGGCCCGGCGAGGAGCGCACCTACGAGTTCACGCCCCGCCAGGCCGGCACGATGTTCTACCACTGCCACGTCCAGCCCGACGTCCACGTGGCGATGGGGCTCACCGGCATCCTGCGCGTCGAGGAGGAGCGCGACAACAACACCGTGCAGACGTTCAACCCGGGCGCCGGGCTCGTGCGCCACCCCGCCGAAGGGGTCAGCGAGGACCACGACCGGCAGTACGACTACCACTACCAGAACGTCGACAAACAGCTGCACGAGATCCCCCAGCAGCGCAACGACCCGCGCGAGCTGGCGCGCGAGATGCATCGGACCTACGACTCGACCGAGCGCGATGCCGACTACTTCCTGCTGAACGGGCGCTCGTTCCCCTACACGGCGCGCGAGTCGAACATCGTGATCGACGAGGGCGAGTCGGCGCTGGTGCACATGGTCTCGGGCGGCGAGGACACGCACTCGATCCACACCCACGGCCACAAGCCGACGATCGTGGCGAAAGACGGGGTTCCGCTTGAGGAGCCCGTCCAGCGCGACGTGTTCACGATGACGGCGGCCCAGCGGCTCGACATCGTGATCAACGCCACGAACAACGGGCTCGACAGCTACGGGCCCGGGACGTGGTTCATGCACGACCACCGCGAGGAGGCCACCACGACCGACGGGATCAACCCGGGCGGCGACATCTCGATGGTCGTCTACGAGGATCGCATGAACGAGACGACCGCGATGCCCGAGCACGCGGGCTCGTGGGACCTGTTGTTCACCGACGAGTACTACGAGGGAGAGATCCCGGTGTTCGCCGACCTGGGCATGCCCTGGATCCACGGCGACGTGGCCAACGCCAGCGACGAGGACGAGGACCGGTCCACGCTGCCGGTCGCGACCGGCCCGGTCGTTGGGCTGAGCTTGCTGGCGGCCGGGCTCGCCCACACCCGGACCCGCGGAGGTGAGCGGTCGTGAACCGTGCTCTGCTCGTCGTCGGGCTGCTGCTCGCGGCTGGGCTCGTGGCTTCCACGAGCTCGGCGAAGGTGGTCAACGAGAACACCGACGACCTGCCGCCGGGCTGCGAGGAGATCAGCGAGGAGGTCACCTACACGGTGCGCGGCGGATCCGAGCCCGCTCGCGGCATGGACGGGGTCGCGTTCACGTTCGACGAGCGCTCCTTCGAGGTCCCCGCGTGCGCCGAAGTCACGGTCACGTTCGTCAACACGGACCCGATCCGGCACCAGTTCATGGTGCACGGGACCTACCCCGACGGGTCCACGCTCATCGAGCTGCCCGGCGAGGGCGAGGACACGGCGACGTGGATCGCGCCCTCGACCCCGGCCAGCCTGATGGTGCACTGCGGCGTGAACCAGCACCAGCAGAAGGGCATGAAGGCTCAGTTCCTGGTCGCCGGCGGCGAGGGCGATGTGCCCAACGTCCCCGGGATCAGCGGGCTCCCGCCCGAGGACCGGCACGACGCCCACGCCCACGGCGAGGAGACGGCCGACGACCGGCCCGCGCCCGGCCCCGGCGCTCTCCTGGCCCTGCTGGGCGCGGCCGTGGCCGTTGGACTGCGGGGGAATGCCTAGGCACATGCACCGAACAGTTATGCACGGGGACTCGGACTGCGCGACCACGTCCGGAGACCGAACATGATCGACAAGGACAACCGGGACGGACCGCGAGGCGCTCGCACCGGGATGCTGATCGCCGCCCTGATGGTGGCTGCGCTGGTGCCCCTGGCCGCCTCGGTCGTGGGCCACGGCGACGCCACGCAAGTTCGGCTCGAAGCCAGCGAGGACTGCCCCGACGCGACGTACTGTTACGAGGTCACCGAGGGCAGCATGGACGATCTGGCCGCTGGCGAGGAGGTCCACTTCACGTTCGTCAACCCGGAGAGCAACGACCTCAACCACAACGTGTACGTGGCCGACCTGGCCGACGCCAGCGACGACCGGGACACCGACCCCTCCGCGGCCGAGGACAACACGCGGAACCTCGCGCCTGGGGAGGAGACGAGCCTCGAGTTCTTCGTGCCGAACGGCTTCTCCGGCGTCTACGTCTGGTGCGACGTGGGCGTCCACGAGAGCCAAGGCATGTACCTCGAGACGGCCTTCAGCGAGGACGCCACGACGGACAGCGGTGACGGTCAGGAGACCAGCGACAGCCCCGGTCTGGGCGCCCTGGCTGCGCTGACCGCGCTCGGTGCCGTCGCGGTCGGTCTGCACCGCCGCGAGACGTAAGCGGCAGATGTTCGCCTGCGGGAGCCGTTAAACCGCTTCCGGCCGGTGGACGGCCTGCGGCTTCTCGGCCGCGGGAACCACCATGTCGTCTGAGCAGCGTCCGTCGTCGTCACGGCTCGGGATCCTCGTCGCGTTCGGCCTGTGCCTGGCTGGCTTGGCCCTCGCCACCTCGGCCGCGGCCCAGAACACGACCCAGATCACGGTCGAAGCGCGCGAGGACTGCCCGGACACGACGTTCTGCTTCGCCATCACCGGCAGCGTCGACAACGTCGAGCCCGGCGACCAGCTCGACATCACGCTCGAGAACCCGGAGAACAACTTCCAGGAGCACAACCTCTACCTGGCGTTGAGCTCGGAGGCGAACGTGGGCGAGGACGAGGACACCCAGGGGCGCGTGGCGTTCGCGAACACCGGGGACGTCCAGCCCGGCAACGAGACGACGCTGTCGGCCGAGATCCCCGAGGACGCCGAGAACGTCTACATGTGGTGCACGGTCCGCGCCCACGAGACCCAGGGCATGAACCAAGAGATCGAGCTGGCCGGCGTCGAGGAGGAGGGGACCAACGGCAGCCCGAGCCTGGGGCTGGCGGTGACCGTGGCGGCGGTCGTCGGGGTGGCGGCTCTCACGCGTCGGCGGTGAAACGACGCGGTTGCCCGCGCCGGCGAACCGCTGGACTCATGTGGGCGCCCGGCATGTGGAAGGCGTGGACCTCGACACCATCATCGGTCTCGCGATGATCGTCCTCGGCGCCCTGGTCTTCCTGGGGGAGTTCTCTGTCAGTTGGTTGCTCCCGGTCGCCGGGGTCGTTCTCGTCGTGATGGGCGTCCTGATGCTTCTGGGCGTGTTGGCCGGCAGCACGCTGATGGGGATCTCGATCCTCGTCATCGGCTTGCTGTTGTACGGTGACGTCGTCGGGATCCCGAACGCGATCACGCAGATCCTCAACACGGTGGTCGGGATCGTGTTGATCGTTCTGGGCATCCTGCAGCTGACGTAGCCGACGCCAGACGCCGGGACCGACGGGCGCACCGCCTGGACCCTCAGTTGTCGGTCTGCAGATCCCCGTCCCGGAGGTCGCCCAGCGTGGTCACGCGTTCGGCGAAGGCGTTGTGCTTGTGGATCGACTCCTGGGCCTCGGACTTGACCGTGATCACGGTGTCGTCGGGCAGGTGGTCGTAGGCCTTCTTGGCACGGGCGAGGACCTCGCGGACGACGTCCTCGACGAAGCGAGGGGATTCGTGGGCTTGCAGCACGAGGCGGGCCTCGTCGCCGCGTTTCAGCAGCTCGAAGGTGGGAGCCGACATCGACGCCTCGACGAGGGTCACCATGTCCTCGGCGTCGACGTCGTTGCCCTCGCGAACGTCGATCATGAACAGCGTCTCGTTGCGTTGGTTGTGCGTGACGCTGGGCGCGTTCTCGATCGTGGCGTCCTGCTCGTCCTCGAGGATGTGCTGGGTGGTCTCCATCGCGCACGGGCAGGCGGTCATGCCGGTCACGACGACGCCGATCGACCGACGCAGGTCGCCCTCGCGGTCGGCGGTGGCCTTGGCCACGAGCTCGTAGGGCTCCATCGTCTCGGCGCCGGAGGGGGTGCGCTGCTCGACGAAGAAGGTGGATTCGGCCTCGACCTCGGCCACGGAGGCGTAGTCGTGGCGTTCCAGCAGCTCGCGAGCCGTGTCCTCGACGACCCACTCCAGGCCCTTGCGCGGTTCGCGGACGGTCTCGTCCAGGACCTCGCCGATCGCCTCCAGGTTGCGGGACATGTGGATGCCGCGCTGGCCGGCGGGCAGGTCCACGAAGAGGTCGAAACAGGCGTGCAGGGCGTGGGTTTGCGAAGCCCCCGGTCGGTCGATCTGGACGGGTTTCTCGACGCCCGTGACCCCGACCCGGGTGAGCTTGTAGTCGTGGTCGCTTCGCAAGGCCTGGACGTCCGGGAGGCTCATCGGGGTTGGGGAGGGGACCTTCGACTTTAAACTTCGGCGTGCGTGCCGTCGCGCTGTAAGGATAAGAAACGGAGGGGGGGGGACCACCAAGTACGCGAAGGGACGCCAGGGCACAAAGGCGAGCAGCTGCCGTGACAACGCCGCCCGGCGGCGAGTCACAGGCCCTTCGTGGCCTCAACACCCATAAGCCCTGATGCGCGTTGCTGACCGGCATGGACCCCGTCTCGCAGTACTCCTCGCTGACGGCGCTGACCGACGATCTGGCCGAGGACCACCCCGATCCCTACGCCGCGATGCGGCGGGACGCGCTGGACGTCCTCGATTCGGCCTTGGCAGCCGTCCAACCCGAGCCGCTGCTGCGCGACGTCGTGGACGAGGACGGGACGATCCGCGTCGACGGCGAGACCTACCGGTTCGGGGACGGCGAGGGGTTGCACGTGCTCGTCGCGGGCAAGGGCTCGCCCGGGTTCGCGCGAGCGGCGTCGTCGATCTACCCGCAGGCCAGAGGCCTGGTCGTCGCCAGCCAGGAGGGCGAGGCCGGCGACTGGACGTGGAAGGCCGGCGACCACCCCATCCCCGGCGAGGGAACGCTCGAGGCGGGCCAGGCAGCGCTGTCGTTCGCCCGCGAGGTCCCCGAGGACGAGACGATGCTCGTGCTGTTGACCGGCGGCGCCAGCGCCCTGATGGACGTGCCCGAGGTTCCGATCGCGGACCTGGCCGGCGCCACGCGGACGATGCTGGCCGAGGGGTTGTCGATCGCGGAGACGAACGTGATCCGCCGCCACCTCTCGCGCCTGAAGGGCGGCCGCCTGGCCGAGGCGTGCCCGGGCGCGGTCGTCACGTTGGCGATCTCCGACGTGCCGGAGAACCCGGAGGATCTGGCCAGCGGGCCCACCGTGCCCGATCCGAGCACGTACGGCCAGGCGCTGACGGCGGTTCGCCGCGTCGGCGAGGACAACTTCCCGCCCTCGGTCGTCGACCACCTCGAGCAGGGGACCCAGGACGAGATCGACGAGACGCCGGGCAGCCCGCGCCTGGACACGGCCTTCCACCTGTTGGCCTCCAACCGCGATGCGATCGCGGCCGCCGAGGACATGGCCGACGAGCTGGGGTACAGCGCCCAGGTGCTGCCGACGCAGCTCGAGGGCGAGGCCCGCATGGTCGGCGAGACGCTGGGCCGGCGGTTGGTCAGCGAGGGCAAGCCGATGCTGGCCGGCGGCGAGACGACGGTCACGCTGCGGCCCGAACACGAGGGCGGCCCCGGCAAAGGGGGACGCAACCAGGAGCTGGTGCTGGCAGCGGCCCAGCACCTGCACGAGGAGCCGGCGCTGGTGTGCTCGATCGGGTCCGACGGGATCGATGGTCCCACGGACGCGGCCGGCGCCGTCGCCGACGGTCGCACGCTGAAACGCGCCAAGGAGGCCGGCCTCGACGCCGAAGCCCACCTCGCCGGGAACGACTCCTACCCGTTCTTCGACGAGCTGGGCGACATCGTGCGCACCGGTCCGACGGGCACGAACGTGATGGACCTGTTCGTCGGCTTGTACGCCCAGGACTGACCGCCAGCGCCGCCGCTCCCCCCAGCCGAGCGTGCCTCAGGGAGCGAAACGGTGAAATACCGCCACGCCGGTGCCGGCGCGCAGGCCGGGGGAGCCGGCCGGAGGACTTCTACCATGGCCGAGATCCGACTCGCGGTCGCCGGTGTCGGCAACTGCGCCTCGTCCCTGCTGCAGGGTATCGAGTACTACCGCCGACGCCCTGACGCCGACCCGATCGGTCTGATGCATCGGGAGATCGGCAACTACGACGTCTCGGACGTAGAGGTCGTCACGGCCTTCGACGTGGACGAGCGCAAGGTCGGCAAGGACGTCGCCGACGCGATCGAGGCCAGCCCCAACTGCACGCAGACGATCCTCGACGACGGGCTGGGGACGACGGGCGCCACGGTGCATCGGGGCCCCTTGCTCGACGGCGTGCCCGACCACATGACCGACTACGACGAGGCTCACCGGTTCGCCGTCGGCGACGACGAGCCGGTGGACGTCGTCGAGGAGCTGCAGCGCAGCGGGGCCGACGTCCTCATCAACTACGTGCCCGTCGGCGCCGAGGAGGCGGCCCGGCACTACGCCGAGGCCGCGCTCGAGGCCGGTGTGGCCTACGTGAACTGCATGCCGTGCTTCATCGCCAGCGACGACGAGTGGGCTCGCCGGTTCACGAAGGCCCGCGTCCCGATCGTCGGCGACGACGTCAAAAGCCAGGTCGGGGCCACGATCGTCCACCGCACCCTGACGCGGCTGTTCGAGGATCGCGGCGTGCACCTGGACAACACCTACCAGCTCAACTTCGGTGGCAACACCGACTTCCTGAACATGCTGGACACCTCGCGGTTGTCCACGAAGAAGACCTCGAAGACCGAGTCGGTCCGCAGCCAGATGGACGACCCGCTCGACGACGGCGACATCCACATCGGGCCCAGCGACTACGTCGCCTGGCAGGACGACAATAAGGTCGCGTTCATCCGGCTCGAGGGGCGCGGCTGGGCCGACGTCCCCCTGGACGTCGAGCTGCGCTTGAGCGTCGAGGATTCGCCGAACAGCGCCGGCGTCGCGATCGACGCGATCCGGTGCGCCAAGCTCGCGCTGGATCGCGGCATCGGGGGCCCCCTGGAGGAGATCAGCGCGTACACGATGAAGCACCCGCCGGTCCAGTACGAGGACAACCTCGCCCGCGACCTCGTGGAGCGCTTCATCCAGGGCATGCCGGCCTACCACGCTCGCCGGAAGATGCGGGCCTGGTTCCGCGAGCGCGCGCCCGAGCCGCTGAAGGAGACCAAGCTGCTCAAACGGTAGCCGGCCCGGCCCGCCAAGGACGCCAATGGCTCCTTAGGACGCGAGGGACGAGGTCGGGAAGAGGGCGGGACACGGCGGGAACAGCGCCTGACCGACGAGCCCCGTCGGACCGAAGCGCGGTCCCCACCGCGTGGCGGCCTGCCGCCATCAAAGCGGTGCCTGGCAAGAAGCTCGAAGCAGCCAGCCCCTGCGGTCTCGCGATGCAGCGCGACGACGTCGGCTGACCAGCGCTGCGGGAGCGACCCACCGCGCCGCGTCGCGGAACGCGAGGGAGGTCGGCGAGGAGATCGCAGACCGAGGGAGATCGAGCCCCACTGCGGCGAGCCTGAGCGGTCGCTGACGAGGAGCGCGAAACAGGCATGGCAGCGCCATGCC
>PXUB01000002.1:10942-63482 GCA_003009755.1 Thermoplasmatales archaeon SW_10_69_26
ACGAGGAGCGCGAAACAGGCATGGCAGCGCCATGCCGATGCAGCGCGACGACGTCAGCGGGACCCGCTCAGGCCGATCTCCCGACGGGAGCGATCGACGCAGCCGACCGACCGAGCTTACTCCTCCAGCACTTCCTGGTGCTCGCACTCCTTGCAGGTGACCCGGACCGGGCGTTTGGGCGGGACCTTGTACCGGCTTTCGCACTCGGGGCAGGCCCACACCGTGAACTCCGGCTCGGCCTCTTGGGAGGCCTCGTCTGCTTCGGCTTCGACGTCGTTGGGCGGTTCGGCTTCGTCGGCCTCCTCGTGGGTGGGGCCGCCGGGGTCGACGTCGGGGCTGTCGGGGGCCTCGGTCTCCTCGGGGGCGGTCTCGGGCGCGGGTTCGTCGTGCTCGGAGACGAGTTCGACGAGCGCGTCCTCGTGGCGCCACTGCTGGTCGAAGTGCTCCTCGGGGTCGTTGTACAGCCAGTAGAGGACGATGAGGTTGCCGAAGGGCACGACGAGGGCGAGCACGAGCACGAGCAGGTAGGAGCGCTCGTTCACGCTGGGCACCGCCTCGACCTCGGGCACCTCGAGCCCGGCGTCGTCGACGACGTTGTGGACCTCTCGCAGGAACCGCGCCTGGCGGCGGGCGTGGTCGGGCAGGTCCTTGGTCAGGGAGAACAGGATGTAGAGGTACCACAGCGGGAACACGGCGACCAGGACGAGGTCGACCGCGGCGGGGTGGGCGCGCTCGTCGATGCGGGCGTCGGTGTGGATGCGACGCATCGCCTCGACGTGCTCGCGCGCTCGGGTGCCAGAGGCCGATCGGGCCAGCCGGTCGGCGTAGTCGATCAGCCCCTCGCGCAGCACGCGGTCGCGGGCGAAGTGGCTCTCGCGGCGGCGCATCACCTTGTAGAACCCGACGACGAACAGGATCGCGCCGACGAGGGCGGCGCCTGCGGTCAGGATGACGGCCGCACCCAGGACGGAGGGGGAGGCGCTGGCGATCGTGGCCTCGATCGTCCCCCGGTAGCCGGTCGTGGCCAGCACGAGGCCGGCCCCGGCTCCCGCGCCGGCGAGGGCGAGCAGGATCGGTAGGACGACGTGCGTGAAGAACGACGGGCGCTCGTCGGTGTCGCCGCGGCGATCGACGGCCTGAAGCACGGCGTTGACGCCCGGTGGTTGGCTCGTCATGCGTGGCTCCCCCAGGCCCGATGGCGGCCCCCTGCCCTTAGCGCTTGCGAAGTTCCACGTCGGCGAGCCCGTGGTCGGGATCGTCCGCGAGGGACCGTGAAACGTGCGAGCTATCGCGGTCGAGGAACCGGAGGAGGTGGTCGCCGCCCTCGCTGAGCCCGATGCGCCCGGTCACGGCGACCTGCTCGGCTGCCACCTCCTCGCCCGCCTCGAACCGCAGCGAGCCGCGCGTGAGGTCGACGCCGTCGTGTTCGCTGCGGGTGACGCCCAGGGCCTCGGCCAGCCGTCCGGGGCCGCTGGCGATCTCGGTCGGCGCCTCGCGGCCGCGGCGCTCCTGCATCCGGCCCAGTCCGTCCACCGGTTCGGCGGCGCGGACGAGCACGGCGCCGATCCGGTCGGGCTCGTGGGCGACCACGTTGAGCATCTGGTGGATGCCGTAGCAGACGTAGACGTAGGCTTGCCCGGGCTCCTCCCACAGCCGTCCCGCCTGGGTTTCGGGTCCGCGCGTGGCGTGGCTGCCGGGGTCCTCGGGGCCGAGGTAGGCCTCGGTCTCGACGATGCGCAGTCGGGCCGGGTCGGGATCCTCGCGGACGATCTCGTGCCCGAGGAGCGCGCGAGCCACCTCGGGCGTGGGGCGGGCGAAGAAGCCGCGGTCCATCGTGGTCGAGCAACCGGGACCAGCACTAAAACCCAGAGGCCGGAGCCGGCGAAGAGTCAAACGTGAAGGCGCTAGTGCCAGGCGCGCATGTTCGAACGCCTCAAGCGCGGCTGGCAGCTCACGAAGGCCAGCTTCGGCGTCCTCCAACAGGACAAGGAGATCCTGGTGTTGCCTGTGCTGGCCTTCCTATCGATCGTGCTGGGGCTGGCCTTCTGGGGCGTCGTCGGGTTCGCCACGATCGGCCTCCCCGGCAGCCCGATGACGATCCCGCGCTACGTGCTGTTGTTCCTGATGTACGTGACCGCGGCGTTCGGCGGCACGTTCTTCCTGGCCGCCACGATCGAGATGGCCTCGATCCGGCTCGAGGGCGGCGATCCCGTCGTGCGGGACGGCCTGGCGAAGGCCTGGGAGAAGAAGACCAAGTTGCTGGGCTGGGCCGTGATCGCCGCCACGGTCGGGATCCTGCTACGGGTCCTGCGCCATCGGGGCAAGGGCATGGCTCGCCTGTTGGCGGCCGGGCTCGAGCTGGGTTGGGCGGTCGCGACGTTCTTCGCGGTGCCCGTGCTCGTCTACCGCGACATCGGTCCGCTCGCGGCGATCAAGGAGTCCGGCGGCTTGATGCGACAGACGTGGGGCGAGGCGGCCGGCGGCGTGGGCTCGGCCGGCATCGTGTTCTTCGCGCTCGGCCTGCTGGGCCTGCTCCCGGTCGTCCTCGGGTTCCTGGCGGGCTCGGTCACGATCCTGCTCGTCGGGATCGCCGTCGCGGTCTCGTACTGGATCGTGCTCGCGGCGGCGAACACGGCCGTCGACGGCATCCTGAAGGCCGCCCTGTTCCGGTACGCGGACACCGGCGAACTGCCCAGCGGGTTCGAGGCGGCCGAGGCGGGCCGGGTCACGGCCGACGCCGGTTGAGCCTCGGCGCACGATGGGGGACCGACCGGGCCCCGAACCCAAGCGCTAAACACGACGTGGGCTTTCCCCAAGCGTGCCCCGGTGCGACGTTTGCGGGCGCGACATGGACATGCCCTACCACTGCTCGTACTGCAACTCCGTGCACTGCGAGCAGCATCGGCTGCCCGAGGCGCACAGTTGCCCGGGCAAGTCCGAGGCCGAGGCTCGGGCCCGCGAGCGACGGCGATCGGGCCATCCCGGCGTCGACGTACAGGGCGGCGGGTGGACCGACTCCGAGCCCAGCGGCCGCGGGATCAACGGTCCCTCGGGCCTGTGGGACAAGCTGCAGGGCAACGTCACGAAGTACCTGTTGTTCGCGATCGTCGGGGTCTTCGTCTTGGAGAGCGTGGTCGAACCGCGCCTGCTGACCGGTTTCGGTCCCGGAGAACAGGCGAATCGACTCTTCAACTTCCTTTTCGTGCTCGACGCCGGCTGGTGGACGAAGCCGTGGACGCTGCTCACCAGCGTGTTCGCCCACGGCGGCCTCGGCCACCTGTTCTTCAACGGGATCATCCTGTTCTTCTTCGGCCCGCTCCTGGAGAAGCGCATCGGCTCGAAGCCGTTCCTGGGTCTCGTGCTGGCCGGCGGCGTGCTCGCCGGGCTCACCCAAGTCACCTTCTACAGCACGTTCCTGGGTAAGGAGAGCGGCGTGCTCGGCATCTCGGGCGCGCTCATGGCCGTCATGGGCGCGCTCACGGTGCTGGGTCCGCACATCCGTGTGCTGATCTTCTTCATCATCCCCGCTCCGCTGTGGGCGATGACGCTGGGCTACGCCGCCCTCGACCTCTTGGGCTTCCTCGGCGGTGGCGGCGGGATCGCCCACCTGGCGCACCTGACCGGGCTTGCGCTGGGTCTGGCGGCCGGCTGGCGCTGGCGGCAGGAGGGCTATGCCTTCCCGAAACGCCGCACCCAGATCCAGGGCGGGATGCAGCGAGGGTTGTGACGTGGACCGGTCGATGTACGCCAAGGCGCGCGAGATCGTGGACGAGGGCCGCGTCGAGGTGACCGACGAGACCGACAAGCGCCTGTACCTCGAGGTCGAGGGCTCCACGGACACCTACGGCGTCCGCATGGAGTCCGACCACACCTTCTCGTGTACCTGCCCCTACGCGACGTTGAAAGGCCTGCCCCGCGGGGCGCTTTGCAGCCACGCCCTCGCCGCGATGGTCCACCTCGTCGAACGCGAGCAAGCGTGAGGTTCCCGGCGAGGTGAAGACCAGAACCCAAGTCCCCCGGGACCCGTGAGGGGACAGGATGAGGGACCGCGGCCCGCCCGCGCTCGCCGACGGCAGCCGACCGGCCCCGATCGGTTACCACGGCATCGTCGGCGATCTCCACACGACGGCCCTGGTCGGCCGCGACGCCTCCGTCGACTGGTACGGCTACCCCCACTTCGACGATCCCCCCATCTTCGCCAGCCTGCTCGACCCGGATCGGGGCGGCCAGTTCCGGCTGGGCGTCGCCGACGGGCGGCCGATGAGCCAGCTGTACCGCCCGAACACGAACGTGCTGCTCACGCGCCTGTTGGGCCCCGAGGGCCAGCTCGAGGTCACCGACCTGATGCCGACGCGCTCGGGCTCCGTCGAGACCGAGGACGAGCACTGGCACGGCCTGATCCGCCGCGTCCGATGCGTCGAAGGCCAGGTCGAGGCCGAGTTCGCCTGCCGGCCGACGTTCGACTACGCCCGCCAGGCCCCCGAGGTCACCGTCGACGAGGGGACGGTCCTCTTCGAGGGGCCCGACCGCACGCTTCGGCTGGTCGGCCCGGCAGAGGCCTGCGCCGTCGACGGCCCGCCCGGCACGGCGGGGGCGGTCGGGAGCCTGGAGCTGTCGGTCGGCGACCAGCGGTGGTTCGTGCTCGCCGACGTCGCGGAGGGCGACCCCTACGGGCGGGGACCGCAACTGGGACTACCGTTACACGTGGCTGCGCGACGCCGCGTTCACGCTGCG
Source organism: Thermoplasmatales archaeon SW_10_69_26 (assembly GCA_003009755.1). Lineage (GTDB taxonomy): Archaea > Thermoplasmatota > SW-10-69-26 > SW-10-69-26 > SW-10-69-26 > SW-10-69-26. The sequence goes on from PXUB01000002.1 coordinate 15,677, forward strand.
GGCCCTCTTCCGCCTGGGCTTCGTCGACGAGGGCCGGGCGTTCCTCGACTGGCTGACCGATCGCATCCACGAGGCCCCCGAGGACGAGCCGATCCAGGCGCTGTACGGCATCGACGGCCGTCGGGAGCTGACCGAGCACGAGCTCGACCACCTCTCCGGCTACCGCGACTCGACACCCGTGCGGATCGGCAACGACGCCCACGACCAACGCCAGATCGACGTGTTCGGCGAGGTGCTGCAGACGGTGCTGGACTACGCCGACCAGCTGGAGGATCTCGAGGGGACCTGGGAGGACCTGTTGCCGTTGATGGACTGGCTGGTCGACCACTGGCGGGAACCCGACGAGGGGATCTGGGAGGTTCGCGGCGGCCGCCAGCACTTCGTGTACTCGAAGGTCATGGCCTGGGTCGCCTTCGACCGGGCGATCCGCACCGCCGAGGCCTTCGATCTGCCGGGCGAGGTGACCACCTGGCGCCGCGAGCGGGATGCCGTGCGCGATCAGGTGCTCGAGCACGGCATCCACCCCGAGCACGGCTACCTCACCCAGCACTACGATACCGACCAGCTGGACGCCTCGAACCTCCGCGTGCCCCTTTTCGGGTTCCTCCCACCGACCGATCCCCGCGTGAGGGCCACGATCGAGGCCACGATCGACGACCTGACCGTCGACGGGCTCGTGCACCGCTACCGACCCGAGCGCACCGAGGACGGCTTCGAGAGCTCGGAGGGGACCTTCTCGGTGTGCGCCTTCTGGCTCGTGGAGAACCTCGTCGTCGCCGGCGAGACCGATCGCGCCTGGCTGGAGTTCGAGAAGCTGTTGACCCACGCCAACCACGTGGGCCTGTTCGCCGAGCAGGTCAGCACCGACGGGGAAGCGCTGGGCAACTTCCCGCAGGCGTTCACCCACATCGGTCTGGTCCACAGCGCCCTGGCCCTCGACCGGGCGCTCACGGCTCGTCGCCAGCTCGATCTCGCAGACGATCGCTGAGCTGAGCGAGGAACGCCCGCCCCTGCTCCCTGTCCGCCAGCCGAGCCCGGGCGGCCCTCGCGTCGGCGGTGACCTTCACCCCGAGATCGTTCTCCTCGAAGGCGTCGAAGGCCGCCTCGTCGGTCGTGTCGTCGCCGACGTCGACGACGCGCAAGGGATCCTCCCCGTCGAGCTCGACCCGGTCGCGCAGATCCGCCAACGCTTGCCCGCTGACGATCGCCACCGCCACCTGCTGGGCCAACCGGTTCACGGTCTCGCGCGCAGCCGCCGGCCCCCGCGCCGGGCCGCCTCGGCGAGGCCACGCGAGCCCGGTTCCACCCGAAGGCCTCCCTGTGCGCTTAAGCCCCCCTCCGGGGTTGGCTGCCCGTGGCCGAGGCCGACGTCATCGCGGGCCCCGATCCCGAGGACGCCTGCTGCTTCGTTCGCGAGCACGCGGGCAACCGCCTGCTGCAGCTCGTGGGCGGGTGCACGATCGACTACCAGGGGCGCGCCAAGAGCCAGCTGGCCAGCGGCGAACGCCTGATCTTGCTGAAGCCGGACGGCACGTTGCTCGTCCACAGCGACGAGGGCGTGAAGCCGGTGAACTGGCAGCCGCCGGGCACGACGACGACGGCCGACGTGCGCGAGCTCGACGGCGACACGCGCTTGATCGTCACCGTCGAGCGCTCCTCGCCCGACGAGATCGTCACGATGGCCTTCGACCGCGTCACGATGGCCTGCGCCTTCGACATCGAGGACTGGGAGGACCTCGAGCTGCTGGGTACCGAGGAGGACATCCAGCAGCTGCTGCGCCTGCACCCCGACCTCGTCGAGGAGGGCTTCGAGCCCTACGACATGGAGCTCGACCGCCGCCGGGGCCCGATGGACCTGTACGGCCACGACGTGCACGGGACCCGGACCGTCGTCGAGGTCAAACGCCGCACCGCCGGCATCGAGGAGGCCACCCAGCTGGCTCGTTACGTCGAGCGCGAGCGGGACAAACACGAGGAGGTCCGCGGGCTGCTGGCTGCCCCCGACGTCTCCGAGACCGCGCACAAGTACCTGCGCGACAAGGACCTGGAGTTCTGCGAGCTCGACCTCGACCGATTGATGCCCAAGGTCCCCCAGTTGCACGCCACGCAGGAGACGTTGGGCGATTTCGGGTGAGAGGGACGCAGACACGAACCCGGCCACAAGGCAAAAGGCTCGCAGGATCCCACAGGCGGCCCTCTGGCCAGGGTGAGGGAAAGACGCAAGGACCCAGCCTCCCGGCGAGCGGCCAAGCCGACGGGGAACGAGGCCATCCTCGAGAGACCGACGGTCGATCAACGCCCCCAGCCCCCGAGCCTGGGCTGGCCTCCCGGGGTCCATCCTTGCCTCCACGGCCCCGCGGCCAGCCTCGATGCCTGGGGCCCGAGATCCCCCGCCTGTCGGGGCGAGGCCTCGAGGGACCGTCTCCCTCCGGCTCTTCCCGTCCAGCGCGGCCGAACCCTCTGCATCTTCGTCCACCTCCGTTCCCTTGCCTTCCCCGTCTTTGTGATATCCTCTGCGTCTGCTTGCCTCTCGGGGTCAGCGCTCTCGGCGTTTGGCATCCTCTCGGCCCTCTCCAGGCCAAACCCTTAGGCCGGCGTGTCCTGTACGATGGCTGGTGAGCCCTTGGTCCGATTGCTGTCCGTGGCGTTGATGAACGAACCGGGCGCCTTCGCCCACGTGGCGACCGCCCTGCAGGAAGCCGGTCTCAGCTTCGAGGCCGTGATGGGCGACACGCGTGCCGAGGTCGGCGTAACCCGGCTTTCGGTGTCCGATCCCGAGAAAGGCTACGAGGTGCTCGAGGAGGCCGGTCACCCCGTCCAGGTGATCGAGGGCGTCAAGCTCGCGACCGGCGGCGACCCCGGCACGTTCGGCGAAGCCCTCCAGGCGTTGGGACGCGCCAACGTCAACATCGAGATGGTGTTCGGCGTCGCGCCGACCCCCAGCGAGGGCGAGGTCATCTTCCTAGTCGACGACCCCGAAACAGCCAAGAAAGTCATCGACGGACTCTAAGGCCCAGCGGCTCGGCGAAGCGGAGACACGGACCGCCCAGCTACCGCCACGCAAAGCTTTTGTACGCCGACGGCGGATTCGCCGTTGTATGAGGGGCACGGCTGCCGTCCTGGCGCTCGCGATGGTGTTCGTGCTTGCACCGGCCGTCGCTGGCGAGACCGTCGACGGGACCGACCAGGTGGCCGACGAGTGCTCGCCGCCGTGCGGTGAGATCAACCCCCGCATCTCGTTCGCGTTCGCCGACATGGGCGAGGACCCGATCACGCTCGCGGAGGGCGAGTCGGTCACGTTCGAGGGCGAGGTCGTCTACTGGACCGACACCGACGACGAAGGCCATGCCCCCCACGACGCGACCGAGGACATCGTGATCCGGTTCAGCTTCCCGCGCCTGCCGACCTGGGCCTCGATGAGCGTCGAACCGGCCGAGATCACCGTCCCGGTCAGCACGTGCCCGGACTGTTTCCAGACCAACACCGAAGGTAGCAGCCCGGCGACGCACTACGAGTACCGCGAGCCGGTCACGTTGACGGTGACGGCCAACGAGGCGCCGCAGGCGACGACCGGGTACGACTACGGGAAGCTCCAGCTGTTCGCCAAGAGCACGGAGTCCGGCATCTACAACCCCGGATACGGGATCCGCGAGGTCCGCGTCGACCCTGGCGCGAGCGCGTCCCTCGAGCAGCAGAGCACCGACAGCCCGATGCCGGTCCCCGGCGCCGGCGCGCTGGCGGCCCTCGCCACGCTGGGCGCGACCGCCGTCGCCGTCCGCAAGCGCAGCTGACCCAACTCCCAGCTTGGTCTCCGCAGGCCTGGCTCGCGTAACCTCTATGCCGGACCACCCCCGTCCGCCGGCCACACCATGGAAGCGATCATCCTCTCGGGGGGCCTTGGCACCCGCCTGCGACCGCTGACCTACGCCCGCCCGAAGCCGCTTCTCCCGATCGCGAACCGACCGATGCTGGCCCACCTGCTCGACCGGCTGCCAGAAGCCGTCGACCGCGCCGTCCTGGCGGCCGGCTACCGGATCGACGACATCCGGGCCTGGGTGGACGAGAACCCGCACCGCGTCGACGTGACCGTCGTCGAGGAGGAGGAACCGCTGGGCACGGGCGGCGCGATCAAGAACGTCGAGGACGAGATCACCGGTCCCTTCCTGTGCTTCAACGGGGACGTGATCGCCAACCCGCCGCTCGAGGAGATGATCGAGCTCCGCGAGGAGACCGACGCCCTCGGCGTGCTGGCCCTGTGGGAGGTCGACGAGCCCGAGCACTTCGGCGTCGTCGATCTCGACCGGGACCGGATCCGACGCTTCGTCGAGAAGCCCGACCCCGGTCAGGCGCCCTCCAGCCTGGTGAACGCTGGGACCTACTGCTTCCACGAGGACGTGCTGGACTGGATCGAGCCCGGCCGCAAGGTCAGCCTCGAGCGGGAGATCTTCCCCGAGCTGTTGGAGACCCGCGAGGGTCTGCGCGGCCTGCCCTTCGAGGGGCACTGGGTCGACTGCGGCCGCCCCGACGTCTACCTGGACGCCCACGAGATCCTGCTCGAGGGCGAGACGTTGGTCGCCGACACCGCGACGCTGGACGGCGAGGGTTCGGACTGGGCGTGCCTGGGCGAGGACGCTCGCGTCAGCGCGGGTGCGAGGCTCAGCCGCTCGGTCCTGCTCGAGGGCGCCGAGGTCGAGGCCGGCGCCCACCTGGAGAACACGATCGTCGGTGCCGGCGCCCGCGTCGGCAAGGACGCCCACCTCGTCGACACCGTCGTCGCCGACGGGTTGACCGTCGAGGCCGGTAGCGATCTCGACGGCGCCCGCGTCGGCGGCGGCAAACAGACACCGCCCGAAGAGGCTCGCTTCGAGGAGGTGCGCTAGATGGGTGAGCTGTTCGGAACGAACGGCGTGCGCGGCGTCGTCGGCGACGACATGACGCCCGAGCTGGCGCTGCGGTTGGGCCGAGCGATCGGCACCTGGAGCGAGGGCCCGGTCCTCGTCGGCACCGACACGCGAACGAGCGGCCCGATGCTGCGCGACGCGCTCGTCGCCGGCATCACGTCGGCCGGCGCCGAGGCCGTCGACGCCGGCGTGGCGCCCACCCCGGCGATCCAGTACAGCGTCGAGGAGACCGACTACGCGGCCGGCGCGATCGTGACCGCCAGCCACAACCCGCCCGAGTTCAACGGGATCAAGGTCTGCACCGGGGACGGGACCGAGCCCGTGAACGACGAGGTCGCCGACATCGAGGAGATCTACTTCGACGAGTCGTTCCCGGACCTGGCTTGGGACAGCGTGGGCCCGCGCTCGGAGGACCCCAACGTGGTCGATCGGTACGCCGACGCGATCGTCGACGAGGTCGGCGAGGACAAGCTCGGCGACGATCCGCCCACCGTGGTCGTCGACTGCGCCAACGGGCCCGCCGGCACGGTCAGCCCGGACGTCCTGCGCCGGCTGGGCGCCCACGTCGTCGCGATCAACGCCCAACCCGACGGTTCGTTCCCCGGCCACGACAGCGAGCCGACGCCGGAGAACCTGGCGTCGACGATCCAAGCCGTCGAGGCCGTGGACGCCGATCTCGGGATCGCGTTCGACGGCGACGCCGACCGGTGCGTGTTCATCACCGGGGAAGGCGAGTACGTGCCCGGCGAGCGCACGCTGGCGCTCGTCGCCGGCGCCATGGTGGAGAACAACGATGAGGGCCTCGTCGTGACGCCGGTGTCCTCCAGCCAGTGCGTGGCCGACCACGTCGAGAACGCCGGCGGCGAGGTCGAGTACACGGCCGTCGGCAGCCCGATCGTGGCCGACGTCATGCAACAGCGCCGAGCCCTGTTCGGCGGCGAGGAGAACGGCGGCCTGATCTTCCCCGACCACCAGTACTGCCGCGATGGGACGATGACGGCCGCCTGGGTGACCAAACACGTCGCCGACAACGACGAGACGCTGGCCGAGATGCTGGACGAGATCCCCGGCTACCGGCTCGTCAAGCAGAGCGTGGATTGCCCGGACGAGGCCAAGGACGAGGTGCTCGAGCGCTACACCGAGACCGTGGACGCCGACGACGTCGACACGACGGACGGCGTCAAGGTGTTCCGCTCGGAGGGCTGGACGCTGGTCCGCCCCAGCGGGACGGAGCCGCTGATGCGCGTCTACGCTGAAGCGCGCGACCACGAGCAGGCGGCCAAGCTCGCCAAGCACGCCCGCGCGGACGTCCAGTCGATCGTGGACGAGGTCGCCTAGACTGCCGGACGGTATCTGCCTACCTCTCGCCGCCCTCAGCAGGTCGAAAGCTAGGAGCCAAGACGAAGGAAGGCCCGCAGGGCCTTTCGAGATCGACGGCGACAACGCTTGCGGCAGCGGCGACCGCGGTCCCGTCGGCGTCGGCCTGCTGAGGGCGGCCCCTCGGGCGGCGGCCTGAGCGGCCCATCTCATCGTCAGCCTGCATCGACAACCCGCAGGGGTTCCCTGCTTCGGCCTCCGTGACCTTGCCTCGCTCCCTCGCACGGGCTTGCGCCCGTACTCTCGGAAGACCGTGGCCGGTCTCCCGAGACCGCCGCGAGATGTTACGCACATCGAGTCCGGCAGGCTAGGGGGAGGTTGCGTCGATCCATTCGAGCATCGCTCGTCGGAACGGGCCAGGAGCGTCCTCCGGCCAGAAGTGGCCGGCCTCGTCGCTGACGTGGCGCACGTCGGCCTGCGGGAAGGCCCGGGCCCACTTGGCGGCGAGCTTGGCCGGCATCACAGGGTCGCGGTCGGCCCACAGGACGAGCATCGGGACGTCCTGCAGCTGGTGGTAGCCGTCCTCGATCGTGCGCAGCGTCTCGGCGCTGAGATGACCGGGGCCCTCGGGCACCATCTCCACGAGGCGGTGGGCCGCCACGCGGCCGCCGCGCTCGCTCAAGGGCCAACGGTAGGCGTCGAGCACCGCGTCGGGGAGCTCGTGCTCGACGCCGAAGCGGAAGGCGCTCTCGGCGACGAGGTTGGCGCGGGTACCCAGCACGCGGCCCAGCCGGTTGGACAACAGCTTGTGCCACAGCGACAGGCTGCGCTCGCTTTCCGGGGCGAAGGCCAGCGAGTTCGCGATCACGATGCGTTCGATCCGGTCGGGGAGGCGCGTGGCCAGGCCCATCCCGATCGGGCCGCCCCAGTCGTGGAGCATGAGCGTGAGATCGTCGAGGTCGAGCGTCTCCACCATGTCCTGGAGGTTGAGGACGTGGCGCTCGAGGGAGTGGTAGGCCGGCGAGAGCGGTTTCTCGCTCATGCCGAGCCCGATCATGTCGGGCGCGATCACGCGGTGGCCGCGGTCGAGCGTGGGTCCGATGAGCTTGCGCCAGAGGAACGACCAGGAGGGGTTGCCGTGGTGGAACAAGACCGTCTCCTCGGCCTCGCGCGGGCCGTCGTCGATCACGCTCATCCGTTGCCCGTCGACGACGGGGACCTCGCGGCGGTCGAACCCGAGCTCGCGGTCCACGATCGGCGGACGCTTCACGGGGGGGCAACGCGGCTCGGGGTTTTGGGTCTAACCGTCGCCCGCGGTCGACGGTGGCGGCCGGGGGCACACTGTTCGGGGGCGTGACTCCGTTAGCCTTTTCACCGTCAACGAGAACTCTAGGAGGAGTTCCAACCTCATGTGCAGGTTCGCCGCCTACCTTGGACACCCTATCTCTCTGGATGAGCTGCTGTACAAGCCGGATCACTCGATCATCGTCCAGAGCGCGAAGGCCAAGGGCGGCGAGGAGCCGTTGAACGGGGACGGGTTCGGCGTCGGCTGGTACGTGCCGGAGATGGACGACGAACCGGCGCTGTACCGCAACGCCACGCCCGCCTGGGCCGACCGCAACATGCGCAACATCGCGCCGCGCGTGAACACGCCGCTGTTCTTCGCCCACGTGCGGGACGCCAGCGAGGGCATGAAGATCCAGCAGACGAACTGCCACCCCTTCTCCAAGGACCGGTTGATGTTCATGCACAACGGTGTCGTTGGCAGCTTCGACGAGGTGCTGCGCCCGCTGCGCAACCAGCTGTCCGACGAGGTGTACTTCACGATCGACGGGACCACGGACAGCGAGCATCTGTTCGCCTTGGCTCAGGACGAGCTGGGCCCGAAGGCCGCCAACCCCGACGCCGACGACCTCGCGCGCGCGGTGCGACGGTCGATCGAGCGCGTCGAGGCGCTCAAACACAAGAAGGGCATCGAGACGAAGACGACGGCCAACCTCGCCCTGACCGACGGCTGCTCCTTCGTCGCGAGCCGCTACGCCAACGAGCACGCCGACGAGGCCGCCAGCCTGTACGTCTCCCGCGCCGGCGGGTTCACGACCGGCGAGGACGGGACGACGCGCGCCGTGGATCCGGCCGAGCGCGGCGCCGTGCTGGTCTCCAGCGAACCGATGATGGAGCAGGCGGTCGGGCTCGATCCGGTGCCGCCGAACCACATGGTGATCGTGGAGCCGGACTGCTCGTACCGGATCGAGCCGATCGTCCAGTAGGGCCAAGACGTCCCCGCCGGCAGACTATGTGTCCCACAGTCGCCCGAAGCGATCGCGGGCGTGGGCGAGGAACGGCTCGGCGCTGAGCGGGCGGCCGGTCGCCTGCTCGATCAGGTCGCCGGTCTCGTAGCGGGCACCGTGGCGGTGCACGTGCTCGTGCAGCCAGTCGCCGATCGCCTCGTAGCGGCCCTCGGCGACGAGCTCGTCGACCGGGGCCACCTCGTCGGCGATGGCGGCCGAGATCTGGGCGGCCAAGGCCGAGCCGAGCGTGTAGGTGGGGAAGTACCCGATCGAGCCGTGGCTCCAGTGCACGTCCTGCAGGACGCCGTTGGCATCGTCCGTCGGGCGGATGCCGAGCAGCTCGTCCATGCCGTCGTTCCACCGCTGGGGCAGCTCGTCCACGCCGATGTCGCCGGCGACGAGCGCGCGTTCGAGGCGGACGCGCAGCTTGATGTGCAGGTGGTAGGAGACCTCGTCGGCGTCGACGCGGATCGGGGACGGCTGCACGACGTTGGCGGCCCGCCAGCCCGTGTCGGGGTCGAGGTCGGTCTCGAACCTCGCGGACAGGCGCTTGGCGAACTCGTCCCAGAAGGGACGCGATCGAGCGACGTGGTTCTCCCACAGCCGGGACTGGGACTCGTGCACGACCAGGTCCCGGGAGGCGCCCAGCGGCGTGCCGAAGGCGTCCTCGGGCAGGCCCTGCGTGTACTGGGTGTGGCCGAACTCGTGCACGGTGCTCGTGAGGCCGCTGAGCAGGTCGTCCTCGGGGAGGTTCGTGGCGATGCGGGCATCGTGGACGTTGCCGGTCGAGAACGGGTGCTCGGCCTCGCCGATCACGCCGCGCTCGTAGTCGTAGCCCAGCTCGTCCAACAGCTCCTCCAGCAGCGCGCGCTGCTCGTGCTCGGGCCAGGGACCCGCGAGCGCGTCGGTGGGCGCCTGCTCGGCCGGGTCGGGCGCCTCGTCGAGGATCTCGCGGGCGCCCTCGGCCATCTCGTCGACGACGGTGAGCGCCCGATCGAGGTCGAGGTAGGGTTCGAAGTCCTCGAGGAGAACCTCGTAGGGGTCGCGGTCGGGATCGATCGCGTCGGCGTACTCTCGTTTGAGGTCGACGATCCGTTCCAGGTGGTCGGCGAAGGCGTCGAAGTCGTCGTCCCGTTTCGCCTGCTCCCAGGCTTTCTGGCCGCGAGCGGTGGTCTCGGAGATCTCGGTCACGAGCTGGTCGGGCACGCGCACCCGTCGGCGCCGACGCCGGTCGGCCTCGCGCACCAGCGCTCGATCGCGATCGTCCTTGGCGGCGCTGCGCGCTTGCTCGATCAGCTCGCCGGTTTCGTCGCTGGTCCATCGCTCGTGGACGGTGGAGGCCAGTTGCGAGAGCTCGCCGGCCCGGGCCTCGATCCCGGCGGGTGGCATCGTGGTCTCTTGGTCCCAGCGGAGCACGTCGCCGGCGCGCTCGAGCGCGTCGATCGATCGCAGGTGGGCGGCCAGGTCCTCGACTGCCTCGGGCACAGACCCCCCCAGCGAGGGGGTCGGCATCAATCCGTCGGGTCCTCCCGGGGTCACGTTCTTCACGGGGGCTTGGGTTGGGCAGGCGTGCTCGACCGCAAGGCCCTGGTCGGCTACCTGTTGCTCGTTGTGACCGCCATCGGGTGGAGCGGCGCCTGGATCACGGCCCGGTTGGCCGCGCACGAGGCGCCCGAGCTCACCGTCACGGTGGGCCGGTTCGCGCTGGCCGGACTCGCCCTGCTGCCAGTTTGGTGGGCCACCGACCGCGGCCGAGACGGGGAGATGTCCCGCGAGGACTGGGGCTTGGTCGCCGGGATGAGCCTGACCGGGATCACGACCTACACCGTGCTGTTCCTGACGGGCGTGGGTCTGGCCCCGGCGACGGACGGCGCCGTCATCACGCCCGGCTTCGTCGGCTTGTCCTCGGTCCTCGTCGCCTGGGTGTTCTTCCGCGAGGCGCCGACCCGACCCGGCCTCGCGGGTGCGGTGATCGCCTTGCTGGGCGCGCTCGCCGTCGGCTGGACCGGGATGCGCGGGGCCGGGTTCGGCAGCGCGCGCGCCACCGGGGACCTCGTGTTCGTCGCTGCCGGCGCCGCCTACGGCACCTACACCGTGCTCGGCGAGCGGTTGTCGGACTCGGTGCCGCCGGTGACGGCGATCCTTCTGGCCTCCACGTTGGGCGCCCTCGGCCTGGCGCCGATCGTGTTGATCGTCGACGGCGTGCCCCAGGTGGCCGCGTGGAGCTGGAAAGCCTGGCTGAACGTGCTGTACCTAGGCCTGGTCGCCACCGCGCTGTCCTTCGTCACCTACTATGCAGCCGTGCAACGCATCGGGGTCGAGCGCACGGCGCCCGCGTTGGGCCTGGTGCCGGTGTTCACGGTCGTCGGCGCCAGCGTCCTGCTGGACGACCCGCTCACCTGGCTGCACGCGCTCGGCGGCTTGCTCGTCCTGGCCGGGATCGTTTTGCCCGCATGGGCCCGCACCGCGGGATCGAGCGAGCCCGGCGGGGACGAGATCGCCGCCTCGGGTGAGGCCGCGGAGACGTGAGGCCGCGGGCGAAACCCACAAACCGGGCCAGCGTCTGCCGATGCCGATGACCGAGGCGCCCGTGGACGAGGTGTTCGCCGCCCTCGAAGACCGCTACGGCGAGCCGCGCACCGGCAGCGAGGACCCGTTCCGCGTCCTGGTCGCGACCGTCCTGTCCCATCGCACCGACGACGACGTGACCTTCCCGGCCGCCGACCGCTTGTTCGACGCCTACGGGGACGTGCAAGCCCTCGCCGAGGCCGACCCGGAGGACGTGGCCGAGCTGATCGAGCCGGTCGGGTTCTACAACCGCAAGGGCGAGGCCGTCGTGCGCGTCGCCAATCGCCTCATCGAGGAACACGATGGCGAGGTGCCCGCCGAGCGCGAGGCGTTGCTCGAGCTTCCCTGGGTCGGGCCCAAGACCGCCAACTGCGTGCTCGTGTACGCCTTCGGCGAGCCGATGGTGGCCGTCGACACGCACGTCCACCGCATCGCCAACCTGCTGGGCTGGGTCGACACCGACGAGCCCGAGGCGACCGAGCCCGCGCTGGAGGCGTTGCTCGACGAGGCCCAGCGGTTGGCGGTCAACGAGTACCTCGTCCGGTTCGGGCGCGAGATCTGCCGACCGCGGGGCCCGCTGTGCGGCGACTGCCCGATCGAGGCGATGTGCCCGGCCAGCGAGGACAAGGAGCCCGAGGGCGTCGGCGAGGTCGAGGGGCGCACGATGCTGGGCCGGATCGCGGACGGTCGCTGAGCGTAGTCCTGCCGCGGCCAGAATCCGTGGGCTTAACCCTTTCGAGCGGGCTGGCCCGGGCGAGGCGTCTCCTCGATGCGGAGCGAGTCGGCTGCTCCCCGTGCCGCGATCGTCCTCGCCGCCGGCCTGGTGGTGACCCTGGTGGCCCTCGCCGGTTGCCTCGACGACGAGGCGCCCGCCGAGCCCGACCCGGGATCGATCCCGATCTCCTCGAAGGTGATGGACACCGACGGGAACGGCCGGGACGAGTGGGTGAACCTGACGCTCAACCGGACCCACGAGTCCTCCTACTCGCGCTCGGCGATCGAGATCCACATCGAAGCGCCCGGCAAGGCCGACGCCAGCGAGCTCGTCTGCGGCTCTCCCACCCTCGAGGAGGGCGCCTGCAGTGACCGCTTCGAGAAGCCAGCTGCCTGGGAGCCCGGAGCCGCGAAGTGGACGCCCTGCGCCAAGCCCGGCCCCCATCGCATCCAGATCCTCGTCCACAACACCTCGGTCCTCGACCGGCTCGTCGAGTGCGAGGAGGCCCCCGATCCCCGAACGGCGGGCACCCAGGTCTCCGCCGAGACCGTGGACACTGACCAGGATGGACGGGACGATTGGCTGAACCTGACCCTCACCGAGGCCCGAGGCGCCCTGTACCCCCACGAGATGACCCAGATCGACGTCTCCGCACCCAACGGCACGCCCTCGCCGATCTGCGATTCCGCTTGGTTGGCCGAGGGAGCCTGTCGGGGCCCGTTCGGGGACAACGAGGATTGGCGGGTGGGGGCGAGGAAGTGGGCGCCCTGCACGGCCAACGGCACCCATCGCGTCCGGGTGATGCTCCAGAACGACACGGTCCTCGACCGGGAGCTGGACTGCGGCGAGCCCGCCGAGGAGGGCCGGACCTCCGAGACGGCCTCGTTGGCCGCCAAGCTCGTGAGCGAGGGACCCGAGGCGGGGAGCTGGATCCGCGTCACCCTGGTCGAGGCGGCCAACGCTCCCTACGAGGAGGATCAGGTCGCCTACAACATCTCGGACCCGTCGGGCGCCACCTACGAGGACCAGGGTCCCGACAGCGGGGACAGCGACGACATCCTGTGCACCTTGGCAGAGGCGGTCGACGGGACGTGCGACGGGAGCGACTTCCACCAGGGCCCCCACCGGAACCGGTGGTCGGTCGACACCGACCTGTCCATCCCCTGCCAGGCGGCCGGCGAGCACGAACTCGAGATCCGACTCATCGGGACCACCATCCTGAACGCGACGATCGACTGCGAGTCGGCAGCCTGAGGCAGTGGGGAACCGCGCCGCCGGCCGGTCACCGATCGAACGTCACGGTGTAGTGGCCGACCCGGACGTCGGTGTTGACCTGTTGCTCGTAGCTGGCGGTGTAGGTCCCGTCAGCCAGGTTGGGGTCGGCGGCTTGCGAGGCGTAGTAGCTCGTGAAGCTGCCGCCGCTGAAGCAGACGAACGGGCTGCAGCTCTGCTGGACGTCGACGACGGTCCCGTTGGGGGCGTCGATGCGGGCGGAGGTCTCGCCGGCCTCCCACGACGTGGGCGCTTCGCGTTCGACGTAGAGGCCAACGGCCATCGGGGTGCGATCGAACTCGAACTGCCACTCGACGGGTTCCCCCGTCGGGACCTCGCGGGTCTCGCCCATCTCGCGAGCGTAGGTGACCGGCTCCATCTCGGCGCTGGTCCCGTTCGTGCGGATCGTCACGTCGGGCTGGCCAGGCGGGATCAACAGGACGTGGTCGCCGGCCTCGGCGTCCTCGGGCATGGTCGTCCGTGATCGCGCCTGGGTCGTGGCGGGCCGCCTCGCGGTTCTGCGGGTCGTAGCGGACGAGCTGGATCGGGTCCTCGTTGCGGGCGTTGTCGACCTGGATCCGTTGGCCCGGATCGAGGGGGACCTCGACCGCCACGCCCGAGAAGGCGATGTCGTGGTGATCCATCAGGCGAGCCTCGAGCGTGTAGTCGACCTCGGTCGCCGGCGGGAAGCCGAACCACTGCATCATGGCTTGCATCGTCTCGGAGCCGGGAAGGACGACGGCCTCGATGCGTTGCTCGGAGCCGTCGTCGGATCGCTCCCAGTCCATCGAGTAGACGGTGCCATCGCCCGCGTCGAGCCACATGTAGGGCGTGCCGCCCTCGGCGGTCATCTCGACGACGACGTGGATGGGCAGCTCGCCGGGCCCCGGGGCGGGCAGGTCGACCGAACGCGTCGAGTCGCCCGTGACGCAGCCGCCCAGCATGCAAGCCTCCTGGGCCTGGTAGGTCCCGTTCTCGCGGACGTGGTCGACGACGGTCTCCTCGAGCCCGGGGTAGGTCACGACGTCGAGGGCCTCGCTCTGGTCGGTGGTCCCGCCAGAGGCCTCGCTCGCGGTCGCGGCCGATCGCTCGGACGCGGGGTCGTCGGCGCTAGCGGTCTCGGCCTCGTCGCTGGGCGTCGGCGAGGTGCGAGGTGGAATTGTCGGCGCCGAGGCAGCCGGTGAGACTGCTCATCGTCCGCCGAGGGCCTCGTCGAGCTGGTCCTTGTCGAACAGGCGCAGGCCCTGCTCGTCGAGGGGGATCACGCTCGGGTTGCCGTGGGCGGAGAGCACGTCGACGAGCGTCTCGGTGTCGCCGTAGGCGATCACGGTGTTGCCGAGCATGGCGGCCATGGCTTGGCCGCCTTCGCGGGCGACGTCGATCGCGGTGAGCACGTCGTCGTCGACGAGCCCGGTCTCGCGCGTGAAGTGGGCGCCGGCCTGGAAGATCGATTCCAAGGAGGGGTTCTCGGCGACGCTCTCGGTGCAATCGCTGCCGACCTCGGTGACGCGCTCCATGACGGCCTCGTCGCGCAGCAGGGCGTCGGTGTCGAGGTCCTCGCCGATGGTGACGGCCACGACGTCGCCCTTGGCGGGCAGGCGCTTTTGGGAGCCATAGGGAGCGATGCCGGGCGAGGTGCGGAGCACGGCGCCGCCGAGGAAGGAGGAGACGACGTCGCCGAGCCCGGTGCGGTGGCGGACCTCGGCCAGGTGGGCGGCCTTCATCGCCTTCGAGCGGCCCTTGCCCAGGCAGCGGGCGAGCGCGAACGCGGCCGACAGGGCGCTGGCGCCGCTGACGCCGAAGCCCTGTCCTTCGGGAGCGCCCTCGGTCACGGTGCAGGAGACTTCGATCGGGCGGTCGCCGAGGAGCTGGCGCAGGGCCTCGCGGGTGACCTTGGCGTCGCCGTCGCCGTGGCGGCGGGTGACTCCGATCGCTGCCTGGTCGGCCTCCTCGGCTTCGACGGTGGCGACGACGCCGGTGCCCAGGCACATGCCGGCGCCCCAGGAGCCGGTGCGTTGGGGCTCCTTGGGTTGGATGTTGGGCACGAAGAACGCGGTCACGTGGCAGGGCGCGAACGTCGTGGCTTCGGATCGGCGCAGCAGGTTGGCGTTCACGGTCTACACCTCCTCGTGGAGCGTCTGCAGCACGCGGCGGGCGACGGCCTCCTTGGAGCCCTCGATCGGGGTCGTGGCGGCGTCGGTGACGAGGTGGACGCGCGTGTCGTCGACGTCGACGTCCTCGAGCCGGTTGGCGACGACGGCCTCGAGGCGGTTCTCCTTGCGGAAGCGCGCCGCCTTCGCCGTTAGATCGTCCTCGTCGATCCCGGCCTCGGCCTTGAACCCGACGAGGCGTTGACCGCCGTCGAGCTCCGCCCGCAGCTCGGGCAGTACCTTGGGGGTGGGCTCCAGCGGGAGGACCTGGTCCTCGCCGCTGGGCAGCTTGCCATCGGAGGGCTTGGCTTGGAAGTCGCTGATAGCGGCCGGCACCAGTACCCAGTCGTAGGCGGCGGCTTCCGGCGCGAGGTCGACGAGGTCCTGCACGGTGACGAACCGCTCGCGGGGCACGGTCTCGGGCAGGTCGACGTGGCCGTGGCCGAACCACATGTCCACGTCGGCGCCCAGGCGGTAGGCCTCGCGGGCCAGCGCGGCACCGGTGCGGCCGGTGCTCTGGTTCGTGACGACGCGCATCTCGTCGATCGTCTCGATCGTGGAGCCGTTGACGACGAGCACGCGCTCGCCCTCGAAGGGTCCGGGGCCGAGCTCGCGGATGACGGTCTCGGTGACCGCCTCGATCGAGGCCATCTTGGCCTCGCCTTCCTCGAGCTCGGGGTCGACGACGGCGGCGCCTTCGTCCTCGAGGGTGTCGACGTGCTGGCGGGTGCGCTCTTGGTCGAGCATGCCCTCGTGCATGGCGGGGACGACGATCACGGGGACGTGGCCCAGGCTCGTGGAGACGAGGCTGGTTACGGGTGTGTCGTCGATGGCGAGCGCGGTCTTGCTGATCGAGTTCGCGGTCGCCGGCGCCATCAAGACGGCGTCGACCTCGCCCTTGACGCCCACGAGATGCTCGACCTGGCCGGTGAGCTCGGTGACCGGTTCGTGCCCGGTCGCGAACTCCAGCGCGTAGGGGTGGAGGATGTCGAGCGCGGCGGGGCTGGCGAAGGGCACGACCTCGGCGCCGTGGCGGGCCAGCTCGCGGGCCAGCTTCACGGTCTCGACGGCGGCGATGCTGCCGGTTACGCCGAGCGCGATGCGGGTACCCTCGAGCAACGAGGATGCGTTGCCCCGGATCTCCCGGGCGGGATGCATGCAGCTGGCTAAGGACCTCGCGTTGAAAAAGCCACGCCGTCGAGACCGTCGCGTCGGGCCCGGAGGGTGACGAGCAGCCCTCGACGGAAAGACCAGAGGGCTGGCCTCGACCTTCGAGGGCGGACCCGGGCCGGCCCGAGGGGTGGCCTCGGGCGGGCCCGTCCCTACCGCGGGCAAACGGTGTCGCCCTCGACGGACTCGATGGACCGCCCGGCCCCGTCGGGCGGTCGCAACCGTCATCAGGGACCCCCGTACTGCGGGTGCCGTGCCCGGTTACCGTGTCCCCTTCGGTCAGGCGAGCCCCGACGAGGAGCCCGAGGGTTTCGATCCCGGCCCGGTGTTGGCGAGGATCGTGGACGAGGATCTGGTGCCGGACAACGGTGGGACCGCCGAGGGCTCCATCGACACGGCCTGGGGCAAGCTGGCGGCCGAGCGCCGCGGCGGGGACGAGGTGCACGTCACCATGCCCGAGGCCGAGGTGACGAGCCGGCAGGTGATGGTGAACGTCGCGGCGATGAAGCTGGGCGTCGACAAGGCGCTCGTCGAGGAGACCGAGGCCGCGATCCAGGCGATCGACGTCGGCGAGCCGGTGTTGGTGTGCCCGCTGCCGGGCGAGGACGCCGTGCGGGACGCGCCCACGCAGGCCCAGGTGGCCACGGTGCCGGGCGTCGAGGCCGAGATCGGGGTGGCCTACACCGTCGTGCAGACCTCCCCCTACGCCCGCATCGTGGCGCGATCGTGGGGCGAGGGCCCACCGATGACGGTGCTGGCTGCGGCCGCGGTGCATCTGATGCTCAGCGAGCGGTTCAGGCCAACGTACCCCCGGACGCGCGTCGTGGCCGAGCTGGTCGACGAGGAGGGGGAGGTCGAGATCACCGTCCAGGCGCGCGAGGCCGGCGGCGGGCCGGTCGTCGAGCGCGTGCTCGTCGGCGGCCAGGTCGAGGCCCTCGACGGGTGACGGAGCGAGGCGAAAAGCGTAAAGACGGGTTCCGCTTTGGGCGACCACCGCGCGGGTGTGGTCTAATCTGGTAGGACAGAAGCTTCCCATGCTTCTAGTCCGGGTTCAAATCCCGGCACCCGCACTTCTCCATCAGACCCCATAGCAGTGCCACGTGCGGGTGCCGGGAGAGGACGCCCGACCACAGCCACCGCCGAGGGCGTCCGTATCGCCAGCATCCTTGGCCGGGGGAACCGCACGGTCGGATGCTGGCGAGCGGGCGGATCCCCGATCCGCCCTGATCCGGAGATCAGCCTCGTCCACCAAGCCATCGGCTGATCTCCGAGGCACCCGCATCCAGCCAGGCCGGGATTTGCGGCCGTCCTCCGGAGGGTCCGACCGCGGCAGATCGTCGGACCCGGGGGTCATCGGACACCACCTCCACGGAGGCGGGGGACGTGTTCGGTGTCCATCTCGGCCCGGGCGCGGGCTCGGTCCAGGTAGTGTTTCTCGACGGTGCGAACCTCGTCTCCAAGCGCCTGGGCGACCTTGTAGACGTTGAACTCGGTAGCGATGAGAAACTCGGTGGCGACGTACCGCCGCATCTTGTACGGGTGGAACCCCGGCCAGACGCGCTTGCCGACCCGGGACAACTCCGTCTGGAGGTAGTGATCTGTCCACCGCTTTCCGTCCAGCTTAACGAACACGGCATCCTTGTCCGCATCAGCCTGGTCGCGATGGTGGTCGATGTAGTTGCCCAGACTCTTGCTGTTCGGCGCGTCGAGGACGTAACTGGGTAGCGGCATCCGGCGTCGGTTGCCGCCTTTCTTCTTCTCCGTGACGACGATCTCTCCGGCGTCACGGTCTACGTCGTCCAAGTCGAGCGCCGCGATCTCGCTGGGGGCTCGCACCCCGGTGTGGAAGCCGAAGTGGAACACGTAGGCCAGCGTCGTCCGCTTGAACGGGGACAGATCGTGGCCCCAATCCTCCTCGGCGGTCCAGACGTCCGGGGCAAGCTCGGGCTCCGGAAGGGTCCGAGTCGGCTCAGGCTCTCGGAACTGAGGGTTCAAGCACTCCCATACGTCCTAACCCGAGGAACTTGAGCAAGCTCTTGAGCGCCTTCCGGTAGTGGTTCAGCGCGCTCCCGGTGGCCCCGTTCTCCATCCGGAGGAGGACGTGGTCTTGCCAGCTATCCTCGCTCGGCGGTCGGAGCGAGACGGGCGCGTCCTCGTGGTGCTCAAGGAACCGGATGTATCGGACCCGGCAGTCGGCGGTCCCAGGGGCTAGCCCCTGGCTGGCCACCATGTGCCGGCGGAACTCCTCGTAGGTCCCCTCGGTCAGCTCGGGGTTCTCGTTGTGCAACTCCCCAAGGCCAGCCAGTTCGATCAGGCCCGCGTCTCGCAGCTTGAGGAGCGTCTTGATCTCCTCAGGCCGAAGGTCCACGGTGGACGCCGCCTGTTGGGCGTTTGCAGCGTCCTGCAGAGTCAGATCGTCATCACTGCGGGACATCTCGGTGCCCTTCTGGGCAAGATGAGACATTTTCGTGACACTCTGCTCGGCTCCGGTTAGCGAGTGGGTCGTTGAGCATTGCCAACCACCTCGCCCGGAGCTACCGTTCTCGGTCTGCAGGTCGATTGCGGTCAATGCAGACCCAGACAGCTCCCCAGGAGCAATCAAGCCCAGAAATTTCTACGTTAAGCCTAAAAGAGTAAGGTATGACGGGGAAAGCCTCTCTCCCCGAAAAAGAGGTCAGGCGGAGTTGGGGGAGATCTAGAAAGGCCCAAGACGCTCTTGACCGGAACGCTCGATACTCTCGCTCAGGTCGTAGTCTTCGAAATTAAGCCCGAACTCCTCCTTGTACTCAAGCCGCTTGTCGATGGCGTCCGCCGAGAACAGGACGTTGAGATCCTGCTCTATCTCCTCGATGTATGAACGATCCTCATCAATGTTTGCGAATCGTTCCTGGATGGGGGAGCAATCGTGGATCTCCGTGCCGACCCATTTACGACCCATCAGCTCGGCGGCGACGTAGGTTGTCCCTGCTCCACCGAATGGATCGAGGACTCTGTCTCCCTGTTCGGTGGCCATTCCGATCACTCTGTGGAGAAGCTTCAGACTGAGTTGGTTGGCGTCACGGTGGAGGTATCTCTTGTGGCGGACGGGTGGAATGTCATCCCAGACATCGGTCAGATTCACCCCCTTTGGGTTCATCTTTGATTTGTATCCTCCGTAGTCATTCTGCTCACCTCCGCAGTGGGGGCAAGTGTCGATGGGAAGCCGGTCTGGATCGAACGTTTCGGGGGAACCCCCCTTTACAAAGTACAGGAGAGAATAATGAGATGGATAGAGACGGCCAGGGATCGGGAGTCCGAACTTGATGTCTACCGTAATCCAATGGCGAAGAGTGAGCCGTCGGGAAATGTAGTCTCCAAAATGGATATTCCATTTTGGCAGGTTATACAGGAAGAAAGCACCTCCCGGCCGGAGAAGGCGGATAGCCTCGTCGATCCACTCGGTGGACCATCGGAGGTATTCATCTTCCGCAAGGTCGTCCCCGTTTTCTTCTCCATAGTCCTTGTCAAGATTGAATGGAGGATCTGCGAAGATCAGGTCAAAGGACTCTTCCTCTAGTTGCGGTAAAACATCGCGGCAGTCGGCGTTGTATAACTTGCCTCGCTCGGTACTGAAGATGGGTTCTGGAAGGCCACCCCCGGGGCCCTGCTCAAGAGTCTCCACATCGTATGCTTCCTCAAGTGCCTCAAGCCCTCTGTCGGGGTCTTCGACAAGAGCCTGCTGTAGCCGCTCCGGGAACTCGCCAGTTAGCAGATGGATCGCTTCGGGGGAATATTCTAGGGCCGATGCCAAGTCTTGGAGCTGGCTGTCCGTGGGGGGCACCCCTTCCTCGATGTCCCTTAGGGTGCCCACACGGAGGCCGGCTTCCTTCGCGAGCTCATTATCGCTAAGGCCTTGCTTCCGACGGAGGCGGCTCACGACGTCGCCGGCCGAACGGAAAAGGAGGCCGGTCATTTCAGACTCTCCCTGCGAAGCGTCACAAGCCAGTCATCCATGGATGGGGCTTTACTCATTGGGTCCCTGATAGGTCCGACCACCCCTTTATTCCTTTCATTGGACGGTGAAAGGTCTGGTGCTTCGCTAGTAATATGCTGACCGTGGTCAGTGGGATGGAGCAGTGGGCCGCAACCGAGACGATTTCAGCGGCCGGTACACACCGGAATTCACCGATGAAGACTTCCTAGAGGCAGTTGAAAGTATAGAGTCGGGCTCCACGGCAGATATCGCCGAGAAAGTAGGTTGCTCCCCGGATCTCGCCTACCGCCGGCTGCGGGATCTAGCTGAGGAGGGTCGAGTCGGCTCCGAGAAAATCGCAGGAAACTTTCGATGGTTCCCGACCCATGAGAATTGACCAGGCACACACCCTTATTGACGAGGGAGATCTCTCGTCAACACGAGTCTGGCGTCGTGCGCGCCAGGATGTACTCGGCGCAGTTGAGGATGTCGTCTGGCCCCCGGATAACGATGAGTTCGTTGTCTATCCTGAAGAAAACGCGAATGGCGTTAACCCGATCACCGAGCAATTCGAGCCCAACCTGGACGCTTTGCCTGACTGGGAGGAAACCGGAAGAACACACCTCACGACCCTACTGGATCGTCGGGGCATGCTGGAACGAACGATTGAGAAGGTCAGACCCTATTTCCATGACCCCCAGTCGTTCCTGAATAGCCCGTGGTTCGACGGGCTCAAAGACGTGGAGATCGACGGTGAGCCCGGCCTAATTGTGGCTGAGTGGGAAACAGGCAACATATCCTCTAGCCACCGCTCAGTCAATCGAATCATGGTCGGCCTGGTCGCCGGCATGATCCACGGCGGATTTATCGTCCTCCCCAACCGATCTCTGTACCACTACTTGACGGACCGGATCGGGAATTACCGAGAGTTGAGGCCCTACTTCGTAATATGGGAGTCTCTTGCTCACAAAGTTGAGAACGGAGTTATTGAGGTAATCGTTGTAGAACACGAGGGAGAATCTAAGGCCGTCCGCCCGATCGGGAAACTTACCGACGGTATGTCGGACAGGGAGGAACGGGGCATTGACGAGAGGGTGGATTGGGAGTAGACCTCATAGAGTTCCGCATTGCGGTGGCTGGTTATTGAACGGGGCCGAGAGGAAGTGGTTGGCAATCGTGCGGGGTTCCCGGCCCCTGCATTGACCGAACTGCAGCAATCCTGAGCATGGGCTAAAACCCTGCTTTTGTAGCAGCCGTTATCAAAGAGCAAGCCTTTCCTCCGGACGGCAATTGTGCGGAAGAGCGGCCGCCGGCGGTCTCCGGGATTCGATCATCTCAGGGCCTACGAGGCGATGAGACGACTGGTGGAAGAGAAGAAGAGGAGGCACCCTCGCGGGTGCTAGGCAGAACGCTGTCTTCCCGGCAGCAGCCACCATGCTCCTCTGTCGGCGTCCGTCCCTCCTGAGATCGAGAACGCGCCCGGCCGGGATTTGAACCCCTGGGTTCATCGTCGGACCGAGCTTGCGAGGTCCGACGAGAGTACGGCCGCAGGCCGCACGAAATCCCGACACCCGCACTTCTCCAGCAAACCTCATAGCAGTGCCACGTGCGGGTGCCGGGAGAGGACGCCCGACCACAGCCACCGCCGAGGGCGTCGGCCTGGAGACGGGCGTCTCCCATCGTGGCACTGGTCCGTCTGCAGAGTACCCGCGTCTCGAGCCGGACGAGAACCCCGCACCCAGCGCGGCCGTTCACCCGCGCCCGATGTCGTCCCGGGAGGGGGGAGCCGAGCCGTCACCGCGTAACCGTCGTTGGAACCGGCGATAGAACACGTACCCGATCAAGGCGGCGGACGGCGATGCGAGCAGCGCGCCGATGACGAGCGAACGTTGCTCGGTCTGGGTGTAGGTCATGTGGACGGAGACGGCGGTCACGTTGTCCTCGGGGCCGCGGTTGGGATCCTCGGGCATGCGGGAGCCGATGAGGAGCACGGTGCGGTTCTCGCCGTCGGTGCGGAACGTGAAGTTGTACGTGTCGGTGACGTTCGTCCGCGAGAGCGTCCTGTTGTAGGAGACGTTCTCGTTGAGCTCGAAGGTGTACGTGCTCCCGTTGAGCGCGTTCAGCGTGAGGTTCTCCATGTTCATCATGTAGACGTCGATCGGGCCGCCCTGCAGCACGCTGGTGTTGACGGAGATGTTCTCGCCGGCGGCGCCGGGCTCGATGAAGTCGGGCTTCATCTCGCCTGGTCCCAACCGGAAGCGGGGCGTCGGGAGCTCGCGCTCGACGTCCTGGGGCTGGTAGTAGGCGGCGGCGAACAGGGCGCCGAACAGGGCGAAGCCGAGCAGGACGACGAGGACCCGGCGCACACCGCCGGGAGCCCGAGGAGCCTATTGTACGTTGCGGCTGGGCCCTCGCCGGGCCCGACAAGCCTATACCGTGGCTCGCTGTCGGTTCCTCGCCGATGGTCCTGGGGATGTCGATCGGGCGGTTCCTGCTGGTCTTGGCCTTGGCGGTGTCGCCCTTGGCGATCCTGGTCTTCCGCCCGCGGCGCATGGGTGGGGGCTTCTGGCGCAACCTGTTCCGCCTGTCTCGCGACAACTGGCCCCAGGTCGGCGTGCTGGCCGTGTTGTACGTGATGAAGAACTACGTCGACACCCTCAACGACCCGATCCGGGGCGTGTTCGGCGACTTCACCTACCTCATCTACAGCCTCGAGGGGGACCTCGTGCTGTGGATCCAGCAGGCCTTCTACCACCCCTGGCTGACCGAGGTGCTGAACTACAACTACCTGTTCGGCTACATCTTCCTGACGTACTTCTCGTTCATCCTGACGGCCTACGCCGGGCACGAGCGGTTGGCCACGCGCATGGTGCTGAACGTGTTGATCGTGTACGTGCTCGCGATCCCGTTCTACGTCTTCTTCAACGTCCAGGTCACGAGCAACTACATCCCGGGCGTGATCTCGCTGTTGTACCACGACTCGGCCTCGTTCTTGTCCTTCTTCGCCGCCGTCGATCCGCTCGACAACGCCTGGCCGAGCCTGCACATCGGGATCCCGTTCGGCTTCCTCGTCCTCTTCTGGTGGCAGGGCCGGCGCGAGGGCGCCGACTTCGCGGCCGATCCCTACCGCCGGTACATGATCTTGATCGGCGCCCAGCTGCTCGTGTTCGTGTTCAGCATCATGTACCTGGGCATCCACTGGGCGTTGGACATCCCGGGCGGCCTGTTGGTCGGTTACGCGGGCGCGCTCGTGGTCGACGAGTTGGGCGACGACGTGCACCGGGGGCTGATGGGGACCCGCGCGGTCGTGAACGGAGCCGTGGGGCAGGCCTGGCAGGGCCTGCGAGATCGGTTGAGGGCTCTCGGCGGAGGCTAGCCTCTTCCGGGCGCACGCGTCTGCGGCGGCATGGACATCGATCCGGCCGATCACGGGTTCGGTCTCTTCGGGGCGGACTTCGGGTACCCAGGCGGGGGGCTGTGCTTGAGCGTGTTCCTGGCCGTCGAGCGGGACGGGGAGCTGTTGACGGGTCGTATGGACGAGGAACGGGCCCAGCGATGGACCGAGGCCTGGGCGCCGAACCTGGCCTACTACGAGGGCGAGCGTCGCGCGCGGCTGTTCGACGGTTGGCGGTTCCCGGCGACCTACTTGCGGGTTGGGGAGGAACCGCAGACGGCGGCCGAGCGTGTGTGGCGCGACCAGCTCGGGTTCGAGGTTGAGCCTCGGCTGGGCTCGATGGAGGTGTCCTCGAGTTCCCAGCCCTCGCGACGGACGCCCGATCACGAGCACTGGGACGTCGTGTTCGCCTACGCCGCCGAGGGGCCGCCCATCCAGCGGGTTCCCTCGCACTGGGACGCGTTCGGGTACCGGCCGCCCTCCGAGCTGGCGCCGGAGACCTCGGTCATGCTGCATGGCCAGATGTTGGACGAGCTGGCCTCGCTGGCGGAGTGAGGGTCCCCGCCGCCAGACGACGATCGGTTCCAGCCGTTGCTCGCCCTCGCGGTACTGGTCCCCGATCTCCTCGGAGCTGGGTGGGTCGAGGCCCCGGCCCCTGGTGACCAGTCATCCGGCTTCGGCCTGGCGAGGGCCTCGGGCTCGAGCGGTTCGCCGTCGACGTCCTCGGTTCCGTCGTCGGTCAGGTCGAGGCAAGCGGTCCACGCCGTGGCCGTCGAGGCCGGCGAAGGCGACCTCGGGCCGTCCTCGTGCAGCAGGCCCAGGTCCTCGGACGGGCGGCCACCGTGGTCGATCCGACCGGGACGGGATCGCTGGTCCGCGGTGCCTGTTCCTGGTCGAGGAAGGAACGGCCGCCCGAGGTCGCCGAGGTCTCCCGCTTCCGTGGGACGATCATCGGGGTTCCCAGCGGGTGGCGCCGCCGGCCTCGCCGGCGTGCACCCACGGGCCTTCGGGGAGATCGCCGGGCACGTTCGTCCAGCTGGTGGGGAACACGACCGCGTCCACGCCGTCGACCTCGTGCAAGCGCTCGTACGTCTCGGCCCGGTGCATCACGATGCGGTCGCCGTCCCGGGTCATCTCGACCGTCGAGGGTCCGGTGGCGGCGGTGGCGGCGATCCGCCAGCCGCGATCCTCGAGCACGCGGGCGAAGGATGGTGTGCTGCGCACGACGACGGTCTCGCCGGGCTCGATCAGGCCGACGGCGTCCTCGTGGTCGACGAGGCCGGGCGTGTTGGCGGCGTTCACCGTGTCCTGGCCGGTGACGATCGCGCCGAGGGAGAGCCCGGTGGCGACGAGGGCTGCCCCCGCGAGCACGGCCCAGCCCCGGCGGCCCCACCACCGCGGCGGATCGCGAGCTCTCAGCGTGGCCAGCGTGGGCAACAGCGGTAACACGTACCGGTAGAAGGGGGCGGCGACGACGGCCGCCGCGGTCGCCAGCGTGATCCCGTGCTCGCGCTCGTCGGTCCCCCGCCGGGGATCGACCAGCAGGGGACCGGCGGTGGCGAGGATGACGAGCCCGACCCAGGCCGTCATGCGGACGATCGAGGCCACGTTGGGCGCCGGGTCGTCCAGCGTGGCGAGGTACTGGCCGCGCCCGTCGGCCGGCGTCGCGAGGTAGGCAACCATGACGACCCCCCAGGCGAGAGCGGCAGGGTAGGGCTGAACGAGCCGGCCCCAGGCCCGCCAGGCCTGCCAGCCCTCGCGAGCGATCGCGACGGCGCGAGGCGCGAGCACGCAGGCCAGCACGAGCAACGCGAGCTCGTGGGTGAACACGGCCAGGTTCCAGCCGGCGACCTCGATGTCGCGCCGGTCGGCGGCCCATCCCCAGGCGGCGAGGCTGAGGAAGGCGAACATCGGCGGGTACAGGGTCACGGTGACGAGCGGGATCGCGGCCGGGGCAGCGAGGACGACGGGCAACAGCCAGGCGGGCGAGCCCCCGGATCGGCGGATCGCGTCGCCGAGCACGAGCAAGCCCCCCAGCGTCCAGACCAGCGGCCAGGCGCGGGCCATCAGGCCCAGCCCGTTCCAGGCGCTGAGCAGCGCCAGGCCCAGGGGAGGGTGGCGAAGGAAGACCTCGCCCGGGTAGAAGGAGCTGTGGAAGGGATGCTCGGCGATGTCGATGTAGATGGCCTCGTCGTGCGTCAGGGTCTCGCCGACCGTCGACAACCAGATCGCGACGAAGACGAGGCAGACCAGCCCGACGAGCGCCCAGAAGCGCCGATCGCTCGGTAGGCGACGTTGGCGGTCGTTCCCGGTCACACGTCCCCCTCGCTTCTCCGGCCGCGGAGAACAGCCCCGGGCAACCTTGTCAGGCTTTTTGCTTGTGGACCCGGACGAACACGTTCGGCTCCCCACGGGCTGAGGTGGCCGGCCGCTCACCGGTGCGCATCGCTTATCTACCCGGCCGAGGCTTCCCCTCGCGAGTCCTCATGAAGCTGAACTGGCACGGTCACGCGTTCTTCGAGCTCGAGCTGGCGACCGGCGCCCGGTTCGCGGTCGACCCGTTCACGCAGTCGGCGGGGAACCCCCTCACGAGCACCGAAGCCGACGACGTAGACGTCGACACGACGCTCGTGACGCACGGGCACGGCGACCACTTCGGCGCGACCCTGGACGTCGGTGAGCCGGTGCTCGCCATCCACGAGGTCGCCAACTACATCCAGAACCAGGGCCTCGAGGACGCGGCCGGCACCGGCGGCGGCATGAACCTCGGCGGCACGGTCGAGGTCGGCGGGGCCGACGTCACGATGGTGCCCGCGCTGCACTCCAGCGGTTGCCCGGGCGCCGAGGGACCGTTCATGGGCGAGGGTGGCGATCCGGCGGGGTTCGTCATCGACGACGGCGAGACGACGTTCTACCACATGGGCGACACCGCCCTGTTCGGCGATCTCAAGCACGTCGTCGGTGACCACTTCGACCCGGATCTCGTCGCCGTCCCGATCGGCGACGTGTTCACGATGGGCCCGGACGCGGCGGCGACGGCGATCGACTGGATCGATCCCGACGCCTGCATCCCGATCCACTACGACACGTTCGGCCCGATCGAGCAGGATCCGGACGCCTTCGCTCGCGAGGTCGCCAGCGCCGACGTGCACGTCGTCAAGCCCGACTCGACACTGACCTACTGACGGGGTGAGGACATCGATCGTCCAATCGGTAATGAGCGAGCCTGCGTTGACGCTTCGCGCCGGCGAGAGCGCGCGCGATGCGGCCCGGCGCATGTGGGCCAACCGGGTCGGCTCGGCGCTCGTGCTCGACGACGGTGAGCTGGTGGGCATCGTCACCGAACGACCTCACGTGGGTTCTGGCCGAGGACCGGGACCCCAACGAGACCGGGCTATCGGAGGTCATGTCGAGCCCGGTCGCGACGATCGAGCCCTCCGCCAACGTCGAGATCGCAATCGAGACGATGATCGAGGAGGGGGTCCGGCGGCTCGCCGTCGCGTTGGACGGCGATCTGCGGGGGGTGGTCAGCGTGACCGACGTCGCCTACGCCGAGCCCGAGCTGGCTCGCCGCGCTGGGGAACGCACCGCCCGCTGGGAGGACTGACCCCCCGGGACCCCCGAAAGACCCTTGGCCCGGGACACGGTGGCCGAGCCGTGGCCGACGAGCAAGGGTGGGTCCCCGATGCCATCACCGACGCCTTCTCCCTCGCGGCAGAGCGGACCCTTCTGAACCGCGTCCGGGAGGGCGAGGTCCCCCACCACATCGCCATCATCATGGATGGCAACCGTCGGTTCGCCCGCGAGGTCGGCATGTCCCCTGTCGAGGGGCACGAGGCCGGCCGCGACACGTTGGAGGACGTCGTCGACTGGTGCCTCGACATCGGCGTCGAGGTGCTGACCGTGTACGCCTTCTCGACCGAGAACTTCGACCGCGAACCGGGCGAGGTCCAGGCGTTGATGGACCTCTTCGAGGAGAACTTCTACGAGATGGCCGAGGACGAGCGCGTGCACGAGCACGGGATCCGGGTGCGCGCGATCGGCCGCACCGACGTCTTGCCGGCGGACGTGCGCGAGGCGATCGACGACGCCGAGTCCAAGACCGAGGACTACGACAGCTACCACTACAACATCGCGATCGCCTACGGGGGTCGCGAGGAGCTGGTGTCGGCGATCCGCGACATCGCTGAAGACGTGGACGACGGCGAGCTCGATCCCAGCGACATCACCGAGAAGCACGTCGACGAGAACCTCTACACGGCGCCCCTCCCCGACCCGGATCTGATCTTGCGGACCAGCGGGGAGGAGCGCATGAGCAACTTCCTCTTGTGGCAGCTGGCGTACAGCGAGCTGTACTTCGCGGACGTCAACTGGCCGGATCTGCGCAAGGTCGACTTCCTGCGCGCCATCCGCGACTACCAGCGCCGCCAGCGCCGCTTCGGGCGATAGCGCCCGAGGGCGTGCCTGAGATCGCCCAGACGGGCGAGATCTCAGCGGCCGACAACGGCCGAGCACCGGTCTCCAACGCAGACCGGTCTCGGCTGCGGATCGTCGATTCGTACAGCAAGATGGGCCCTCCTCTTGCCTGCGCGCTTTCCCCTCTCGAGGGCAACGAGAGGTTCCAGATCACGTCCGGCGGTGTAGGTCAGGGACGCGGGGGCCTGTGTAGCGAACGGATCGAAGATCCGTCCTCTGCGGAGACGCCGGGCGGTTGGCGTCGACGCCTCCGCACGCTGCCGAGTTCCTTCCGAAGCCCAGCACAGGAGGACGGCCTGCGCAGCGGCCCACGCCCCTCTTCGGCCAGATCGTTGCCAGGGATCTTCCGTTGTCCCCTCGGCAGGCGCCGAGGCCCCGTCGAGAGAGGCTGGCTCTATGGCTCGATCGGGACGACGGCCTCGAGGGCGGCCCGGCAGGCGAGCACGCCGTCGTCGAGCCAGTAGGCGTCGGGGTCGGCCAGGTGGCAGTCGACCTCGACGACGGAAGCCGGCCGCAGCTGGCGGTCGCTGGGCAACAGGATGCCGCCGAGCACCTCGACGGCTTCCTGGCGGAGGCGCGAGGGCGCGACCAGCAGGTGGGGCTCGCCTTCGTGTTCGACACGGTCGACGACGATCCCGCGGAAGGAGATCTCGAGCGGGAACGGGAACGAGCACGCCGAGCGGTCGAGGATCGTCTGGCGCAGACGAGCGCCCTCCAGGCCGGGTCCGGAGGCGGTCGTCTGGGACACCTGCTCGTTGACGAAGCCGAGCCAGGGATCGATCACGTCGGCGGGTTCGGCGCCGACCGGGCTTAAACTCTCCCCCAGCGCACCTGGTACGGCGCTACCGACCGGTCCGCCAGGTCCACCACGTGTTCCCCATGAAGTTCCACGCGGTCGCGCCTGCGATGCCGATGGCTTGGCCGACGAGCGGGAGGAGCCCGGCGACGGCGACGAGCACCCACAGCAAGCCGAAATTGACCGCCATCCCGCCGGATCGGACGACGTGGTCGCGCCCGAGAGCACCGGCCAGGCCCTCGAGACCGTCGGGGGCCCGATCCTCGAAGGTCCACAAGCGGTTCAGCGTGAAGTTGGAGACCAGGCCGGCCTCGATGGCGATCGGGCTGGCCAGCAGGTAGGGCGAGCCCAGCTGCATCAGCGAGTACATGGTGGCGAGGTTGACGAGCGCGCCGAGGCCGCCGACGACGACGAACTGGAGGACGCGCATCGACTCGCCCGAGCGGTGGATCAGGCGGACGAGGTGGCGCAAGTAGGCGAGGACGTTGCCGGCGTCGAGCTTGGACTCGCCGGCGTGGCGTTCGCCGAAGGTGTAGCCGACCTCGACGACCTCGTCGGCGTCACCGTGGACGAGCACCTCGAGCAGGATCTTGTACCCGATCGGGTCGAGGTCGGCCTCGTCGACGACGGATCGGTGGAGGGCGAAGAAGCCGGACTGGAGGTCGCTGACGCCGCGAACGTCCGGAAGCAGGGTGCGAGCCAGGGCATCGGCGACCCAGGAGACCAGCCGCCGGAACGGCCCGAACGCGCCCATCGAGCCGTGCTCGGCGTGCCGGCTGCCGACCGCCATGTCGGGCCCGCCCTCGAGGGCCTCGATCAGGTCCGGCAGGCGCTCGGGCGGGTGTTGGAGATCGGCGTCCATGACGACGATGTGCTCGGCCCGAGCCGCGCTGAAACCGCGGATGACCGCGGTCGAGAGGCCGCTTTCCTCCGTCCGGCGGATGACGCGCACGGGGTAGTCCTCGGCCAGGCGTTCCCCGACGCGCCAGGTCTCGTCGGGACTGTCGTCGTCGACGATGAGGACCTCGTAGCTGCTCGTCGCGCTCAGGGCTCGATCGATGCGTTCGAGCAGCGTGGCCAGGTTGTCGGCTTCGTTGTAGGTGGGGACGACGACGGTCACGGCCGGTCGGGCCTCTGGGTCGGACGCGGGTTGCGACCGGCAGCCGGCCGCTTGCCCGGCCTCGGGTCCGGAACCGTCGCTGTCCACGGCCCCGGACACGGCGGTCCCACGTAAGGTATGCCTGGGAACGTCCCCGCCCTCGGGCCCCTGGGGGTCGGGGTCGGCGGTCGAGGCTCGGGCGTCGTCACTGGGATCGGACATCGTACACCTGCGTGAGCGGGGCCCCGCGCACCGTGACCGCGTGCGCGGGGTCCTCTTCCTCGTACAGCTGCCAGTCGGCGGGCGTGAACATGCCGGGGCGGCTCATCAACACGACGACGTCGGCCTGGGTCCGGTCGTCGACGAACGTGACGTTGTCCTCGAGCAACGGTTCCTGCCCGGCCACCCAGTTCGGCATCCCGTACTGGGCTTTCAGATCGCTGGTCACGTACCCGATATCCCCCAGCTCGTAGTACCGGAACGGGAGCTGGCCGGCGGGCATGTAGACGCTCAGCGGGTCCGAGGCGTTGGCTTGCTCGTTGAGCCAGGGCACCAGATCGCGGTTGGACTGGCCCCACACCTCGATCTCCATGCCGGCCGCCAGAGCTCCCGAGGGACCCCCCATCGCGGCGTTGTAGTAGCTGTCCTCGTAGGGGTCCATCGTGGCGTAAGCGTGGGCGCCGGGTGCGGCGACCAGCACGAGGCCAGCCCCGGCCAGCGCCGGGACGGAGACGCGGGTCTCGCGCAGGCGGCGATGGGCGCCATCGAGGAGGGTGGCGAACCCGATGCCGGCCAAGCCCGCGAGGAACGGGAACGTGGGCAGGAACAGGCGGACGCCGTCGTACTTGGGGGTCCCCAGCATCAGCACGGCGACGGGGACGGCGGCGTTGGCCGTCAACAGGATCGCCATGCTGCGCCGGCGCGGGTCGGCTTCCCGCCAGGTTCGGGTGAGGCCGACGCCGGTGAGGCCCAACACGGTGAGGGGCACGGTCGCGGCGGTCATGACGAGCGGGTAGTGCCAGGGCGCGGTGCGGTAGGTCGTGCCCAGGTAGTGGGTGAGAATGTGGGTGTGCGTGAGGTGCTTGTCGACGTACCCGGCCAGGTGGGCGATCGTGTCGGTCCAAAGCCAGGGCCAGGTTGCGAAGAAGACCAGCGGAGCCAGCAGCGCGCCGGCGATCAGCATCCGGCCGGGCGGGGAGACCAGCGCCTGTCGCCATCGGCCCCCGGTGAGCTCGCGCCAGCGGTCGAGCAACAGCTCGTGGTGGGCCAACAGCGCCCACAGGCCGAGGCCGAACGGGATGAAGAAGGCGTTGAGCTTCGTGGCCAAGGCCAAGCCGAACACGACGCCGGCGGCGATCGCCCACCGGCGGTCCCGCAGCCCCTTCCAGCACGCGGCGACCGTCAACAGCCACATCGCCGCCATCGGTCCATCGAGAGCTGCATAGCGGGAGTGGGCGAACCACCGTGGCATCCCGATCAACGCCAACCCAGCGGCGGCGCCCGCCGCCGGACCGTGGGTGTGCGCCAGCCAGCGGCTCAACACGACCACGCTCGCGGCCGAGAGGATCAGCGGGCCGACGCGGTGGGCGAACACGCTGAGCTCGAAGGGCATGTCGCCGCCGCGGAGGACCAGCGTCAGGCCCCACGGGATGGATGCCAGCACTTTCGCCAGCGGAGGGTGCTCGCGGTTGTAGCTCCAGATGTACAAGAGATCGGGGTCGAAGGGCGCCAGGCTCGTGACCGCCTCGAAGGCGTAGTAGCCGTACACCTTCGCGGCCTTCATGTAGTAGACCTCGTCCGTCACGATGCCTGCCCGTCGGGCGCTCGGGATCGCCAGGACGAGGTACAGGACCGCCAGCCCCAACGCGAGCCAGGTCTGCGGCTCGCGCATCCAGGCGATGGGGCGCTTGGCCATGGCCGACAGCGGCCAGACCGGCCGTCCCCGGGTCTAAGGCTTTCGGTTCCGGGCCTGCCGTCCCGTCGCTGCCGACGGTGCGGCCCCCTGGGGCAAGGTATTTCCCGGACCCCAATCCTGGTTTACCCATGCCTTACGAGGTCTTCGAGACGACGCCCGAGGGTGCCGATGCGCTGGCGGACGACGACGAGGTCAGCCGCCAGACGATCGTGACCCGCAACGGGGATGCCTGGGACGTCGACGGCAAGGTCGTGCTCGTCGAGGGCTCCGAGGACGCCCTCGATCGGGCGCGCTCGATCGTCGAGGACCACGACGGATCGGTGTCCAGCAAGGCCGACGAGATCAAGGCCGACATCGACGCCGAGCAGGACAGCGCCGCCGAAGGGATCGGCAACATCTTCGGATAGCT
This sequence comes from Thermoplasmatales archaeon SW_10_69_26, assembly GCA_003009755.1. Lineage (GTDB taxonomy): Archaea > Thermoplasmatota > SW-10-69-26 > SW-10-69-26 > SW-10-69-26 > SW-10-69-26. Next base: position 48,102 of record PXUB01000002.1, read on the forward strand.
CGGTCGGCTCCCGACGGCCTCCCGTCGGCAGTCTGTCCTGAGCGGATCGCGCTGACAGCGTCGACCTGCATCGGGGTACCGCGAGGGCGCGGTTCTAAACGTCTCTCAGTTGGGAGAGGAACTAGCGACAACAAGGCCCTCCACCACGGACTTTTGTCGCTCGAAGCAATCGTGGCGGCTGAAGCGATGAAGGGGTCGGGGATAGCCGCTAGAGGCCTTGAAGATCAAATGGACTCCGTCTGGCTGAGACAGCTACAGAACCTCGCCGCGAGGGTATCCCTGCTTCGGTCTCCCTGTCAACGACCGCTCAGGCTGTGCGGTGGCTGCGGCCAGCCCTGCCTCGGTGCGGCCGTCGGTCGCCTCCCTCGCTATCCCTCCGCAGTCACGCAGCCGCGAGGTCACGAACCCACCGACGGGCAACGACGCGGCCGCGGTGGGCTCACCCATTTGCTCTCTACAGCGACGGTGTTCTCGGCGGGCTTCGGAGGCTCTCCCGGGGGCCGGGGACCGACCGTTGCAAGCGGAGATCTCGTCCTGTCGGGCAACGCCGTAGTCCCGGTGCCTCCTCCGCCCCCCCCCCTCTCTCTCGTTCCGTCTCCCGCTTCGCTGACAACTTGCTTTCCAGCCCCATCGCCTCCTCTTCTCATCCTCCATCCTCCCCGGGATCTTCTCTGCTGCCCTCTGTTTCTCTGCTCCTCTGCGTGCCCCTCGCCAACTGTCGCCTTCCGCCATCTATTTCTCCTAGCGAGGACGTATCATGGATCGATGGAGACGACCGTGGGTGGGGTCGAGGTCGAGCTGACGCGGGGGGATATCGCCAGCCAGGGCGATCTCGAGGCCGTGGTGAACGCGGCGAACGCTCGCCTGCGGCCCGGCGGTGGCGTGGCGGGCGCCATCCATCGCGCCGCCGGTCGGGGGTTGGCCAAGGGATGCCGGCCGCAGGCGCCGATCGAGGCGGGAGAGGCCGTGATCACGGGCGGCCACGATCTGCCCAACGCGCACGCGATCCACGGCCTGGGGCCGGTCTACGGCGAGGACGAGCCGGCCGACGAGCTGCTGGCTGCTACGCAGGGAACGCGATGGCGATCGCCGAGCGGGAGGCGATCGCGTCGGTCGGATTCCCGGCGATCTCGACGGGAGCCTTCGACTACCCGGAGGAGGATGCTACCGAGATCGCGGGGGAGACGTTCCGGGAACAGCTGGGGGCCCTCGACGAGGGCGAGCAGGTCCGGATCGTGCTCTGGGGAGAGGGATCGTTCGAGGGGCCCCGACGGGCTGGTGAGGACGAACTCGACGCCGGATGAGCTCGCCGGTCAGCGGTCGCGTTCTCGCAGCCAGGCCAGCGTCTCCAACAGGTCCTCGCGGGCCGGGGACTCCGGCAGCGTGGTCAACGCTTGCTGGGACTGGTCGAAGAAGCCGGCCGCCCGCTGGCGGCTGGCCTCGAGCGCGCCGGTGTCCTCGGCGACGTGCAGCACCCATTCGACGTCCTCGCGCGAGGCTTCCCCCGTGAGGATCGCGTCGAAGCGAGCCCGGGGCTCGCCCTCGAGGCGTTGCCGGGTCGCCAACAACGGGTGCGTCTTCTTGCCAGCGACGACGTCGCTGCCCTGCGGCTTGCCGAGGTCCTCGGGGTCCCCGACGAGGTCCAGCAGGTCGTCTTGGATCTGGAACCCCATGCCCAGGGTCCACCCGAAACGCGAGAGCGTGTCGACCACGTGCTCGTCGCTAGCCCCCAGCAGGGCGGCGTTGCGGGTCGCGCAGGCGAACAGGACGGCGGTCTTCTTCTCGATCATCGACTCGTAGCGGTCGACGTCGGGCCGGTCCTCCTCGAAACTCATGTCCAGGCGCTGGCCCTCGCACAGCGTGCGGGCCGTGCGAGCGACATCGCCGACGACCTCGACCCCGGGTGGGGTCTCGGGGAGGTCGCCCAGCGCCTCGAAGGCGAGCGCGAACAGGGCGTCGCCGGCGAGGATCGAGGTGGACTCGCCGTGGTCGGCGTGCACGCTGGGCACGCCACGCCGCATCTCGTCGCCGTCCATGAGGTCGTCGTGCACGAGCGAGAAGGTGTGCACGAGCTCGACGCTGGCAGCCAGGGGATCGGCCATCGTCGGCTCGCCGCCGGCGGCCTCGCAGCTCATCGCGGCCAACGCGGGCCGCAGGAGCTTGCCGCCGGCCTCTGGGTATTGGAGCGCGGCCTCGCGGAGCGTGGGCTCTTCGATGCGTCGCACGAGCTGTTGCACGTGCTTGGCCAGGCGGGTGCCCTCGCGGCGGACGCGCTCGGGGAGCGTGGGCCTCACCTCGGGAGGGTCTTGCGCTGCCCGTTGCGCATGATGTGGACCTCTTCGCCGAGGCGCCATCCGTGGTGCTCGGCGAGGTCGGCGAGCTGGCTCTGGTGCTCGATGTCCCCGTGGGCGGGGAAGATGTGGTCGGGTTCGAGCATGCTGAACAGCTCGCGGTGGTCCTCGCGGCTGGCGTGCCCGCTGACGTGGGCGCCCTTGATGATGCGGGCGCCCTTCATCTTGAGGCGCTCCTCGAGCCGGTAGCGCTGGGCTTCGTTGCTCGGGTTCGGGATCGTGCGCGCGGAGAAGATGACCTGGTCGTCCTGCTCGAACGTCCAGGGCGTCTCGTCCTTGGCCATGCGGGTGAGCAGAGCGTTCTCCTCGCCCTGGTGGCCGGTCACGCACAGGAGGTAGTCCTCCTTGCCCTCGTTCATGACGCGCTTGAGCTGCTTGTTGATCTCGCGCCCGTACTTCCAGACCTCGACGTTGTCGGGCAGGTTGAGCAGGCCGACCTCTTCGGCCGTCGTCGTGTAGTTGTGCAGCGAGCGCCCCATGAGCATGACCTTGCGATCCAGCTCGTCGGCGAACTCGATGATCGACTTGAGCCGCTGGGTGTGCGAGGAGAAGGTCGTGATGACCAGGCCCGAGCGCTCGTCTCGCAGGCCCAGCATGTGGTCCTTGAGGAGGTCGCGAGCGATCGTCTCGCTCGGGGTCTTGGTTTCCTCGTGGGCGTTCGTGGACTCGCAGACGAGGGCGCGGACGCCCTCCATGCCCAGCTCCTCCAGTCGCTCGTAGTCCGGCTTGGACCCGATGACGGGGAAGTTGTCCATCTTGAAGTCGCACGCGTACACGACCGCGCCCTCCGGGGTGTGGATCACCGGCATCGCGGTCTGCACGATGCTGTGCGTCATGTGCACGAACTCGAGCTCGAGGGGGCCCTTGAGCTGGCGGCGACCCCCCGTGTTCATCGCCACCATCTCGTTCGGGAGGTCGATGTCGGGCCCGAAGTCGTCGTTCAAGCTGTTCTCGACGAGCTTCATCGTGAACGGGGTCCCGATGATCGGGCACCCGTACTTCGCCGCGAGCTTCTCGACGGCACCGATGTGGTCGAGGTGACCGTGCGAGAGCACGATCGCGACCACTTCGGCGTCGACGTCCCCCATGACACTGTCGTCGGGGATCGCGCCCATGTCTTGCAAATCGTTGGGCGACAGGCTCTCGAACACGGCGTCCTCGTGGATGAGGATCCGGTCGAGGTTGATGCCCATGTCGATGATGACTGCTTTGTCACCGTACCGGACGACAGTCATGTTGCGTCCGAACTCGTTGTAACCGCCAACAGGGATAACTTCGATATCGGCCATCGTCTCACATCCATCCGCGTCCAGCCCGTGAGGACCAGACCCAGGGGACGCGACGGCGTTAGCCCGCCAACTATTTGAATCGTGCGGTGCGGTCGGCGATCACCCCTCTCACACGGGGCCTTTTTCAAGACGATGCGTCCTTCGGGAGGTGATGGCGAGCCCTGCCCCGCTGGAGGACCGCGAAGAAGGCGACGAGGCCGAGGACGCGCCGAGCCTCGGGGAGGACCTGGAAGCCGCGCTCGACCGACTCAGGACCGAGCTGCCCGAGGACGGGGGCAGGTTCGAGCAGCCGCTGGCCGAGCTCGAGGAGCTCGTCGACGAGGCCCACGACCAGGAGGAACGCTCCCGGGAAGCTCGCGAGCGGGCGCGGGAGGCCGAGCAGGCCCTCGCCGAGGAGCAACGCCGGCTCGAGAAGCTCTGGGACGCGTTCAAGGGCCAGGAAACCGAACTCGAGGAGCTCGAAGAGGCCAAACGACAGGCCCGGCGGGAGCTGCACGCCGAACGCGAGCGCATCGAGGACCTCGAGGAGGAGACCGAGGCGCTCGAGGAGGCCCGCGAGGCCGATCGCCAGGAGAAGGCCGAGCTCCGCAGCGAGCTCGAGCAGCGCGAGGAACGCATCGAGGAGCTAGAGCCCTTCGTCGAGTACGAGGCCGAGGTCGAACAGCTGGAGACCGAGCTCGAGGAGGAGCGGGCCCGGCTGGCGAAGCTGTACGCGGTGTTCGAGGAGACCGAGGCCGAGCGGGACGAGCTGGCCGAGTGCGTGCAGGCCTGGGAGGCCTGGGTCGACGACCACGGGGAGGCGCTGCAGGTGCTCGCCGAGGCCGCCGGCCAGGTCCCCGACCCGATCGCCCAGGCGCCCGGCGAGGACGGGGATCCAGCCTGAGCCCGCCACGGGGACTCGGTCGCGGAGGATCGCTTCGCTGTCACCGGCTCGCAGCCGATCGTGAGCCTCGTCCCAGCCTTCTTGACGTGAGCGACTCATGCGACGGCGAGGCTGGGACCTTGGGACAAGCAACGAGCGTGCGCATCGGGCAGGTCGCGGACCGGCGGTCGACCGTTGTGTGGGCTGGAGCCCTCGCGTTGGCTTTAGCCCTCCTCTGCGTGGCGACCCCGGCGGCCGCCGAGGAGACCGTCTTCGAGGACGACTTCGACGACGGCGTGATGGATCCGACGAAGTGGACCTCCTACCAGGGCGCCAGCGAGGACGAGAGCTGCGGCGCCGTCTCGGAGCCCCTCTCCCTGTACTTCACCACCGACGGGGAGCGGTCCGCCACGACGCGGAACCTCGACCTCGATGGTGGAGCCGAGATCGGGTTCCACCTCCGGATGCCCGAGCACACCGTCGGCAACAGTCGCTGCGACGAGCTCGAGGACGCCAACGATGTCGTCCTGCAGTACTCCACCGACGATGGCGGAACGTGGCACGAGCTGGGCCGTTGGAACGACCGGAACGCGGGCTGGATCGAGGTTAACGTGACGCTGCCGGCCAGCGAGGGTGAGGGATCGACGCAGCTGCGCTGGATCCAGCCCGTCCACGGAGGGATCCACGGACCGAACGTCGACAACTGGGCGATCGACGACGTGCGCGTGGTGTCGAGCGGCCCGGCGCGGGACCTGCACGCTGAGGGAACCGCGGCCAGCCGTTCTTCGCCTGCGATCGAGACGCCTTCGACCTGCGAACTCGAGCCGTGTCGGAACCAGACGGTGCTCGCCGACGGGCTCGAGGCCTCCACGCCCGGCGTCGATCTGAGCGAGGACCGCCAGATCCCCGGGGCGTGCACGGCCGTCGTCTGCATCGGGCCCGTGACCGTGGGGCCCGGTGGACCCGAGATCGAGTCCCAGACCGTGACCACGGACCCCCTAGCGGTGGATCCGGTGTGCCAGACGGCCGGGTCAGCCTGCCTGGGACCGGTCACCGTGGTCGAGGAAGACCTCGTCGAGACCCCTCGCGTGGCGTTGTCGCTCACGGTCACGAATCTGACGCTCAGCAGCAACGTCGGCGAGACGGGTTCGGTCGGCGAGCGGACGGTGACGATCCCGGGGACCCCGGCCACCGAACCGTTCAACGTGACCGTCTGCCCCGAGACCTCGGACGTCTGCCAGCGACCGCTGGCTCCCGCGGCCGACGTCGGCTCCAAGGTCGTCGTCACGCTCGAGGTCGGCGACGAGCGGTTCACGGTCTCGCAGACGATCCAGGAAGACGTCTGACGGCGTCGGCCTCGGCGAGGCCCTCCGCGGGCGTCAGTTCTGCGTGGGCGAGGCGATCGCGAACCGGCGGGCGCTCTCCCGCAGCGCTTCGAGCGCGGGGAGCGAGCCGCCGGTCAGGTACGTCATCAGCGCGCCGCCGGCCAGGGAGACGTGCCCGAAGGCGTCGGGCTCGCGGCCGAAGCGGTCGAGCGCGGTCACGGTGTGGCCGCCGCCGACGACCGTGAACCCCTCTGCGTCCGCGGTCGCGTCGAGCAAGCGGCGCGTGCCGAGGCCGAAGTTGTCCGTCTCGTAGACGCCCATCGGTCCGTTGAGGACGACGGTGTCGGCCTCCCGGATCCGATCGGTGTACAGGTCGGCTGTCTCGGGGCCGATGTCGGCGATCTCGTGCTCGGCCGGCAGCTCGTCGACGGCGAGCTCGAAGCGTTCGCCGTCTCGGTCCTCGGCGACGTCGACCGGGGCTTGGATCCGGTCGGGGAACCGGTCGACGAGGGCCGCGGTGCGCTCGCGTTGCTCGTCGGCGCCGAGCTCGGCCAGGACGCCATCGGTGGCTTTGCCGAGGTCGTGGCCTTGGGCCGCGAGCACGAGCTCGCCGAGCACGCCGCCGGTCAACACCTCGTCGGCCAGGTCGGCCTCGAGGTGGTGTTCGAGCACGTCGAGCGCGTCGGCCGGTTTGGCGCCACCGAGCACGAGCACGCGGTGGTCGTCGGGATCGGCCGACCCGGTGGCTCGGCGCAGGGCGTCGACCTCGCGCTCCATGATCGGGCCCGCACAGGAGGGCAACACGAGCGGGAAGCCGACGATGCTGGCGTGGCTGCGGTGGGCCGCGCTGAACGCATCGAGCACGAACGCGTCGGCCTCGCCGGCCAGCCGGTCGACCCAGTCGCGCTCGGCGTGGACGGCGGGCCCTTCGTTCTCCAGCTCGCCCTCGGCTTGGCGCACGTTCTCGAGCAAGATCGCCTCACCGGGATCGACGTCGATGGCTTGCTCGAGCGCTTCCTCGTCGGCGACGTGGGGGACGTAGCGGATCTCGCGCCCGATCTCCTCCGACATGATGCGGGCGTGCTCCTCGAGCGAGGTGAAATCGTCCCGTCCCGGTCGGCCCTGGTGGGCGAGGACGACGACGGAGGCGTTGCGGTCCATGATCGCCTCGATCGAGTGCGCCGCCTCGCGCAGCCGGGCGCTGCCGGCCACGTGGCCGTCCTCGATCGGGGAGTTGATGTCGACGCGGACCAGCGCCACCCGTTCGTCCCACGCGAGATCGTCGAGTCCGGGGACCGGGCGACCCCCGGGCCGGCCGTCCGACGGATCGTCCATGGTGCCACCAAGAGCGTGCCAGCGATAAAGGTGGGGGTAGCGAGCGTTGCCGACGGCGAAGCCCTCGCTCGGGCGCACAGCGATGAGCTTGGACGAGGGGGCATCCCCCGCCGCTTGCGGCCGCCGTTCAGAGAGCGGGGACGAGCCGGAGGCCGCGACGCCCGCGGCGGGGCTGGCGGGGCTGCTGGCGGCGCTGGTGGTCGCCCAGGGCGTGCGTTCACGCCGATGCTGAGCGCTCTCGCGCCGATCGGGGGCCGGCTCCAATGGTTTAAGGTTCCGAGCGGGATGCTGGACGCGATGGAGCGCATCCTGATCGGTGTCGCCTGGCCCTACGCGAACGGTGACCTGCACCTGGGCCACGTGGCCGGCTCGCTGCTGGGGCCCGACATCCTCGCCCGCTTCCACCGGATGCAGGGCAACGACGTGCTGATGGTGTCCGGCAGCGACGAGCACGGCACACCGATCACGGTGACCGCCGAAGAGGAAGGCATCGATCCCCAGGATGTCGTCGACCGCTACCACGAACAGCACGTGGAGACGCTCGACGAGCTGGGCATCAACTTCGACATGTTCACGCGCACCTCGACGGATCACCACCGCGAGCGCGTGCACGAGATCTTCCGCGGCCTCGACGAGCAGGGCTTCATCGAGACGCGGGGGATGAGGGCCCCCTACGACCCCAAGGCCAAGCGCTTCCTGCCCGACCGCTTCGTGGAGGGCGTTTGCCCCCACTGCGAGTCCGGGGACGCCCGCGGGGACCAGTGCGATGCCTGCGGCAAGATGCTGGACGCCGACGAGCTGGAGGACCCCCGCTCGACCGTCAACCCCGAGGTCGACATCGAGTTCCGCGACACGACCCACTGGTTCTTCAAGCTCAGCGACTTCCAGGACCGCCTCGAGGACTACGTCGAGGACAAGGACCACTGGCGGGCCAACGTCCGCAAGTTCACCGAGAACTGGCTGACCGAGGGGCTGCAGGACCGCGCCGTCACGCGCGACCTGACGTGGGGCATCCCGGTGCCCGACGACGACCCGATGTGGGACGACAAGCGGATCTACGTCTGGTTCGAGGCGGTGTGCGGGTACCTCACCGCCAGCATGTACTGGGCCAAGCAGGAGGCCGACGATCCCGAGGCTTGGCGCCGGTTCTGGGAGGAAGGCTACGACGACGTCGACACGCGCTCGTACTACTTCCTCGCCAAGGACAACATCCCCTTCCACACGATCATCTGGCCCTCGATCCTGATGGGCTACTCCGACGCCCGCGAGGCCGAGGGCAAGCCCCGGCTCAACCTCCCCTACGACGTGCCGGGCAACGAGTACCTGAACCTCTCCGGCGAGCAGTTCAGCAAGTCCCGTGGCGTGGGCATCTGGGCCCAGGACGTGCTCGACGAGTTCGAGACCGACGCCATCCGCTACTACCTGGCGATCAACATGCCGGAGACCCGGGACTCGGACTGGACCTGGGAGGACTTCCTCGCCAAGGTCAACAACGAGCTCGTCGCCGCGTACGGCAACTTCGTGCACCGCACGCTCAGCCTGGTGCACGAGCACTTCGGCCAGATCCCCGACCCCGGCGACCCGCGACCGGCCGACCGGCAGATCGTCGACGAGCTCGAGGCCACGCACGAGGATGTGACCAAGATCCTCGAGCAAGCCCGGTTCAAAAAGCCCCTGCGGGAGATCATGCAGCTGGCGCGGGCCGGCAACCGCTACATCGACGCTCAGGAGCCCTGGACTCTGGCCGACGACGATCGCGACCGGGCCGGCCAGGTGCTGCACCACTGCGCCCGGCTGTGCCGGGGATTGGCGATCTTGACCGCACCCTACCTGCCCCACTCCGCCCAGCGGCTGTGGGAGGCGTTGGGCCAGCAGGGAAGCGTGCACGAGGCCGACTGGGACGATGCCCCGGCCGAGCTCGAGCCCGGGTCCACGATCCCCGAGCCCGAGCCGCTGTTCGACAAGCTCGACGAGGACGAGGTCATGGACCTCGTCGCGACCGACGAGGACGAGACGGAGACCGAGGAGGACGACGAGATGACCACGATCAGCTTCGAGGACTTCCAGGACGTCGACATGCGCATCGGTGAGGTGACCAGCGTCGAGGACCACCCCGACGCCGACCGGCTGTACGTCGTCCAGGTCGACCTGGGCACCGAGAGCCGCCAGCTCGTCGCCGGGCTCAAGGATCTCGTCGAGCCGAGCACGCTCGAGGGCCTGAGCGTCGTCGTCGTGGCGAACCTCGAGCCCGCCACGATCCGAGGCGTCGAGAGCCAGGGCATGCTGTTGGCCGCCGAGGCCGACGAGGACACCGTCTCGCCGTTGACGATCGTCGACGAACTCGACGCCGGCGCCAAGGTTCGCTAAGGAGGTCCCGCGGTTGTGAGCGACCGCTGGTACGTCGAACACGACGGTCGCGTGCTCGTGACCCACGACGGGGATACGATCACGCTGCCGGCCGAGGACGAGGTCACCGTCCCCGTCCAGCGGTACAACGAGCGCACGCTGCGAGGGACGGCGGTCGTGTTCGGGCAAGCCGAGCTCGACGAGCACCCGCACGAGTGGCCGCGCAAGGACGATCTCGTGCACGATCCCGACAGCTCGCGCCTGCTCCGCCACGCCATCTCGGCCAGCCTGTTCCGACCGGTGTGCGGGGTCGTCGTCCGCAACGGCGACGAGATCTTGCTCGTGAAGCCCAAGCGCGGCGTCGCCAGCGGTGTCTGGACGCTGCCCGGCGGGTTCCTGCACGCCTTCGAGCAACCGGCCGAGGGCGCCCGACGCGAGGTCCGGGAGGAGACCGGGCTCGAGATCACCGACGTCAGCCTCGAGGCCACCGTCTCCTACACGCACGACACCCAACCCTACCCGATCCTCGGCCTCGGGTTCACCGCCCACCCCGCCAGCGAGGACATCCAGCTGCAGGCCGGCGAGATCGACGACGCCAAGTGGGAGCCCGCCGAGGCCGCGGTCGAGCACAGCTACGGGCTCGCGCGCAAGGTGCTGCGGGACCTGCTGGAGGGGTCGAGCCCGTGAGCTGGACCGAGGATCGCGTGCTCGCCAATGCTCTGCAGTGGGATGGCCGCCAGGCGGGCCGTTTCGAAGTGTACACGCTCAACATCGTCGATCCCTCGAACCGCGCCGGCTGGTGGCTGCGGTACGGGATCGACGCCCCGCTGGAGGAGGACGAACACGCCAGCCTGCTCGGCGCGCACTTCCGCGAGGACCAGCCCCCCGACCGGTTCGCGTTGAAGACCGAGTTCCCCGCGCGGGCTTTCGGCACGCAAAGCGACGGGTTCCACATCCGCGTGAGCGAGGCCGAGCTCGGCAGCCGTGCCGCCAAGGGCGGGCTCCGCAGCCCGGACGACGACCGGTCGCTGCGGTGGAACCTCCAGTCGGTCCACCACGCCGATCCCGCCCCGCTGTACGGGAAACGCAAGCACTACGAGGATCGCCACCCCGAGCACAAGGTGCTGATGCCCGGCCCGATGGCGACGGCCGGCGGCGTCGTCGAGGCCGGCGACGAGCGGTTCTCGCTCGAGAACGCGCGCTCGCACCAGCTGCACTCCTGGGGCGCCTCGCGGTTCGACCGCTGGACCTTCGGCCACGCCACCTTCTTCCGCGAGCGACCCGAAGCCTTCGTCGCCGTGTTCCTCGGCGAGGACGAGGACGGCGGCCAGGTCGGCGGCGGCTACTACCACGACACCGACGGCCTGACCCTATCCTTCGACGAGGTGGAGACCGTGACCGAGGACGGGCCCGGTCGCGAGCCGGGCGTGTGGACCTTCGAAGCCAAGACCCGCGGCTGGCGGCTCTCGGGACGGTTCTCCGCCAGCCTGCAGCGCATGCTGGGCGCCCGCCACCGCGACCCCGACGGATCGCAACGCTACTGCCACCACGCCGGCGTCGCCGACGCGACGCTGGAGCTTTGGAAGTCCAGTTGGGGCCGCCGCAAGCTGCACCAGACGCTCACCTCGCGCGGCGCTTGTCACTTCCAGCAAGGTGACCGGCGACCCTACAACGACGTCGAGTTCTTCGTGTAGAGCATTTTTCTTTCGACGGGGCCTCGACGCCTGCCGAGGGGGGACAAAGAAAAATCCTCGGCAACAATCTGGCCGAAGCGGCGCTTCGGCCGCTCCGGAGACCGTGACATCCACGCCGGTCGCCGGAAGAAACCCCCTCGGCAGCGATGCAGGCCCCAACGTCGCTGATCTTGGACGCGGTTGGATCTTCGCGCAGGGCTATCTCCGCCTGACGGGTAACGACGCGATCGCCGTGTCGGCCCCACGCCCCAAGATGTGGATGGCGGCCAGAGCTCGGAGCAGCCCCCGGTGCCGACGCGAACGCGCCTCGACGAGGGGGATCTCGAGATAGAGGCTACCGGTCAGCAGTGGTGCTGAACGCGGCCTTTCAATCGGGCTTCGTGCGGCCAACGGGCCGTGACCCGTCCATCTACCCCACCAAGCCAACCGGGAGAGACGGGTTGACCGAGAACGAAGAGGGCGCTCGGTGCCGCCGATCACCAGCTCGACCGTCCGGTCACGGACGACAAGGGCCCTTTCCCTTTAGCTCAGGCGTTGGCTGGCTTCATCTCGCGTCAGTTCGACCAGAGGGAGATGGCAGCCTCTATTGAGAGTCAACGATCAGCACCCAGAACAGAATGTCCCTGCGGGAATCACGGGCTTGATGGGGGGTTGGCGCTGGTCGTTTCTCCGTCTACGGAGACAGCGACGCGGACAGCAGATCGGCGATGCTAACGTCTCCGCATCCTCTGCCTTCCGACGGACACGGTGTTGCCTCGCTCTGCGCGCCTTCCTGCCGGTCGACGTCACCATTGGATCCGTCGGCCGCGATGCACCCGGCCCCGTTGGACACGGTTCCCTGCCCCAGCGGTCCCGAGCCCCTGCAGGAATCCTTGCCGTGATCGTTCGAGGCGTTACCAGTCCCGCTCACGGCGACGCAGCCAGCCCCGAAGCTTGCTCCGCAGGAACCGTCGCCCGCCTCGTTGGAAGCGTTGCCCGTCCCGCTCACGGCCAGGCATCCCGCCCCGACGATCCCACAGGACGTGTCGCTCGCCTCGTTCGAGGCGTTGCCAGTTCCGCTCACGGCGATGCAGCCCGGTCCCCCCGCCCCGCAGGCGACATCTCCAGAGGCGCGGTTGGAGGCGTTGCCAGTCCCGCTCGCGGTCACGCAGGTGCGCTGGCCGTGGCACTCTTCTCCGCGTCCGTCGCCGGTCGCGCTGGCGGAGACCATCGTCCCGCAGCTGTCCTCTTCGATCGACGCGTCGACGCGCTCGCAACCGCGTTCATCGTTCCGCTGGTCGACCTCGATGCAGCCGACCCCGACGCGACCGCAGGAGGTCTCCCCCGCGTCGTTGGATGCGTTGCCGGTTCCGCTGGCGGCGACGCACCCGGCCCCTAAGAACCCGCACGATCGCTTGCCCGCATGGTTGGAGGCGTTGCCAGTCCCGCTAACGGCGATACAGCTCACAGCGGCGAACCCGCAAGCCTGGTTACCGCCGCGGTTCGAGGCGTTGCCGGTCCCGCTCGCGGTCGCGCAGGTTCGCGTACCGTGACAGCGCTCGCCGCGTGCGTCGCCGGTCACGGTCGCACTGACCATCGTCCCGCAGCTGTCCTCGTCAACCCTGGCATCGACGCGCGGGCACTCGCCCTGACGAGGGGTAGAGTCGATAGCCAAGCAGCCTGCGCCCAAACGGCCGCAGGACTCGTCTCCGGCGCCGTTGGAGGCGTTTCCAGTGAGGCTGATAGAAATGCAGCCAACTCCGGAGACCCCGCACGCTTGGTCGCCGGCTCGATTGGAGGCGTTCTCCGTTCCGCTGACCGCGATGCAGCCAGCCACGGCAGCGAATCCGCAGCCACGGTCCTCGGCTCGGTTCGAGGCGTTGCCAGTCCCTGCGACCGCGATGCACCCGGCGACATCCCCGTGGCCGCAGGAAATGGAGCCAGCGCTGTTGGAGGCGTCTCCCGTTACGGTTGCTGCGACGCAGCCTGCGCCACCGAACCCGCAACCGCCATCCTCCGCGCGGTTGGCTGCATCGCCCGTGGCGCTGACGGCGAGGCATCCGATTCCACCGTCGTAGCCGCATGCGTAGCTGCCAGCCTCGTTGGATGCGTTACCGCGGGGAGCAACGGCGACGCAGCCGACGGCTCCGTCCCCGCACGAGAAGTCCCCTGCCGAGTTGGAGGCGTTCCCAGTGCCGCTCACCGCGATGCAACCGATCGCGCCGTGCCCACAGGAGGCCGGTCCTCCCTGGTTCGATGCATCGCCCGTCAAGGTCACCGCGAAACAACCGGCCCCGGGGAAGAATCCTGCGAGGATGACCGGGGGCGCTCCCCAACCGCAGGAGGCCTCCCCGGCTCGATTGGAGGCGTTCCCTGTTCCGCTGATCGCGACGCATCCTGCTCCTGTGTCCGATCCGCAAGAGTTTCTCCCGGCATCGTTGGAGGCGTTCCCTGTACCGCTCACGGCTAGACATCCGGCACCGTTTCGACCGCAGGAGCTTTGGCCGGCCGAGTTGGAGGCGTTCCCCGTCCCGCTCGCGGTGATGCACGTGTCGGTTCCTCGGCACTCTGTTCCGTTCGCGTCGCCGGTGGTGCTGGCGCTCAGGGTCGACCCGCAGGTGTCCTCCTCGACCGAGACGTCGACGCTACCGCACTCCTCCGCCATCCCCCCGTCGACCACGGCGAGGAGGGACGCCGAAAGGAGGACGAGCAGGCCGATCTGCCTCGCCCAACGCATCTTGAGCCCCTCGGACCGGCTGGGCGGCGGTTAAGGGTTGGCGTGTGACGGACCGAGGTGCCCCCCCCCCGTTCTGTGGTGCTGGCGGGCAACCAACCACCCTTCGGCCTACTCGAAGCACGAACCAACCTCCACGCACATGACGGTGATGTCCGGCCCGCCGGGCGCGACGGCTCGGGCGAACCCAGGACTCCAGGCAACCCGGTCTAAGCGGTCCACCACGGCCGCAATCGAACACGAAGCCCACCCAGGAACGCCGATGCCGCAAGCCCCCTACAGACGTCGATTACCCTCGCCTCATCGGGGGGAAGCGGTCATGAAGCCGACCCCCGGCGGGCCGTGAGGCTTGATCTTCAACCGCTTGTTCTCCGTCGTACTCGGATTCTGCCAGGAACACTCCTCGCCCTTCGTCCACACCGCGTACACCGTGTTGCACATCTTCCCACGCGCACGCCCCAACGCGCTGCTGCGAAGCTTGCCACGCCCCCATCTGCCGCTGATACATCGCATTCACCAGGTTCCCACCCTTCGTCTTCGTCGCCGCCGACTCCGCCGCGATCCCCACCGCCGCCTTCACCCGCTCGTTGCACCGCGACACCGGCCCCTCCTGCCGCGCCGGCCCACCACTTTGCCGATTCCGCGGAGCTCCCCCCGCATACGAACGGAACTGATCGATCGTGTCGAACCTGTCCATCGACCCGACCTCATACCGAAGCACCGCGGCATTGTGGAGACCTACGCCGGGGATCGAGACCAGCCGGTCGACGATCGCATCCTCCACGATCAACCCGGCCACCATCGCATCCAGCTCCTCCACCGGCTCCAAGGCCTCGATCTGCGCCAAGTGCGCCTCCATCAACGACCGCGCCTTCGGATCCAGCTCCTGCTGCCGAAGCCACGCTCGACCCTTCTCCCCGTACAGAGCATCGGAACCGAACGGCGGATCAATCCCCTCCCGACGCAAATACGAACCCAAGCGCTGCTTGGCCTGCGTGCACTGCTCCACGACGTCTTTCCTCGCGCGAATCAACTCGCGGGCCTCCAACACCGACGGGTCCGGGATGTTGACCTCAGGGAACTTGTCGATCCGCACCAGATCCGCGATCTCGAAGGCGTCCTTGCCGTCGAACGTCTGATCGCACTGCCAGATCGTCTTCATCCGCTTCGAGTCGCCAAGACGGACCGTGTAGTCTCGTTCGACCAGGTAGTCCTGCACCGGGTATGCGAGGGTGCCGACCTCGAGCCCGATCGGCGTCTGTTCGTCGACGAGTTCGGTCAGCTCGTCGTACCCGGGCTCCGTGTTCGGCAGCTGATCTTCGAGGGCGATGGTGCCCGTCGTGTCGACGACGCACAGGTCCAGGCGGTTGTTGCTGATGTCGATGCCGGCGTAGTGATCCATGCGGGTCTCCTCCAAGCAGGCCGGCGTGCGCGGCCCCGTGCGAATCGGGCCGCGCCTCAAGGAG
>PXUB01000003.1 GCA_003009755.1 Thermoplasmatales archaeon SW_10_69_26
CGCTGATGCGATCCCCCCTGGAGAAGTGCGGCCGCCTTGAGGGCCGAGTTCCGCGATGGCTGCCTCTGCCCTCAGATTCGGACGGCCTCGGCAGTGTCCGCGGTCGGCCGTCCTCTCCCGGCGGCCGCACGTGCCGCTGATGCGATCCCCCCTGGAGAAGTGCGGCCGCCTTGAGGGCCGAGTTCCGCGATGGCTGCCTCTGCCCTCAGATCCGGACGGCCTCAGCAGTGTCCGCGGTCGGCCGTCCTCTCCCGGCGGCCGCACGTGCTGCTGATGCGATTCTCCCTGGAGAAGTGCGGCCGCCGGGATTTGAACCCGGGCTAAGAGCTTGGAAGGCTCTGGTCCTACCCCTAGACCACGGCCGCGTGCGCCCGACCACATACCGACCCTTACTTTAGAGCCCGGGTCCCATCAGGGCGAACACGCACACGCCCGAGCACGCGCAGTAATAATCAGAGGTCGTCGGACGGGTCGCCGTCTGAGGCCGCCGTCTGACGGAGGGCCGTATGACGATCGTGTCTGACGCACCGTGTCTGACGCGATCGTCTGACGCTGCCGATGCCCGTCCGAGGGGGCCTGTGAGGGCCCGAACGGCCTGATCCCCCGGCCTCACCGTATGACGGGGCCGTATGACGCCTCCGTCTGACGCGACCGTATGACACCGGCGTCATACGCGTATGACGAGCGGCATACGCCCGCCGGTGACGCCTGAAGATGTCGCCTGTCGGGTCGATGGAGCCTCTCGGCGGATGACGCCTGGCCGGGGGGACGCCCATGTCTGACGGTGATGACGCCCCTGTCTGACGCCGTCGTCGCCGTCTGAGGGCGCTGTCGGGCGGCCGCTCGAGCCGACGGCGACGCGGAACCGTCCGTCTGTCAAGGGAGACGGGCTACGCCGTCACGGCTCGAGGTGGCCGAGCCGACCGGAACGGAACATATATATCGGGGGCCCAAGTGTTCTATTGTCAGACGATGTCTGACAGCTGATGTCGGTCGGCATCCAAGGGCCGACGACCCGCGCCGTGTTGGTGGGGGTCCGACGCCGGACGGGTGCCGGACCGACAGCTGTTGGGCGTCGTCGGGCACACGAGGGTTTGCATGGGAACGGACACGAAGCGGATCACGGTGCGAGCGCCCGTCCGGGACGTCGAGTTCATGGACGCGCTCGTCGAGGCGGGGGAGTACCCCAGCCGAACCGCCGTGGTCCGTCGTGCGATCCGCGAGTTCCTCCGGGACAAAGGTCCCGAACTCGAGGAAGCCGTGGAGAGCCAGCAGTCCCTGACCCAAGCGCTGCAACAGATGGAGCAGATGCAAGAACAGATCGAGGCTCAAAAAGAGCTCCTCGAGAAGTTCGTGCAACAGTAGTGTGTCGAGGCCAGCCGGGCCTGAATCAACACGGATGGGATGCAATCGTTCGGGGTCGGGCCGCTCCCGCCGGGGTCTCCCGGCGGGGTGGCCAACTCCCGGATGCACGCGCACAGCACGCTCAACCGCTGACGACAAGCCGCTAGGAGATGGATGGGATGGAAAGCATCATTCAAAGCGCGATCGAGCACGCCGGGGAAGAAGAGGACGAAGGGATGCCGCAGGATCTGGGCGGGGGTGAGGCCTCCGATTTGACCGGAACACCGCGCATCGTCATCGTCGGGTGCGGTGGTGCCGGTAACAACACGATCAACCGGCTGCACCAGATCGGTGTCCGAGGCGCCGAGACGGTCGCCATCAACACCGACAAGCAGCACCTCGACATGATCGAGGCCGACAAGAAGCTCCTGATCGGGAAGTCCGTCACCCGCGGCCTCGGCGCCGGCGGGTACCCCGACGTCGCCGAGCGATGCGCCGAGATGGCTCAAGGCCAGCTCGAATCGCTGCTCGAAGGCGCCGACCTGGTGTTCATCACCGCCGGCATGGGCGGCGGCACCGGCACCGGCACCTCGCCCGTCGTGGCCGAGGTCGCCAAGGAGCAAGGCGCCATCGTGATCGGGATGGTCTCCACCCCGTTCAACGTCGAGCGCGCCCGCATCAAGAAGGGCGAAGAGGGCCTCGAGCGCCTTCGCAAGAAGGCCGACACCGTCATCGTCCTCGACAACAACCGCCTGCTCGACTACGTGCCCAACCTCCCCATCGACCAGGCGTTCTCGGTGATGGACCAGCTCATCTCCGAGACCGTCAAGGGCTTGTCCGAGACGATCACGCAACCGTCACTGATCAACCTCGACTACGCCGACGTGAAGACGATCATGGGCTGCGGCGGCGTCGCCGTGATGCTCTACGGCGAGTCCCAGGCCACGGACTCGAACAAGGTCATCAAGGAGGCGCTCAACCACCCGCTGCTGGACGTGGACTACAAGGGCGCCACTGGCGCGCTCGTCCACATGACGGGCGGTCCCGACCTCACGCTCCGCTCCAGCGAGAACATCGCCCAGGGGCTCACCATGGAGCTCGAGTCCAACGCGAACGTCATCTGGGGCGCCCGCATCGACCCGGCCTACGAGGGTCGCGTCCGCGTCATGGCGATCATGACCGGCGTCGAATCGGCCAACGTGCTCGGCAGCGACTCCCCGCAGGGCGCCAGCCGCCAGGCGACGCCCACGCAGGAGCCCGAGTCCGTCGAGGAGTCGACCACCCAGGACGGCCAGGAGATCCACTGGATCAAGTAAGCCACTGAGTTCACGTTCGAAAGGGGGGAGGACGGCAGCTCAGCTGCCCAGGCCGCAAGGTCTGCTGGTTCCCTCTCGCTCACTCCTCCCCAACCCCAGACGCGCTTGGACCTGCCCTCCCCCCTTTCACACTCCTCCCCCTCTTTTCCGATTGTCTGACCCCGCTGCCCAGCGTCGGCCATCGGCGGCCACTGTCGACGGAACTTATCCCCGAAGCTGGCGGTTGCTTCGACGATGAGCGACCGGCTGACCTCCGTGAACCCGGCGACGGGCGATCTCGTCCACGAGACCGCGATCGACGACGCCTCCCAGGTTCGACAGGCCATCGCGAAGGCGCGCGAGGCCCAGCCCGCCTGGGCTGAACGAAGCCCCAGCCAGCGGCTCGTGGCCCTCGAGCCGGCGTTGACCCGGATCGTCGACGACCGCAACGCGTTCGCCGAAGCCGTCACCGCCGAGGCCGGCAAACCCGTCGCCGAGGCGCTGGTGGCCGACGTCATGCCCACCCTCGAGGCCGGCGCCTTCCTCGACCGTCACGCCGAGGCCATCCTCGAACCGCCCGCCCAGCGCCTGGACAACATGCTGCTGAAGGACCGCAAAAGCCATCTCCGGCGCGAACCGGCCGGCCTCGTCGCCATCGTCGCCCCCTGGAACTACCCGCTGGCCATCCCCGCCTCCCAGGCCCTGTTCGCGTTGGCTGCCGGCAACGCCGTCGTGCTCAAGCCCTCCGAGCGCACGCCCGGCGTCGGCCAACGGTTCGCCGACGCGATCGCAGACGCCGACCTCCCCGAGGGCCTGTTCCAGCTCGTCCAAGGCCCCGGCGATCCCACGGGCCGGGCCCTCGTCGAGGCCGACCCCGACGTGCTGTTGTTCACCGGCCGCGCCGAAACCGGGCAAGCCATCGCCGACGAGGTGGGACCCGACACCGCGACCGTGCTCGAGCTGGGCGGCAACGACCCGATGCTCGTGCTCGACGACGCCAACCTCTCGCTGGCGGCCCGCGGAGCCACGTGGGCTGCCTTCGCGAACGCCGGGCAGACCTGCTCGGCCGTCGAGCGGCTGTTCGTCGACCGCACGCGCGCCGGGGATCTCGAGGATCGACTGGCCAAGCACGCCGACGCGCTCCGCGTGGGCCCCGGCGACCGCGAGGACGTCGACGTCGGCCCGATGATCACCGACGCCGCCGTCGAGCGCACGATGAGCCACATCGAGGACGCGCTCGACCGGGGCGCCCGGCTCGTCGCCGGCGGCCAGCGGCGCGACGACCTGGGGCCACGGTTCGTCCAGCCCGCGGTCTTGGCGGACGTGCCTCCCCAGGCGCGCGTGATGCGGGAGGAAACCTTCGGCCCGGTGCTTCCCGTCGCCACCGTCGAGGGTGAGGACGAGGCCCTCGAGCGCGCCAACGCCTCATGCTACGGGTTGACCGCCAGCGTGTGGACGACGCGGCCCGACCGCGGCGACGAACTGGCTGGCCGCCTGGAGGCCGGCACGGTCACGATCAACGATCACGCCTACACCTACGCCGCCTGCGAGACCCCCTGGGGTGGCGTGAAGGACAGCGGAGCCGGCCACACCCACGGCCGAGCCGGCCTCGAGGCCCTCACCCAGCTCAAGCACGTCAACCACGCCTCACCCAACCGCCCCGGCTCGCCGTGGTGGTTCCCCTACGACCAGGACCTCCGACGCATGGGCGACGAAGGCCTGGCGTTCCTCTACGGCTCGAAGAAGGAAGGTTTGGCCTCTGTCGCGCCCGCCGTCCGTCGTCTGCTCGGCCCCTGATCGTGGTTGTTCGTTCGAGTTGAACAACCGAGGCACGATGGGCCTGGGGGTCCTTGCATGGGATGGGTGCGTGAGGATATGACGATCGATGCCGATGTGGATCTCGACGAGACCAAGACGCTGAAAGTGACCCTGCCGGCGAGCATGCATCTGAAGCTCCACAGCCTCAAGGTGCTATCAGGGACGAACATCTCCGAGACCGTCGAGGAGGCCGTCCAGACCCACCTCGACGAGGAGTACGACGGCGAGGAGATCCCGATCCTGCCCGCCGGAGGCGACTGAGCTGCCGGGCGGCGGCTCTTCCTTCCGGAACCCGCCCCGCCGGGCAACGCTCGGAGAGGCCGGCTCGTCTCCACAGCCTCGGGTGCTGCTCGTCGAGGACGATCCCGACCGGATCCGCCTCAGCGAGCACGCGATCGAGACGGCCTCGGCCAAGTGCGAGCTCGAAGCCGTCGAGACCGGTCGAGACGCGCTGGCTCGCCTGGATGAGGGCTCGCCCGCAGCCTTCGATCTCGTGTTGCTGGATCTGGACCTCCCCGACGTCTCCGGCCACGAGGTCTGCGCGGAGATCCGATCCCAGGTCGCCCCTAGCGAGGTCCCGGTCGTCGTCCTGACATCCTCCGAGGAGGAGGACGACGTCCGCGCCTCCTACGAGGCCGGGGCGAACAGCCACGTCGCGAAGGCCGTCGACTACCAGACCTTCCGCGAAGACCTGGCCGGCATCCTCTCCTACTGGCTCGACGTCAACCAGACCGTCCCCTCCTCGACCTTGTAGCGGGGACGGCCGCTAGATCCCCCTTGGGATGGTAACGCCTTCGATGTCCGGGTGTTTGTGCGATCTGAACAAGCATGTCTTGTCATGACAAGGCACAGTTTCCCATGGACGAGGGGTGACGCGAGTGAAGATCCAAGAGGGCGACCGGGAATTATCCGAGCGCAAAACGCTGAAGGTGTCCTTGCCGGCCAAGCTCCACCTGCAGCTCCACACGGTGAAGATCCTCAAGGGAAGGAACATCTCCGACACGGTGGAGAACGCCTTGGACGAGTTCTTCGAGGATCGGATCGACGACGGAGCCAGCGACGCCGGCGAAGGGGCCAGCGGTGCCAACGGTGCGAGCGAAGCCTCCGCCTGACGTGCGTACCCCGGCGAAGGTATAAGGGGCTCCCAGCCGCGTGGATAGGGAGATGGCCTCTCCGGGCGAACACGGGGAACCGACCCCTGCACGATCGTGGGACAGCCTGCTTGCCTGGTTCCCGGAGGCTGCGCTGCTCTGCGACGCGGGAGGCCGCATCCGCGCGGCCAACGATGCTGCCCGGGAGCTGGTGGCCGAGGCCGATCCCGTCGGCCGACGCCTCTTCGACGTCGTGCGGATCGAGGACCCCGCCTACGCCGGGGCCTGGCCCCCCGAGACCGAGGAAGCCAGCCTCACTGCCCGCGTCGGGGCCGAGCCCGTGGTCCTCCGCGTGCAGACCCGCGGTACGGGCGAGGACGAGCGGACGATCGTCTCGTTGCGCCGCCTCGATGGGACCACCGAGACGGTGGAACGCGCCGTCTCGCTGTTGGAGGCCACGCTCGACGCGACCGCCGACGGCATCCTCGTCGTCGACCTCGACGGCAGCATCGTCACCTGGAACCAGGCCTTCCAGCAGATGTGGAACGTCCCCGGGGACCTGCTGGCCGAACGCGACGACGAGAAGCTTTTGAGCTTCGTCGCCGACCAGCTCGAGGATCCCGACTCCTTCCTCGACAACGTCCGCGAGGTCTACCAGGATCCCGAGACCGAGAGCTTCGACGTCCTCCGGTTCGAGGACGGTCGCTGCTTCCACCGGTACTCGAAACCCCAGCGCGTCGGTGGCCAGGTCGTCGGCCGGGTGTGGAGCTTCCGCGACGTCACCGACCAGGAACGCATCGAGAAGCGCCTGCGGCGCAGCGAGCAGCAGTTCCGCTCGCTGTTCGAGAACGTGCCCATCGGCATCTACCGGACCACGCCCGACGGACGGATCCTGCTCGCCAACCCCTGGCTCGTCGACATGCTCGGCTACGAGTCCGCCGAGGAGATGGCCACCCGCAACCTCGAGGCGGACACCGAGTTCTTCGAACCGGACTACTCCCGCGAGAAGTTCCGTCGCCAACTCGAGGAGGACGGCGAGGTCCGCGGCATCGAGGCCCGCTGGATCCGCGAGGACGGCAGCGAGATCTACGTCCGCGAGAGCGCCCGCGCCGTCCGTGACGAGCAAGGTGACATCCTGTACTACGAGGGGACCGTCGAGGACATCAGCGAACGCCGCGAGTACGAGCGCCGGCTGCGCCGCATGGCGCGGTTCCCCGAGGAGAACCCGAACCCGATCCTCGAGGTCACGGCCGAGGGCGAGGTCACCTACCGCAACCCCCCCGCGCGCGAGAGGCTGGCCGAGCTGACCCACCTCGAACCCGACAGCCCGATCCGAGCCGCCGTCGATCACCTGCTCGACGCGGCCCAGGAGGGCCGCGAGATCGACGACCAAGGCGAGGTCTCCGTCGACGATGCGACCTTCGAGTGGAAGGCCTACACGCTGCCCGACGAGGGCTCGCTGCGGCTGTACCTGCACGACGTGACCGACCGCGTCGAAGCCAAGCAGGCGCTCCGCGAGAGCGAGCAGCGGCTGCAGACCGTCGTCAGCGAGGCTCCGATCCTGCTGTTGACGCTGAACCCCGACGGACGCGTCCGGTTCGTCACCGGCACCGGCCTCCAGGAACTGGGCCTCACCGCCGACGAGCTCGAGGGCCGCCACCCGCAAGAGATGGACGCGCTCGACGAGGACGCCCGGCGGTCGATCGAGCACGCTCTCGAGGGCCACCACGCCCAGACGCTGGCCCACATCGACGACCGCTGGGCCCAGATCCAGCTCTCCCCCGTCCGAGACGAGGACGGCGAGGTCGAGAGCGTCATCGCCGTCGCGATCGACGTCACCGACCGCAAGGAGGCCGAGGACGAGGTCCGGCACCTCAACGAGAACCTCGAGCAGATCGTCGAGGAGCGGACCGCCGAGCTCGAGGCCGCCAACCGGGAGCTCAAAGCCTTCAGCTACAGCGTCAGCCACGACCTCCGCGCGCCCTTGCAGACGATCGACGGCTTCAGCCAGATCCTGCTCGAGAGCCGCTCGGAGGAGCTCGGCGAGGAGGGCCGTCACCTGTTGTCCCGCATCCGTCGCGCCAGCCAGACGATGGCCGACCGCATCGATGCCCTGCTCACCCTCTCCCGCGTCACCCGACACGAGCTCAACCCCGACCGGCTGGATCTCTCCGACATGGCGCGCGAGATCCTGACCGAGCTCCACGAACGCAACCCCGAACGCTCGATCGAATGGGAGGTCGAGGACGACATGCGGGCCACCGGGGACCCCTCGCTCGTGCGGGCCATGCTCGACAACTTGATCCGCAACGCCTGGAAGTTCACCCGCGAAGAGGACCCGGCCCGGATCCAGGTCTACCGCGCCGAAGGGGACGAGAACGCGTTCGTCGTCGAGGACAACGGCGAAGGCTTCGACCCCGCGCACGCCGACGAGCTCTTCCAGCCCTTCGAACGCCTGGACGAGGACGTCGAGGGCACGGGCATCGGGCTCGCCACGGTCGAACGGATCGTCCGCCGCCACAACGGCGCGATCGAAGCCGACGGCGAGCCCGGCGAGGGAGCTTGCTTCACCTTCGTCCTGCCGGAGGAAACCGATGAGTGAACGCCACGTGCTGCTCGTCGAGGACGACCCCGACCGGGTCATGCTCACCAAGCGCGCGCTGTCGGATGCCCCCAGCCGGGCCAACGTCGAGGTCGCCGAGACCGGCGACGAAGCCATCGACCGGCTCGGCGAGGGCACCCCGGTCCCCGATCTGGTCCTCCTGGATCTCAAGCTGCCGGGGTCGGACGGCTTCGACGTCCTCGACGCGGCCGGGGCCGACGACATGCCCATGGTCCCCATCGTCGTGCTCACCAGCAGCGACGAGCGGGAGGACATGGTCCGCAGCTACGAGCTGGGCGCCAACGGTTTCGTCACCAAGCCCGTCGACTTCGAGGAGTTCCGCGAGGTCGTCCGCCACATCGCCCGCTTCTGGCTGGAGATCAACACGCCGCCGAGGTACGGCGGGTAAGGTTCAGCCCCCGTCGGCGGTCCGCGCGAGCCGGCGGTCGATCGTGTCGACGAACTGCTGGACACCATCCTCGGCCGTCAGCCAGACGGCCCACTCCCCTTCGAAGGTCATCGAATCCGGCTCGCTGGCCGTGCCCATCGCGACGAGGACCTCCTCCTCGTCCACCTCGAGCACGGTCGCGTGGAAGGGCCCCTCGGCCGCCTCGAACAAGCCCTCGCCGGCGGCCTCGTCGGAGATGGCGCGCACGTCGGCCCCCTTCTCCTCGGCCCGGCGCAGCGCCGTCTCGATCCGGCCGCCGAGCACGCGGTCCCGCTCCACCGGTCCGGCGAGCAACCGCACGCGCTCCTCGGCGCGGTAAAGCATCTCCTTCATCCGGTCGTAGCGCATCCACCGACCGCGCACGACGTCCACGCGCTCGGCGCGCTCGCCGGTGTCGACCTCGGCCAGGCGTTCGCTGTGGTCCAAGCCCGTCGACCACAGCGTGTCGAACAGGGCCTTCTGGGCCATGATGAAATCCTTGGCGTTGAGCCACAGCACGGTCTCGCCGCTGCCCTCCGTGGACACCAACGGATCCAGGGACACGAACAAGGCGATCTCGGCCGTGTCCACGATGACGAGCTGGGCGTACCCGGGCAGGTCGACGTGGCGGATCGAGCCCTCGCGCGCGACCGTGTCGATCGCCTCCGAGGACTCGTCGACCTCGGTCAGGGCGCGAAGGTCGACCCCGTCGGCGGCCCGGTCGGCGAACCCCTCGAGGACGCCCATCTGATCCAGCCGCGCCAGCCCGCGAGGAGGCGCGAGCACGAGCACCTCGTCCTCGGCCGTCTCGACCATGCGTTCCAGCACGCCGCGGATCTGGCTGCGGCCCTGGTGGACGCTGAACCGCTCCTTGCGCGCGCCGCGCCGGTCCTCGGTCTGCGGCCAACGGTCGGCCAAGCTCTTGCGCGTCTGCTCGAGCTCCTCGAGACGGCGGTGCTCCTCCTCGAGCTGCTGCTCGAGCACGTCCTCGACCGGGCGCGGCACGAACTTGCGCGGTCGCTCGAGCGTCGTCTCGACGAAGCCCTCGGACTCGAGGTCGTCCATCACGCGGTAGACCTCGGTTCGGCCCACGTCGGTGGCCTGGGCGACGTCCGAGGCGGTGGACGGTCCCAAGCGTGACAGGTGGAAGTACACTCGCGCGGCGCGTTCGTCGAGCCCGAAATCGGTCAGTTCCTCGACCAGTTCGCCGGCTTTCACGCCGGAGCCTCCAGGTTCGCGAGAACCTCGTCGGCGATGCGATCCATGAAGCTGGGACCCTTGACCACGTAGTCGTCCGCGCCGGCGTCGAAGGCCTCCCGCACGAGCGCCTCGCGGTCGACCGCCGTGACAAGCAAGATCAACGCCTCGCTGGCCTCCTCGCGGATCCGCTGACAGACGTCGATGCCCTCCCGGTCGGGGAGCCGGTAGTCCAGCAGGAACACCTCGAAGTCCTCGCTTCGGGCGGCATCGATCGCCTCGGCACCCGTCCGGACGTGGGTCACCTCGAACCCGAGGTCGGCCGGGAGGCCGTTCTGGGCGAGGAGAGCGTGGTCGACGTTGTCCTCGACGAGGAGAACGCGGATGATCTCGCCAGGATCCTCTGCTTCAACCACTTGAGGCCATCCTGGGGCTTACGCACCCTTAAGGGTTGGGGCGCCCGCCGAGGCGGGCGATCGCCTCACCAGACCGTCTTCTCCTCGAGGTAGTCGTCGATGTCAGCGGTCGGCTCGCCGTCGTCGTGCCAGTCCTCGACCGCGGGCGCGTTCTCCGGCCCGTACTCGCCCAGCCGGCCCTCGAGGCGCTCGCCGTAGGTGGGGAGGTCGATCTTGTAGAAGTTGCCGATCGGGATGCGCTCGCCCCACTCCTGCGAGCGGGTG
This sequence comes from Thermoplasmatales archaeon SW_10_69_26, assembly GCA_003009755.1. GTDB lineage: Archaea > Thermoplasmatota > SW-10-69-26 > SW-10-69-26 > SW-10-69-26 > SW-10-69-26. The sequence continues at coordinate 10,455 of PXUB01000003.1, forward strand.
AACGCCTGAGCCTTCTTCGCGTTGACCTCCTCCTCGTCGGAGGGATCCTGCACGTAGGGATCGTAGTCGTCCTCCTCCTCGAGCTTGTAGACCCGCGGCATGCCCGTCGCCGGCACGCTGGACTCGCTGTAGAAGTCCTTGTCGTGCAGGTCGTTGTACGTCGGGCACGGCTGCAGGACGTCGAGCAGGGCGGCCCCCTTGTGCAAGGTCGCTTCCTTCACCATGCGCTTGAGGTGCTGGACGTCGAAGGCGTACGAGCGCCCGACCCACGTGTACCCGGCGGCCAGCGCGGTCGCGATCGGGTTCACGTTGTCGTTGATGTTCGGCTCGGGGAGCGACTTCGTCTGCTCGCCGAGATCCAGCGTCGGCGAGGCCTGGCCCTTGGTGAGGCCGTAGACCTCGTTGTCGAACACGATGTAGGGCATGTCCAGGTTGCGCCGGCCAGCGTTGACGAAGTGGCCGGCGCCGATGCCGTACCCGTCGCCGTCACCGCCGACCGCGATGACCTCGAGGCCGGGGTTGGCGAGCTTGGCGCCCGTTGCCGTCGGGAGCACGCGACCGTGCATCGTGTGGACGCCGTAGGCCTTCACGTAGTGCGGCGTCTTCCCGGAGCAACCGATCCCAGAGAACAGGCCCACGTTGTGGGGCTCGACGTCCAGATCGGCCAGCGCCATCTGGATGCTGTTGAGGATCCCGAAATCCCCGCAACCGGGGCACCAGTCGTTCTCGATCTCGTTCTCCTTGAAGTCGGTGACGCTAGCCATGGTCAGATCCCTCCTCGCAGCACGATCCGATCGGGGGCGTCCTTGCGCACGTCGTCGACGATGTCGAGCACCTCGTTCTGCATGATGGGGCGACCGTTGTACTTGACTGCTCGGTGATCGAACCCGCGGCCCAGCTGCTCGCGGACGAGGCGAGCCAGCTGGCTGGTGTAGTTGTTCTCGAGGCTGACAGCGTTGGTCGCCTCGTCGAGCACGTCGTCGATGACGTGGTTCGGGAACGGGGACAGGACACGGATCTGGACGAGATTCACCAGGTCGCCGTCCTCGTTGGCGACCTCCATCGCGTCGAGCACGGCGCCCTTCGGCGTGCCCCAGGTGACGAAGGTGACCTCCGCGTTCTCGGGACCGACGCGACGGACCATCCGGTCGTCGGGGATCTCCTCGCGTGCGGTCTCGATCTTCTCCATCCGCTTCTCCATGATCTCCTCGCGCTTGACGACGTCCTCGGTGATGTGACCGATCTCGGTGTGCTCGTCGCTCGTCAGCCAGTGGATGCCCCCCTCCTGGCCGATGACGCTGCGCGGCGAGATGCCGTCCTCGGTCGTGTCGAAGCGCGGGTGACGGTCCGCATCGTCCCGCCACTCCGTCTCGGCGAGCTCGTCCTCGTCGAACAGCTTGCCACGATCGATCTCGGCCTCGTCGACGTCGAACGTCTCGACGGTGTGGTTGTTGCCGGCCAGGTCCTTGTCCGGCAACATCAAGACCGGCGTCTGGTAGCGCTCGGCCAGGTTGAAGGCGTCGATCGTGTCGTGGAACATCTCGTCGAGGTCGCCCGGCGCCAGGACCAGGCGCGGGTACTCGCCGTTGCCCAAGGACAGGGCGAACTGGAGGTCGCCTTGCTCGGTCCGGGTGGGCATGCCGGTGCTGGGGCCGCCGCGCTGGTAGTCGACCAGGACGAGCGGGACCTCGCACAGCCCGGCGAAGCCCAGGCCCTCGACCATGAGGTTGACCCCGGGCCCGCTGGTGCTCGTGGCGGCGCGGGCGCCCGTCAGGGCGGCACCGATCGCCATGTCGACGGCCGAGAGCTCGTCCTCGGTCTGGACGACGACCACGTCGCTGCCCGGCTTGGACTCGAGGTAGACCGACTCGTCGGTGGCCGGGCTGATCGGGTAGTAGGTCTGCATGCGGCAACCGGCGACCATCTTCCCGAGCGCGACCGCGTCGGTGCCCTGCATGAACAGGCGCTCCTCGTCGGGCTCGGCGGGCGCGATCGTGTGCTCGAAGGGCTCGTAGTTGTCCCGCATGTACTGGGCCGAGTGCTCGGCCGCGACCTTGTTCATCTCGACGATGCGGTCGCTCTTGTCGCCGAAGATCGCGTCGATCGTCTCGTTGAGGTGCTCGAGCCCGAACTCGATCATCGCGATCGAGGCGGCGGTCGCCATCGTGTTCTTGAGGATCTGCAGCCGGTTGTGATCGTCCATGCCGAGCTCGTCGGCGATGTCCTTCTGCAGCTCCTCGTACGGGAACGCGAACAGGCGGACGCCGTCCGCGGCCGCGTCATCCAGCAGCTGCTGGATGGTGATCTCGTCGGCCGGTTGGCCGTACTCCTCGGCGATGTCCGCCTTGACCCGGTGGTCCATGAACCGGATGTCGGCGATCGTCTCGTCGGTGTGCGAGGGATCGTAGAGAACCCCGCCACCGCCGACGAGAGCCCGGTGATCCTGGACGTGTCGGGCGAGCGTCTCGCTCTCGTACGTGGCCAGGAAGTGGACCCTGTCCACAGGGCTGTGGATCTCGTCCTCCGACATCCGGATCTTCGTGTAGGAGTGCTTGCCCTTGATGTTCGAGTAGTACTCGCGCTGGCCCCAGACGTTCAGTCCACCTCGGGAGACCGTCTGCGCGAACAACTGCGCCGCAGAATCGACGCCTGAGCCCTGGGGTCCACCGACCATCCAAACGAGTCCATCTTCGGCCATGTCCGCACCTTCTGGGAGCTCTCAACGGAAGGAGACTTCCAGCGTTCCGGGGGTAGGATACCTTCTTCATTAAAAGCTTCTCCAGGCGTTGGCTCTGGTCCTCAGTGGGGGCCTGGCCCTCGATCGCGGACGCATCGAACCGTCCTTGTTCGCGGTTCCAAGCCTTCGCCGGCCAAGGGTTGGCTTTAGGAGCCCCTCATCCTTCGGCCGCCGGATGGTCCTCGGCGTCACCGCGACCCAACTCGTCCTCACCGTCCTCGCCGGCGTCGCCGCCGGCGTGATCAGCGGCCTGTTCGGGCTCGGCGGCGGCGTCGTGGCCGTGCCCGCAGCGCTGTGGATCTCCGCCTCCTCGTTCCACGAAGCCAAGGCCGCCTCGCTGATGGTCATCGTGTTCGGATCCACCATCGCGCTCGCGCGCCACCACCGCGCCGGCAACGTCCGCTGGCAGCGCGGGCTGCGGCTGGCTGGCGGCGGCGTCGCCGGCTCGATCCTGTCCTCCCTGATCGCTCAGGACGTCGCCGGCACCGTGCTGGGCCAAGCCTTCGGCGTGCTCGTGATCCTCGTCGGCCTGCGCATGGCCCTGGCCGCCCGCCCCGAGGAGGGCCGGGTCTGCTTCCCCGGCGCCGTGTTCGCGCTGGGCTTCTTCGCCGGCACCCTGACCGGCTTCCTCGGCGTCGGCGGTGGCGTCGTCATGACGCCCGGCCTGGCCCTGTTCGGCTTCCCGATGCACGCCGCCGTCGCCACCAGCCTCGTCGGCGTCATCGGCAACGGCTTCTTCGCCGCCGTCACCCAAGCCTTCCTCGGCATGGGCGAAGCCATGCTCACCGTCGGCGTTCCCCTGGCGGTCGGCGCCATGCTCGGCGGCCGCGCCGGCGCCAAGCTCGCCCTCGTCACGCCCGCCGACAAGCTCCGACGGGCCTTCGGTGTCTTCCTGGCGCTGGTCGGGTTGCGTTTCCTCGGCGTCTGGGAGGCCGTCGTCGGACGCTTCCGGTGAACGCCGTCGCTGGCCGGCCGGTGTCGCTCATGGGTGCCCTCCTTGCCCGCCTCCGCCACCGCCCGGCCGACCGCACCCGCCGCTGAGGCTCTGGCGGCGTTCGTCCGCCGTCGGCGCGGACGGTCCCTCGGTGCGGCGAGCGCTCGGGCCGGGGCTGGTCGTGCTTCGCGGGGCGGGTTCGTCAGCGTTGTCCGGCAACGGCGTGGGGGTTGGGCCCCCGACATTGAAAGCGACCCATGGTTGTGCAGCGCCGATGCCGCGCCCCGCGCCGGACCCGGGCACGCCGATCGACGAGCTCGCGACACCCCGCCTGCTGCTCGATCGCCAGCGTCTGCAGGCCAACTGCGAGCGCATGCAGACCCGCGCCGACGAGCTTGACGTCGCGCTGCGGCCCCACATCAAGACGGCCAAGACCGTGCCCGTCGCCGAGCGAGCCAGCCCGGCCGAGCACGGCCCGCTGACCGTGTCCACGCTCGCCGAAGCCGAGCACTTCCACGAGGCCGGCTTCACCGATCTCACGTACGCGGTCGCGCCCACCGCCGCCAAGGTCGACCGATGCGCCGACCTGATCGCAGGCGGCGCCGAGCTCACGCTGATCGCCGACGATCCCACCACCCTGCGCGCCATCGAGGCGGCCGGGCGCGATCTCGAGGAGCCGATCGGGGTCCTGATCGAGATCGACTGCGATGGCACCCGCGGCGGCGTCGACCCCGAGGAACCGTTCCTCACGTACCTCGCCGAGATGTTCGCCGAGGCCAGCGGGGTCGAGCTCGCGGGCGTGCTCACCCACGCCGGCAGCGCCTACGACGCCCGCGGCGACGACGAGCTCCGCGAAGCCGCGGAGACCGAGCGCGAGGCCGTCGTGCAGGCCGCCGGGCGCCTGCGCGAACGAGGCCACGAGGTCCCCACCGTCAGCGTCGGCTCCACGCCGACCGCGCTCTCGGCCGAGGACCTGACCGGCGTCACCGAGATGCGGCCCGGCAACTACGTCTTCTTCGACCTCTACCAGGTGGGTCTCGGCGTCTGCGATGTCGACGATGTCGCCGTCACCGTGCTGGCTGAGGTCATCGGCCACCGCGACAGCGACGGCGCCGGGATCGTCGACGCCGGATCGCTGGCTCTCAGCGAGGACCGTTCCACCGCCGCCCACGATGACGAGCGTGACAAGGCCTACGGCCTCGTCGCCGGCCTCGACGGCCAGCCGATGACGACCGAAGAGGAAGGGGAGGAGGTGCTCGTCGCCGAGACCAGCCAGGAGCACGGTCTCCTGCTCACCCGGGGAGGCCAGGCCCCGCAGCTGCGCGTCGGGGACAAGGTCCGCATCTACCCGAACCACAGCTGCATCACGGCCGCCTGCCACGACGCGTACACCGTCCTCGACGACGGCGAGGTCGTCGACCGGTGGGCGCGCGTCGACGGGTGGTAGGCGGGATCCCAGCGACGCTGCTTCTCTCTGGTCGTCGGGGAGAACAGACGAGAGCCGCAGCGGGGGCAACGCCCGCTGGGGAACCAGGCCCGTCAGCGCCGGTCAGCCGCGGCGCACGCGCATGGCGCCGACGGCGCCCACGCTACCGATGGCCGCCATCGCGACCAGCGCAGGGTTGCTGAAGAACGGGATCGCCGTCACCTCGGCGGTGGGGCAGTCCTCGGCATCGCCGGCCTCGTTGGCCGCGGTCACCTCGTAGGTGTACGTGGTCTCGGCCTCGGTCTCCGTGTCCGTGTAGCTGGTATCGTTGACCTGGGCGGCGTGGGTCACCTCGCCGTCCGCCTGAGCACGGTAGACGTGGTACGTGCTCGCGTTGGCGGAGGCATCCCAGTCGAGGCGGATGTCCTCGGTCTGCATGGCGTGGGCCTCGAGGTTCGCTGGGCAGGCGGGGGGCTGGGTCTGCGTCTGGTCGCCATCGCCCGAGCCGTCGCACGTCTTGTAGTTCACGTCATGGTTGGGCGGCCCGTGGTCTCCTCCCTCGGCCCTGAGATGGACGAAGAGGAGGTAATCGTCGGACTCTTCGAGCGTGAACGGTCCGGCGTCGAAATCGTAGGTGCCGTTCTCGTTCTCCGTCCCGTTGAACGTGCCCACCGTCGTCACCTCGACGCTGGGCCCCGACCCGCTGGTGGCGTTGATCCACCCGCTCTGGTGGGAGAGGTTGTGGCCCTTCACCCAGAACTCGCATGTCAGCTCGACAGGATCAGGCTCCGTTGCTGTCGATGTCTGGGGCTCCCCATCTTCGCTATCGTGGAGCGTGACCTCCCCGTGGTCCTCGGAGGACACGTGCGCGGCCGCGCCGCCAGCCACGGCGCCGAACGCCATGAGGCCGATCAGGGCGAAGCCGATGCCGCGACGCTGTTCGTTGTGGGTTCGATCGAACATGGTCGTCACCTGCGTCACCCCGTCCCCCGCCAGGCGAGATAAGGGTGCTGAGGGACAGAGGCGAGGCATCGGCTACCGATATGCGGCGCCCCACCAACCCCTGCCACGCTCGCGACCACCTCTCGCACGGCCCGCTTCAGCCACCCGGTGTCGGTACGGTTCCCGGCGTCGTTCTCGGCCAGCTCGTCCATCTTCTCGTGCAGCTCGTCGATGCGCTCCTCGATCCGCTCGAGTCGGACCTCGTGCTTGCCGTTCACCCGTCCCCCTCCAGCAGCTCGAACCCGGACTCGTCGGTCCGCTCGGCTTGGACGTAGCCGAAGTCGCACCCCTGTTCGAGCCTTTGGCGCTGAGGGCAGCTCTCGCCGGTCGTCCTCGCGAGCCGATCCGGGCCGTCGAGACCCTCTACCGACACAGGCCGAGAAGCACGTTTCGGTGGATGGGTGGTCTCCCCGGGATGGCGGAGGTGGCCCGCAAGCGCCTGCGGGCATCGTTGCCGGAGACGCTCTGTCTGGATCACAAGGGGCGCCCTCACCCCCTCTGGATCAGCCCCAGCTTCTCGTCCCGCGTCATCGCCTTGATCTCGGCCTCGCGGCTCATCGCCGCCGACCGCGTCTCGAAGGTCTCCTCGTGCACGAGCTCGACCGGCGTCCGGCCGCGCGTGTACTTCGCCGCCACGCCCTCATCGTGCTCTCGGACGCGGCGGTCGACGTCGGTCGTGTACCCGGTGTAGAGGGTGTCGTCGCTGCAGCGAAGCACGTAGACGTGGTGGGGCAACGGATCGAGCACCCGGTCGCCGACCTCGAAGCTTGCGGTTCCCCCCGCCGGCTCGCCTGCTCGTGTAGGGGTCGGCAACCTCGCCGTTGACCAGGTCCTTGGGGCCGAGGACCGCTCGAGGCAACGCCGCTTGGGAGGCCCCAACCCTGCATCGTTGCCCTGCTTGGTGGATCTTCGGCGACGCAGGAGGTCGGACCCTACGAGGCTCGGGCGAGCCTCGCCGCCGCCCACTGCTCGGTCGACGATGACGGGACGCGGACCCCCGCGTCTTCTCCGTTCCTGCTGTCTTCTCCTCCTGTCCGTTCTCGGTCAGCGTCGGGGGGTCGCCGGCAGGGGGCTAGGCTCGTCGATCAGGACGTTGACGCTCGTCGGCCAGACGCCGCCGTGGTCGAGCTGGGTGACCGTCACGGTCCGATTGCCTGTCAGAAGGTCCAGGTCCTCGGGCGCGATCTCGGCCCGGTAGGCGGGGATCTCGGCGACGCCCGTGTGGACGCCGGCTCGGTCGAGGGCCTTGTGGCCGCTCCACCAGGCGTGCTGGTTGAACGCCTCGGCCACCTGGCCGCCGTCGAGCCCGAGCAGCGCGTACACGTAGGGCACCGCCTCGAGGTAGCCGACGGGCTCGTCGTCGATGGTCACCTCGAACGTGGGCGGCGTCGGCTGCCGGACCCCGTTCAGGTACCAGAACTCGCCGTCGCCGTGGCCGCTGGTGAACACCTCCAGGATCGCCGACCGGGGAGCAGCGTCGCCGAAGGACACCTCGCCGGATACCGCGTCACCGGCGCCCTTGATCCGATCGAGGTAGAACGGGCTCTCGATCGCGTCCACCCGCGTCTGATCCGACGTCGACGGGGTGGGGTCCTCGAGGAAGTGGAACTGGACGTCGGTGACGATCCCCTGGCCGGGGACCCAGGTATCTATGTACCAGGTCACGTCCACCGTCGTGCCGGGCTCGAACAGCGGGTCCAGCTCGGTCAGGTCCTCGTAGACGGTGAAGTTGCCCCGCGTGGTCGTGCCGTGCAGGACCTCGGCGCCCTCGACACCGACGCTGAACGTCCGATCCCACGGGTCACCATCGGGGTGGTTGGGCCAGGACGAGTACTCGATGTACACCCGATCGAAGTCCTCCTCGGGCACGTCCATCGAGGCCTGCCAGGTGCCCGCCGTGAACTCTCGCAGCTCGGTGTCGACCGGGTTCCGCGTGGCCACGTGCGTCGGAGCCTCCTGCCGGGTGGTCACGTCACCGGGTGGCACGTCCGGGCCTTGGTCCGGGACCAGCATCGGCTCCTCGGTCGGATCCTCCATGATGTTGGCGGACTGACCGAGACCGACCCCGGCCAGCGCGACGATCGCGACGATGACGACGCCCAGCAGCTCCGTGCGCACTTTCGCAGGCCTCCCCACCTCTAGTGGGCTGGGGTCTTTTCAGGTTGCCGGCCAGCGGCGACGGTGGCTCGGCTGCCGGCAGGAGGGTCGGCCCTGCGGCTCGCCCCGCCATCGGTCCGGGGTTCGCGGTTCACCGCTCACCGGGCGGCGTGGTGCCCTCGGGGCAAGTGATCGAGGGGTTGGTGGGCTCGAAGTCGGGCGTGGAGCGCACGTCCTCGGCCAGGTAGACGTGGAAGTCCACGTGCCAGGGCATCTCGGGCGTGTGGCCCGGCATCGGGCCCTCCATCTCGGCGCCCATGAAGTCGGGCTTGGTGTCGGTCGAGTTCATGTCGGTGCCCTCGGTGAAGACGATGTACTCGATGCCGACGAACCGGTTCGCGTCCGGGTCCGTGAAGTTCTCGTTCTCGGGTTCGAAGAGGATGGCCTCGGGTTCGTCCTCCGAGAGCTCGGCGTCGAGGGAGGAGCCCTCTTGCCCGGGTTGGTGCAGCCAGTGCACGCCCATGCCGGGGACGCAGAACCGGTCGGGCTCGTAGCCGGCCTCGCGAGCCTCCTCGACGGTGTCGATGCCCGAGGAGACCTCCTCGGCGTGGTCCATGATCTCGGCGTGGCGCTCCTCGCTGGAGAGCTCGGCCTCCTGGTCGGCCTGCTGCGTGCACCCTGCAAGCAGGATGGCGAGACCGATCGCGAGCACCATGCCCCAGCGCGTGCGAAACGTCGTGTTCTCCGACATGTCCGACCCTCGTCGACCGAACCCCGTTCGGGGGATCGCGTCGACGCGGCGACGGGACGCCACGGTCAAGAGGGTTCCCTGTACGAGATTACAGCGGGAGGACGGCGCCCGGCCGGGGACGTCGACGGACCCTCCTAGGAAGGTTGCCCGAACCCTTAGGGGCGATCTCGGTCCTTCCAGGCTTATGCCAGGCGGACGCGCGTCGGGGTCCCCGCTGGACGAGGCCGCGGGGGCCGCGGGACCGCACACCGTCGAGGGGTTCAAGCTGTTGAGCGACGAGACACGGCTGGCCATCTTGTTGGCCCTCTGGGAAGCCTACGATCCCGAGGAGGGCCGCGGGACCGTCTCGTTCAGCGATCTCTGCGACAGGGTGGGCGCCGCCGACAGCGGCAACTTCGCCTACCACCTGGACAAGCTCGCGGGCCGCTTCGTCGACGAGCACGAGGCCGGCTACGCCCTGTCCAACGCTGGCCACCGCGTCGTCCGGTCCGTCATCGCCGGCACGGGCCTCGAGGAGGCCACGCTCGAACCCACGGAGATCCCGCGGTCGTGCCCGACCTGTGGAGACCCGCTCGAGATCACCTATCGGGACCAGCGTCTCTACCAGCGCTGTTCGGAGTGCGAGGGCAGCCTGGGCCCGAGCTCACCTCTCCGGGCTCCCGAGGGAACCGTGACCGTCCACGACGACTTCGAACCCGCGGGTCTCGCCGGTCGAACCCCCGAGGAGGTGTTCGTGGCCGGCACGATCGACCAGACCCTCGCGCTCGCGCTGGTCGTCCGCGGCGTCTGCCCCGCCTGCACCGGCTCGATCGAGGATGCCCTCCACGTCTGCGAGGACCACGACCCTCCTGTGGGTCACCGTTGCGGGGCCTGCGGCACGCGGGACGAGGTACGCGCCCGCTACGTGTGCTCGGTGTGCAAGTTCAACGTCTCCTACCCCGCCTGGTGCGTCACGCTCGACCACCCGGCCTCGTTGGCTTTCTACCACGACCACGGCTTCGAGGGCACCTACGGGCTCGAGGATCCCGAGACGACGGCTCGCCTGTGGGAACGGTTCCGCCGACGGCAGCAGATCGTCGACCGCGACCCGCTCCGCGTCCGCGTCGTGGTCGAGGACGCCGGCGAGACGTTGGCGCTCCTCCTCGACGGGGAGTTGGACGTGATCGAGGTCGAGGGTCCCCGCCCCGTGGCGGCCGAGCGGGCGAGCCTCGGGGACCGGTGAGGTCCGATCAGCGGGGACTTGGCGGAGGGGGCCTGGCCCCGGACGGGGGCGGTAAGGGTCCACACGCCCGCGTGCCCTTTATCAAGCCGTTCGGGCATGGGCCGGTGAGGCGTCGACGATGCCCCCCTACAAGCAGATGGGTGAGGTCCCGCCCAAACGGCACACCGAGTTCCGGACCGAGGACGGCAAGCTGTTGCGCGAGGAGGTCTTCGGCACCGAGGGCTTCGAGGGTGTCGAAAGCATCCTCTACCACCACCACCCGCCCACCGAGATCAACAGCCTCGAGGGCCGGCGCAACGTCGCGCCCGAGGAGTGGGAGCCCGACCAGCACCGCCATCACCACTTCCGCGCCGGCAAGCTCGGTGGCGACGGCGACCCGATCGACGCCCGCAAGGTCGTCTTGTTCAACGACGAGGCCAACGTGGCGATGGTCAACCCGAGTGAGGACCAGGACCGGTTCTTCCGCAACGCCGGCGCCGACGAGCTGTGGTTCGTCCGCGAGGGCGAGGGCCACCTCGACACCGTGTTCGGCGAGCTGCACTACACCAGCGGCGACTACATCCACGTCCCCCGCGGGACGACCTACCGGTTCCGCAACCCCGCCGGCCACAGGTTCTACCTCGTCGAGAGCTCGGACCCGATCCGCATCCCGGATCACTTCCTCAACGATCGCGGCCAGCTCGTCGAGGGCGCGCCCTACAGCGAGCGCGACCTCCACGGCCCCAAACAGCTGATCACGAACGACGAGGAGGGCGACTTCGAGCTCGACGTCAAGGTCGACGAGGCGATCAGCACCTACACGCTCGACAACCACCCCTTCGACGTCGTCGGCTGGGACGGTTACAACTACCCGTTCACGTTCAACATCGCCGACTACGAGCCGATCACCGGCAAGATCCACCAGCCACCCCCGGAGCACGTCACCTTCGAGGCCTCCAGCTTCGAGCTGATCAGCTGGGTCCCGCGCAAGGTCGACTACCACCCGGACGCGATCCCGGCCCCCTACTACCACAGCAACATCGACACCGACGAGGTCATCTTCTACGTCGAAGGCGAGTTCTCCTCGCGCGAGGGCATCGGCGACGAGTCGATCACGATCCACCGCCGCGGCCTGCACCATGGCCCCCAGCCCGGCCGCTACGAGGGATCGATCGGCGTCGACGAGGTCGAGGAAACCTCGGTCATGATCGAGGCCGACAGCCCGTTCAAGACCACCAAGTGGGCCCACCAGGTCGACGACAGCGAGTACATGTTCAGTTGGGCGGAGTGAGGGACGAGCTCGACCGACCGGGAGAGTTCGTCCCGAACGAGTACGGCTACGGGTAGCTTGGGGCGGTAGCCGTACGTAGTCGGAGGCCAGCGGTGGGTGTTGTGCGCTGGTCTCCGATGCGAGCTCGACCGACAGGCAGAGCTCGTCCCGAGCGAGTACGGCTACCGGTGGCCTCGTGCGGTAGCCGTGCGACGTCGGAGGCCAGCGGTGGGTGTTGTGCGCTGGTCTCCGATGCGAGCTCGACCAACTGGGAGAGTTCGTCCCGAGCGAGTACGGCTACGGGTAGCTTGGGGCGGTAGCCGTGCGACGTCGGAGGCCAGCGGTGGTGTCGTGCGCTGGTCTCCGAGTTGTGGGGGCTCGACCGACTGGGAGAGTTCGTCCCGAGCGAGTACGGCTACCGGTGGCTTGGGGTGGTAGCCGTGCGATGTCGGAGGCCAGCGGTGGGTGTCGTGCGCTGGTCTCCGGGTCGTGTCGAGCCCCAGCGCCAGCAGCGTCGGTCGCGCGGGTCTCCGGCCCGCTCGAGGCCTGCCGGCTCATGGGGACCTCCTCGCCCGCCGCCCTCCCCGGTACGTCGACCTTGACGCCCGGTCCCGAACCGAGCCCGGCCCCGTGACCACCGCCCGGGCCCCGGCCGCTCCCGGCCGAGTGCCCGTCGGCCGACCCGGACACGCCGTCCGACGTGCCGCCAGCCCGCGCCCGAGATCCTCGCCCGCCTGGACCCTCCCCCGCGTCCCGCTCCTCGCCCCCTCGGCGGCGCGACCCCGCACGCCCCGGTCCAGCCGAACGCTTATGCGCACCCCCTGCCCTCACACACCACGGAGGCTGTCTGGATGCAACTCGCCAGCGACGACGCGGCCCTGCGGGGCCTCGTGCTGTTGGCGGCGGCAGGGCTGGCCGTCGCCGGCGTCCTGTTCGTGACGACGCTCAGCGACGAGGCCGTCTCGCAGGCCAACGAGGACGCCGAGCTGGCCCCGCGCGGGGTCCATCTGAGCTTCACGGAAGACACGAGCACGACGATGACGGTGACCTGGTTCACCGACGGCGGCGAGGACCCGGGCACCGTGGCCCAGTGGGCATCCACCTGTGAGGACCTCGTGGACCCCGACACCCGCTCCTCCACCACCGGCTCGGCCGAGCCGCTCACGCTGGCCCCGGACACCACCGTGCACGAGGCGACCATGACCGGGTTCGAGCCCGGCGAGAGCTTCGCGTACCGCGTCGGCAGCGCGGCGGGGGGCTTCTCGTCCTGCTGGGAGACCAGCACGATCCCCGAGGAGGGCCCCGTCGACATCGCCTTCTACGGCGACCAGGGCCTGACCCCGAACGCCGAGGACGTCCGCGACCAGGTGCTCGAGGAGGATCCGGACCTCGTCCTGATCGCCGGGGACCTGTCGTACGCTGAGGGCGACCCCGAGGTGTGGGACGAGTGGTTCGAGGTCCACGAGGAGCTCCACACCGAGACGCCGATCATGACCGCGCCCGGCAACCACGAGACCTACGCGGACACCGACCCCGCCACGCTCCCCTACGAGGAGCGGCTGGCCCAGCCCGGCGAGGAGATCTACTACAGCTTCGACGTCGCCAACATGCACTTCCTGGTGCTCCACTCCGACCTCGGCGACGCGCGCGAGCAGGGCGTCTACCTGGACATGCTCGAGTTCGCCGAGCGGGACCTCGAGCAGGCCCAGGCCGCCAAGGAGGCCGGCGAGATCGACCACATCTTCGTCCTGCAGCACCACCCGTTCTACAGCAACACCCAGAGCGTCACTCGGTGGGTGGAGCCCGAGCACACGGTCGTGCAGGAGCAGTGGCTGCACCGCTACGACGTGGCCATGCTCCTCACTGGCCACAATCACAACTACGAGCGGACCTACCCCGTCGCCTACCAGGCCCCGACCGACACGAGCGAGGGCCCCTACGAGGACCCGATCGGCTGGATCCAGGTGATCAGCGGCGGCGCCGGGCGCGGCTTGTACGAAATCAAGCACCCCAACGACCAGCTGCCGTACTCCGCCACGGTCGAGTTCGCACACCACCACACGAACCTCCACGTGGACGGTGGCGAGGTCGAGGTGGAGGCGGTGCAGGCCCAGTTCCCCGCAGGCCAGGTGCTCGACGCGTTCACGTACCGCGACACCGGCGAGGACACGCCGGTCCCGACGCCCGAGGACGCGCGGGCCGACGCCCCGTCGCCCTGACGCCGAGCGCGGAGGCAACGCCGGGGAGGGAAGCCTTGATGTCGGCCGAGAGCCATTTCCAGGGTGGAGGCTGACATGCGAGGCGACCCACGGCGAGGCAAGGCGCTGTTCGTCACGCTCTTCCTTCTGACCACCCCCCTGGCGCTGACCACGGCCGCCGCCCTCGGCGGCCCGACGACCCTCTCGCCCGACGCGGCGCGGACCCCTGTCGAGGCCGAGGGCCCCCTCGAGGCCGCCCACCAGGCAGCCGACCACGTCGACGCGGTCGCCGCCGCGAACGGGGCCCCTGCGCCGGGATCCACGGCCGTCGACGCCGTCGGCCCGACGCTGGACCTCGCCGAGGCCCTGCGGACCGCCGACGACCCGGGGATCGACACCGCGCTCGAGCGGGCCCGCCTCGCGAGTGACCACCAGATCGGCCGGCTGGGCACCGACGCCGAGCCGGTCACCGCAGGGGACCACGAGCGGCCCAGCCGGGCGCTTACCGCCCTCGCCGACGACCACGACCGCCGCCTCGCGCTCGACGAGGTCCAGGCCCTGCGGGCCCTCGACCGGCTGCCGACGCCGACGGCTGACGCGCTGGCGGACACCGTCGACGCCTACCGCGCCTTCGAGACCGCGACCCTCGACGCCGCCGAGCAGGGCGCCTTCGAGGCCATCGCGGACCCGAGCCCCGCCGGCCTGGCGGGCGACGACCACGAGCAGGTGGCCACCGTGCTCGCCACGCGAACCGCGTTCCTCGACGCCGTCGCCGACCTGCACGCGGCCGCCGACGCGCCGCCCGCCGAGGCGCAGGCACCCGGGGCCTCGGCCGCCGCCGCGCCGGACGTCGACCTGTGCCCGGTCGCCGCCGTCGACCTCGGTGGCGCCACGAGCTACGAGGCCGACTGCTCGCTGATCGTCGACCTCGCCGGCGACGATACCTACGCGAACAACGCCGGCGGCGCCCGCGGGGGCGCCGCGGCCGTGGTCGACCTCGGCGGCCAGGACGCGTACGGGGACCCCGTCGACCTCGACGACAACGGCGCCAACGGCGGCGCCGTCCAGGGCGCCGGCGTCCTCGTCGACGCCGCCGGGGACGACACCTACGAGGCCCGCTCCTGGGGCGTCAACGGGGGCGCCTTCCGCGGCGCCGGCCTGCTCGTCGACGGGGGCGGCGCCGACCGCTACCGGGCGGCGACCGACGAGACCGTCACGCGGCTGGCCGACAAGGATGTCGGCTCCTACGGCGTCAACGGGGGCGGCCACCGCGGCGGGCTCGGGCTGCTCGTCGACCAAGACGGCCACGACGCCTACGAGGCGGGGACCGGGCTCGACTGCCAGGCCGTCTGCGCCACCGTCGGCTCCTACGGCGTGAACGGCGGCGGCAACTACGGCGGCCAGGGCCTGCTGCTCGACGCCGGCGGCGACGACCGCTACCTGGCCGGCGTCGGCGCGGCGTGCCCGCTGGACTGCGACGACCTGGGGATCAGCGGCGTCAACGGCGGCGGGTTCTTCGGGAACGGCGGCCTGGTCGACGGCGGCGGCGAGGATGTCTACCGGGCCGGCGTCAACGTCGTCTGCGAGACCTCGGAGTGCCGGGAGATCGGGGAAAGCGGGGTCAACGGCGGCGCCCAGACGCACGGCGCCGGCGTCCTCGTCGACCACGGGGACGCGGACGACACCTACGAGGCGGGCGTGCACGTGAACTGCGACCCGCGGTGCACCGCCGGACGCGACGGCGCCAACGGCGCCGGCACCGCCGGGACCGGGCTCCTCGTGGACGAGGGTGGCGACGACGCCTACCGGGCCGGCGTCGACGTGCACATGCCCTGCGAGGGGACCTCCTGCGACGTGAATGTCGGCGGGGACGGCGCCAACGGCGGCGCCGACAGCGTGGGCCGGGCCGCGCTGGTGGACCTCGGCGGCGACGACGCCTACCTCGGCGGGGTCGACGTGACGTGCGAGGCCGAGCTGTGCGAGGTCGGTCAGGAGGCCGTCAACGGCGGCGCTGACCTGGGGGCGGGCCTGCTCGTCGACGCCCAGGGGACCGACCGGTATGAGGACGACCAGGGCGGCACCGGCACCGACCGGACCGTCGCGCCCAAGGGCGAGCTCGGCGCCCAGATCGACACCGACGACGCGCCCTGAGCCGAGACGAGCCCCTCTGGGGGCCCGTCGAGGGCGTCACCACGTTCCACGCGTCGTCCCCCGGTCCGAACGAACGGGGCGAGGAGGCGTGAGACGCGAGCGTGGCGCCCGAGCCTGCTCGGTCCACTGGCCGCCCTCGTCGCCCCGGTGGCCGGTTCCAGCCGGTCAGCTTCCCCCTCGAGCCGGGGCAGGCCTGCAGCACGCGGGTCTCCGGGTCGCGGGCCTCGACCGACAGGGAGAGCTCGTCCCCGTTCTCCTCGTCGCTTCGTCTGCCGCCACACATGCTCGGCGCGGCGAAGCCTCACCAGCCCTCCGCGGGTTCGGCCCGCGAGGCCTCGCCGTGCCCTCGATCCCCACCACGATCCTGCCTGACAGCACGCTCTCCTTGATGCGCAAGCCCTACGATTTCATCCGCGAGGAGTGCCAACGCCAGGGCGCCGACCTCTTCGCGACCCGGCTCATGCTCGAGCCGACGATCTGCGTGACCGGCCCCGAGGCCGCCGAGCTCTTCTACGACGAGGACCGGTTCCGACGCTACGGCGCCGCCCCGGTCCGCGTCCAGAAGACCCTCTTCGGCGACGAGGGCATCCAGAGCCTCGACGGCCAGGCCCACCGCCACCGCAAACGGATGCTGATGGACCTGACCACGCCGGAACGGGCCCGGGACCTGGCAGTGCGCTTCCGGCAACTGTGGCGGTCGACGGTGCCCCGCTGGGCCAGCGCCGACCGCGTCGTGCTCTACGACGAGGTGCGCGAGCTGATCACCCGCAGCGTGTTGCCCTGGGCCGGCATCCCCGTCGACGAGGACGAGATCCCGACGCGGACCCGCCAGCTCAGCAGCCTCTTCGAGACCGCCGGCGCCGTCGGACCCAAGCATTGGAAGGGCCGCATGGACCGATGGCAGGCCGACCGCTGGGCCGGTGACCTGATCCAAAGCGTCCGCGATGGCGAGATCGATCCACCGGAGGGCTCCCCGCTGCACGAGGTCGCCTGGCACCACGACCTGGCCGAGCGGCTGCTCGACCCGCGCGAGGCCGGCGTCGAGCTGTTGAACCTCCTGCGGCCGACCGTCGCCGTCGGCGTCTACATCACTTTCGTCGCCCACGCCCTCCACCAACACCCCACCTGGGACGACGACATCGACGACGAGCGAGCCTCGCGCTGGTTCGCCGAGGAGGTCCGCCGACACTACCCCTTCTTCCCCGTCGTCGCCGCCCGCACGCGGCGATCGTTCACCTGGAAGGGCTACCGGTTCCCCGCCGACCGCCGCGTCCTCTTGGACGTCGACGGCACCAACCACGACCTCCGCGTGTGGGAGGACCCCCACGAGTTCCGGCCCGAACGCTTCCGCGAGGCCGACCACGGCCCCTACGGCTTCATCCCGCAAGGCGGCGGCGACCCCGAGACCGGCCACCGATGTCCCGGCGAGGACATCACGCTGGCTCTCACGGAGACGGCGCTGGACTGCCTGCAGCAGACCAGCTACGGCGTGCCCGCCCAGGACCAGGCGATCGACCGCAGCCGCTTGCCCGCGTTGCCCTCCGAGGGCTTCGTGATCGACGACGTCGAGCCCCAGCCCGAGATCGAGGCCGCGATCGAACCGCCCGAACAGCGCCGGACGGCCCCCTGATCCACCGTCCGCAGGGATCTCGAAGCGTTCAAGCCGATCCACCAGCGTCCTCCCCGACCACGATGGTCGACACCCACCAGGACCGGGACATGAGCACGCACTTCACGGTCGTCGCCGCCCTCAACCTCGTCCTCGCCGTGCCCGCCATCCTGCTGGGCCTGTTCGTCTTCGTCGGCGGCCTGATCGGCGGCGGCGCCGTCGGCGCCTTCTCCGACGTGCCCGCGGTCGGCGGCCTCGTCGCAGGGGCCGGCATCGTCGTCGGCCTCGGCATCATCGCGTTGGCCATCCCCGCCATCGTCGCTGGCGTCGGCCTGCTCAATCGCACGTCGTGGGCCAAACCCTGGACGATCGGGGCCGCCGTCCTGCACCTGATCAACGTCCCGATCGGCACCGCGTTCGGCATCTACGCGCTCTGGGCCATGCTCCAGCCCGAGACCGACCGCGCCCTGGGTCGGCCTACCTCGGCACCCCAACGCCCATAGGCCACGCTGGGCCTCTCGGACCCATGACCGACCCATCGATCCGCGAACCGGACGTGCTCAACGAGCCCGGCGCCCGCGAACGCGCCGGCTGGGCCGCCGAAGCCGCCGAGCGCGAGAACGCCTTCGTGATCGCCTCCGGCAGCGTCCAACGCGAGACCCCGATCGTCGCGGACGTCGAGGAGGCCCTCGAGGACTTCCACGTCGGCACACACGTCGGGATCGGTCAACACGCCCCCAAGGACAACGTCGAGAAGGCCACCGAGGCCGCGCGCCGCGCCGACGCCGACCTCCTCGTCTCCGTCGGCGGCGGCAGCGTGCTCGACGCCGCCAAGTTCGTGCAACGCGAGCTCTCCGACGGGTTCGAGACCGAGATCCCCGCCCACGTCGCGATCCCGACCACGCTGTCCGGCTCCGAGTTCACGATCCTCGCCGGCTGGACCGCCGAGGGCTCCGACGGCCAGCCCGTCAAGACCGGCATGAGCGACCCCCGCATCGTGCCCGACGTCGCCCTGCTCGACGGCGAAGCCTGCACGTACACGCCGCGCTGGCTGTGGGCCGCCACCGGGATCCGCGCCGTCGACCACGCCGTCGAAGGCATCACCAGCTCGCAAGCCACCGAGGAAAGCGACGAGCGCTGCCTCGAAGCGATCGAGCTCTTCGCCGAGCACCTGCCCGAGGCCGTCGACGACGCCGACGACGTCGAGGCCCACACCCAGTGCCTGGAGGCGGGCCGCCAAGCCTCGGCCGGCATCAACTACGCCGCCAGCGGCGCCGGCCTCTCCCACAAGCTCGGCAAGGCGATCGGCTCCACCTGGGACGTCCCCCACGGCGTCACGAGCGCGCTCACGCTGCCCAAGGTGCTCGAGTTCGAGGCCGAGCGCCAGCCCGAACGCGTCGCGCTCATCGAGGACGCGCTGGGCGTCGACGACGCCGCGGACGCCATCCGCCAGCTCGTCGCCGACGTCGGCATCGAGCGCAAGCCGCTCAAGGAGTACGGCATCGAGGGTACAGATGTGCCCTGGATCGTCGAGTACGCGCTCGGCAAGCGCGACGACGACGTCGAGCAGCTGACGCTGGAGCTGCTGGAAGACGTGGAATAGGAAGGGCGGAGGCCTGCGGGCTTGGGTCCTCCGACGATCTCAGCCTGACCAGATCGACCCGATCGGAGAACGTCCGCTGTAGCCACCGGAAGGACTAAGCCACTTGGCGGTCTTAGATATGCCATATGGCACTAGGCGCCGGGGCGGGGGATGCGCCCTCTGTCGAGGCGGCAGGCGACACCGAGCTCCCGACGGTCATCCGGAGCTTGAACTTGCAGGCGTCGAGCCCGCTCGCGGTCGCCGACGAGATCGAACAGGGGTTGGGCGTCGACGCGCTGGAAGCCCTGCAAGAGACCCTCCGGTTGTCCGGTGACCAGATGGCCGAGGCCATCGGTATCTCCCCCCGAACGCTCTCCCGGAGGAGGGACGCCGGCATGCTCACCCCCGAGGAGTCGGACCGGCTCGTTCAGCTCGGGATCCTGTTCGACGAAGCCGTCGCGCTCTTCGACGGCGAAGTCGAGCAAGCCCGCGATTGGTTCAAGCACCCGACGCGAGCTCTGGGGGACGCGTCCCCGCTGGCCACGGCCAGCACGTTCGTCGGCGCCCGCGAGGTGGAGAAGCTCATCGGCCGACTGGAGCACGGGGTCTTCGCTTGACTCGGATCTGGCGGATGTGCAGATCTCGCCACCTCGACGACGCCTTCGACGGCGAGGGAGCCCGACGCTACGGCGGCCGGTGGAACAGCCCCGGAACCCGGATGGTCTACACCGCGGACAGCGCCGCCCTCGCCACGCTCGAGATCCTCGTCAACCTCGAGCAGACAGCCTTGCTCGCGGCCTACAACTTCGTCCCGGCCGACCTCGACGAGGAGTTCATCGAGGATCTCGGCAACGACGAGATGCCCGACGACTGGCGTCAGGCCCCGCCCTCCGAGAGCACGCAGCGCATCGGGGACGAGTGGATCGAAAGCGAGAGCTCCGTTGGACTGAGAGTCCCCAGTTCCGTGGTGCCTGGAGAGAACATCCTCCTGAACCCCGACCACTCCCACTTCCGGGAGATCGAGGTCCAAGAACCGATGGACTGGGACGCGGATCCCCGGCTTCTGCCCTAGTAGCTCACACGTCTCGTTCCCCTTCACAGTCCGTGGGAGGTCAGTAGGGGCGTCCGACCGAGCGGGGTGGGCAACGCGAACTGGGATCCCCCGCGGCGTCACGAGCGCGCTCACCCTGCCCAAGGTGCTCGAGTTCGAGGCCGAGCGCCAGCCCGAACGCGTCGCCCTCGTCGAGCACGCGCTCGGCAAGCGCGACGACGACGTCGAGCAGCTGACGCTGGAGCTGCTGGAGAGCGTCGAGTAGACGGGTCGGCGTCCGTCTCCGTCGGGTCGAGGACGACCGTGGCCTAGCTGTCCGTCGCCTCGTTGCCCACCTCGGCCCTCAGAGGTCGGCCGGGCATCTTAGGGGGTGGTGTCGTCGCTGTCCACCTGGGCGCCCACGGTCCCCTTCGGGGCCACGGTGCGGTCCACGCCGGTCCCGCCGGCACCGTCCTCGTACTCGTCGCGACCGCCGCCGTCCAGCAGCGCACCGACGCCCCCGGACCAGCCGCCTCCGTTCGTGCCCCTGTCCTCGGCGGTGTAGATGTCGTTCCCGGCTCGGTCGAGCAGGAACCCCTCACCGTCCCAGTAGCCGCCGCCGTTCGTCCCTGCACCTTCCGCGGCGTAGGTGTCGTCCCCGGACCGATCAAGGAGACGGCCTTCGCCTCCGGCAGCGCCACCGTTCGTCCCTTCGAAGCCACCCTGGTACGTGTCGTTGCCCGCTCGGTCGACCAGCAGACCGCTGGCGCCGTCGGCTCCCCCACCGTTCGTGCCCACGTCGGCGGCAGCGTACGAGTCGTTCCCGGCCTCGTCGATCAAGGTTCCCTCGCCGTCGAAGTTGGCCCCCTCGTGGGCTCCGCCGTTGGTACCCGACGTCCCGGCGGTGTAGGTGTCGTCGCCACCTTCGTCGAGCAGGAAGCCCGTGCCCGAGTCCCCTCCTCCGTTCGTGCCCCTGTCCTCGGCGGTGTAGGTGTCGCTTCCGCCTCCGTCGAGCAAGGCACCCACGCCAGCGAACCATCCGCCGCCGTTCGTGCCGAGGTCTTCCGCGCCGTAGGCGTCGTTGCCAGCTCGGTCGAGCAGGAAGCCGACCCCGTCGGATGTGGCTCCGCCATTCGCACCCGAGAGACGGGCGGTGTAGGTGTCGTTGCCGGCTCGGTCAAGCAGGGAGCCGGTGCCGAGGTTGTCTCCGCCTCCGTTCGTGCCGTGCGAAGCGGCCGTGTAGGTGTCGTTCCCGGTTTCGTCGAGCAGGAACCCTGCGCCGAGCGATCCACCCCCGTTCGTGCCGACGCGATGCGCATGGTAGACGTCGTCCCCGCCCTCGTCGAACAGGAAGCCCGCACCCTCGTAGCCACCGCCGTTGGCACCACAGCTGCGGGGGTCGGTTCGATCTCCGAAGGCATCCTCGCCGTGACCGAGGTCGATCAACGCCGCGGACGCATACTCTCTCGTCTGGAGGAGCTGGCAAGTCCCCTCGGCGAGGTTGCTGCCACCGGCGTTGTTGCGGTAGCGGTCGTCGCCTCCCCCGTCGACCAGCACAGCCACGTCTTCCTCGTAGAGGTTGTCGCAAGAGGTCAAGTCGATCGAGAACGCAGGTGCCACGGTGAGGGGGTCACAGGCGGTCTGGGCCCCCGACTGGGGGAAGGCATCCTGTAGCCGGGTGGCGGCCTGGAGGACGTGTGTTCGGGACGTGAGGATGGGTCCCAGGTCTACGCCCGCCTCGGCCAGCGGGGTCGCACCCCTCGCGGAAGCGCTCTGGTGGGACGGACGGTCGGGGTCGACATCGGTCCCGGATGCAGCCATCGCGGCTTGGGGGCGCACGGTTCCCGGGTCGTAGCCCTCGTAGGCTCGCTGCGTGGCGGCATCGAAGGCCAAGAAGGCGTCGACGAACCGCGTCAGGGCATCGTGTTGCTCCGCGGGGAGGGTGTCGAGAACCTGGAGGGCCCGCCGGTCCTCGGACGAGGGTGTGGTGTTGTGGCGATCCATGAGCGTGGTCAAGGCATCGCTGGGCGAGCCATGGTGGGGCACCTCCACGTCGGCGAGCTCGGCTCCGTGCTGGTTGGCCTGCCACTCCGCCGCCTGCCGGGTCAGGCTCACCCTGTCTGCCTCCAGCGTGACTGGGGCCTCGGTCCGGCTACCGATCGCGCTGGCGTCCACCGAGAGCCGCTGGGCTACCGGGTCCGGGAGGAGCGGCAGGTGCAGCCGATCGCGGACGTTCGCGTCCGCTGACGGGGACGCTGCGGTGGCGGAGGTCGCCAACCCCAACAGGACCAAAGCCACCACGCCCACGCCGACGATCGCCCAAGATAGGGATCGCGTAACCGTCATCCGTGCGAGCCGCCCAGCGGGGAGAACCCGCCGTGCGCGGAAAAACATGAGGTCTTGCCGCCCAGTTGGGGCACACCTCTGACTGCTCCGGCCGCCGCCGACCATGGCGCTGGACAGAAGTTCGTGGAGATGCAGGTTGGGCAAGCGCCGCTCCCGACGGCTGGCAACCACGTTCACCTCGACCCCGCCGACCCGGTCGGCACAGAGCGGACCGTGGCGACGTTCGAGGTCCCCGACCACGACGATCGGTTCTACCTGCACGTGACCGAGGTCCAGACCAACGGCGCGGCGGTCGAGTTCAGCGACCGCATCACCGCCGTCAGCCCCGACGGTAACCGAAGCGAGGTCGGCGGCTACACGCCGAACGGCAACTTCGTCGCGGTCTGGGCCTGCTACGATCCCCCGGCTCCGTTCTGTTCGGATGAGCGCCATCCCGGCCTGGATCCACCCCACGTGACCGAGGCCGGAGACGGGGAGTACGAACTCCGGTTCGTCGGCCTCACGTCCCTCAGCTACACCGTCTCCGTGTACGGGTTCGTCGACGGATAGTCCCCGAAGTCCTTATCCACGCCGAGACGGTTCGACTGACATGCGATGGAGGTCCGGGCTCGCGGTCTGGGTCGGTCTAGCGATGGCGTTGCTGGGGATGGCTCCGGTCGCCGCCGACGACGGCGCCGGAGAAACGTTCGTCGAAATGGAAATCGGTGACGCACCGGCACCTACCGTCGGGTACACGACCGAGACGGACGGCGGTTTTCCCGCCGACCGGGGACGCACCGTGGACACCTTCGAGGTGCCCGACCGCTTCGACGAGTTCCACCTCTACATGACCGAGAAGCACACCGAGGCCACGACGCGCGCCGAGGTGTGGGAGAGCTTCACTGCTGAGGCGCCCAGCGGGGCCTCGGTCCAGGTCGGCGGCCACACCGGCGGCACCGGGTTCGGGTTCAGCACCTGCCTCCCGCCGGCGGTGTCCTGCACGTACGAGAAGCACCCCGGATCGAACCCGAACTACGTCAAGCCGGCCGAGGACGGAACCTACGAACTCCGGGTGGAGGGCGTCGTGACCGGCACCTACACGGTCACCGGCTATGGGCTCAGCGGGTGAGAGCCTCGGCTTCCGGGCCGCTCATGCGCCCCGCGGGTCGACGAGCCGGAACCCGATGTCCGAGCCCATCTGCTGATCGAACGCCAGCTGCCTGTTCAGGTACGCCAGCGATTCCAGGTAGCGCGCATTCGCCAGCGGGCCGGCATCCGTCGTCTCGAACCCGATATCCTCGGCCAACGAGACCGCCTCCCGGCGAGCCTGCTCGTCGCCGGCCGCGACCACCGTCAACGGTTCCCCGCGCACGTCGCCGGACGGAGAGGCTTCCGAGAAAGGAACTGTTCGAGGACGCCCCCTCCCGGGGCCGCCTCGTGACCGACCGAGCCGCTGAGGCTCCCCGCTATTCGAGCGTGCGGCGCTCGGCCTGCTGTTGCTCGATCGCCTTGAACAGGGCCTTGAAGTTGCCCTTGCCGAACCCTTGGGCGCCCCTACGCTGGATGATCTCTCGAAGAACATCGTCGGGCGATCCTGGATCGGGTTCGTGAACAGCTGCAGCAGGTAGCCCTCGTGACCCCTGGACGTGAGTCCACCTTTCGAAACCATCAAACCGTCGCCGCTGCGTTCGCGATGCGTGCCGAACCGACGGAGAGACGCCGCGAGGGAGTTCGCCCGCCGGCTCGAGCAGTTGCTGGGCGACAACGTGCGGTCGATCCTCCTCTTCGGATCCGTGGCCCGCGGCGAGGACGACGCTTCCAGCGATGTGGATCTCCTGGTGATCGTTGAGGACGAAGGCGAGGTGCCCGATCTCTCTGAGGCAATCGGGTCCTGGATGGTGGAGCACGACGAGGTTCTCCAGCTCCACGTCGTCTCGCGGGAGAAGTACGAGGAGCTCCGTTCCAGAGGCACCGCGTTCGCCAACACGATCGCAAGAGAGGGCGAAGCGCTTGCCTGACGGAGCGGACCGGGAAGCGCAGGCGACCTTCGAGGAGGCCGAGCGGTTCCTCGACGAGGCTCATCGCCTCCACCGAGCGGGTTTCTCCGGGCCCTCGCTTCGATCCTCCTACTATGCCTGTACCACGCGGCGCGAGCTCTGCTCCGTCTCGAGGGAAGCGACCCGAAGACACATCGCGGCGTGGTTTCCGAGTTCACGCGCCTCCTCGTGCGCGAGGGACCGTTCACGGAGGGAACGAGTGGCGACCTCAGCCGGGTCCTGTCAACGGTTGGAGAGCGACTATGAACCCGGCTTGGAGGTCACCCAAGAGAAGGCCAACTGGGCCCTGGAACGCGCCCGACGATTCGTGAACGAGGTAGGTGACGAACTGGCGACACGCCTGTCGTGAGGTCCAGCCGTCGGACGAGGCAACCTCGAAAACGGAGCTGGCGAGAACGAGGGGATGAGAGGACGACCCCTCCCGGGGCCGTCTAACCGGCGGTGGACGCGACGATGCGAGCGAGGTCGGCGACGAACGAGCGGACCGAGGCAGGGCGTACGAAGAGATGAGTTCGGCGTGAGCGGTCGCTGACGAGGAGCGCGAAGCAGGGATACCCCTGTGGTATCCCGATGCAGCGCAACGACCGTCAGCGGGACCCGCTCACGCCGGCCTGCCGAGGGAGCTCGTGAGGCAGCCGACCGACCGAGCCCCCTATTCGAGCGTGCCGCGTTCTTCCTGCTGCTGCTCGATCGCCTTGAACAGGGCCTTGAAGTTGCCCTTGCCGAACCCTTGGGCGCCCTTGCGCTGGATGATCTCGAAGAACATCGTCGGGCGATCCTGGATCGGGTTCGTGAACAGCTGCAGCAGGTAGCCCTCCTCGTCCTGGTCGACGAGGATGCCGAGCTCGGCCAGGTCCTCGAGCTTCTCGTCGATGTCTTCGACGGGGATGCGGTCGGGCAGGTCCTCGTAGTAGGTCTCCGGGGCGTCCAGGAAGTCGACGCCGCGGCCGCGCATCTGGTCGATCGTGGTCAGGATGTCGTCGGTCGTGATCGCCAGGTGCTGCACGCCCGGCCCGGGGTAGAAGTCCACGTACTCCTGGATCTGGGACTTCTTGAGGCCCTCGGCGGGCTCGTTGAGCGGGATCTTGACCGACAGGTCGTCGTTGGCCATGACCACGGACCGCAGCGCGGTGTAGTCCGTCGAGATGTCGTCCTCGTCGAACCCGACGAAGCGCTCGAAGCCGAACACGTCCTCGTAGAAGCTGGCCCAGGGCTCGAGACCGCCCTCCGGCAGGTTGCCGACGGTGTGGTCGATCGTGCCGAGGCCGACGTCGCCGGCGCCGTCCGCGTCGTCGTAGGGCTCGTAGCCGGGCAGGAACACGCCGTCGTAGTCGGAGCGGTCGACGAACGTGTGCACGGTGTCGCCGAACGTCGCGATCGTCGCGATCTCGACGGTGCCATGCTCGTCCTCGAGCGTCTCCGGCTTGCGCACCGCGACCCCGTCGTCGATCTCGCCCTGCGTGAGCTGATCCTCGTAATCGCGGGCGCGGTCGAGCGCGGTCTGGAACGTGTCCTCGACATCGTCAGCCGCCAAGGCGACGTCGCGGACGCCGTCGGTGTGCAGAGCCACGTGGTCGGCGATCGTGGTGTCCGGCGTCATCGGCGCCGTCAGGACGATCCGGATGTCCCCCTGCTCCATCACGTAGCTGGCCCGATCCTCCACGTCCGTCTCTGGGCCGGCGTAGGCGACGGGTTCGAAGCCGTACGCGTGTTCGTAAACGTAGGCCGCCTGCTTGGCGTTCCCAACGTACAGTTCGACGTGGTCGAACCCCTCGATCGGGAGCTGTTCCACGTCCGTGTCGTTCGAGGTCACCCTGAGCCCTCCATGACCCTGAACGGACGGCGCCGCGATAAGGGTTGTGTGTCACCGCGTGCCATCGACCGCGCGCAAGGTGCCTTGTCGAAGAGTACAAGGGTCCGGGCGAGCTGGCCGGGGTGATGGACGACCTCGAGCTGCTCCGCTCGATGGCCGACGAGGTCGAGGCGGCGGTCGGTGACCTCTCCCTGAAGGAACGAAGCGAGGAGGCCGGCATCGGCGCCGACGGCCTACCCGCCCACCGCATCGACCGCGTCGCCGAGCAGGCGGTCTTCGACGTTCTCGAGGGATCCCCCGCCGAGCTGAACGTCTGCTCCGAGGAGCACGGGGTCGAGGAGGTCGGCGCGCCCCGCACCCTGATCGTGGACCCCGTCGACGGCACGCGCAACGCCCGCCGCGGCATCCCGTTCTACTGCGTGTCCCTGGCGATCACCTCCGGCGGCCTCGATCGGGTCGAAGCCGCCCTCGTGCGCAACATCCCCGCCAACCAAGACTACGTGGCCGTGCGCGGCGAGGGCGCCTACTGCGATGGCGAGCCGATCAGCGTCTCCGCCTTCGATCCCGAGGAGGCGATCCGCAGCCCGATCCTCGTCTCGCCGGTCGGCACGGTCGCCGCCGGTCCGCTCGAGCAGGCACCCAACGTCCGCGGCCTCGGCGCCGCCGCGCTCGAGATGTGCCTGGTCGCCCAGGGCTCGATGGACGCCTTCCTCCACCTGACCGAGGGCCTGCGCATCGTGGACGTCGCCGCGGGCCTGCTCATCGTCGAGGAGGCCGGCGGCAACGTCGTCGCCCCCGACGGCTCACGCCCCGAGCTCCCCGTCGACCCCAGCGCCCGCACGAGCCTGGTCGCCGTCGGCGACGAGACCGTCCTCTCCGATCCGGAGGTGGCAGCGTGAAGCTGGGCGTCAGCGGCCGCGCCGACATGGACCGCCGCGTCGAACTGGCGCAGGAGGTCGTCGAGACCTGGGAGAAGGTCGCCGGCGACACCCCCTCGATCGAGCCCGCGCTCGCCGACGCCCTCGGTCGCGACGGCGGCACCCCGGTCGAGGAGATGGACGCCGAGATCATCGTGCCCGTCGGCGGCGACGGCACGATCCTGTGGACGCTGATGAAGAACCCCGAGGCCCAACTGCTCGGCGTCAACGACGGCGAGCTCGGCTATCTGACCGAGGTCGAACCCAACGAGATCCCCGACAGCCTCGAACGCCTGCACGCCGGCGACTACTTCGTCGAAAGCCGCAGCAAGCTCGACGTCACCCTCGACGGCGAACCGCTGGGCTCGTGCGCCAACGAGGTCGTCGTCAAGACCCCCCGCCCGAGCAAGCTGTTGTCCTTCGAGGTCTACGCCGAGGACCACCGCCTGGAGGACGTCCAAGCCGACGGCATCATCCTGGCCACGCCCACCGGCTCGACCTCGTACTCGATGTCGGCCGGCGGCCCGCTGGTCCACCCGGCGCTCGAGGCCGTGCTCTTCGTGCCCATGGCACCGTTCCGCGTCAGCCAACGCCCGATGGTGCTGCCCGCCTCCAGCGACGTCCGCCTTCGGCTGCAGGAGAAGGGCAAGGAGGGCGTGCTCGCGCTCGACGGCCAAAGCGAACACCGCATGGAGCCCGGCGACGAGCTCGTCGTCAGCCGCTCGGACGACGAGGCCCGCTTCGTCCGCTTCGAACCGCACTTCTACTCCCGCCTGCGGGAACTGTTCGGGTGATCCTCGTGGGGTTCATCGACTGGCTGCTCGGCCGAGAGGACGAGACCCCCAACCAGCGCCAACGCAGCGAGCACCCCGTCCAGAAGATCGAGAAGGAGGTGCTCGAGACGATCATCGAGTCCGCCAAGGCCGCCCACCCCAACGAGTTCGCCGGCGCGCTCCGCGCCGAGGGCGACACGATCACCGCCGTCCTGCTCGTGCCCGGCACCGTGCAAGGCGCCCGCCACGCCGTCATCCGCATGAACCGCTTGCCGGTCGACCGCAGCGTCGTCGGCGTCGTCCACAGCCACCCCTCGAAGAGCGCCCGCCCCTCCAAGGAGGACCTCCAGCTCTTCGGCAAGCACGGCCACACCCACATCATCATCCACCACCCCTACACCGAGACCACCTGGCGGACCTGGAACCACCGCGGCGAACCGGTCCACCTAGACGTCGTCTGACCCCCCTCCGCTCTGAAACGGGGGCGGCGAGTTCCCGATTCCGCTCACTATCTGGGACGACGCCGGTCCTTGTTATGGCTGCTCTGGCGGCCAACTTCGGCCGTTTCGAAATCGAAGGTCGCCCGAAATTTCCCAACGCTTACATAGGCCGTGTTGGGTTAGACGGCAACCCCGAGGGAGACCTTCCAATGACGCACGTGATCGCCGAACCCTGCATCGGGACCAAGTCCGGAGACTGTGTCGACGTCTGCCCCGTCGACTGCATCTACGAGGAGGAGGAGATGTTCTACATCCACCCCGAGGAGTGCATCGACTGCGGGGCTTGCGTCGCCGTGTGCCCGGTGACGGCGATCTTCACCGAGGGCGACCTGCCCGACAAGTGGTCCGAGTACAAGGAGAAGAACCGCGAGCTCGCCGGCCTCGCGTAAGCGACGTATCGACCACCCGTCGCGAACCCTGAAGGCCCCCGGCGAGCATTCCAAGCCCGTGGCCCTCGACCGCGAACGCGTCCACGGCCAGCGGGTCCGCCCGGCCCGACGCCCTCGCTGGCGGTCCTACGCCCCTGCGATCGTCACCACGCTCCTGGCAGCGTCGTTGATCCCTGCCGGGAGCGGTCTCGCCGACCTCGGCGCTCGGATCGCCCTGCCCGCCCACGCCTCGGTGACGATCGCCGCGGGACTCGTCGTGTTGCTCACCAGCCTCACGGCTGCCCTTTGCGACCAGCCGCCGGCCCGCTGGTACATCGCCGGCGTCTTCGCCGTCAGCCTCGGCGGCAACGTCGCCCCGACGACGTGGGTCTCGATCCCGCTCGTCGCGACCGGCGTGATCGGCCTGCTCGTCCGCGAGGTCGAACGCGGCTTCGACGGCATCACGCTCGGCCCGGCCGGGTTGACGATCCACCGCCCGCTCAAGGACCCGCTCACCGTCGACTACGAGGACGTCCGCGCCGTCCACACGACACCCTCCGTCGACGACGACGGCACGCTCATCCTCGAGACCGAGCACGGCACCGTCACCGCTGGCGACCTCCCCGCCGTGGGCGATCTCAAGGCCCGCATCGAGGCCCGCACCGGCGGCTTCGACGTCGACGATCCCCAACAGACCGCTCGCGAGGTCCGCGAACGCATCCAGGACATCGTGCGAGGCAAGACCCCGACGTGAGCTCCGCCGACCCCGAGATCCGCAGCCTGACCCCCGGCGACCGCGAGGCCGTCCGCCAGCTGCACGAGGCCTCCTTCGCCGACGAGGTCGCCTTCGACGACATCGTGCTCGACCGCGTGTTCCGCCACTGGAACACGCTCAACCTCGTCGCCGAGACCGAGGACGGCATCGTCGGCTTCGCCGCCGCCTTGCACGGCAGCCGACCGAAGGCCCGCCTGCTCACGATCCAGACCCACCCCGAGGCCCGCGGGCGAGGCGTCGCCAGCGCCCTCCTCGCGGAGGTCCAACGCCGGCTGCGAGCCCGCAAGGCCGACGTGCTCGAGCTCGAGGTGCACGTCGACAACGAGCCCGCGATCGAGCTCTACGAGAAGCGGGGCTTCGCGATCGAGCGCGAGGACCCGGCCGCCTACCCGAGCCTCGACACCTCGGCCGGCTACGTCATGCACAAACAGCTCTAGCGAACCCAACGCCTTTTTGAGGGCGATACGGCTGGCCGGTCGATGCGGTTGGTCTCGTTCCAGCGGTCGGACGCCGCGAGCGTCGAGGCAGGCGTGCTCGACGACGGCAGCGTGATCCCGGTCCGCCAGCTCGTCGACATCGCCCACGCCGTCGTCGACCGCGACCCGCCCGAACGCCTGCGCTCGGCCGATCCCGTCACGATGGAGGTCCTGCTCGACGGTTTCGGCGAACACCAACCGCTGCTGGAGGCCGCGCTCGCCGAGATCGACGACTCCCAGGGCCTGTCCCGCGAGGACGTGTACCTGCATCCGCCGGTCCCGACGCCGCCCTCGCTTCGCGACTTCTACGCCTTCGAGGGCCACGTCAGCCGCTCGTGGAAGCGCCGCGGCGAGCCCGTGCCCGACGCCTGGTACGAGATCCCCGTCTTCTACTTCTCGAACCCGGCCGCCACGTACGGGCCCGGCCAACCCGTTCCTCGCCCCAACTCGACCCGAGCCCTCGACTTCGAGCTCGAGGCCGCCTGGATCGTCGGCAAGCGCGCCCGCGACCTCGACGAGACCGAGGCCGAGAACGCCATCGTCGGCCTCACCATCATGGACGACTTCAGCGCCCGCGACGTCCAAAAACAAGAGATGAGCGTCGGCCTGGGCCCCTCGAAGGGCAAGGACTTCGCGACCGCGCTGGGCCCTGCGATCGTGACGCTCGACGAGCTGCCCCGAACCGACGAGGGCCACTTCGACCTCACCATGGAGGCCTACGTCGACGGGGAACGGATCTCCCAAGGCAACCTCGACCAGCTCCAGTACACGATCGCCGAGATGACGGCCCACGCCAGCCGCGACACCTGGTTGCAACCCGGCGACGTCATGGGCACCGGCACCGTCGGCACCGGCTCGACCCTCGATCAGGGCACCGAGGAGTGGCTGGAACCCGGCCAGACCGTGCGCCTGGAGATCGAGGGCCTCGGCACGCTGGAGAACGAGATCGTCGACCCCGGCGCCTGAGACGTCACGGCCGGGCACGATCGCGCCGACCTCTCGCCGGCCGTCAGAAGAGCAGGACCCAGGCGATGTAGCCGTAGCCGAAGAACACGAACGCCATCGACACGATCCACAGCCACCGGAAAGCGTTGGCGCGGCGCTCGGGATCCTCGAGCACGGCGAGGAGCCGATCCTCGATCGACATCCACCGAAGTTCACCTGTCCTTTGCCGTTCAACGTTTCCCCTTCACCCCCCGGCTTCAAGGACCCCCACCTCTTCGTCGGGCCGATGCCATCCCAGTCGGCGCCCGGCGACCCGATCGTGCTCAAACGCGACGACAGCACGCACCTGTTCCTCGTGCCCGAGCCCGGCGACACCGTCGACGTCGACGGGATCGGCGTCGTGAGCGGCGACCTGCTCGCCGACCTGGCCGTCGGCGACCGGATGGAGCTGGGCCGCACCGCCTTCCGGGTGCTGTCCCCCACCCCCCAGCTCGTCTTCGAAGCCCTCGAACGCGGCGCCCAAGTGATCCGCCCCGCCGACGCCGCCCGCATCGCCCACCTCGCCGCGATCGGTCCGGGCACCCGCGTCGTCGAAGGCGGCGCCGGCAGCGGCGCGTTGACCGCCTACCTGGCTCACCTCGTCGGCGACGACGGCCAGGTCGTCACCGTCGACCGGCGCCAGGACCACCTCGACGTGGCTCGCCGCAACGTCGAGCGCGCCGGCCTGGCCGACCGCGTCAGCTTTCGGGAAGCCGAGCTGGCCGGCGTGGAGGAGGCCTGCGATGCGTTCGTGGTGGACGTGCCCTCGCCGGCCGACGTCGCTCCCGCCGTCGAGGACGGCCTGCGCCCCGGCGGCCGGGTCGTGTTCTACAACCCGCTCGTCGACCAGGTGCAGGCCGTCCGCGAGGCGCTCGACGAGGCGCCCTTCGCCGAGGTGCGCACCCTCGAGGCCCTGCAGCGGGACTGGGTCGTGCACGAGCGCGGCGCTCGCCCGGACTTCGACATGCTCGGCCACACCGGGTTCCTGACCGCGGCCACGCGCGTCACCGAGCGCTCGTGACCTGAACCTGGAACACCAACAGCCGACCGCCCAGGTTGTTCTCGCCGTAGGCTTGGCGCCCGTAGGCGTCCTCGGGCGCGATGAACCCGACCACGGTCTCGCCCAACCGGGCACGCTGGATCAAATCGCCCGGCTGGGTCTTGTTCAGCGTCTCGGGCGAGGGCGACAGCGGGATGGCCTGAGGCTGGGCCGGCGGGTCCTTGAACCAGGTCAGGGACGCCTCGTCGACGTAGATGGTTTCGGTCGTGTCGAAGGCCCGGCCGTCCTCGAGCACCCCGATGTAGCGGAGGTGCACCTTGTCCTGATCGACGGCGGGCTGACCGAGTTCGCCCACGCGCGTCGTCAACTCGAGCGAGGTCGAGGACTCCTCGCCCCGGAACGTGACGTCGAACGTCTTCTCGGTCCCGGTCTCGGCGTCCTCGGGCACCGTCACGTTCAGCCCGTAGACCACGGTTTGGCCGGAGGAGACGACGACCTGCTCGGCGTTCGTGATCGTCGCCCCCCACCCCTCGACGTCGTCCAGCGAGGTCTCCATCGTCCCGTCGAGGATCGAGGGCCCCGTGTTGCGGACCGCGATCAGGTGCTCGGCGGTGTCGCCCGGCTCGGCCACCTCGGTGCAATCGTACCCGTAGGCGGACAGCTCGGGCGGGGGCGCAGCCGGCTCGGGCGGATCGATCCACGTCACGTTCTCCAGGTGAGCCCCGTACAGCGGTCGGTTGCGGTCGTCGGTCGGGGTGTAGGACAGCTCGCGCGCCGTGTCCAGGCCCTCGACGACCTTGCCGAACACCGGGTTGCGGTCGTCGAGGCTCGGCGAGGGCGACAACGTGATCACGAACTGGCTGCCGGCCCCGTTCGGCTGCGGGCTCAACAGCGAGACGATGCCGGGCTCGTCGTGGCGCAGGAACTGGTGGTGCTCGTCGACGGTGTTGAAGTGGTAGCCGCCCGAGCCCCACGCGTCCCGATCGTCGTTGCTCGAGCGCGGGTCGCCGCCGAACACGGCCTCGTCGGGGAACACCTGGTGGAAGCGGGTGTCCTCCCAAGTGTCCTCCTGCTGGGCCAGCCGGTTGACGTGGCCCGCCGTGAAGGGGACCTGTTGCCCGTACACGACGATCGTCATCGTGCCGTTCGTCGTCTCGAACCGCAACCGAGGGTTGTGCTCGGTCGTCGGCTCGAACGAGGTGTCCAGCTGGCCGCAGGGCTCGATCGGGTTCTCGGTCGACGGCCCAGCGCCGGTGCCCGCGCATCCGGCGAAGACGGGTACCAGAACGACGAGCGCGAGCGCGAAACCCCGGCCACGCATGCTCTGGCCAACCCGGGCCCCGGCAAAAACGTTCCCGATGTTGGCCCTGGTCGTGACAGCTGGCCCGTCCCCGCCGCTTGCCTCGGGGGAACACCGAGGTTGCGGATATCGAAAGGGCTTTCCCGAGCTCGCCGGCTCGGCCGATCGCAGGGTCGCCGTGGACAGAGCGCCATCGTCCCCCGATCCGCCGACCCGCGGGTCCGTCACCCTGGGGGCTGGATGGAGGCGGCGACCGTGACGACCGCCTCTTTCCTGCTGGGCTTGGCGGCGGCGATCGGCGTGGGCGCGCTCGTCGGCATCGAGCGCGAACACCGGCGCGACCGCACGACCGTCGTCGCCGGCATCCGCACGTTCCCGCTGATCGCGATCGCCGGCTACCTGACCGCGCTGCTGGCCGTCGAGTTCGACAGCGAGCTCGTCATGGCCGCCGGTGTCGTGGCCGCCGCCGCGTTCACGATCGGGTTCTTCTACGTCCGCTACCTCTCGGGCAGCCTCGGCCTCACGACACCGATGGCGGTCTCGGTCACCTTCCTCGCCGGAGCCCTCATCGGCGTCGACCTCCTGCTCGAGGGCATCGTGGTCGCCGTCGCCGCCACCTTCCTTTTGTTGACGAAGGACCGGCTGCACCAGCTGGCCGAGACCCTGACCCAGGACGAGGTGATGGGCGCCTTGCAGTTCGTCGCCTTGGCGTTCGTCGCCTTCCCGATCGCGACCGAGTTCGAGGGCCCCTACCTGCGAGGCCTCGTCGGCGACGGGCGACCGATCGATCTCCAGTGGACCCTGCTCATCGTCGTCGCCGCCAGCGGCCTGGCCTTCCTCTCGTTCCTCGCCATGCGCCAACTGGGCGGTCGACGCGGGATGGCGGCCAGCGGCGCGCTGGGCGGCCTCGTCAACTCCGAGGCGGCCACCGCCAGCGTCGCCACGATCGCCCAGAACACCACCGGCCTGCAGCGGGCCGCCGCCACCGCCGTCGTCGCCGCCGCCGGCACCTCGCTGATCCGCAACCTCGTGCTCGCCGGGTTCGCCGACCCGTCGCTGGCGATGGTGGAACCGTTCGCGATCGTGCTCGCCGCGCCGGTCGTCGTGACGATCGTGGGCGTCGCCTGGCTGGCCAGCGGCGCCGAGGAAAGCCAACCCCCCGACGACATCGGGCTGCGCAGCCCGTTCGCGATCAAGCCGGCGCTCACGTTCGCGCTCGTGTTCACCGCCGTCAACGCCGCCGCCTTCTTCCTCCAGCAAGGCGCCGGCGACCTCGGCGTGTACGCCACCAGCATCGGCGCCGTCGTCTCCTCCGGCGCGGTCGTCGCCTCCGCCGCCAACCTCGTCTACACCGGCACCGTGAGCCCCACCGTCGGCCTGATCACGGCCACCTTGGCCACCATCATCGGGTTCCTCGCCAAGATCGGCGTCGTCGCCTTCGCCAACCGCGGCCTCGTCCGGGACGTCACGCCCTCGCTCGTGCTCGGCGCGCTCGCCACCGTCGGCGGCCTGCTGTTCGTCATCTGATCCGCGAGCACCAGGCTTTTCCTCGCCGCCACGGTGCCTTCTGCGATGCCCGTCGCGATCGTCACCGGCGGCCCCGGCACGATCGGGGCCCGCATCTGCGAGCACCTCGCCCGCGAGGGATACGACGTCGCCATCGGTTACCGCCAAGACCACGAGGGCGCCCGCGCCGTCGCCGACGACGTCGAGGACCGAAGCCAACAGGCGACCACGCTGGCCGGCGACGTCACCGACGCGATGGTCCGCCGCCGCATCGTGCAACGCACCGTGGACGAGCTGGGCGGTCTCGACCTGCTCGTCAACAACGCCGGGATGCGCGAGACCGAGCCCTTCCTCGAGGTCCCCGCCGGCGAGCTCGAACGCACGCTGCGCCTCGACGTGGCGGCCGGCTTCCACCTCGCCCAGCAAGCCGCCGAGCCCATGCTCGATGGGGACGGCGGCGCGATCGTGAACGTCGCCGCGGCCGCGGGCCTCCGCGCCGACCCAGCCCGGGCCGTCTTCTCGATCGCCAAGGCCGGCGTGCTCGCGTTGACGCGCTCGGCCGCCGTCGAGCTGGCGCCCGAGGTGACCGTCAACGCCGTCGCGCCCGGGTTCGTCGCCAGCGCCGACGACACCGACCGGGCCCCGGGCGAGCAGACGACCGTCGAGGAGCAGACCCCGGCCGGGCGATGGACGAGCGCCGCCGAGGTCGCCGACGCCGTCACCTACCTCGCCCAAGCCCCGGCCACGCTCACCGGCGAGGTGCTCACACTCGATGGCGGCCTGGCCAGCCAGCTGTACCCGGCCGGGGACGAGACCGACCGGGCCGGGGACGAGGAGCTGGGCCCCGGCATCGAGCAACGCATCGAGGGCCCGCCCGAGGAAGCCGTCGAACGCCACGAACGCGATCGTTGAGCCGACCGCGGACGAGGGCCAGCGTGGACGAGGGCCATCGGCCCCACGCTGGTCGGGCCCCGGCCCGCCCACCTCGCCGACGATCGGGTCACCGGCGAGACCAGCAGCGAGCGGGACGTGCTCGTCGTCTTCGCCGCCGAGGAGGCCGACCGCCAGGACACGCCCGCCCCCGCGGCCGCCCTCGCCGCGATGGCCATCGTGGGCGCCGCGCTCCTAAACTGCCGGACGTGTTTTGCTTAAGCTCTCGCGCCGGTCTGAGCGAGGTAAGGTCGCGGAGCCCGAGGAAGGAAACCCCTGTGGGTTTTCGACGGATGCTGGGGGCGACAACGGCCGAGCACCGGTCTGCCACGCAGACCGGTCTCGGCTGCGTACGGATCTTCGATCCGGGCGAATCCAGCGATCGGCCACCGGCCGATCGGTGGAGAATACGAATCTCCGATTCGTGTGAACCTTCGTCTCGGCTCCGCGCTTTCACCGCCTGAGGGCGGCGAGAGCTTAACCCAAGCATGGCCGGCAGTCTAGCTCGACGCCGCTGAGACGAGCGTCCGGTCGGACGTTGAAGACCCAGCCCGTGCCTAGCCGGCTCGATGCCGGGGACCGTCGCCGAACAGCTCGTCGAGGATCACCTGGTCGAGGGAACGATGGAGCCGGGCGAGGAGATCGCGCTCGCGATCGACCAGACCCTCACCCAAGACGCCACCGGCACGATGGTGATGCTCGAGCTCGAGGCGATGGGCATCGAGGAGATCGACACCAACCTCTCCGCCCAGTACGTCGATCACAACCTCATCCAGGAGGACAACAAGAACCCCGACGACCACCTGTTCCTGCGAAGCGCCGCCGAGAAGTGGGGGCTTTGGTACTCGCCGGCCGGCAACGGCGTCTCCCACCCCGTCCACCAGCAGCACCTCGGCGTGCCCGGGCAGACGCTGCTCGGCTCGGACAGCCACACCCCCGCGGCGGGCTCGATCGGCATGCTGGCCATGGGCTCGGGCGGCCTCGACGTCGCGATGGCGATGGCTGGGGAACCCTACTACGTCAACATGCCCGAGATCTGGGGGGTCGAGCTCCGCGGCGAGCTCCCCGACTGGTGCAGCGCCAAGGACGTCATCCTCGAGATGCTGCGCCGCCACGACGTCGACGGCGCCCTCAACCGCATCATCGAGTACCACGGCCCCGGGCTCGCGGACCTCTCGGCCATGGACCGTCACGTCATCGCCAACATGGGCACCGAGCTGGGCGCCACCAGCACCGTGTTCCCCGCCGATCGGGAGGTCCAGCGGTTCCTGCGCCGCCAGGACCGCGCCGGGGACTTCCAGCCGGTCACCACCGACGACGACGTCACCTACCACGCCACGGAGACGATCCACCTCGACGAGATCGAACCGATGATCGCGTTGCCCTCCAGCCCCGGCAACGTCGAACCCGTCGCCGACGTGCAAGGCGAGGAGATCTACCAGGCCTACATCGGGTCCAGCGCCAACCCCGGCCTGCGGGACTTCGGCGTGCCCGCGGAGATCGTCGACGGCCACCAGATCCCCGCCGACGTCAGCTTCGACGTCAACCCCACCTCCCGCCAGATGCTCGAGAACCTCATCGACGGCGGCCACCTCGGCCAGCTGCTGCGATCGGGCGCCCGCATCCACCAGGCCGGCTGCAACGGCTGCATCGGCATGGGCCAAGCCCCCGCCTACGGCCGCAACAGCGTCCGCACCGTGCCCCGCAACTTCCCCGGCCGCTCGGGCACCCGCGAGGACAGCGTCTTCCTCGTCAGCCCCGAGACCGCCGCCGCCAGCGCCCTGACCGGCGAGATCACCGATCCCCGCACGCTCGCGGACACCCACGGGATCGCGTACCCCGAGTGGAACGAGCCCGACGACATCATCGTCGACCGCGCCAACCTCCGCCCACCCAGCCCCGACGGCGCCGGCGAGCTGCACAAGGGACCCAACGTGCGCTCGCTGCCGGAGTTCGAACCGATCGAGCCACCGCTCGCGGGCGAGGTCATGATCCACGTCGGCCACGACATCTCGACCGACGAGATCATGCCCGCCGGCTCCAACGTGCTGCCGTTCCGCTCGAACGTGCCCAAGATCAGCGAGTGGGTGTTCGACCAGCTCGACCCGGCCTTCTACGATCGCGCGATCGACGCCGAGGGCCCCTGGGTCGTCGTCGCCGGCCGCAACTACGGGCAAGGCAGCTCCCGCGAGCACGCCGCCCTGGCGCCCTACCACTTGGGCATGCGGGCCGCGATCGCGATGAGCTATGCCCGCATCCACTGGCAGAACCTCGTCAACTTCGGCATCGTGCCGCTCGAGTTCCTCGACGAAGCCGACTACGAGGCGATCGACCAGCGCGACGAGCTGGCCTTCCCCGCCATCCGCGAGGAGATGGCCAGCGGCCACCGCGTCACGGTCGAGAACCGCACCCAGGGCACGACGTTCGAGGCCGAGCACGAGCTCAGCGACCGCCAAGTGGACGTCGTCCTGGAAGGCGGCCTCATCCGGGACTACAAGCAGCGCTGACCGCTCGCCGACCCTGCCCAAGAGCCGAAGTGAGAGGAGGGGAACACGAAGCCGGGTGCAGGGAGAGGACATCGGCCCGCCGGGCGCCGCCCGAGCGGCCAGTCTCTCCGTCGCGCTGCCTCGGAACCCGCTGGCCGGGGGTCCCTCCTCGCGCTCCTCGATCTCGTCTCGGTCAGCCGCAGCGAGCGGCCAGCGGATCCCCCCTCTCCGTGGCCGGGAACTGAAACGACGGAGGCCCGTTCGCTGAGGTGATGCAGCGCCACGAGGCTCTCGCCGACCTCTCCCGCGATCACCACCGCGGGCTCGTGTGGGCCAAGCGCCTGAGCGACGCCGCCGAGGACGAGGCTGAGGCCACCGCCGAGGCCTTCGTGGCGTTCTGGGACGACGAGCTGGCCGCCCACGTCACCGAGGAAGAACACGTTCTGTTGCCGATCTACCAGCGCCACGTCGACCTCACCGAGGACGAGCTGGTCCTCACCATGCTGGCCGACCACGCCTGGTTCCGCGACCGCGTCCCCGACCTCCGCACCCGGTCGAGGGAGGGCCAGCCGCTGGGTGAGGCCCTCGCGGAGCTGGGTCGACGGCTGCACGACCACGCCCGCATGGAGGACCGCGAGCTGTTCGGTCGCATCGAGGAGACGCTGGCCGAGGACGAGCTGGCCGAGGTCCACGACCGCTCGCGCCGGTTCCGCCGAGCCCACCGTGGCGAGGGCGCCATCGGTCCCCGACCCACGCGCGAGGACTAAACCGCCAGCGGGTCGACCAGCTCCTCACGCATCTCCTCGAGGTGGTGCCGGGTGTCCCATCGAAGGATCCTCTCGACGATCGGGCGCGTGGCGCCGGAGATCCAGGACAGCGGCCCTCGCGGGTCGACGTCGGCCACGAGCGAGACCTGGGTCCCCTCGGGATCGAACGTCGGCTCGAACGTGTAACGCGCCCGGAACGTGGCCCACGTGTTCTCCCCGAGCAGCTTGACCGTGTTGCCGCGCTGCTGGGCACGCACGCGCTCGGTGAACACCGGCAGGCCCAGCCACTCGACGCGGTCCTCGATCACGTGGGCGCGCTGTTCCTCCATCACGCGGCGCTCGATCCCGGGGACGAACGTGTGATCCCGCTGGCCCTCCCGGTAGTCGGTCCACCACGACAGGGCCCGTTCGGGATCGACGCCGGCGACGGTGTCCTCGAGCTCGACGCGCACGCTGACCCAACCTGGGGCTGATGCTTTAGTCCCACGAAGCGAAGGCCGTGGGCGCCCTCGGGTCGGCCCTCGAGGCGTCAGATGCTGTCCACGATCAGGTCGTCGAACGCGGCCACGCGTTTGCGCCACTCCTTGGGGTGGACGAAGCGGCTCACGGCGGCCACGTTGGACAAGATCGCGTTGCCGTCCTGGGGCGTGAAGCAGAACCCGCTCACGGTCGAGCCGTCGGTGTGGATCGACTCGCGAGCGATGACGCCCTGGTTGAGGATGCGACCGAAGGGCCCGAACTGCCGCCCCATGTTGAACACGAGGTCGGCGTTCATCTTGTCGGTGAGAGCGATGTACTCGTCGTCCTCGAACCGGGCGATCGCCTCCTCGCGGGTGACGGGGTCGTCGAGATCCAGTTGGAACCAGATCGTGTGCATGAACTGCGTGGGGACCTTGATCGCGGAGGAGAACAGGTCCAGATCCTGGTCGCGGGTCCCGTAGAGGTCGACGACGTCCTCGGCGTGGTGGGTGCCCTCGTCGGCGTCGTGGACGCTGAGCTTCGGCGCCAGCGGGCCCGCGCCCTGCTGGCCGACGTCGGTGGCCCGACGGATGCAGACCACGCGCCCGCTGTCGAGGGCATGGCCCCCGTCGCCGAGCGCGCGCACGATCGCGGCGATGTTGTGCGTGTTGCAGGACACGATGTGCACGAACCGGTCGTCCACGGCGTCGAGCACGTCGTTGTTCACGCCCAGCGCGAACGGCGTACCGAACCCGGCCTCGCTCCCCTGCGCGAGGAAGCCCTCGGGGCCGTCCATCGTCTCGTAGGTGGGCTTGCGGTCCAGCGCGATCCCGCTCGGCGTCGCCTCGACGACGACGGTCGCCTCCTCGACCGTGCCATCGAGCTCGCCGTCCACGTCGAACCCCGACTGCGCGAACTGCTTGCGGCGGTCCTCGTCGACGACGAACTCGGCACCCGCCTCGCGGACGCGATCGACGAGCGGTGCGTCGCTGCGTCGAGGGGTGTGCTTGGTGAACGTGACGCGGTCGAGGCCCAGCTCGGTGCCGCGGTCGGCCAGCAGGTAGGCCAACGGGGCCCCGATCGTGCCGGCACCCTGGATATGGACCCGGGTCATGCTTGGGCCAACCACCACGACCATCCTTATAAAGGTTGCACGACGGTTGGTGCCCAAGCAGGTCGTCGCTATGGATGGCGGGCCGACGGTTCACCGCTTGCAGATGTCGACGAAGTTCTCGAAGATCTCCTCACCGTGCTCGGTGTGGGAGACCTCCGGGTGGAACTGCAATCCGTACAGCGGGCGCTCGCGGTGGCGCATCGCCTGCACGCGGCAGGCCTCCGAGCTGGCCAGGGTCTCGAAGCCCTCGGGCACGGTCGTCACCTCGTCGTTGTGGCTCTCCCAGACCTGGCTGCGATCGGGGAGGCCGGCTAGGATGTCGTCCTGACCGACCCCGTCCTCGAGCACCAGCTCGGTCTTGCCGAACTCCGGCGTCTGGGCCGCCTCGGCGCGCCCGCCGAAGTGGCCGGCCATGAACTGGTGGCCCGCGCAGATGCCCAAGATCGGCACCTCGGCCTCGTCGAGGTAGGTCCCGCACTCGCCCAAGGTGTCCTCGAGCCCGATGCGCGGGGACCCGCCCGAGAGGACGAGACCGTCCACGTCGAGCTCGGCCAGCGGCGTGTCGTTGGGCACGATCTCCGTGTCCACCCCGAGATCGCGCAGCGTGCGCCACTCCCGGTGCGTCCACTGCCCTCCATTGTCGATGACGACGATGCGGA
This sequence comes from Thermoplasmatales archaeon SW_10_69_26, assembly GCA_003009755.1. Taxonomy (GTDB): domain Archaea; phylum Thermoplasmatota; class SW-10-69-26; order SW-10-69-26; family SW-10-69-26; genus SW-10-69-26. Next base: position 51,652 of record PXUB01000003.1, read on the forward strand.
CCACGGTCGGCTCCTATCCCGACCAAGCCTCCCTCCGTTCTTAAGCGATTCGTCGTCGGCCCCCGCCGTGGACCCCGGGCTGTCTCGTTAAGCAGGGGCCGCGAAGGACACGAGGGATCGCCACGGCCACGAAGGGCCTGTGACTCGCCGCCGGGCGGCGTTGTCACGGCAGCTGCTCGCCTTTGTGCCCTGCGTCCCTTCGCGTACTTGGTGGTCCCCCCCGTTCCTTATCCTTACAGCGCGCGTGGACCCCCTCGCGTGGTTTTTCAACGATGCCGACGTTGGTCGCGCCACCATGGCAGCACCGATCGAAGACCTCGAGCCGCCGGTCCTCGTCGTCAACTACAAGGTGTACCCCACGGCGCTGGGCGAACGCGCCCTCAGCCTTACACGCGAACTGGAGGAGGCCGCCGCCAGCTACCCGGACGCCACGCTCGCCATCGCCCCCAGCCACCCCGACGTCGGCGCCGTCGCCCAGGCCAGCGACCTACCCGTGCTCGCCCAGCACGCCGACGGCCACCGACCCGGGTCCGGTACCGGTCGCGTGCTGCCCGAGAGCCTCTCCGACCGAGGCGCGATCGGGAGCCTCATCAACCATGCCGAGCGCCAGGTCACCGAGAAGGAGGCCAACCGGTCCGTGGACCGCCTGACGGAGAAGGGCATGGCCGTCATCGCGTGCGCCGAGGACGTCGAGGTCACGCGCACGATGGCCTCCCTGGAACCGACCTATGTCGCCATGGAGCCGCCCGAACTCATCGGCGGCGACGTCTCCGTCACCAGCGCCGATCCCGGCATCATCGAGGACAGCCTCGAGGCGGCCCAGGAGATCGATCCCGACGCCCGCATCCTGTGCGGAGCCGGCGTCAAGGACGCCGAGGACGTGGCCAAGGCTCGCGACCTCGGCGCCGAGGGCGTGCTCGTGGCCTCCGGGGTCACGAAGGCAGAGGACCCGACCCAGGCGGCCCGCGACCTGCTGCGAGGCGCCGTCGAGCCGGCAGCGACGCTCGAGGGAAGCGAGAAGTGAAGAGGAGAGAGAAGAGGGGAAGCGGCCGGAAACCGGCCGAAGTGGAGGTTACGACTTCCGCAAGTACGGAAGTCCGGTCGAGTCGTTGACGCCAACCTCGTAGCCGTCAGGCAACTTGGATTGGCTCCCGGACTTCGGTTCGTCCTTGGAGAAGAAGTAGATCGTCTGCTCCCCACCGTTCTTCAGATCCACGTTGCGGGAATAGAGTGTGTACCCGTTGTGCTCGTACGGCATCCCTTGCACCCGACGGTGGTATAGCGTGGCCAGGCATGAAGGTTCCGCTTTCCCTCCGGGGAAAGCGGTCCTCACAAGGGAAACAGCCGACGGCAGCGGGGTTGACGCCGAGCGTCACCGCGATCCGTCCCCACGCGGTGTGGATGGGGCCCATTGAAAGGGCCGAAGGGAATATGGCAGGGAAGGCATGGAGGCCTGTCCCCTTCGATGGCATCCTCCGGAGGAGGAGTAGTGGTCGGTCCCGACGAGATCGTGGCCAACGCCCGCGACCGGGGGGTCCCCGTGGATCTGCTCTCGGATCTGGGCCCCATCCGAACGGTCGTCGAGGCCTCGGAAGCCGCCGGCCGCAGCCTCGGGGAGGTCGGGAACACGGTCCTCGTCACGATCCAGGGCCGACCCGTGCTCGTCGTCGTCCCCGGCGACCGCGCCCTCGACGGCGAAGCCGTCGGCGCCACGTACGGCGCGGACGCGCTCGAGATCTCCCTCGCCACGCAAGCCGAGGCCCGCGAGCTGACCGGCTACGATCTCGGCCTGATCCCGCCCGTCGGCCACGAAGCCGACTGCGACCTCCTCGTCGACCGCCACCTCCTCGACCACGAGCGGGTCCTGTTCCCAGCCGGCACCGACGACACCCTCCTCGAGCTGGATCCCCGCCAGCTCGCCGCGCTGGACGACGCCGAGGTGGGCGAGTGGAGCCGCGCCAAGGACGAGGGTTGACCCCGTCCGGACTGCCGAGGTTTTATCACGAGTCACGGCTAAGAGGAGCCACGATGGCCGAGGACGATGACCAGGGCAGCGGGTTCAACGGGCCTCTGCCCGACGAGCGGAAGCGGGAGATGTTCGCTCTCGCCAAGAACCTGCTCGGCGGCTCCCGCCTCGAGGTCGTCTGCGAGGACGGCGAGACCCGCATGGGACGCATCAAGGGCAAGCACAAGCGCCGCATGTGGATCCGCGAGGGGGATCTGTTGATCGTCAAGCCCTGGGACTTCCAGGACGAGAAGTGCGACGTCGAGTACCGCTACGTCCAGAACCAGTCCGAGTACCTCTCTCGCCGGGGCATGATCCCCGACGAGCTGGACGTGTTCTAGCTCGGTCGGTCGGCTCCCTTGGGGTCTCCCGTCGGCAGGCTGCCCCCAGCGGCTCCCGCCGACGGCGTCGCTCTGGATCGGAACGCCTCCGGCATTCCTGCTTCGAGCTCGTTGTCAGTGACCGCTGAGGCTATGCAGTGGATTCGGGCAGCCTGCCTCGGTCCGACCCTTCGGTCGCCGACCTCCCTCGCTGTGAAGCCGGGGTCATTGTCAGCGAACATGGGAGGGCGGCCATCCTGCCTTGGGTCCAATCGGCAGAGGCCGGCCCTCCGAGGAGGACGGATCCTGATCCGTCCGAACCGTGAGGGCTCCTGCCGTCAGGCGAACCCTCGCGGGAAGCCGAGCTTGCTCGGCTGACCCTTCGGTCGCCGACCTGCCTCGCTGCTGTGCAGCTGCCTGTTGCTGCTTGAAGCCTGGACGATGATAGAGGGGGAACTCCGCAGGTCGTTTCCTCGTCTGAGCGGGGGAGGTTCTACCGCCAAGAGGGGAACCGATCCCGATCTGCCGTGGCACGACCCCACACATATATGGCGGCTGACCGATACGGGCCACGGGCGCTGGGAGGCGTCCAGGAAGCAACTCGATATGCGGAACACGATCATCCTGCTGGCAGCTGCGAGCCTGTTGACGATGGCGCCGGCGGCCGTCGCCGGTCACGGCGAAACGTTCGAAGAGGACGGCGAGATCCTCCTCGGTCAGCCCGGCACCAATGCCGGGGTCGGCGTCACCGAGCTCGGCGCCGCCTGCGATACCGAGAGCGAGCTGAACGGTGTCGACGGCCAATGGTACGCCATCGACGGCTTCGACGACCACGACTTCGAGCTGACGATGGACGACACGCTCGACGTCGACATGTACTTCTACACGACCGAATGCGAGTTCATCGACGACGGCTTCGACGGAGCCGAGGCCTTCCTCGGCGGCACCGAGGACGGCACGGTCCCGTCCGAGGCCGCCTTCGCCGTCGTCGACGGCTTCGCCGGCACCGGCGACTTCACGCTCTCGATCAGCTGACGATCGGGCCCACCGCGGGCGGCCGCTGGCCGCCCGCCGTCTTCTTCTGTACATCTGACCCTCGCCGGGGCTCCAAGAGGCACCGGTGGCTTCCCAGCCCATGCGCGCGATGGTGTTCTTCTCCCTGCATCCGATCGGCCGGGACGACAGCATGTCCGACGAGATCGCCGAGGCCGTCAAGGTCCTCCGCGAACACGGCCTCGAGCACGAGGTCGGCCCGACCGGGACCACGATCTTCGGCGAGCTCGGCGACATCATGCAAGCGATCGAGGAGTGCCACGACCGGATCAGCGAGGACGGCACCCGCGTGAACAGCGAGCTGATGATCGACGCCAAGCCCGGGCTCGACGTCGGCGAGATGCGGGGCCGCGTCGACCGGGTCATGGAGCGGTTGGAGGAGCCGGCTCCCGCCTGAGCCCGCAGCCTCGAGACCCGCCGCCCGGTTCGCGGGTCGTGCGCGCGATAGCGGTCGTCTCGATCCATCCCATCGGCGAGGGGGCCAGCCTCGGCGACGAGATCCGAGACGATCGAAGTCCTCGAGGACGGCGGCCTCGAGCACGAGGTCGGCCCCAGCGGCACCACGATCCTCGGCGGCTGGGACGAGGGGATGGCCACGCTCGAGCGCTGCAACGAGGCCTTGGGCGCCCCCGAGACGCGGGTCAACACCGTGATCGAGGTCGACGCCAAGCCCGGCCTCGACCCCGGCGACATCGAGGCGAAGGTCGACCGCGGGACCGGTCCCTAAACATGAATCGCTACGGGCCGGCCCGTCTGCGGGTCCTCGTCGGGAACCTCGGGCAACCGGCCGGCCTCGCCCTCGGCCACGCGGTGGGCCGACCAGGCGGCGATCGAGGCGTCGAGCACGTCGCGCGGGCTCATCCGGCCGACGCCACCGAGCGAGCGCGTGGGCCGCAGCCCGGCTTCCGCCAACAGCGTCAGCCGTTCGTAGGTGGCTCGCGCGCCGCGCCCGTAGGTCTCCAGCGGCCCGCCCTCGCCGCGTGCGTCGTTGAGCGCCAGGTAGGAGACCTCGGGGTGCATCTCGACGATCCGATGATCGTCGCCGGCGGCCTCGTTCACCGCCAACAGCCGCTGGCGGCCGGCGAACATCGGCTCCGCGGGCTGCGGGCAGCCCTGCTCCTCGGCGATCCGGCAAGCCTGCTCGTAGCTGTCGACCTCGAACACGGCCAACGGCGGCGTCCAGAACACGCGCTCGCCGGCCTCGCCCAGCGCCTCGCGAGCGGCCACGTCGGCCCGGCGGCGGCCATCGCGCTGGTTGCCCTCGGGGTCGTCGTGCCCGATCGGGACGTCGACGGCGATCGTGTCCGCGCCCTCGGCGGCGTCGAGCAGCTCGTCGAGCTGGTCGAAGCGGCGGATCGCCGCCAGCGAGCCGTCCTGCAGCTCGACGGCGACCCAGGCGTCCGGCTGGCGGGCGTCGACGCCCAAGACCCTCGTCACGCGCCCGGCAGAACGCCGGGCCCGTTTGTACGTGACGGCCTCAGCAGGTGGAGTGGATCAAGGCGCCGACGTCGGCGTCCTCGGCGAGCTCGTTGTACCGCTCGACCGCCGCGTTCGACTCGAGCACCTCGGTCTCGATGCCCTGTTCCTCGAGCCAGGCCAGCGTCTGGTCCTGCACCTGCAGGCGCTCGTTCTGGCCGCGGGAGAGGATGATGCGCTGGGCCCCCTCGTCGACGAGCTCCTCGACGTCCCCGATCTGGATGCCGGGGACGTGGCTGGTGCCGGTCTCGTTCCAGTTCCAGCCGCGAGCGCCGCCGGGCCACAGTTTCGCGTCGCGGAACGAGCCGTGGCCCTCGACGTCGACCTGGCCCCACGACAGGTCCTCGATCGTTGGTGGCTTCTCCATCGTCGACCCTCGTGCTGGCAAGCGGGTCCCGGCTACATGGGTGCTGGGTCAGGCGTGCACGGCGACCAGGCGACCCGTGCGCGGGTCCGAGGGCGGGTCCCCGGGCAGACGGCGGGCCTGGCCGCGGCTCACGCGGTGGGCGGTCCAGGCGGCCGCGCAGGCGTCCAGCGCCGGGCGCGGGTCGTGGTCGGCCGGTTCCACCTCCTCCGGGTGCAGGCCCTCCCCGTGCAGCCGCTCCAGCCGCTCGTCGAGGGCGGCCCACGAGCTGCCGTAGTGCTCGGGCGGGCGCCGACCCGCGCCCATGTGGGCGAAGCTGACCTCCGGATGCACCTCGACCAGGCGCTGGTCGCGACCGGCGCGGTCGGCCAGCGCCGCCAGCCGGTCGGCGGCGAACCACAGCGCGGCCTCGAGCTTGGGCCAGCCGCGCTCCCGGCACATCGCCAACGCCTCGTGGTACGTGTCGGTCGCGAACACGGCCGGCGGTGGCAACACGAAGAACCGCTCGCCGGCCTCGCCCAGCACCTCGCGCGCGGCCACGTCGCAGGCCCGCCACCCGTCGCTCTCGCCTCGGGGGTCCTCGTGGCCGAGGGGCACGTCGACGGCGATCGTGGCCACCTCATCATCGGCCGCCAGGGCCGCGTCGAGATCCCCGGCCGCGTGCAGGTCGACGAGCTCGCCGTCCTCGATCTCGGCGACCCAGAACGGGGCTCGTCCGCGAGCGTCGACGCCTTGGACCCGCACCACACGCTCGCGAACCCGGGTCCGGGTTGAAGACTGTTCACACGTGGATCGCGACCGCTCGCCCCGTGCGGGGATCCGTGGGCGGATCGGTGGGCACCGTCCGCGCCGCCTCGCGTCTCACCCGTCGGGCGACCCAAGCGCAGGCGGCCGCGTCGACGACGTCGTGGGCGCGGGCCCGCCCGGCCTCGCCGGCCTCGCGGGGCAGCTCGATGCCCGCCGCCGACAGAAGCGACAGCCGTGCCCACCGTCCCCGCCAGGACCGCTTGGATCCGATCGCGAGGTCGGGGTCGTGGGTTCCAGCCATCGCCTGGAAGGCCAGTTCGGGGTGAGCCTCCACGAGGCGCGGGTCGCCGGTGGCCACCTCGCGGACCTCGCGGATGCGGTCGGCCAGCGCCCAGGCTTGGCGGGAGGGGGCGATCGTGTCGCGCTGGCGGGCCCGATCGACGGCCGCCTCGTAGGTCTCGGCCGCCATCACGTCCGGGGGCGGGACGGGGAAGACCGAGGCGGCCCTGTCCCCCAACAGGTCGCGAGCGCGCTCGTCGGCCCGCCGGCGGCCGTCGGCGTCGCCGTGGGGGTCCTCGTGCCCGATCGGGACGTCGACGGCCACGGCCTCGGCGGCCGGGTTGGCGTCGAGGGCTTCGGTCAGCTCCTCGACGAAGGACAACGCGGGTGAGGCGTCCTCCGCCAGGCGGCACACGAGCCAGCCTTGGACCGAACCCATGCGAGCACCGTCGACACCGAGCACGCACGACATCGGATCGGTCCTCAGGCGCGCCCGGTGCGGCGCTCCCACTCCTCGCGCAGCAGGCCGAAGAAGATCTTGTCCATCCAGTCGCCTTGGCGGCGGGTGTGCCAACGCAACCGGCCTTCCTCGTGGAACCCGTAGCGTTTGAACAGGTCGATGCTGGCCTTGTTACCCTCGAGCACGACGCCGTAAAGCTTGGTCAGGTCCAGGCGGTCGAAGGCGATCTCGAGCAACAGGTCGAAGGCCTCGAAGGCCACGCCCTCGCCCCACATCTCGCGGCCGAGCCAGATCCCGATCTCGGCGTTGTGGGATTCCAGGTCGACGTCGGAGAGGGCAGCCATGCCGACGAGGCGATCGGCCTCGATCGTGGCGATCGCCAGGTGGAAGGACTTGCCCACGCGGGCCTCCTCCTCGGCGAGCGCGATGAAGCGGGCCCCGTGCTCGCGCGAGTAGGGGTGTGGGAGGTCGGTCCAGCGGGCGATCGCTTCGTCGTCGGCGGCGTCGACCAGGTCCTCCAGGTCCCCGTCCTGGACGGGGCGTAGGCGGACCCGCTCGCCTTCGCGCCGCAGAGCCTTGGCCTGGACCACATCGATGCTGGAGGTCTCCTCCGCCTAAAGGCACGGGGCTTTTCCCACCGCGGGAGCCCCGTTCTCGGGTTCCGCCGGTCAACGGCGGGCCGCCCGATCTCGTCCGCGATGGTGAACTGTGAGCAGTCACCCAGCTGGGACAGGCAGCCGCGCTGGACGGGGACCGTCGGTGGTCAGCTGGCGGTAGAGGACGGTCGGTCGGCCGTGTCGGCGCCCGTGAGGCCGCCCGCATAGAGGTTCCCGCTTCACCGTGTCGGGCGCGTTGCCCGCGTTGTGGTGCCACCCGTCCGGATCCTCGTCGGTGCCGTCGACGGCGAACCCGAGGCGTCCCTCCTCGGCCGCGGTCACGGCGGTGAAGAGGACTGAGGTGAGATCCTCGGGCTCCAAGCCGATCGCGGAGAAGAGGAAGGAGAACCCCCTGGCGGGGGGCCAGGGGGAGAGGGGGCGGACCCCAGCACGTCAGCGGATAGACGCAGACCGCCGGCGGGTGGCCGGTCTAGACGGAGGCGCCGTCCTCGATCGGGAACAGGGGACAGTCGGGTCCGCACTGGAAGGGTCCGTTGTTCAGCTCGAACTCGCAGTCGCCCTCGTGCTCGAGCAGGGTGTTCGTGTCGGCCAGGTCCTGGCAGGCCTGCTCGTCGTGGACGATCACGGAGGGGCAGCCGTCCGAGCCGTCGACGGTGACGTAGCGGCCCTCCTCGTGGAAGAGGTAGACCTGCGTGCAGTTGTCGGGCTGCTTGCCGGGGATCTCGGTCTCCGCGCCGGCGAGGGGGGCGGTCAGCGCGGAAGCCAGCAGGCCAAGCGTCGCGATCGCGAGGATGGTGGTTCGTAGGTTCACGGGAACACCGCCCACGCCAAATCCAGGCCAAGGCAAATCTCTTGCGGTGCCGACGCAGCGAGGATCGCTCTCCCGCGGAACGTTCCCACGATGGGTCGAAGCCTCGGACGCGGGATCGAGGCTAGCCGTCAGGGGTGAAGAGGGAGAGGGAGCGGACCGGTCGCGTCCGGCCCGCCGGGCCGATCACTTCTCGATCGGGGTCGAGGAGGCCTCGGAGTCGATCACCGGGCAGGTACAAACGGGGTTGCAGGGGATGGTGGTGACGAGCTGGCAGGGGTCCGTCTCGATCGCGCAGGCGATGAACATCGGCGTCGCGTCTGTGCACGTCTCGTTGACCTCGTCCTCGATCGCCTCGCGGCAGTCGTCGGTGTCGTCGTGGACGTTCTGGGGCTCGCAGGTCGCCTCGCTGGCGCTCGCGGTGGCGGTGAACGCGGTCGCGAAGAGGCCGAGCGCGGCGACGGCCAGCAGCGTGGTTCGAAGCTTCACGTCGATCACTCGGCGGGCCAGGCCGGCTGGGCCCGATAGTCGTTGCGGATCCCGCTCGGTGCGCTCACGTCGATGCCCTCGTGGGCGAGGCCGCCTCGCCCGCGCGATGCTCCTCGAAGACGGCGACCGCGTCCGAGAAGACCTCGGTGAACATCTGCTTCCAGTTCGGGATCATGACGCGCTGGGCGAGCTTGCCTGGGAGGTGATCGTAGCTGATCGTCGAGCGGATCTCCAGGTGGGCGCCCGTCTCCGTGGCGGTCACCTCGTAGCGGTCGACGATCTCGAACCCGGGCCCGGGGACGACGAACCGCCACCGTCCGGGCCCCTCGTCGTGGAGGGTCTCCTCGAGCGTGAACGTGAGCCCCATCGGTCCCCGCCACTCGGTCTCGTAGACCGCGCCGTCCTCGGTCGTGGCGAGCCGCTCGATCCGATGCGGCTGCTCGCGGGGGTCCTCGGCCTCGTACACCTCCGGAAGGTCGGTCCACCACTGCTCCAGGCGCTCGGGCGAGGCGGCGACGTCGAAGCCGAGGACGAGCTCTTCGGGTTCCACCATCGCCACACCGACGGGACGGTGCGGGGGATGATAGAGCTTGGCCCGGACGTTGACGGCCAGCTCCGCTCGCTTGGCGGAGGGTGAACGGAAAACAGAGCGCGGGGGCGGCCCCCGCTCGGTGGGACGACGGCTTACAGGAACCGGGGGTGCGGGTCGCAGGTGCAGGTGCAGAACAGGCGAAACTCCTCGCAGGGGTGGAACTCCGGCGAGCAGTCCACGCTGTATTTGAGGACGGTCTCCTCGCAGACGAGGGCCCGAACGTCGTCCTCGTCGGGCAGGTCTTCCTCGTCGGGCAGGTTGTCCTCGTCGGGGAGGTCGTGGTTGGCGCTGGCGGAGGGGGCAAACGCGGTCGCAAACAGGCCTACGGCGGCGAAGGCGAGAACGATCGTTCGGGGGTTCATCCAAACACCGACGGATCAACGCCGGTCGAGGCGAAAAGGCTTGCGAAGCCCGCCGCGGCCTCGGCCCGCTGGGGTGACGTGCCGGTCTCACTGCTCGAGGACCTGCTCGAGCAGCTCGCGCTGGGTCTCGATCTGCTCCTGCATCTGCTCCATCTGCTGGAGCGCCTGCGTGAGCCGCTGTTGGCTCTCGACCGCCTCCTCGAGCTCGGGTCCCGTGTCCTTCAGGAACTCGCGGATCGCCCGACGCACGACGGCGGTCCGGCTGGGGTACTCGCCGGCCTCGACCAGCGCGTCCATGAACTCCACGTCCCGGACCGGGATCCGGGTCGTGATCCGCTGGGTGTCGGGCATGGGAGCCGGACCCATGCTTTGGTCGGCTGGCCCCAAATACGTTCGGGTGCTAGGCGAGGTCCCCGCCGCGCCGGGCCCCGAGCGTCCATCGACGGTAGGCATCGCCGGAGGCCACGATCGGGTGTAGACCTTCGACGGGATCGGGCGTCCCCGGCGCCTGCCGGTCGACGAACGCCACCCCTGCCACCAGCCCCAGACCGACGGCCAGGCCAGCGACCGGCTCCCACCCCGCGAGCTCGGGTCGCTCCCGTCACCGGAAAGCGTCGTTGTAGAAGGCCCACTGGGCCGCGAGACCGCCCCTCGGTCCCGAGCTTGGGGGTGGTTGATCAGGGAGGAAAGAGGGAAGGAGGGGCCAGCTGGCCCCGGGTCGGTCGACGGTGGGGGCTCAGTCCTGGCCGGGCTTGGGCGGGCAGTGGCTTTGCGGGCAGGGCTCGAAGGGACCGTGGTCCTCGCAGAACGTGAGCGCGACCCCGAACTCCCCGGTGTCGCAGGCGTTCTGCGGATCGTCGAGGACGCCGTTCACGTACTCGCAGTACGTGGATGGGACGTGGATCCCGTCGGGGTCGAGCTCGCAGGGCACGTCGGCCGGGGGATCCTGGGTCTGGTCGTCGACGTTGCACTGGATGCCGTTGGGTTCACCGTGCGGGTACACGGCGCAATCGACCGGGCCCGGCTGGGCGGCCACGGCGGGAGCGAGCCCAGTGGCGAACAGACCGGTAGCCGCGATCGCGAGAAGCGTGGTCTCGAGATCCATGAGATACCATCGCGAGCAGTCCCGCTGACCGGCAAAAGCGTTACGCATCACCGGCACCACGGTGCCGAGCGGGGCGTCTCGTGGACCGTCCACGGCCCCTTCGATGCCGTTGGGTTCACCGTCGGCAGCCATCCCAGTCGACAGGGCCATGCTGGTCGGCCTCGGCGGGAGCGAGCCCGGTGACGCGGCATCGAGCCCGAGGATTGACAACATATCGCCGTCTCATGTTAAGACGTGCGCGTCATCAGCGTCTCCCTGCCCGAGGACACCGTGGACGAGCTCGACCGGCGAGCCGACCAAGACGGATACAGCGGCCGCAGCGAGCTCGTGCGCGCGGCACTGGGGCCCTTCCTCGATCAGGCTCGAGGCGAGGAGGCACGCGAGGGACCGGCCACGGCCACGCTGGTCCTCGCCTACGACGAGGAGATCAGCGATCTCGTGAATCGGCGCCGCCACGATCACGCCGAACCGATCACGACCATGGTCCACGGGCACACCGATGATCATCGGTGCCTGGAGGTCCTCGTCCTCGAGGGGGGAAGCGACGAGATCCGGTCGTTGGCGAACGACCTGCGGGGCCGCCCGGGGATGAACCAGGTCGAGCTGACGTGGCTCGACTGACTGTTGATAGTAAAACAGGCCTTCACAGTTAACAGGAGGAAACTAATAACGGGAGGGGGGTGGCAGGCGTGATGACGCGCCGATTGCTCCCCCTGCTCGCCGCGACGCTGCTCGCCACCGCCGGTTGCGTCGGCCCCCTGACCGACACCGGCGATAGCCCCGATGTCCTCGTCACCCACTACCCCATCGAGTTCCTCGCCTCCGAGATCGCCGGCGACGATGTCGACGTCGACGCCTTCGTCGAGGGGGGCCAGCCCCACGACTTCAACCCAGGCTTCGAGGACAGGTCCGCCCTCGAGGACGCGAGCCTGGTCGTGTACCAGGGCGCCGGCTTCTCGCCCGGCGTCGAGGGGATGCTGGCCAGCGCCGGCGAGGACGGGCCGCCCTCGCTTGCCCTCGTCGACACCGTCGACACGATCGTTCACGAGGACGAGCACCGTCACGAGGCTGAGGAAAACCATTCCAACCACGAGGACCGCGACGGTGGCGACCAGGACGAGCACCACGAGAGCGAGCACGAGCGCGAGCACGACGAGCACGCGGAGGGTCGCGAGGACCCGCACACCTGGCTGGACCCCGTGCGCATGACCCAGCACGCCGAGGCGATCCGCGACGCGATGCAGGAGGCCTTCCCCGAGCACGAGGAGGCCTTCGCGAACCGGACCGCCGACCTCGTCGACGACCTCGAGGCCCTCCACGGGGACTTCGAGGCCGGCCTCGCGACCTGCGAGGTCCGGACCGCCGTCGTCAACCACAACGCTTTCGCTTACCTCGGAGACCGCTATAACATCACCTTCGAGGCCGCCCACGGGCTCTCGCCCGACACGGAGCCCTCGGCCGAGACGATCGACCGCCTCGCGGAGATCGTCGACCACCACAACCTCACGACCGTGTTCTTCGAGGAGTTCGTCAGCCCGGAGGTCGTCGAGACGATCGCCGACGAGACCGGCGCCGACACCGAGGTCCTCTCGCCCCTCGCGGCGCTCACCGACGAGCAGCGCGCCGACGGCGAGACCTACCTCACCCGCATGCGAGCCAATCTCCACGCGCTCGAGGACGCGATGCGCTGCACCTCCTCGGGGGCGTGATCCCGTGAACGCCAAGGCGTGCGTGCTCGGCGCCGAGGACGTTACCGTCCGCTACGGGGCCACCACCGCGCTCGACGGTGTCTCGCTGCGAGTCGAGGACGGCGAGTTCGTGGGTCTCGTGGGCCCCAACGGCTCCGGCAAGTCGACGCTGGTCCGCACGCTGCTCGGACTCGTCGAGCCCGACGAGGGCCAGACGTGCTGCTGCGGGCGCCCGATCCACCGTTTCGAGGACTGGTCTCGGGTCGGCTACGTCCCCCAGGACGCGGTGCACGTGGACCCGAACTTCCCGGCCAGCGTGCTCGAGGTCGCCCTGCTGGGCCGCGTGGCCGAGCGGGGGCTGGTCAACCGGTGGACCGACGAGGACCGCGAGGCCGCCCACGCGGCGCTTGAACGGGTGGGCATCGGGCACCTGGCGGATCGCTCGATCGGCACGCTCAGCGGCGGCGAACGCCAGCGCGCGTTCCTCGCCAAGGCGCTGGCAAGCGACCCGGACCTGCTGTTGCTGGACGAACCGATGGCCGGCGTGGACGCCGCCGCGCGCGAGGACTTCTACAACCTCGTCGACGACCTCAACCACGCTGAGGGGCTCACGATCCTGCTCGTCTCCCACGATCTGCCGGCCGTGCGGATGTGCTGTCACCGGCTCGTGGCGCTCAACCAGCGCGTGGTGTTCGACGGCTCCCCCAGGGACTTCGAGGACGAGGGCGGCCTCAGCGAGGCCTACGACATGCACGTCCCCCACCACCCGGACCGGGCAGGGGGCCGCCCGTGACCGGGCTCGAGCTCTTCCTCGAGTACGAGTTCCTGCAGCTGGCCCTGGCCGCCAGCGGGGTGATGGCGCTGCTCGCCGGGGCCCTGGGGGTGCCGCTGGTCCTGCGCGAGATGGCCATGTTCGGGCACGGGTTCGCCCACGTGAGCTACGCCGGGGTCGCCCTCGGCCTCCTGGCGGGGCTGTACCCGCTCGGCGTGGCGCTGGTTGTGACCGTCGTCGGTGCCCTCGTGATGGAGCGGCTGCGGGCGCGGGGAGCCTTCTCCGGGGACACCCGCCTGGCCGTCGTCGTCAGCGTGGGGTTCGCGATCGGCGTCACCACGGTCAGCCTGGCTGGTGGGTTCACCACCCACGTGCACGCCTACCTCTTCGGGTCCCTGTTCTCGGTGACCTCCACCGAGCTGTGGGCGATGCTGCCGCTCGCCGCCACGCTGCTGGTCGCCTTCACGCTCCTCTACAAGGAGATCTTCTACATCACGCTCGACGAGGAGGCGGCCCACCTGTCGGGGGTCCCGGTGGGCTGGATCAACGCGGCCCTGCTGGCCCTGACCGCGGCGACCATCGTTCTCGCCTCCCGTGTGGTCGGCCTGCTCCTCGTCGCCGCGCTGCTGGTCATCCCGGCGGCGACGGCGCTCCAGATGGCAACGAGCTTCAAGGGCGCGATCCTCGGCTCGATGGCGGTCGGCCTGGTCAGCGTCGTGCTCGGGTTGGCGGCGGCGGTCAGCGTGGACGTGGCCGCGGGCGGGGCGATCGTGCTCGTCGGCGGCGCCGTCTTCGCGCTGGTGACCGGCGCGCGCCGGGCGGGCCTCGTGCGGCGCGGCTGAGGGCAGGCCTGCTACTTCGGTTGTTGCCCGGTCACGTCCTCCACGATGGCCCAGAACTCGTCCTTGCTGACGCCCTGCTGTTCGTCGGTGTGCTCGCGGAACTCGTCGACGAACGCGCGAGCCTCGTCCTTGCCGCGCTTCTCGATCGTGGTCTTGATCCGCTCGGCGATCTCCGAAAGCTGGCCCTCCTCGGCGTCGACGCCGGCCCGGTCGAGCCGGTCCTCGATCGCGGCCGTGCCGGTGTGCTTGCCGAACACGAATCGGCGCTCGTGGCCGACGTCCTCCGGGTGCATCGGCTCGTAGGTGATCGTGTTCGACAGGACGCCGTGCGTGTGGATGCCGGACTCGTGCGTGAACGCGTTGTGGCCGACGACCGGCTTCATCTGGTCGACCGGGACGCCGGTGGTCTCCTCGACGCGCTCGGACAGGTCCTTGAGCAGCTCGGTGTTGATGCCGGTGTCGTAGTCGTACAGCTGCTCGAGCGTCATCACGACCTCCTCGAAGGCCGTGTTGCCGGCGCGCTCGCCGATCCCGTTCACGGCCGTGTTGAGGTTGGGGACGCCGGCCTCGAAGGCGGCGATCGCGTTCGCGGTGCCGAGCCCGAAGTCGTTGTGGTTGTGGAACCCCCACTCGGGTGCGCCCTGCTGGCCACCGATCGGGCCCTCCGGCAGGTCGAGCTCGCGCATCGTCTCGAAGAACCAGCTCGTGGCCGTGGGCGTCATGACGCCGACGGTGTCGGAGAACAGCACGCGCTCGGCGCCGGCCTCGATCGCGGCGTTGTACAGCTCGGCGACGAACTCGGGGTCGGCCCGCACCGTGTCCTCGGTGACGAACGTCGTCTTCAGGCCGTGGTCGACGGCGTGCTCGACGGCGTCGACGGCCATCTCGATGCACTCCTGTTTGGAGCGCTGCAGCTTGTACTTGAGGTGGACGTCCGAGCACGCGATGAAGGGCACGCACTCGTCGCAGCCCGCCTTCAACACGGCGTCGATGTCGGACCGGATCGTGCGCGCAGCCCCCATGATCGAGGCCTGGCTGAGGCCCTCGTCGCTGATCGCCTTGATCGACGTCAGCTCGCCCTCGCTGACGGCCGGGATCCCGCAGTTGAGGATGTCGCACCCGATCTCGTCGAGCAGCTTCGCCAGCTCGACCTTCTCCTCCGTGGTGTAGTAGACGCCGGGCGTCTGCTCGCCGTCGCGCAGCGTCTCGTCCCAGATCACCAGCTCGTCGGGCAGATCGTAGCCGTGGTCCGGCTCCACGGTCCAATTGTGCGTGACGACGTCCTCGTCCTCGGGCATGCCGGTCACCGTGACAGGGAAGGACAGAACACGGTAAAAACCTCGCTCGCCGGGCGGCCGACGACCGCGTCCACGGGACCCCCGAGGGTTGTCCTCGGGGTCGACTTGGCCCGCGTCGTCGACCCTTGACAACTGTGTCAAGAGGTGACGACCTACACCGACGTTGCTATGGTCACTGTATGGGGCGTCGTCGCGTTCCTGGTGATCGGAGCGCTGGCCGGATGGTTGGCCGGCGAGGTCGTCCGAGGCTACGGCTTCGGGATCCTCGGCAACATCGTCGTCGGGGTGGTAGGCGCCTTACTGGGTGGCCTGCTCTTCGACGCCGCTGGCATCGGTGGCGAAGGCGGCTTCCTGTGGACGCTGTTCGTGGCGTTCGTGGGAGCCGTCGTGTTGCTGTTCGTCGCCGGGCTCGTCGGCCGAGCCACGACCACGTAAGCTCCGCCACCGCCCGCCGTGGGCGGTCTCGCGGTCTCTTCTCCTTTCTTCTCCCTCTCAGCTCCTCGTCTCGGCCACGATCGGGACCGGCTCGCCGGGACGAAGCGTCAAGCTCGGATCCAGCGGCGGGCGCTCGTCGCGGCCCGGCCGGATCTCCATCGTCTGCAGGATCCGGGCCAGGCACAGACGCAGCTCGAGCATCGCGAACGTGTCCCCGATGCACGTCCGCGGTCCGCCACCGAAGGGGAAGTGCGCGAACCGCGGCTTGTCTCCGGCTCGCCCATCCAGCCAGCGCTGGGGGTCGAAGGTCCCCGGCGCCTCCCACAGCTGGGGATCGCGATGGACGACCCACTGGCTCGTCATCACCTGGGTCCCGGCGGGGAGCCGACGCCCGGCGATCTCGACGTCCTCGACGGCTTGCCGCCCGATGGCCCACACCGGCGGTAAAAGCCGCATCGCCTCGTCGATCACGGCGTCGAGCAGGCCCACGTCGGCGAGGGCCGCTGGCGTGGCGTCCCCGCCGGCGTGGCTGGCCAGCTCCTCGGACAGCTCGGCCTGGATCTCGGGGTGGCTGGCGAGCAGCCACAACGTCCACGTCAACGCGAGCGCGGTCGTTTCGTGCCCGGCCAACAGGAAGGTGACGAGCTCGTCCCGCAACCGGGAGCGGTCCATCGCTTCCCCGTGCTCCCGGTAGTTCTGGATCAACCGGCTCATCAGGTCCACGCGGTCCTGGCCGGGCTCGTGCTCGTCGATGAGGTCGTCCACGACGCCGTGCAGCGTCTCGACGCCGCGCTGGTAGCGCCGGTTGGCCGGCAGCGGCCAGGACTTGGGCACCATCGCCAGCAGGCGCCGGTCGGCCCGGAACCGCTGCATCACGTCGTCCAGCGCGGCGCCGATCTCGTCGGCCCGGTCGTCCACGTCGACGCCGAACAGCGTCTCGGCCGCGATGCGGAGCGTGAGCTGGCTGGCATCCTCGTGCAGGTCGCGGTGGCCGTGGCGTCGCCAGCCGTCGAGCAGGTCCTCGGTGTGCCCGACCATCGGTCCAGCGTAATCGCGCACGCGCTCGGGCCGGAAGTCCGGCTGGGCGAGCTGGCGCTGGGTGCGCCAGGTTCCCCCCTCGGCAGCCAGCAGGCCGCCCCCGATCACGTCCCCGAGCGTGTCGCGCAGGTACTCGTGCTTCTCGAAGCTGTCGTCCTCGGTCACGAGCACCTGCTCGATCCCCGCCGGGTCGGCGAGCAACACGTAGTCGAGGCCGCCCATCCGGAACCGAGCCAGGGAGCCGTGCTCGCTTCGCAGCTCGGTCAGGAACGCCAGCGGCTCGCGGCTGAAGCTCGGGATCGAACCCACGATCGGCCAACCGTCCTCGCCGGGGAGCTGCTCGTAGGCAGACGCCACACCGGCCCAGCCGGTTCGCCTTGGACAAGGTTGCCGGTGACGCCAACGCCTATGCCGTGCGTCGCGTTTGCCGGCCGCGATGGTGGACCCGGAGGAGACCGATCCCCGCCGCGTGCTCGAGGTCGCCGACGAGGCCAGCGGCCTCGAGGCCTGGATCGCGGTGGACGAGCGCGTCGACGAGCTCGCCGCCGGCGGCATCGCCCAGGTCGCCGTCCCCAGCGCGGACGCGGGCCTGGCCGAGGCCAAGCGGCGGGCCCGCACGTGGACGCTGGCGGCCCGCGCCGCCGAGATCGAGGCCGGGGGCGCCCAGGTCCTCGTCCGCGACACCGAGCTCGGGGCCGAGGCCGCGTTCGAGGCCCTCGGGGGACCGCTCGACCAGCTCGAGCCCACGCTCGCCGTCGGGTTCGACGAGGACCTGGAGGAGGCCCAGGCGGCCAGCGAACACGTCAACCCCGAGGGCACCGTGCCGGCACGGGCCCAAGCCGTCGGTACCCTCTCCGGCATCCAGGCGGTCCTGTGGGCGCTCGAGGGCGATCCCCGCGCCGAGGGCTCGGCGATCGTGCTCGAAGACTGGACCCCCGTGACGCGTCTCGTGGCCCAGGGCCTCAGCGAGGAGGGCGCCCTCGTGCGCGTGGCTGCCGCCGAGGGCGACCACGGGGACGTCGCCGACGCCGGCCACGAGGCGATCGAGGCCGAGGCCTGGCGGGACGCCGATGCCGACGTGCTCGTCCCCTCCTCGCCGGGGCTCGTGACGAGCGAGGCCGCCGACCGGCTCGCTGCCCGGGGGGTCTGCCCCGCGCAGGTTGGCACCCTGGCCTCGGCCAAGGCGCGGGAAGGGCTCGCCGAGCGCCAGGTCCAAACCGCCCCGGAGGCGCTCGTGGCCGCCGGCGCCGTGATCGAGGCCGTGCTCGTCTGGCGGGAGGGCCAGGCGCCCCGCGTGCAGGATGCCATCGACCGCCGCCTGTCCGAGGTGTACGAGCGCACCCGGCGCGTGCTCGCCGAGGCGGCCGACGAGGGGACGACACCGGCCCAGGTCGTCCGCGATCGGTGGGGCTGAGGCCAACATCCTCGCCCGAAGGTCTTTCGTCCCCGGGACACGCTAGTCCGTTCCGTGTGGGATCCAACGGCGCCCCGTGACCGCGAACCCGACCGCCTCGTCCGCGTCGAGGACGCCGAGGCCGGCCTCACGGCCTGGATCGTGATCGACCGGGTCCGAGAGGGGCTCTCGGCCGGCGGCATCCGACGCCGTCGCTACGCCTCCGCCGACGACGCGATCGAGGAAGCCAAGGCCCTGGCCGCGGCGATGTCGCTCAAGCTGGGCGCCGCCGGACTCCCCGCCGGCGGAGCCAAGACCGTGATCCTCGACCACGACGACCTGCTCGTGCCGGAGGCCTACCGGGCGCTGGGCCGACGCATCGACGAGCTGGATCCCGCCCACCTGTGCGGGCCCGACGTCGGGACCGGCGAGGAACAGCTGACACACGTCCGGGAGGAGACCGAGCGCGTGAACCCGGGCGCCAACGAGCCCGCCGAGCGGACCGCCCAGGGGGTGCTTGCGGGCATCCGCTCCGGGCTGTCGGCGATGGAGGACCCGGTCGGGCTGTCCGGCTCGCGCGTCATCGTGCAAGGCTACGGCGCGGTCGGATCCGCCTTGGCTCGCCGCCTGCGGCGCGAGGGCGCGATGGTGCGCGTCGCCGACACCGACCCGGTGGCGCGCTCCCGTGCCCGCAGCGAGCAGTTCGAGCTCCTGGAGCCCGAGAACGTGTTCGACGAGGCGTGCACCGTGTTCGCTCCGTGCGCCATGGGGGACGTGGTCACCGAGGACGTGGCCGCCCGCATCCCGGCGCGGTTGGTCTGCGGCTCCGCCAACGGGCCCCTGGCGTCGGCGGAGGCCGGCCGCATCCTGCACGACCGCGGCGTCGCCTACGCGCCCGACGTCCTCGTGAACGTCGGCGCCGTCGCCGAGGGCGTGCTCACGTGGCGCGAGGGCCGCACGAAGGCCGTGCTCGACCGGGTCGACGAGGTCATCGAGGACGTCGAGACCCGCGTGCACGATGTGCTCACCACGTCCCGCGAGGAGGACGTCCCCCCGGGCGAGATCGTCGCCCATCGGTGGGGCTAGACTGCCGGACCGATCTGGGGCGACCTCTCGCTTGGCCCGGGCAGCCGTCGGCAGGCCTAGGTTCATGTGGGAGGGGCACCGAAGCGTACTCGATGTCTCGCTCGACCCCGTTCCGCGAAGCCGCCACGGTGCGCGTCAACGCGCCCGAGGACCGCGTCCGGGAGCTGTTGTCCGACCGGGACGTGCTCGAGGCCTTCGACGAACGGTTGGCGGGCGAGGACGTCGAGGTCCACCACGAGGACGAGCGAGTCGAGGTGACCGCCCCCGGCCAGCGCTTGCGGCTGGCGTTCCGGCTGCGCGGCGAGGGCGAGTCGACGAGCGTGGCGGCCCTGGAGGACGTCGAACCGAAGGGATTCGTCGAGCGGACGAAGTGGATGCTGTTCCCCGGCCAAGCCCACGAGGACCTCGAGACCGAGCTCGACCGGTTCCGCCACATCGTCGAGGCCTTCGACACCCAGCACAGCGCCTAGGCCTACCGGGCACAGCTTTGTAGAGGGAACCGGCCTGCGTCATGCGTGCCGCTGCTGCCTGCGGACCCGTTCTCGCTGATCGGGCTGGCCCTCGTCGCCGTCACCGTGGCGATGCTGGTCGCCTCCGACTGGCCGAAGGCCTACCTCCTCGGCGCATCCACGATCGTCCTGTTCGCGCTGCAGTTCTTCGACCAGGCGATCTTGGGCAACCCGCTGGGCCTGCGCGAGCTGGCGCTTACGCCCTCCGGGTTCCTGGCCGGCGAGTGGTGGACGCCGATCTCGTACGCGTTCCTGCACGGCGGCCTCATGCACATCATCGGCAACCTGTTCATCCTGCTCACCGCCGGCCCCGCGCTCGAGGACAGCGTCGGCCCGACGTGGTTCCTCGGCATCTACGCGGCCGGGGCGCTCGTCGCCGCCGGCGCCGGCGTCGGGCTGGCCTACGTCGACGTCGGGCAAACGGCCGTCACGTTGCCCTCCACCCTGACCCCGATGGTCGGGTCCTCGGGAGCGATCTTCGCCGTGTTAACCGCGTTCGCCGTCCGCCATCCCCGCGAGAAGCTGCCGCTGCCGTTCTACATCATCCTGTGGCTGCCCGCGATGGTCGTCCTCCTGGCGTTCCTGGCGATGAACATCGGGTACATGTTCCTCGACACCAGCGTCGCCTGGTACGGCCACTTCGGGGGCTTTTTGGCGGGCCTGGCGATCGCCTCGCTCCCGATCGACTTCGAGACGGAGGCGACCGACAGCGTCGACCTCGAGGGCCTGGCCCCGCTGGCCGAGGACCCGAAGGCCCAGCAGGCGCTCGAGCGGCTGCGCGAGGTCGACGAGGATCAAGCCGACGTGGCCGAGGTCTGGCTCGACGAGTTCGCCGAGAACACGCAGTGCCCGGTGTGCTCGAAGCCGCTGCAGCGCGACGGGCTCGACGTGCGCTGCCCCAGCAGCCACGACGTTCGCCGACCCTCCGGTGCCGACGGCTCGTGAGTCAGCTCTCGGAGGCGGCGCCGCGCTCGGCGATCGGCGCCGTCGCGCGCTTGTGCTCGCTGGCCGCCACCATCCCTTCGACCCGGGCCACCTCGTCCCCACCGACGTCGGCCGCCTCGGCGATCGTCTCGCGAGCCTGGCCGCGCTCGAGACCCGCCAGCACCACGTCCAGCTCGGTGTAAGCAAGGCCCAGCTCGTCCTCGTCGGTCTGGCCCTCCCACAAGCCGGCCGTCGGCGGGCGCTCGAGGATCGCCTCGGGCACGCCCAGCTCGGCCGCGAGCACCCGCTCCTGGGTCTTGTAGACGTCGCCCAGGGGGAGCAGGTCGACGCCGCCGTCGCCGTACTTCGTGAAGTACCCGGTCAACAGCTCGCTTTTGTTCCCGGTGCCGATCACGAGCCCGTCGTGGGCGTTGGCGCGGGCGTACATCGCCGCCATCCGCAGGCGGGCCTGCAGGTTGCCGCGCACCGTGCGGTCGACCGCGATGCCGAGCTCGTCCTCCAACGTCTCCGCGCTGGGGCCGATCTGGATCGTGTCCAGCTCGACGCCGGCGGCCTCGGCGGCCTGTCGAGCCAGGCGCTCGTCCCGCTTCGTGGAGGTCGGGCCCGGTAGCGTGAGGGCCTCGACGTTCGCGGGCCCCAGCGCCTCGACAGCCAAGGTCAGCGTCGTGGCCGAATCCAGGCCACCGCTGAGGCCCACGACGGCCACCTCGGCCTCCGCGCGGTCGACGCGGTCAGCCAGGAACCCGGTCGTCAGGTTCAGCGTACGGTCGACGTCGAAGGACAGCCAGTCGTGGGGGACCGCGGGCACGCGCGAGGAAAGGAGGACGCCGGGTAAAGGCGTTGGCCTCCCCGGCCCCGGCGGTCTCGTTAAGTAGGGGCCGCGAAGGACACGAAGGATCGCCGAGGCCACGAAGGGCCTGTGACTCGCCGCCGGGCGGCGTTGTCACGGCAGCTGCTCCGCTTGGTGCCCTGGCGTCCCTTCGCGTACTTGGTGGTCCCCCCGTTTCTTATCCTTACAGCCCGTCTCCGGCCGCCCGCTCCCTCACTCGCCGGTCGGCGGGGCGCTGGACGTCTCGCGGTTGCGGTCGGGGTCGTTGTCGAACGGGTCCACGTCGACCCACGTCTGTTGGCCCTGACCGAAGTCGAAGGCGTCCGTGTTCTCCGTGCTGAACACCGGCGGCTGACCCAGCTCGGAGCCGCCACCGAGCGTCCCGTCGGTCCGCGCGACGTCGAAGGTGTACACGGTCGCGATCGTGTCGCCAGAGCAGTCGAGGCTGCAGTCGTGGACGAACGACAGGGCGGACGTGAAGCCGCCCGTCGGCTCCCGGCACTGCGTCTCGAAGTCGCTGTCCAGGCCCAGGTCCTCGCCGGGCATCACGACGTTCGGGGCCGGGTCGTCACCGTTCGCTGCATCGGCGTAGGCCTGCAGGTCTGCGACGTTCGAGGCGATCTCGCTGGCGAGCGCCGAGTCCGCCCTCGGATCGCCGGGGCTCCACAGCTCGTGCACCGCGTTCGATCCGAGCACGAAGATCGTGTTGCCCTCGGGGTAGGGGGACGTCTGGCCGGTCTCCGTGTCGACGAACGTGGTGGGCTCGTTCAGGTAGACGAGCTGGGCCAGGCCGGTGTCGGCGCCGTACCCGGCGTCGACCATCATCTCGGTGTGCGTGGCTCCGCCGACGGCCGTGCAGCCCTGCCCAGGCGCGGGCTCGCCGCCCTCGACCCACATGTCCCAAAGCAGCGGGTAGGCGCCGGTCCCCTCGATCCCATCGACCTGGTACTTGGCGCCGAGGAACGCCTGGTCGTAGTCGCCGTCGTCGTTCTTATCGGTGAACATGCCGACCTTGCCCTCGGTCCACATCGTGCCGGGCCCGGGTCGGTTGGCGCTGTCCTGGTGGTCGGCCGAGGTCAGGTACAACCCGTCGTTGCCGGTGCCGAACCCGGCCAGGTCGGCGCCGGCGAAGTTCTCCAGCCCGCTGCCGGAGCGCTCGCCGGTCACGCCGAGGGCGACGTCACCGTCCACGATGTCCACCCAGTCGTCCACCGTGTCGACCTCCTCCGAGCTCGTCAGCGCCTGACACTCGGTGATGCTGCGCTCGAGGGCATCGTCCGTCAGCGACTGGCTGGTGTCCCCGAGAGTGCCGGCCGCTTCGGCGTTGGGTTCGACGCGGTCGGCCTTGGTGACCAGCGTCTGCGCCTCGTCGACCGACGACAGGTCTGGACCGCCGGGGAGGTCGGGAGCGTTGGACAGGACGTCGCCGGCCCGCTCTTCGACATCCTGCTGGACGGTGTCCGCGCCGTCGTTGGCCCACGTCCACGTCGTCGGGAACGAGGCCTGCTCGACGGCGGAGGCGGTCGGCGAGTACACGTCGAGGTCGTGCGCCATGTAGGGCAGCGAGGATCCGGCCTTGGGATCGAGAGCGAAGCCGGGTGCTCGCCCGTTGCAGTCCTGCTCGAGCACCGGGCCCGCCACCCAGTGCAGGATCTCGTAGTTGAACTCCGAGTTCCCGGTGCACGTCGCCGGGCACTGGATGCGGCCGTGCCAGGCTCCGCCCGAGGCCGGGCTGCAGACGTAGGCCGGGCTCTTGCACTCCTCGTCGTAGCTGCGGAACTCCGTATCGGAGTCCCGGGGCCCGAAGTAGGTGAGCTCGATCCCGCACGAGCCGATGTTGTTGATCGCGGCGAAGTCCCCGAACGGCTCGAACCCGCAGACCGCCGGGACGGCGCTGTCGGGGATGTCCGCGGCGCCGATCATCGATTTCAGCCGTTCGCCGCTGATCGGGTTGCCCTCGTCGTCGTACAGGAACCCGACGAACGCCTGGTAGGGCTCCTGGGACATCGGGCCGTTCATCTCCCAGGCGCCCGTCTGGGACTGGACGACGTGCGTGGCGAACGGGTAGTGCACGGCGACGTGGTAGGCCTGGGTGCGGTCGCCGTCCTCGTCGTCGGCGTCGTCGGCGCTGTCGGTGAGACCCAGCTCCTGACCGACGTCGTGGACGCCCTGCCAGACGGGGTCGACGAACGGCTGGTTGAACCGCTCGATCGCCGTCCCCATGTAGTTGGCCACGTGGACGTCGAACCCGCCGATCCCCTCCGCCAACAGCTCTTGGTCGGAGGGTCCGGCTTGCTGGAGACCCGTCCCCTCGTGGTAGACCAGCTCCCCGCAGAAGGCGTCCCCGGCGGTGGCCTCTCGGGCGGCCTCGGCGGAGATCTCGCCCTCGGACTCGTAGCAGTCCTCGGTCGCGACCCCGCGCTCGTAGGCCTCTTGGGGGACGGTTGGGTCGTCGGGATTCTCCTCGGCGCCCAGCCCGACCGTGTCTTCGTAGCCTGCGCTCAAGTGGCGTGCGCCCACGCTGGGCAGCACGCTGCCGATCAACAGCAGTGCAACGATGATCGCCTTCGTTCTCACCGTGGCGGACCTCCCAGGTCGGCCTCGCGCCCCTCCAGACGCATGGGAATCCATCACAAGGTCACGGTATGAGGGTTTCGGCCGACCCCTTGAACGCGGTGCCCAGCGGAAGCCTCAAACCCTCCCACCCCCTCATCGGGACGTATGCGAGTGGTGCTATGCCAGCGCGCCTCGACCGTCGGCGAGGTCAAGCCCAACCTCGCCCAGGCGCTCGAGGACGTCGCCGAGCACGGACCCGACGCCGACCTCGTCCTGTTCCCGGAGCTGTTCCTCACCGGGTACACGGCTGGCCAACGCCACCGCGAGCTGGCGCTCGATCTCGACGGCTCGGTGCTCGACGAGCTCGCCCGAGCCGCCCGCGAGCAGGGGACAGCGATCTTGATCGGCGGCCCCCGTCAGGGCGAGGACGGCACGCACAACAGCGCCTTCCTCCTCGCCCCCGACGGCCAGCGCCACGCCTACGACAAGGTGCACCTGCCGACGTTCGACGTGTTCGAGGAAGGACTGGTCTTCGAACCCGGCAACCGCGGCCTGATCGTCGACCTCGGCGACGTCACGCTCGGCATCGCCATCTGCTACGACCTGTTCTTCCCCGAGATCACCAAGGACCTGGCGATGCGCGGCGCCGACGTGCTCGCCACGATCTCGGCTGGACCCACGACGAGCAGCGACTACTTCGAGGCCGTGCTCCCCGCTCGCGCCCTCGAGACGACGAGCTTCGTGCTCTACGGCAACCTCGTGGGCACGCAGGGCGAAATCACGTTCGGCGGCGGCTCGCAGGCGATCAGCCCGCTGGGCGAGACCCTGATCGAGCCCGCCGGCCGAGACGAGACCGTGCTCACCGCGGAGCTGGACCTCGACCACGTCGACCTGGCCCGCCGCAAACGCCCCGCGCTACGCGACACCCGCATGGCGCGCGGCCAGCCCGCCAAGGGCCAAGCCCCCTGGCCGACGACGCGCGAGGAGCTGGAGGACGCCGACGCGGACTAGGGCCGAGCGCGGAACTCGCCGTGCTGCATCCCCAGCCACATCATCAAGAGGCCGAAGACGACCATCGAGGGCAGCACCATCATGAAGATCGTGCTGGTCGTCATCGGCACGAAGGCGACCATCGCGATCGTCGCCAGGGCGATGACCGCCACGAACGTCCCCCACGTCACGGATCGGTTGAACTCCATCACCAACGCCTAACGCCGGCCCCCGCGATAAACGTGCGCCCGTCCGCCGGCGGAACCTTCAACCTACGCTCCCCGTTGGAGGCTCGTGCGGTACGCCACGCTCGTCAGCGGCGGCAAGGACAGCTGCCTGGCCCACCACCTGGCCCGCGAGGACGGCTTCGAGCCGGTGGCCGGCATCGTGATCCGGCCCACCGATCCCGACAGCCACATGTTCCACGTCCCCAACCTCGACGTCGCCGTCGCCCAGGTCCAGGCCCTCGGCCTGGAGCCGATCGAGCTCGAGGCCCCGCCCGGCAAGGAGACCGAGACCGAGATCCTCGTCGACGCCTTCCAAGCCGCCCACGACCGAGGCGCGGAGACGATCGTGGCCGGCGCCGTCGCGTCCGAGTATCAGCGCGTGCGCGTCGAACGCGCCGCCGAGGAGGTCGGGCTCAAGGTCCACACCCCGCTGTGGCGCAAGGACCCCTG
This sequence comes from Thermoplasmatales archaeon SW_10_69_26, assembly GCA_003009755.1. Classification (GTDB taxonomy): domain Archaea; phylum Thermoplasmatota; class SW-10-69-26; order SW-10-69-26; family SW-10-69-26; genus SW-10-69-26. The sequence goes on from PXUB01000003.1 coordinate 77,387, forward strand.
GCAGATCCTCGACCTGCTCGTCACCGGCGGCTACGACGTCCGCTTCTCGACGGTGGCCGCCTACGGGTTCGCGGAGCACTGGCTGGGCCGCCGCCTGGACGAGGACGCCCTCGAGGACCTGGCCGACCTCGAAGCCGCGTACGGCGTCCACCCGATCGGCGAAGGCGGCGAGTACGAGTCGCTCGTGCTGGACGCGCCCGGCTTCCAACGCCGCATCGATGTCCTGGACACCGCGTCCACGTTCCAGCGCGACCGCGGGGAGTGGTCCGTCACCGAGCACCAGCTCGTCGACCCCGACCCGCCCGCCTGAGGCCAGAACGTTTTTCGCAGCCCCACGCTTGCGAGACTGGATGGCCGAGGACGCCGCCGACGTGCTGGTCGCCGGGACCGTCGCCTACGACACCGTCGAGACCCCCTTCGAGGACGTGCAGAAAGCCCTGGGCGGCTCGGCGACGTACTTCGCGAGCGCCGCCAGCCTGTTCACCACGACGCACGTCGTCAGCGTCGTCGGCGGCGACTTCGAGATGGGCGAGCTCACGTTCCTCCGCGACCGCGGGGTCGACCTCTCCGGGATCGAGGTCATCGAAGACGGCGAGACCTTCCACTGGTCCGGCGAGTACCACTACGACATGAACACCCGGACCACGCACGCTACCGACCTCAACGTGCTCGAGGGTTTCGACCCGCACATCCCCGAGGACGCCCGCGACGTGGACCAGGTGTTCCTCGCCAACGTCGACCCCGAGCTGCAGCTCGAGATCCTCGACCAGCTCGAGGGCGACCCCTTCGTCGCCGCCGACACGATGAACTTCTGGATCGAGGGCAAGCCCGAGGCCCTCAAGGACGTGCTCGCTCGCGTCGACGCGCTGCTGATCAACGACGAGGAGGCGCGCGAGATGGCCGACACCCCCCACCTAACGGAGGCCATGCGCCGCATCCAGGGCCTGGGCCCCGACGTGGTCGTGGTGAAGAAGGGCGAACACGGCTGCGTGCTCGCCAACGGCCAGGACTGGTTCTCCGCGCCCGCCTTCCTCCACGCCGACGTCAACGATCCCACCGGCGCCGGCGACGCCTTCGCTGGCGGGTTCCTCGGCACGCTGGCCGCCGCCGACGAGATGGACGACGACGCGCTGCGCAAAGCTGCCGTCTACGGCACCGCCAGCGCCTCGATCGTGATCGAGGACTTCGGCCCCGCCCAGCTCGAGAACGCCGACCGATCGCTCATCGAGAAGCGCGCCAAGCGGCTCGCGAGCTTCGCCCAGTTCCCCGAGATCTGAGCGGACGCAGCTGGGCGAACACGCAGAGGAGAGCCAAGCACAGGCAAGCAGAGGGAGCAAGGGCCCGGGCTGAGGGCAGCCGAAGCGCTGACCTGGCGGCGACGAGCCGCTGGCCTCACCCCTCGGCCTCGGTGACGAGATCTGTGGCCGCCTGCTCGGCGTCGGCCACGACCGTCCCGACGTCGAGGCGCTCGTGCTCGCCCTCGTGGTAGACGACCTCCCCGTCGGCGATCGTCGTCCGCACGTCCCCGCCGCGCGCGGCGTACACCGCCTGCGAGACGGGGTCGTGCATCGGTCGAAGGTGCGGCCGGTCGGTGTCGAGCAACGCGAGGTCCGCCCAGGCTCCCTGCTGGACGCGGCCGGCGTCGGTGAACCCCAGCGCGTGGGCACCGGCGCGGGTCGCCATCGCCAAGGCCTGCCCGGCGGGCAGCTGCTCGGCGTCCCAGCGGTGGTGCTTGTGCGTCAACGCCGCGCGCTTGGCCTCCTGCAACACGTCGATGCGGTTGTTGCTCGCCGGCCCGTCGGTTCCCACCGCGACCGTGGCGCCGGCGGCGAGAAGCTCGGGCACGGGCGTGGTGCCGCCGGTCGCCAGCTTCTGGTTCGCCGTCGGGCAATGGGCCACGCTGGCGCCGGCGTCGGCGACGCGTTCGGCCTCGGCCCGCGTCATCCAGCCGCAGTGGGCGAGGATCGATCGCTCGGTCAGGCAGCCGTGCTCGTCCAGGTGAGCCAGCGGTCGCAGACCGTGCTCGGCCTCGGCCTCGTAGACCTCCTGCATCGTCTCCGCGACGTGGATCTGGATGCTGGCCCCGTGCTCGTCGGCCAGCTCGGCCACCGTCTCCAACGTCTCGGCGCTCGTCGAGTACACGGCGTGGGGCGCCAGGCTCGCCCGCACGCGGCCCTCGCCGGGCGGACGCTCTCGCAGGAGGGTCTTCGTGTTGGCCAGCACCTCCTCGGGGCGGCCTTCCGCTGTGGGTTGGTCGACGATCGAGGCGCCGGCCAGGCAGGCCAGCCCGGCCTCCTCGGCGGCTCGGGCCACGTCCTCGGCGAACAGGTACATGTCCGCGAACGCCGTGATGCCCGCCTCGATCATCTCGGCGGCCGCCAACCGAGCCCCGGCGTGCACGTGATCGCCCGTGAGGTGGGCCTCGACGGGCCAGATCGCCCGCTCGAGCCACGGCTGCAGGGGCAGATCGTCGGCGTAGCCACGCAGCACCGTCATCGCGGCGTGCCCGTGCGCGTTCACCAGACCCGGCACGAGCAGGTCGCCCCCGCCCTCGATGACGCGATCGGCCTCGGGCCGGGCCTGCCCGATCTCGCGGACGCGGCCCTCGTCGACGACGACGGACACGTCCTCGCGGATTCTGGGGCCCTGAGGAGCGGGGTCGAGCACGGTGACCTGGTCGATGCGCAGGGACACGTGGACCCCAAGCGGGGTCTCAAGAAGAAGGTGTTCGCAACCTCACCCGAGGGGTGAGCAACCGGGGACCGACGCGTGCTCGCAGCCGGCGTCGGTCCCCGCGAACGCAAGCGGCCTCAGACGGTGGCGGCCTGGCGCGGCTTCTCCTCGACCTCTTCGGCCTTCAGCACGCGGCGGCCGCCCTCCTCGACGACGTTGCCGTCGAAGCGGTAGGTCGTGCCCTCCTCGATCGGGAGCTTGGCGGGCACGGACACGCGGCCCTGGCCCGACGTGCCGTCGGGGGTCTCGATGTCGAGCAGAGCCTTCTCGCCGCTGGAGAGGACCTCGGTGACGCGGCCGGTGACCTCGACGTGGGCGCCCTCGTTGCGGGCGATCTCGTCGGGCTCGACCTGCTTCTTGTAGGGCTGGCCCTGAACCCAGAGGCTCTGGAAGGAGCGATCCAGGCGGCTGACGAGGGACGGGTGCACCGTCTCGAGGGCCAGCGTGCCGGCCTTCACCGGGCCGGTGCAGAAGATCGCGCGACCGGACCCGACGACGAAGTTGCCCTTCGCCTCCTCGTGGATCCGGATCTCGCAATCCTGCTCCATCGAGCTCGGGAGCTTGGCGCCGGGGGCGACGAGCACGCGGCTGCCGTGCGGCACGTTCACGTCCTCGAGCGAGGTCGTGACGATGCCCGGAGGCTCGTCGCTCGCGAACTCAACGAGGTCCCAGTCCTTCGTGAGCGAGGCTCGCTCGTCGTTGCGGACGCGACGGATCGCCACCTCGAAGGCGAACGCGGTCGCGGCCACGCCAACGACGAAACCGATCGTCGTCCAGAGAACGTCTACGGGCATCCCATCCCTCGTTCTCCCTTGACGGCCGGCCGCATCAAAAGGGTTGCCTTTTCGATGCAGGTCTCAGGGGAGAGGTTGCGGAGGCTCAACCGAAGCTGGAGGTACCGATCCCTAGTACAGGTATCGAAGCGTGTAGTCGATGCCGACGTTCTGGTCCGAGGTCACGTACACCCACGCCGCGCCGTCCGGCGGGAAACACACCCGCGGGAAGTCCCGTGCCTGCTCGCAGTGGGTGCCCTCGATCCGGTCCAACTCCTCCGTGTAGAAATCCGCATGCAGCGGTGATTCGAGTCCCACCGGAGGACGGAACCCGCCCACACGCAGATCCTCGTTCGTCAACCGAAGCCGCTGTTCCCCTGTCGCCGGGGAGTCCAGCTTGACCCAGTCACCGTCGACACCGCTTGCGGAACCCGGACCGGCAACCCGACTAAGGCCCACCGGCGCCGGCCCCGTCTCCAGGTCCTGACCGACCAGGAAGGACCCGCGTTCCACCTGCTCGTACCGCGTCACCGACAGATTGTAGCTCTCCGCCTCGATCCGGAGCGTCCAGCTCCCCGTCTGGTTCACGGGCTGGTAAATGAACTTGCGGGTGAAGTTGCTCCGCCAAGGCGTGTCGGTCTGGCAGGTCATGTACCCCGCCTCGGCCTGGAAATCATACCCGGGGGCATACAGGCAGAAGTCGGGGCCGCCCGGAGCCCCTTCCGGGTTCTGGGAAACGAACATGAGGGTTTGGTCACCGGTTGCATTGACCCGATACCAGTCCTCGTCGTCCCCGTTGGCGCCGTCGATGCCTCCCTGGCATCGGAGGACGGGAGGCTCGAGGTAGGCACCAGGGAACTCGGCGTCGCTGCCGGTGCCACAATCATCCTGTGCCGCTGCTGTCGCAGCGTTCGCGGCAGATCCTACGAGTCCGCCTCCCAGCAAGAGGGAGGTGAGGCAGACGATACCGGCCAGCGATCGGGCGAGCTCCACTCGATAGCCTCCCGCGGCTCTGTTGAAGGCTTTGGATAGGTTTAGCCTCTGTTGTCTCGGAGGGTTGCCACGGATGGTAGCCCTCGCGGATCGACAACGGGCCGGAGCCGAGCCGAGGAAGGCCGTGGGGTATCGGCCTTACTGCCTCAGCATGATCTCGATGTTGACGTTGTCGGGGACCTGGATGCGCATCAGCTGGCGCAGGGCGCGCTCGTCGGCGTCGATGTCGATCAGCCGCTTGTGGACGCGCATCTCCCAGTGATCCCACGTCTCCGAGCCCTCGCCGTCGGGGGCCTTGCGCGTGGGGACGGTCAGGCGCTTCGTCGGGAGCGGGACGGGTCCGCGCATCGCCACACCGGTCCGTTCGGCGATGGATTGGATCTGTCCGCAGACCTCCTCGAGCTTGTCGTGGTCGATGCCGGCCAGCGAGATGCGTGCACTTTGTGCCATGGTGCTTCCCTCGTGGGGGTGTTTCAGCCCCGAATTCCCTCGCGAGCCTGGCAGGGCCCGGGAGCAACCTCGAGGCTGACGAGACCAGGCGAGGCCCACGCATAAGCATTGGGGCCCGGGCAGCTCGGGCTGTCTCGTTAAGCAGGGGCCGCGAAGGACACGAAGGATCGCCAAGGCCACGAAGGCCCTGTGACTCGCCGCCGGGCGGCCTTGTCACGGCAGCTGCTCCCCGTTGTGCCCTGGCGTCCCTTCGCGTCCTTGGTGGTCCCCCCCGTCTCTTATCCTTACATCGCGCGGGCAGGTCGCCCTGTCGGACCGACGCGCGGGCAAGGCCCTTCACGGGCGAGCAGCTTGCGCTGGCGTGTCCCTCGCCATCGTCACGCATCCGGCCTGCGAGGCTCACGCCCCGCCGGACGATCGACGCAGCGGGCATCCCGAGCGACCACAGCGGCTCCCCGCCGCGCTGGCCGGCACCGAGGCGATCCCCGACGTCGACCGGGTCGAGGCTCGGGAGGCCGACACCGACGAGCTGGCGACGGTGCACACGAGCCAGCACGTCCAGGACGTCGAGCGGGCGGCCCGAGCGGGCGAGTGGATCGATTCGGACACCTACGCCCTGCCGGACAGCTGGGAGGCGGCCCGCCGCAGCGCCGGCGCCGCCGTGCAGGTCGCCCGCCGGACGATGGACGGCCAGCCGGCGTTCGCCGTCGCGCGCCCGCCCGGCCACCACGCCGAGCCCGCCGAGGCGATGGGCTTTTGCTTGTTCAACAGCGTCGCGCTCGCGGCCGAGACGCTCACCCGCGAGGGCCACCGGGTCGCCATCGTCGACGTCGACGTCCACCACGGCAACGGCACGCAGGCGATCTTCGCCGACCGCCCAGACGTCCTGTACGCCAGCATCCACCAATCCCCCTTCTACCCGGGGACAGGCCTGGCCCACGAGACAGGCACCGGACCCGGCGAGGGCTACACCGTGAACCTGCCCGTCCCCGCCGGCACCGGGCACGCCGGCTGGCTCGAGCTGATCGAACGCGTCATCGTGCCCGTGCTGGAGAGCTTCGACCCGGACGCGGTGCTCGTCAGCGCCGGGTTCGACGCCCACCGCAAGGACCCCGTCGGTGGTCTCGACCTCGTCTCGGACACTTTCCACGAGGCGATCGAGCGCCTGCGGCACCCCCGCTGGCCGGTGGGCGCCGTGCTGGAAGGTGGCTACTCGCTGGAGGCGCTGGAGACGTGCGTGGCCGCGACCGGATGCGCGCTCGCCGGCCAGGCGAACCCCGAGCGGGAGACGATCGAGCAGGGCGTGCGGCCCTGGGGGATGGTGGAAAGCGACGTCACCCATCACCACGGCGAGCACTGGCCGATCCATACCGGGTCCCGCGACGTCCGGCTCGAGTAGGCGCCAGCGGGTGGGGGTGATGGTCGAGGGGCCCAGCGGCTGCAGGCCGAGGCGGAGGGCCGGGTCCAGGCGGGTCGGACTGGGTGAGGGATGCGCCGGAACACTCTTAAGCCGTCTGCGTTCGTGTGATACCGAGAGGTTCTCATGAACAGCCGCCTCGTTCTCGTCGTCGCGTTCACGATGCTGACCGTCCCGCTGGTCGGATGCATCGGCCAGCAGACGGATGAGATCGGATCGCAATCGGCCGAAGATCCGACCCAGGAGGTGGACACGCCCGGCAACCCCGCTCAAGCCTACGTCGCGGACGGGGATAGCGCCACCGAGATCGACGCCGAGGACGTCCTCGCCGAGGGCGTCCCGGCCCCCAGCGGGATCGACCGCCACATGGACCTGGACGAGGAGAACGTCTTCGAGCCGACGATCGGCGTCACGAGCGAGGGCAACATCTTCGTGTCCAACCTCGGCGGCTCCGCCGGCACCGACTACTCCTCGCTGCTCCGCAGCACCGACGACGGCGAGACGTGGGAGGACGTGACCGGCTCGGTCGGTCCCGTCTCCAGCCCGCCGCAGAGCAACGACCCCTACGTGTACGTCGACGAGGAGACCGACCGCATCTACAACCTCGACATGCAGGGCCTGCAAGGCAACTACATCCGCTGGAGCGACGACGAGGGCGAAACGTGGACGCCGCGCCCGCAGGCCGGCGAGACCCCCGTGCTCGACCACCCGACCCTGTTCGCCGGCGACCCGACGACGCTCGAGACGACGGCCTACGAGAACGTCGTCTACCTGTGCGTGAACCGCGTCGCCGACAGCGCCTGTACGACGAGCCTCGACGGCGGCGTGACCTGGCGACCCTTCACGACCGTGTACCCCGGCGCCGACCAAGGCGTCGCCAGCGAGGCCGAGGGCTTCTGCGGCGGCCTGCACGCCCACGGCACCACCGGTCCCAACGGCACCGCCTACCTGCCCAAGGGCCACTGCGGCCTGCCCACCGTCGCCGTCAGCACCGACGACGGCGCCACGTGGCAGCTGCACGAGATCTCCACCGAGGTCGAGGCCGGCGACCATGAGGTCGCCATCGCCACCGACGACGAGGGCACCGTCTACGCCTTCTGGTACAACGACGACAACGAGGGCTACCTGGCCCACAGCACCGACAAGGGGCAGACCTGGAGCGACCCCGTCAACGTCGACCCGCCCGGCACCAGCCTGACCCAGTTCCCGACGATCGCCGCCACCGGTGACGGCTCCGTCGCGCTGTCCTACGTCGCCACGACCGACGACATCGACAGCTTCGAGGACGCCGACGAGGAGACGACCTGGAACGCCTACATCACGACGGTCACGAACGCCACCAGCGAGGAGCCGGCGTTCCTCACGACGACCGCCAACGACCCCGAGGACCCGATCGCTCGCGGCAACTGCAACTCCGGCAACCGCTGCTTCGGCGACGAAGGCGGCTCGCTCGGCGACTTCATCGACGTCGTCATCGACGACGACGGTCGCCCGTGGGCCGCCCTCGTGGACACCTGCACCGAGGACTGCGTCGACGATCCCTCCGCCGGCCGCGACGTCGGCGTCGGCTTCGTCGGCACCGTCAACCAAGGCCCCTCGCTCGAGGACCCCACCCAGGCCCTCGACCCGCTGGTCACCCCCGACGACGTCCCGAACGCGACCGGGGACGACTGATCCGAGGTGGACGAGGTGTCGGCTCGCCTCCCCCTCGCCCTGGCAGTCCTCGTGCTGGCGGCCCCGCTGGCCGGCTGCATCGGGACCACCCGGGACGACACGGTGCAGGCGCAGAACGCAACCGACAACGTGACCGAGCCCGAGCCGACCGTCGGCAACCCGGCCGAGGTCTACGTCGCCGGCACCAACGCCAGCTCGGCGCTCGGCAACGCCACCGGCGAGCTGCCGGTCGGCATCGGTCTGCCCGTCCCGGGTCCGCTGTTCGAGCCGACGATCGGCGTCACCAGCGAGGGCACGCTGTTCGTGTCCAACACCGGCAGGGGCGAGCTCACCGAGGAGGACCCACCGCCCGACACCGAGTACTCCTCGATCCTGCGCAGCACCGACGACGGCGAGACGTGGGAGGACGTGACCGGCTCGGTCGGTCCCGTGTCGGTCCCGCCGGAGACCGGCGACCCCTACGTGTACGTCGACGAGGAGACCGACCGCGTCTACAACCTCGACATGATCGGGCTCAACTGCAACTGGGTCCGCTTCAGCGACGACGCCGGCGATTCCTGGGTCAACAACCCGGCCGGTTGCGGCCAACCGCCGGTCCTCGACCACCCGACGATCTTCGCCGGCGACCCGACGACGCTCGAGACGACGGCCTACGAGAACGTCGTCTACCTGTGCGTCAACCGGGTCGCCGACAGCGCGTGCGCGACCAGCCTCGACGGCGGCGTGACTTGGAGCCCGTTCCGCACCGTCTACCCCGGCGCCGAAGCCGACGGCAGCTTCTGCGGCGGCCTGCACGCCCACGGCACGACCGGTCCCGAGGGCACCGCCTACCTCCCCAAGGGCCAATGCGGCACGCCCACCCTAGCCATCAGCCAGGACAACGGTCTCACCTGGGAGACCGTCGAGATCACGACCGAGGTCCCCTCGGTCGGCCACGAGGTCGCCATCGCCACCGACGACCAAGCCAACGTGTTCGCCCACTGGATCGGCGAGGACCTGCACGCCTACCTGGCCTACAGCGAGGACCAGGGCCGGACGTGGAGCGAGCCCGTCGACGTCACACCGCCCGACGTCGAGCTGACCAGCCACCCCACGATCGCGGCCGGCGCGAACGGCTCCGTCGCGCTCGCCTACGTCGGCACCGAGACCGCCGCCAGCGGCTACGGCGAGGTGTCGGCCAACGCGACCTGGAACGGCTACATCACGACCGTGCTCGACGCCCGCACCGCCGAGCCGACCGTCACGACCGTCACCGCCAACGATCCCGACAACCCGCTGGCCCGGGGCGAGTGCGGCGGCACGCGGTGCCGGGCGGCCAACGACGCCGGCATCGGCGACTTCATCGACGTCACGATCGACGACGACGGTCGCCCGTGGGCCGCCTTCGTCGACGTCTGCCTCGAGACGTGCGAGCAGACCGGTGAGTCGGTGCGCGAGGAGGGCATCGGGTTCGTCGGCACGCTCACCGAGGGCTCCGCGCTCGTCGGCGACGGCGCGCTCGAACCGCTGGACGCCGAGCCCCCGAACGCGACCGAGAGCTGACCGAGGCTCGCGGGACCGTTAACAAGGCGGGGCTCGTTCGGGGCCACGATGCCCGACGTCCGGTTCCTGTTCGCCGCCAGCCTGGCCTCGCCCGATCCCGGGCTCGAGGACCTCGACGACCAGATGCCCCGCGGTGCCGCCGAGGGCGAGATCCCCGCCCTCGACGACCCCGAGTTCGGCGAGGGTCGCTGGCTGCGCAGCGAGGACCCCGTCATCGTCGTCGAGGTCGACGACCAAGCCCGATGCTACCCGCTGCGGGTGCTCGACTACCACGAGATCGTCGACGACGAGATCGCCGGCCACCCCGTCGCCGTCACCTTCTGCCCGCTGTCCGGCGCCGGCATCGCGTGGGATCGACGCGTCGGTGACCGCGAGCTATCATTCCTCGTCAGCGGCCGCCTGTACCGCAACGATCTCGTCATGAAGGACCGCGAGACCGGCAGCCTGTGGCCCCAGATCCTCGGCCGGGCCCTCCACGGCGAGCTCCAATGCACCCAGCTGGCCTACGTGCCCACCTGGCGGACCACCTACGGCTGGTTCCGCCAACGCTACCCCGACGGCCTCGTGCTCTCGCGCCCGGGCCGCCACCGCGCCATCCAGTACGAGTCCCGCGCCAACCCCGGCTACCCCGACAGCGACCAGACGCTGTTCGAGCCCGAGCACGAGGACGAGCGCATACCTCGCAAGCGCCGCGTGGTCGGCCTCGCCCACGGGGACGACGCGCTGGCGATCCGGCGCTGGGACCTCGAGGAGGTCGGCCTGACGATCGAGACCGTCGGCGGCGAGGACGTCATCCTCGGCGTCGTCCGCGGCCGCACCGTCGCCTGGTGGACCGGCGACAGGACCTTCACTGTCGACGAAGACGGCTACCTCGTCGGACCCCGCGGCGAGCGCTGGGACAGCTACCACGGCCGCGAGGGCAACCGACACCTCGAGCCCGCCCCCGTCGTCGACTGCTTCTGGTTCGCCTGGGCCGACATCCACCCCGACACGCGCCTTTGGCACGAGACCTGAGGTGGTGGCGCGCGCGGTTGGCGGTGAGCACACAGAGCCACACAGGCACGGAGGCACAGAGAAGGGGGAGGGGGGACAGCTCAGGGATCGAGATGCGAAGAAGAGGTGGGAGTAGCGGAGGACAGGCGGGAAAGGTCGAACCGTGACCATGCCGTTGCCCGAGCGAGCTCCTTCGGAGGGTGTTGCTTTCGGGTCGCCCCTCCCTAGCCGTCGGTGTCGAGGTCGGCTGGCGATCGCAGCCTTCCCCTCCACCGGGGCTGACCGGTGGTGCTGGCTGAGATCAACCTCCTTCAGGCGCGGCCCCGATTCGCACGGGGCCGCGCACCGCGGCCTGCCTGGAGGAGACAGGATGCGCTACGCCGGCATCGACATCAGCAACAACCGCTTGGACCTGTGCGTGGTGGACGAGACGGGCGACGTCGTTCACCGAGACGAGCTTGCGAACAACGAGGCGGGCTACGAGGAGTTGACCGAACTCCTCACCCCCGAGGATCCGATCGGGCTCGAGGTTGGCACGTTGGCCTACCCGGTGCACGATTTCATGGTCGAGCGAGGCTACACCGTCCGGTTGGGCGATTCGCAGCGGATGAAGACGATCTGGCAGTGCGATCAGAAGTTCGACGGCAAGGACGCCTTCGAGATCGCGGATCTTCTTCGGATCGACAAGTTCCCCGAGGTCCACATCCCCGACCCGGACGTGCTCGAGGCGCGCGAGTTGATTCGGGCGCGCAAAGACGTGGTCGAGCAGTGTACGCAGGCCAAGCAGCGGTTGGGCTCGTATCTGCGTCGGGAGGGGATCGATCCGCCGTTCGGCTCGGATGCATTGTACGGGGAGAAGGGACGAGCGTGGCTGCGTGAGCAGGATCTTGACGCAAAGAAGCGGTCGTTGATGGAGGCGCACTTGGCGCAGATCGAGGCTCTCGAGCCGCGGGTCGAGGAGTTGGATGAGATGGTGGCCGGGTTGATCGTGGATGATGCGATCGTGGATCGGCTCGTCTCGATCCCCGGCGTAGGGCTGCATAATGCGGCGGTGTTGCGTTTCGAGGTCGGGTCGATGGAGCGCTTCGACACGATCGGGCACTTTCGAGCCTACGCGGGTGGAGCTCCCCGGAATCGGCAGAGTGGTGGGCCGGCGCGGCAGGAGGGGCCGGTGCGTCGGTGCAACAAGCGGGTGAAGGCGGCGGTGGGGATCGCGGCGGAGTCGGCGGCAGTGAAGACGAAGGGCGAGAATCCGGTGAAGGCGATCTATCGCAAGCAGCGGGGCAAGGGCAAGCCTCGCAGCAATGCTCTTGGACATGCTCGGGGGAAGATGTGCAACACGATCTATGCGGTCTGGACGAAGGGCGAGGAGTGTCGGTGGGGGAGTGAGGCGACGGCGGAGAACAAGCGGTTGAAGATTAAGCGTCTGGCTCGCCGGGGGTCGGCTTCATGACCGCTTCCCCCCCGATGACGGTGTAGGAGACGTCTTTGGGGGCTTGCGGCACTGGCGTTCCCGGGTGGGCTTCGTGTTCGATTGCGGCCGTGGTGGACCGCTTAGACCGGGTTGCCTGGATTCCTGGGTTCGCCCGAGCCGTCGCCCCCGGCGGGCCGGACATCACAGTCATGTGCGTGGAGGTTGGTTAGTGCTTCGTGTAGGCTGCGGGGGTGGTTGGTTGCCCGCCAGCACCACAGACCGGAGGGGGGG
>PXUB01000004.1 GCA_003009755.1 Thermoplasmatales archaeon SW_10_69_26
GGCGGATCCTCGCGAGAGTCCGGATCTTCGATCCGGGCGAACCTTCGTCTCGGCTCCGCGCTTTCACCGCCTGAGGGCGGCGAGAGCCTAACCCAAGCATCGCCGGCAGTCTAGGGCGGGGTCCGCTCGACGAGGTCGCTCATGACCTCGGTGAACTCGCCCGTTTCCTCGTAGATGCGCAGCTGGCGGTCGGCGCCGGTCTCGCCGCGCTGGACGATCTCCTCGATCGTGGCCATCTCCTCCTTGAGGCCCCGGTCCTGGACGACATCGTCGACGAGCGCGAGCGTGTCCTTGACGGCGCTCTCGACGGACATCGTCTCGACCTCGCCATCGTCGCCGACGCGGATCAGATCGGCCTCGAGCCCGTCGCGGAGGGCCCGCCAGCGGTTCTCGTCGATGACCTCGGGGATGTGCTGGATCGGACGCTCCTCGCCCTGCTCGAAGTCCCGGGCCAGGCGCACGACGAGCGCCTGGGTGAGCGCGGCGACGGCGATCGATTCGTCGACCGTCGTCGGCAGGTCCGGGATGCGCACCTCGACCGTACCGATATCGGGTCTCGGGCGCACGTCCCACCAGATCTTCGTGACGTCCTCGATCGAGCCGCCGGCCGCGAGCGTGTCGAGGGCCGCCTGGAAGTCCGCGAAGCTCGAGAACTCGCGGGGGATCCCGGTGCGGGGCAGGGCGTCGAAGATGCGGACGCGCGTGGATTTCAGCCCCGTGGAGACGCCGCGCCAGAAGGGGCTGTTCGAGGAGAGGGCGAGCAAGATCGGCAAGAACGGGCGCAGGCCGTTGTTGATGTAGATGGCCTGGGGCGCGTTCTCGACGGCGACGTGCGTGTGCTGGCCGAAGATCAGCTCGCGCTTGGCCGGCCACTGCACGTCGTCGATCAGCTCGTCGTAGCGCGGCCGGTCGGTGTAGTCCTGCTCCTCCCACAGCGCGAAGGGGTGCGTGCCGGCGGCGGCGATCGTGTAGCCCTTGTCGGCCATCGTGTCGATGAGGGCGCCGCGCAGCCGGCTGACGTCCTCGCGCAGCTCGTCGATGTCGGCGCAGATGTCCGAGGTCGTCTCGACGAGGGCTTGGAACAGCTCGCTTTGCAGGTTCTCCTCGATGCCGGGCCCGGCCTTGCCCATGACCTCGTCGATGCGGGACACGAGCTCGCCTGTCTCGGGGTCGAGGATCTGGAACTCCTCTTCGACCCCGAGCGTGAACGGCTCGCTGGAGCCGAACTCGGTCATCGCCAGCCTCCTGCTCGTCGACGGCCGGCGGGCTCACCGCCGGTGCTCCGTCGGAGCTTGCTCACACCTCGCCATCGCCTCGCGTTGTTAAGTCTTCTTCCTCTTGGGACGGCCCGGTGGCCTCCCTGGACGAGAGGGGAGCGGGGCAACGCCTTTATCTTGCAAGGCTATCCCCCTGGTGATGGGCCAGAACCTCGACATCGAGGAGTTGCGCCACGGGACCGACCTCGTGAAGCGAGGGTTCGCTCGGATGCAGAAGGGCGGCGTCGTCATGGACGTCACCACGCCCGAGGAAGCCCGCGTCGCCGAGGAGGCCGGCGCCGTGGCCGTCATGGCGCTCGAGCGCGTCCCGGCCGATCTCCGCGCCGAGGGCGGTGTCGCTCGCATGAGCTCCCCCGAGGTCATCGAGCAGATCCTCGACACCGTCACGATCCCCGTCATGGCCAAGGCCCGCATCGGCCACTCCGTCGAGGCACAGCTCCTCGAGGAGCTGGGCGTCGACATGATCGACGAGTCCGAGGTCCTCACGCCCGCCGACCCGTTCTTCCACATCGACAAGCAGGACTTCGACGTCCCGTTCGTGTGCGGAGCCACGAACCTCGGCGAGGCCGTGCGCCGCATCTACGAGGGCGCGGCCATGATCCGCACGAAGGGCGAGGCGGGGACCGGCAACATCGTCGAGGCCGTCCGCCACCGCCGCCTGATGCAGGACGCCATCGACCGGCTGGACGAGATGGGCAAGGACGAGCTGTACGAGCTGGCCGAGCACTACGCCGAACCGTTCCACCAGCTCCAGCACTCCGCCCGCGAGGAGCAGGGCCTCGAGCGCGAGGGCCAAGGCGAGGCCATCTTCGCCGGCGAGACCGGCGAGGAGATCACCGAGGGCCTCTTCGACGTCCTGGTCGAGATCCGTCGCGAGGGCCGGCTGCCGGTCGTGGACTTCGCCGCCGGCGGCATCGCGACACCCGCCGACGCTTCGCTCATGATGCAGCTGGGCAACGACGGCGTCTTCGTCGGGTCCGGCATCTTCAAGAGCCAGGACCCCGAGCCGCGAGCCCGCGCCATCGTCGAGGCGACGACGCACTTCGACGAGGCCGACCGGGTCGTCGACGTCTCCAAGGGCCTGGGTTCGGCCATGAGCGGCCAGAACGTCGAGGCGATGGACGAAGAGGAGAAGCTGCAGGCCCGCGGCACCTGAACGGGTGCATGTTCGGGCCGGGGAGGTCCTTTCTAGGCGTCCCCAGGGAGGGGCCGCCATGCCCCCAGCCGCCGTCTGCGATGCCTGCGGTGCTCGCTCGACCCGCGGTGGCCGCGTCCGACGGTTCAACGAGCTCGGGCTCGGAGCCGAGAACCGGCGGAAGGCGATCCACCTGTGCGAGGAATGCCTCCATCGGCGCCAGGAACGGCGATGGCATCTCGATCACGAGATGGGCCAGCGCGTGTTCGAGGCACTGCGCGGGCGCACAAGCGCCTCCTCCCAGCGCTACAGCTACCTGATCGAGGCGGACGACCGCATCCACCTGATGCGG
This sequence comes from Thermoplasmatales archaeon SW_10_69_26, assembly GCA_003009755.1. GTDB lineage: Archaea > Thermoplasmatota > SW-10-69-26 > SW-10-69-26 > SW-10-69-26 > SW-10-69-26. The sequence continues at coordinate 2,765 of PXUB01000004.1, forward strand.
TTGCAGCCCTCCTGGGTCGACGATCACGCCGCCGACACGTAGATGTGCGTGACCGGGCACCGTCTTGGGGGTGCCGGAGAGAACGAGGTGCATGCAGCAGCGCTGCCTCACGCGTGGCAAGTCGGCCGGGGACGGGGAGACGATCGAGACGTTCACCGAGCTCGGGCTCGGCCCGCACGAGGACGGGGGCGACCTGCATCTGTGTCGGGACTGCCTGGGTCAGCGCCGAGCCACGGACTGGCCGCCGGACACCCAGGTGACCAAGCGCGTGCTCAGCGTCCTCGAGAACGCCGCCAAGCGCCACCCCCAGGGACGGTACAGCTACCTGCGGGACACCGAGGAGGGGGTCCATCTCGTGCGGCTCGACAACGAGTGGGCCCGCCGCCACGCCGAGCACTGAGCGCCCGAGCCCGGCTTCACCGCCACCCAGCACGGGGCGGGAAACCTTGACAACCTGGACGGCGATGGGTCGACGATGCCGTCGGCCCGCTTGCCCCTCCTCGTGCTCGCGCTGGTGATCGTCCAACCGCTGGCCGGATGCGTCGGCACGGGCGGCGAGAACGTCTCGAACCGATCGGCTCCCACGGCCGATGGTGCGGCCGACGAGATCGCCTTCGAGCAGATCCACCACCCCGACGAGATCCGCGAGCGCGTGACCGAGCTCGCCGACCGCGATCCCGTCGACGCCCAGCGGATCGGGACCACGCTGGAGGGCCGAGGGATCGACCTGGTCACGGTGGGCGAGGGCCCGATCGAGCTGTGGATCGTCGGCCGCCAGCACGGCGACGAGCCCACCGGCGGCGAAGCGATCCTGTTGGCGATCGAGGCGCTGACCGCCCCCGACGCCGAGCTGCCCTCGGATGCGCCGGAGGTCGTGGAGACCTTCCGCGAGCACCGCGATGAGCTGCGCGAACGCGTGACGTTCCACTTCGTCCCGGTCGGCAACCCGGACGGCGCGGCCGCCTACGAGCGCGGCACCGCGACCGGGGCCGACCCGAACCGGGACCACTTCGCCTTCGCCCACCCGTTCTCGCGAGCGCTGCGGGAGGCCTTCTGGGACCGCATGCCCGACGCCTGCCTGGACCTGCACAACATGGGCACCGGCGCCACCGACTTCGACGCCTACGGCGCCGAGGGTCCCTTGCTCGAGGCCGAGCCCTACGAGAGGGCCGTCGCCGACGCGAACCTCGCCGTGCGCGAGGTGGACGCCGCCGGCGGCAACGGCGGCGTCTACAACGAGAACTACCGGTCGCCGGAGCCGGCCGACGATCAGCCGAACCCGACCGCCTTCCATCCCGGGACCCACGACGCTTTCTGCACCTCGCGGGGTGCCCCCGGCTGGACGCCGGAGGGCGCCATCGAGGGCGGCTCGAACGGCGCCGAGGACGACATCTTCGCCTGGTCGACCCGGCTGCACCAGGTCACGATCGCGGCCCACGCGCTGCACTGGGCGGGCCTCTACGACGCCAGCGAGGCCGACGTCTGGAAGGCCGAGGGCGTGGCCGAGGCCACCACCGAGCACACGTTCACGCTCGAGGACCCCGGCGAGGTGACGTTGCAGACGGTCTGGCGGCAGGCCTCGACGCCTGGCGATCACAACGCCGCCCCGGTCCGGTTCACGGTGACGACGCCGGAGGGCGACACCCACGAGGGCCGCACCCCCCATCCCGAGGCCTGGACCAGCACCGTGCACCTCGAAGACGGCGAGCCCGGCGAGTACGAGCTGTCCATCACCGGTGCCTCGGACGCCCGCTACGAGGTGCGCGCCTACAGCGTCCCCGACCGGGCCCCGCTCGTGGAGGTCGACCGCCACGAGGATGGGTTGGCGGTGCAGGCCACCGGCGAGCGGTCGGTCCAGCTGCAGGTCTCGGACGTGTTCGCGCCGGCCGAGGTGGCCCCCGGCGACTTCGCGCCGACGGCGGAGGCGGTGCACGAGTTGAACGGGACGGTCGGCGAGCGCACGGTGGCCGAGTTCAGCCTCACGCTGGCGCCCGGCGAGACCGTGAGCCTGGCCGAGCCCGACCGCCTCGAGGCTCGGGGCCCCTACCACGTGACGGCCAGCGCCGGCGATCGCGTGCAGACCGTGGTCGAGGACGCGTTCAACCCGGCGCCGGACTGACGGCGGGGCTGGTGATCAGATGCAGTTCGGAGTCAACCGGGGACGCTCCTCGGGCGCTTGGCCAGCCCCCTCCAACTGGGTCGAGACGTGATGGATGTTGTTCGCCGTCGCGTATTCGGGGAGAACACGTAGCTCCCAGGTGCCCGATCGGGGGTCCTGGAGGGTGACCCGCCGTTCTTCAGCCGGACGGCCCTCCTCCGTAGGACGGTGCGGGTCGGCCTCGGAGGGAGGGCTGACCTCGATCGTGGCGTACCCCGCGCCAGGCTGGGTTCCGTTCACGGCGGGCGCGGACACGGTGAAGGCCGCCCGCGTCGTTGCCTGGGGGACATCGATCACGAACTTCTCGCATCCCTCCGCGACGAGGACGCCGCCGTGGGTTGCCGTTCCCGCCCCCAGCGTGAACGTGACGGAATCGTGGGCTGAGGCGTTCCACGTCTCGGCTTCCCCACCCGCCTCCCCTCGAGGCTCGTTCGAGGGGGCAACCGGCTGTCCCCCGTCCCCGGTGATGCAACCGGCGGAAACGAGGAGGACAAATGTGAGGAAGAAGAAAGAGGAGAACGCAATCTTCGCCTTCATGTCGAGGAACCTTCGCTCTGGATATGCTCCTCCTTGTGCATAAAGGTGAGCTAGCGTTGCGAACCGGTTGGTCATCGATGGACGGTGGTCCCTGCTCGACCGCCGTAGCTGCCGGGAGGTCCGATTCCATCCTGTTTCTCTGGGGGAATCGCCAGCCTCCTCCAGGCCAGCCGCAGGGCGCCCCGGCCTGGCGACCCGGGGATCGACACAGCAACGCCCACCGCCGTCCTCGTCTCAGTACTCGGGTGGGGCGTACACGCTGAGCAGCACCAGCTCCTCCTCGCCCACGCTTTTGACCCAGTGCTGGACGTCGGCCGGGATGTGGATCATGGTCCCCTCGGGGCAGGCCTTCTCGCGCGGGGGCTGATCGGGGCCATCGGCCCACAGGCGGACCTGGGCGGTGCCTTCGACGACGAAGGCCACCTGGTCGCTGTCTGGGTGCTCGTTGGGGCCGCCGGCCACGCGCCCGGGCTCGACGGTGTGCAGCACGGTCTGGGCCCGATCGGTAGCGTTCAGCACGTCGAAGAACCCGCCGCGGGCCTCCTCGATCGTCGTCCAAAGCTCCTCGTCGGTAGCCGAAGGCATCGCCGAGCCAAGCCAAGCACCGCGTTAAGACTCGCGGCCCCCGCCACGGTTGGATCGTCTCCGCCCGATCAATCGCTTGCTTCCTTCGGTCCCCTTGTTTCGGTTGTTTCGACTGGAACCGTTGGTTCGCTTGCGTTGCCTCCACCTCGCCAGTCAGCGCTTCCCTTGCTTCCTCTGTTTCAACTGGAACGGGTGCATCCGTTGGACCTTTTATCTCGGCCGTTGCCCGCCATGAAAGACGGCTCGACCCGCGGGGTCCTTCCCTCCACGGAGACGGGGCCGCGTTCCCGTGGGCAGGCGCTCTGTGCCGTCTCGAGCGCCTTATCCATCCCGCTCTGTGCTCTCCGTGTCCTGTTCTCCCATCTCGACGCCGGGCGTGCCCTCGAAGGCCCACTCGGTCTCGGTGTCCTCCTCGTCGCCGTAGTCGACCCGGTCGGGGTCCTCCAAGAGGTCGCCCTCGAAAGTGAACCCGTCCGAGAGCGTGATGTCGTAGGTGATCTGGCGACCGCCGGTCTCGAGCGGGATGTCGACGATCTCGTCGGCCTCCTCGATCGTCTCGCCCAGGCGCTGCTCCTCCCAGCGGGTCATCTCCTCGTCGACGTCCTCGAGCGCGGTCTGGATGACGAACAGCTCGCCGCCGCGCTCGAGCGTGAGGGAGACCTCGACGCCTGCGCCCAGCTCGGCCTCCCACCGGCTGTTCTCCTCGACGTCCTCCAGGCGTTCGCCCTCGATCACGGTTGCCCCCCCGGCGTCTTGCGGCGGGCGGCCTCGAGCAGGCCCACGCCCAGCGCGATCGGGACAACGGCTTGGCCGATGGCGCGCGCGGCTCGGCCGCCGTCGCCGGTGGCGACGCCGCCGAAGGCCACGATGCCGCCGGCGACGATCATGACGGTCGCGGCGAACCCGAGCAACAGCGCCATCGTGGTGTCGCCTTGCTCGGGCTCGTCCTGCACGATGTCGGCCCCGTGGGCCCGGCGATCCTCGCGGTAGCGTTCGAGGTCCTCGCGGTTGGCGAACGATCGCGTGCGGAGCGGCTCCAGGCAGTGCGGGCACGTGCGCTGGTCGGGGTCCTGGATCGACCCGGCGCAGCGCTGACAGGCCTGCAGGTCCGCCATCGGGTCCCCATCGCGGTCACCAGGGTTTAACGGTTGGGCCGGGACCGACGAGGCTTGCCAGCGGTGCGTTTAGGTGGGGGGCCCTGATGGGGGCACGATGTCCACGGACGAACGCGTCGTCGTGGCCGGGGCCGGGTTCGCAGGCGTGAACATCGCCAAGTCGCTCGCGGACGAGCGCGAGGTCGTCCTGGTCGCCCCCACCGATCAGTTCGTCTATCTGCCGATGATCCACGAGGTGCTCTCGGAGACCTCGCGCCCCGGCGACGTCTCGATCCCACTGGCCGATCTGGCCCCCCAGGCCGAGCACGTGCACGCCCGCGGCGAGCGGGTCGAGGGCGATCGGTTGATCACCGGCGACGGGGAGGAGCTGGCCTTCGACAAGCTCGTCGTCGCCATCGGGGCCCAGCCGGCCGACTTCGGGATCGAGGGCGTGGCCGAGCACGGTCTCTCGATGTACAGCGTCGGCGACGCGATGCGGGCCAACGGCACCCTCAAGCAGGCCGCCGCCGAGGTCGAGGGCACCCTCGACGTGAACGTCGTGGGCGCCAGCTTCACCGGCGTCGAGGTCGCCGCCGAGATCGCCGACCTGCTCGACGACCACGACGTGGACCGCCGGGTCCAGCTCATCGAGGCCCGCGAGGGGATCTTCCCCCAGCAGTCCGAGAAGTTCCGACGGGGCGTCTGCGAGGGGCTCGAGCGCCTGGACCTGGACCTCGAGCTGGGTACGATGGTGGACGCGGTCACCGAGGACACCGTGCACGTGACCACGCCGGAGGGGGAGCGGGCGATCCCCAGCGACGTCACGTTCTGGTGCGCCGGCGTCGAGCCGCGATCGATCGAGAACGTGGATCAAAACGTCGACCGACGGCTGGTCTCCAACGGCCGGGAGGACGTGCTCGTGGCCGGCGACGCCGCCAGCTTCCCGGAGGACGTGCAGGTGCCCAAGCTGGCGCAGACGGCCGAGGACCAGGCTGACGTCGTCGTGCAGAACGTGTTGAACCCGGACGACCCGGTCCGCTACGATCCCCAGGTGCGGGGCTTGGTCGTCGCCATCGGGCAGGGCTACGCCGTGGCCGAGCTCGAGCACGGCCCCGTGTTCACGGGGCGGATCCCTTGGCACGTCAAGCGCAACCTGTACAAGGCCAAGATGACGCTGGCGTGATCACCGCGGCGTGGGTGTGCCCTCGGACCCGGAGACCAGCCGCAGCGTGAGCGGGTAGCGGTACCGTCGGCCCTCGCTGGCCTTGATCGCTGCGACGATCGGCAACAAGAAGACACCGATGGCGAACACGATCGCGATCGGGACGATGGCGATCAGGCCGAGCCCGACGGTCGCGATGGTCAAGATGAGGGCCGCCAGGCCGCCGACGATCGTGTAGATGAGGACGGAGATCTGGAAGTTCAACGACTCGCGGGCCTGGTCGGCGACGAACGGGTGGTCCTCGCGCTTGACCAGCCACACGACGAGAGGGCCCAAGATCGGGGGCACGCCGACGAGCACGACCAAGCTGGCCAGGTGGGCGCCGGCGGCCCAGTTCGTGGCGTCTTGATCGCTCATCCCGCCCGGCCCGCCGCCGCGTGGGGCGTCGTCGGTCGGCGGCCGGCGGGTCCCCTGGCGGGCCTGCTCGTGGTCGGGCGAGGGCGCCTGCGGGGGCGAGGATCCCGCCGGTTCCTCCTCGGGTGGCCACGTCTCGATGTCCTCGTCGTCCGGCTGGGAGCCCCCTGGGTCCCCGCTTTCCCGTTCGGCGGTCATCGCTGATGCACAGCTATGCGGACCGAAAACGGTTGCCCTCTCGGTTCACGAGCGAGACCACCTCGTCGCCGGGCCGTGGCGGAGGCCTCTCCTCGGTGTCGGTCCCTTGAAGCTCGTCGTCGGCGGCTTCCTCGCCTGCCCAGCCGGCGACGGCGATGGTGACGAGGACCAGCCCGACGAGCCAGGTCCAGCGCATCGACCCACGAGAGTTCGTCTGTGGCATGAGGCGTTCGGGGGGCCCGGGGGGTCTCACGCGTCCGTCTGGATCCCGTACGCCTGGCGGGGCACCTCGACGTGGATGCGTCGCCAGCTTTCATCGTCGATGAGGCCGGCCTCGTACAGCTGGTGGGTGCGGCGGGGGACCAGCTTGGGGCCAAGCACGGCGCCGGGCCGTGAGGGGTCGTCGAGGTAGTCGGTCTCCATCATGAACCGGTCGTCGTCCTCGAGCGCGGCCTCGAGGTTGTCCTCGCTGGCGATGATCGAGGGCACGAGCCCGTGGTTGTCGTCCTCGTCGACGATCGGGGGCGAGAAGTGCTTGACGACCCGTGATCGGTCGAGCCCGGCTTCCTCGGCCCACTCGGCCCACTGGGCGAAGGTCTCCCGGTCGCCGGGTTCTGTGTGGAGGATGGCGGCCACGTCGTTCTCGGCGGCGATCTGCAGGCCCTCGCGGAACATCTCGTTCGCCGTCTCCCAGACGTCGTCGGGGACCTCGTAGTGCGGGCGGCCGATCTCGCCCAGCGCGACGACGCGGTCCCGCGAGAGCAGGTCCTCGGCGGCTTCGAGGCCGGCTTGGTAGGCCTCAGCAGCCTCATCGATGTCCCGGTCGCCGTCGAGGCTCTTCGTGAACTCGGCCGGGTGCGGACCCAGGCTGACGTAGGTTTCGACGTCGGTGACCTGCTCGGCCTCCTCGGCGAGCGTGATCGTTTGCTCCATGAGCCCGCGGTGACCCCCGACCGTGGTCGGGGGCAGGCCGTCGGCTGGCTTGTGGATCACGACGAGGTGGGTGCCGCCGGCGCGCTCGAACTCCTTGACCGCCTCGACGCCTTTGCCGTCGGGGGACAGGTGCATATGATCGTCAAGGATCGGGAGCTCGGGAACGGACATCGGGACCAGCGACACGCTCCCGGCTCTTGAGAGTACGGCCGACCGAGGACACCACCGAGGCCCTGCGAATGCGGAGGCCGCGTCCCCGGGCCCACCAGGTACGGCTCGGCCTCGGCAGAGCCCGACCGACGGCAACCACCGCCGAGGTCGGGCGGATCCGCGGGATCGGGCCCTTCGGCCGAGCTTCGCCCCATGACCGAAGACCCTGGAGATGGGTCAACACCCAGATGCACCGCTGGCTGCGCGCCGCGCTCGTGTACGCCCTCGGCATCGGGCTCGTCCTGTTCGGGGTCGCGGGCCTCGTGTTGCCCTTCCACCCGGGCCTGGTCGTGATCGCGCTCGGGTTGGGCGTCTTGTCCTTGGAGTCCAAGACGGCCCGGCGGGCTCGCCAGCGGTTCCTCGCCTGGCTGGCCGAGCGCGAGATCGAATCCGAGCGATTCGATCGTTGGCGCTCGCGCATCGAGGCGTGGGCCCCGGAGGACGATCCCGCGGACGGTGGGGGCTGCGAGGACGGTGAGGGGCCCGGCGAGGGCGGCGAGCAGGAACGAGAACCGCGGGGCTGAGCGAGAGGGGAAGACGGGAGAAGAAAGGGGAAGCGCGCCCCTTGCGAGCGCCCGTGCAGACGAGCTTGCCGGAGCCGAAGAGGAGCACGACGACCTTGGGATCGTCCAGCCGGTAAACCAGGCCAGGGAACTGCTCGGGCTCGTACTCGACGTACTCGAGGCCGAGCCCGATCGCGATCGCGTTGAGGTTCAGGTCGGACTCGAGGTCGGCGGAGGCGACGATGTTCTGGACCTGGATGTCCGGCTCGCGGTTGACCTTGACGCCGGCGTCCTCGATGCGCTGGGTGACGATGTTCACCGCGCGCTCGACGTCGTCGACGCTTTTGGCCCCCGTGCAGACGACCTTCCCGCTGCGGAAGAGGAGGGCCGCGGTCTTGGGATCCTTGAGCCGGCAGACCAGGCCGGGGAACTGCTCGGGCTCGTACTCGGCGTTGTCGAGCGCGAGCGCGATGCTCTGAAGGTCGAGCTCCGTGTCGAGGGAGGTCGACGCGACAACGTTCTCGATCTTGATCTTCGTCATGATGACTCCCGGCAACCCGCGTATAAAAAGCTCCTTTTAAAAGCCTTATGTAGGTGGGCGAGGTCGTCGTTCCCCTGGTGAACCCGTCCCGTGAACGGAGGTTCGTGAAGACAGGCCGTTGTCTCCCGGACGGGGTGAAACGGCGATCCCTGGTTGCCCTGGACGGTGACACACCGCCTCCGACTCGCCGGTAACAAGCGGTCTGCATTATACCCTCCCGGGTATCCCGGGGTGCCGAGGTGGTGCCCATCGCTGACGACGCCCCGAACCCCGAGTACTTGGATGCGTTCTTGCAAGGAGCCCGGTTCGCGCTGTTCGCCCTCGAGGGACGGGTGAAGGAGTCCTCGACCTCCTTGTCCCCCGAACTCGCCGACTCGATCGACGAGGTGCACGAGATGGTGTCCACGACGCGGAAGGGCATCCAGGCACGGGATACGTCCTCGGTCTCGGCGCCTACGCGCTTCCTCGGGAAAAACTAGAAACAGCCCCGAGCCCTGCTCGGGGACGTGTCCGGTTCCCGGCCCCGAGCCCGCCAGTTGAGCGCCCAGCGGGACGAGGCCAAGCGCATCAAGGACCCGATCCACGATTTCATCGTGGTCGAGCCGTACGCGCTGGATCTGCTCGACCAGCCGGCGATGCAGCGGTTGCGCTACGTTCGCCAGACGGGCACGGCCCACCTGGTCTATCCGGGCGCCAACCACACCCGCTTCGAGCACTCGCTGGGCTGCCACCACCTGGCACACGTGGCCGCCGACGCCTTGGATCTCTCGGCCGACCGGACGCGGCTGCTGGGAGCGACGGCGCTGTTGCACGATCTCGGTCACGGCCCGTTCTCGCACACCTCCGAGCTCGTGACCGAGAGCCGGTCCGGGCGCTCGCACGAGCAGCGGTCGGTGGACATCCTGCACGAGCAGTTCACCGAGCCGCTGGAAGCCCACGGGGTCGACCCCGACGAGGTCGAGCAGCTCATCCTGGGCGAGCACAAGCTGAAGGCGTTGGTCTCCGGGCCCTTGGACGTCGACCGCATCGACTACCTGCTGCGCGATGGGCACTACACGGGCGTGGCGACCAGCGTGGACGCGTTGCGGTTGATGGCCACGGTCGCGATGCACGAGGACCGCATCGTCACCTCGCGCGACGGGCTGGGCGCGGCCGAGAGCCTGCTGGTCAACCGTTTCGCCATGCACTCGGCGGTGTACTACCACCACACCTGCCGCGCCGGCGAGCTGTTGCTCGAGCGCGCGATGCTGGAGTTGGTGGACTCCGGCGAGCTGTCCGTCGACGAGCTGGCGCGCATGGACGACTACCAGCTGGTGAGCCTGCTGCGCAAGCACGAGGGCGAGGCCGGTCGCATGGCTCGGCGCGTGCTCGACCGCGAGTTGCCGAAGGTCGCCTTCGAGGTGCCCTACCGGGCGCTCGACGAGCGCTGGGTCGAGGCGATCACCGGGGACCTCGAGGAGCTTTTGACCCTCGAGGAGCAGGTGGCCGACCACGCCGACGTCCCGCGCCGCCACGTGCAGGTCGATGCGCCCTCGCCGCCGGGGTTGCCCGAGACCGAGGCCCAGATCGTGGGCCCCGGGGGCGAGACCGAGCCGCTGTCGCAGGCCTCCACGCTCGTCCGATCGTTGGCCGACGCCTACCGCGATCACTGGCACTTCCGCGTGTACGCCCCTCGGGAAAGCCACGAGTCGGTCGAGGAGGCCGTGCCGAAGCTCGTGCGGCTGGAGACGCCGCTGGACGAGTTCTAGGGACCCGATCCCGCGCCGGGTCGGCGCGCCCGAGCCGGCAGCTTACGCGCGGCCGGCGGCGATGAGGTGGTCGGCCAGGCGGTCGCTGATGGGGTACCCGGTCTCGTCCTCGAAGACGGCGAACATGGGGGAGGGGTTGCACTCGAGGAACCAGGGGTCGCCCTCCTCGTCGAGGATGAGGTCCAGGCCCGTGTAGGTCATCTGGGAGGCCTCCCTCGCCGTCCGGCAGAGCTCTTCGACGTCGTCGGCGAGCTCGACGGGTTCGACCTCGGTCTCGGCGGCGCGGTAGTCGACGCGTTCGTCGGGGTCGAAGCGGAAGCGACCGGCCGCGATCGTGTCGTCGATGACGAACACGCGGTGGTGGTCGCCGTCGACGAGCCGCTGCAGGAACACGGGCTCGGTGTCGAAGGCCTCGCGTCGTTCGCGGACGACCTCGGGCGTGACCTCGAGCACGTGGCGGCGGCCGCCGCGGGGCTTGTAGACGACGCGGTCGTGCTGCTCGGCGAACGCGATGGCGTCCTCGGGGTCGGTGGTGACCTGGAAGGCGGGAACCGGGACGCCGGCGTCCTCCATGCGAGCCAGCTGGTAGCTTTTGCGAAGGTGGTCGTAGACGGAGCGGGGTGGGTTGACGACGGTCGACGCCTCGGCCAGGATCTCGAGGATCGAGCCGATCGTGATCGCTTTCTCGGTCTCGGCGGCGTGCCAGGAGCGGTAGCGGTCGTAGAAGGCATCCCACTGCTCGGGCGTGGGTTCGTCGGGTAGGATGGGGTCCCACAGGCCCAGCCGGCGGGCGTACCAGGCGGCCACGTCGTCGACGGGTTCGCCGTCGATCTGCAACGAGGGGGTCTCGTCGACGGCCAGCGTCACGGACAGCTCGCTGGGATCCTGGGTGGGGACCGATGAGACCGATGCGCAAGGGATCAACTCGGGAACGGGAGAGAGGAGAAGAAAGAAGAGACGAGAGCTCGCGAGGGCGAGCTTAGAAGGGGCACTCCTCGCCGAGGGCTTGCGTCGTCTGCCTGGGCTCGGGCTCGGGCGGTTCGCTGTCGTTGACGGGTTCGAAGAGCTCACTCATGTGTGGTTCTCCCGTGGCTGGCTATCGCGTTCGTCGATATAATGGTTGCGATGGACGGGCTCGGACGGCTGGGGTCGACGTCGATCGGTTCGCCCGGCGGCGTGACGGGGAAGCGGGCCCGGTCTACAGCGTGTCCTCGACATCGAAGTCGAGGGTATCCCACTCGTCGGTCTCGGCTTTGATGCCGATCTGGTGCGCCCCGTCCTCGATCTCGTCGTCGGAGACGACCCGCACCTCGACTCCCTTGTCGAGGTCGAAGGGGCTGTCCTCGGTGATGTCCTCGGCGGGGATCGGATCTCCGTCGAGCTCGAAGGCGATGTCGACGGGGGTCCCGTCGATCTGGACCTCGGGCGGGGCCACGATCGTGGCCGTCGCCAGGTTGTTCTTGAGCTTGAAGGCGAACCCGCCTTCCTCGCGTGCCTCGAGGCTGTCGTCGACGTAGAGCTTCTTCAGCATGAACGACGGGACGCGCACGATAGCACCGACCCCCCAGAGGGGGTCCGCCCGGTAAGAACCTATCCTTGGTCGTCGGGCGGGCTGAGCTCGTCGGGCGGCGAGATGTGGGCCTCGACGAACGCTGTGAGTTCGGCCAGCGCCTCCACGAGGTCGTCCTCGTCCGTGCCGAGCTCGGCGTTGGCGATCGCGGTGAAGCGCTCGCGCTTGGCCGGGTCGATCCCGGTGTCGGTCTCGTCGGCCACGCGCAGGATGCTTTTGGCGGCGGTCGCGGCGAGCAGCTTGGTCGGGCGACCCAGGTCGCTGTCGAGCGTGACGCGGGCGCCGTGCAGGTACTCGAAGGGCCGCTCGAAAGGCCCGGCGTCGGGGACGACGTCCCGGTCGGGGACCATGTCCTCCTCGATCTCGGGCCAGTCGGCGTCGTCGGGGACGTCGGCTATGCGGTCCGCCATCGGGGTCCCTCCTCGGTGTCCTCGACCTCGATGTCCATCTCGGCGAGCTCGTCGCGGACCTCGTCGGCGATCTCGTAGACCTCGTGGTCGCGTGCCATCTCGCGGACCTCCAACAGCAGATCCAGCAGCTCGGGCTCGCGGCCGCCGGGGCCCTCCTCCGCGGGCACGACGGCGAACACGTCGTCCAGCAGCTCGTAGAAACCCTCGACGGCGTCGGTGACATCCGGGTGGGGCGTCGTCTCGTCGAGGTAGGTGTTGAGTTCACGCACGAGCTCGTGAGCGTGCGCCAGGGCGCCGGGCGTGTCGAAGTCGTCGTTCATGGACGCACGGACGCCCTCGCGGGCGTCCTCGATCGCGCCGAGCAGCTGCTCGTCACGGTCCGCGCGCCCGTCGTCTCGGGTTGGGGTGTCCTGGAAGCGTTGCAGCGGGCCGACGAGCCGGTCGAGGCTGCGTTCGGCCTCCTCGAGGGCCTTCCAGGAGAAGTCGATCGGGGAGCGGTAGTGGGTCTGCGCGACGAGCAGGCGGACGGCTTCGGCCCGGTGCTCGTCGAGGACCTCCTCGGCGGTGACGAAGTTGCCCAGGCTCTTGGACATCTTCTCGTCCCCGACGGTCACGAAGCCGGTGTGCATCCAGTACTTGCAGAAGGGCGTCTCGCCGGTGGCGGCCTCGGATTGCGCGATCTCGTTCTCGTGGTGGGGGAACTCGAGGTCCTGGCCGCCGCCGTGGATGTCGATGCGGGGGCCCAGGATCGAGGTGGCCATCACGCTGCACTCGATGTGCCAGCCGGGTCGTCCCTCGCCCCAAGGGCTGTCCCAGGAGGGCTCACCGGGCTTGGCCTTCTTCCACAGCGCGAAGTCGCGGGGGTCGTCCTTGCCTTCGCCCTCGACGTCGCGGTGCTCCTCGAGGAGGGCCTCGGGGTCCATGTTCGACAGCTTGCCGTAGTCGTCGAAGCTGTCGACGTCGAAGTACAGGTTGCCCTCGGCCTCGTAGGCGTGCCCGTTGTCCTGGATGGCCCGGTTGGTGTCGATGACGTGCCGGATGTGGTCGGAGACCTTGGGCCAGTGGTGGGCGCGCTCGAGCCTCGTCGAACAGGGCCTCGGCCTTCGCGTGCTCGCGGAGGGCGACCTCGAGCGGGTCCTCGCCGGTCTCCTCGGCGTAGTCGATGATCTTGTCCTCGACGTCGGTGATGTTCTGGACGTGGATGACGTCGTAGCCCTCGTGCTCGAGCCAGCGGCGCACGATGTCGAACGCGATGTAGGTGCGCGCGTGCCCGGCGTGGATGTCCGTGTAGGGGGTGAGCCCGCAGACGTACAGGCGAACCTTGTCCTCCGCGAGAGGCTCGAAGGTCTCCTCCTCCCCCGTCAGGCTGTTCGAGATGCGCAAAGGCATCGCGTGGGAGCAAGGCGCGCTGGTTGAAAAGCCTCCCGGCGGGGGCAGCCTCGTGTGCTGGTCGCGGCGGGTTCTCGATCGCCCTCGCGGGCCCTCGGGCCCTGGCGGTCCCCGAACCCTTCATGCGGGAGGCGGCTTCGTGGGTGTGGCCGAGCATCGCTGGCAGATCGAGTGCACGATGACGCCCGACGAGGCCGAGCGCGAGCTGGTCGACACGGTCGAGGGCCTCGTCGACGAGGCCGAGGTCATCGAGCACATCGAGACGGTCGGGTTCTTCGGGTGGACGCTGCGGATGCCGGATGGGCGCGCCGTGGGCCTCTCGGTGCCCCAGCCGGGTGGCCCGGACAAGCTGGTCGTCCGCAGCGAGCACGAGGAACTGGGCGAGCGCGTGGCCAAGCGGCTGACGGGCTCGGGCCCGCTGGAGGGCCGCTCGGTGTCTCACGTCGATCGCGGCTGAGCCCGGCCCAGGGTCTTTCGGGGCCGGCGGTGCTGTCCGTCGAGAACAGCGATGCAGATCGACGAGATCGAGACGGTGCTCGACGGGATCGTGCACGGCGAGACGCAGCGCGGCGACGACGAGTACGAGTTGACGGTCGCCGGGATCCATCGCCTCCACGAGCCCGGTCACATCGACTTCGGGGGCGGGGAGACGACCGAGCCGGAGACCGAGCCGCTGGACACCAAGAAGCGCCACGCCGAGGACGAGTACGGCTGGTGGAACCTCGAGCCGGGCACCTACCTCCTCGCGTACAACGAGACGCTGGACCTGCCGGACGCCTCGCTCGTGCTGCAGCCGCGGCCGGCGCTGGCCGAGATGGGCGTCTCCCACCCGACGATGATCGTCGACTCGCTGCCGCGCGTGCCGCTGGCCGTGCCGCCGGCGGGCGCCCGCATCAAGGAGAACGCCCGCGTCAGCCGCCTGGTCCCGGTGACCGAGGGCCGACGGTAACCGGCCCAGCTCGCGGGGGCTGGCACAGCACCGCGTCCCCGGTCGACGATTCGAGGGTCTGGCATCCGCTGACCGCGGGCTCGACACCGAAGATCGAGCGATCCGCCTCAGCCTGAGGCCCCGCTCGCGGCCACGCGACCGGCGCGGGCGTCGCCGGTCGCGGTGAGGGCCAGGCACGTCGGGTGGATGGCGACCTCGCCGTTCCCGACGCGGGACTCGCAGGCGGTGGCGTCGCCGGTCGTCGCGCCCCCGGTCCCGCCGACCGCGACGTGGGTGCACTCGGCGTCGCCGCCGAGGTGCGCGCACGGCGGGTCGAAGGGGTCCGAGGTCTCGCTGTCGAGGGCCTCGGTGCTGGTGGGGACGTAGGCGGGTCGACCGCTCAGGGCGGCGACGGGGTCGACCATGCCGTGGCCGTAGGCTTCGTCGTGGCCGTCGTCGCCGAGGTCGCGGGCGGTCTCGTTGAGGCGGTCGCGGACGTCGGCAGGCGTCATCGAGGGGTCCTGATCGAGCAGCATGGCACCGGTGGCGGTCACGTGCGGGGCGGCCATGCTCGTCCCGGAGTAGAAGCCGTAGGCGCCGGGCAGGGTGGAGAGCACGAGGCTGCCGGGCGCGGCGAGCTCGACCTGGGGTCCCCGGCAGCTGTAGTCGGCCGCCTGCAACGCAGGGTCGGTGGCGGCGACGGCGAGGGCTTCCGCGTGGATCGCAGGGTGTCGCACGCACTCGCTGGGATCGGACTGTTGCGCGTTGCCGGCGGAGACGACGACGAGCACGCCGGCCTCCCAGGCCTGCCGGATCGCTTCGTGGAGCGGCTCCCAGTGGATGGTGCAGTGGCCGCTGAGGTTGATGACGTCGGCGCCGGCGTCGACGCTGTCGACGATGGCAGAGGCCATGTCGCTGCAGAACCCGCCGTCGGGACCGAACACGCGCGTGACGAAGAGGTCGGCCATCGTCATGCCGGCGACGCCGCGGTCGTTGTCGCGGATCGCCGAGGCGATCCCGGTCACGTGGGAGCCGTGGCCGGTCGTGTCCACGGGGTTGTCGTCGCCGTCGATGTAGTCGTGGCCCATCGTGACCCGGTCGGTGGGGAGGTCGGGATGCTGGATCGCGATGCCGCTGTCGACGACGGCGATCGTCGGCGAAACGTCGGGTCCGGCGATCGCCCAGGCTTGCGGGGCGTTGAGCTCGAGGGGACCCCACTGGGCGCCGAGGTAGGCGTCCAGCGGCACCTCGGCCGTCGGCGTGCGCGCGGCCGGCTGGCCCCGGGGATCGGGCGAGGGGGCCTGACCCGCCTCGGTCTCGAAAGCCTCGGGGTCCTCGAGCGCGAGCACGGCGAACCCGAGGTGGGCGTCGGTGCGGACGAGGTGCCCGCCGGCGGCCTCGAGGCCCTTACGGAGCTCGGCGTCGGTCAACGCGTCGGTGTCGACGGTGTAGCGGTCCTCGGGAGCCGGGTCCGAGCCGGGATCGGTCTCGAGCCCGAGCCCTCCGCTAGCGACGGCCACGATCGCGACGACTGCGACGAGCAGCCATCCCATCGACGGAGCTGTGCCTCCCGTTCGTTCGAGGTCGGCCTCCACCGTGCCACCAGCCCGCGAAGACCTGCGTGGAGGGAAAAAGCTGTCCCCCGCACCGACGGGGGCCCCAGGCCCCGGGGCCAGCTGTTAAGAGGAACCTGGGGCTACGGGCAGGCGTGCCCGACGACCACGAGGAGCTGTCGCCGCCGCCCGGCCAAGACGAGCCCAGCCCCGCAGGGCCGGCCGGCGACCCCGACAGCGTCGTCCCGGCCACCGAGGCGCAGAAGGAGCAGGCCAAGCGCCAGTTCGAGCTCAAGATGCGCGTGCGGGAGACGCTGGACGACATCGATCAGACGATCTGCATCATGAGCGGCAAGGGCGGGGTTGGCAAGTCGACCCTCGCGGTCAACCTCGCCGTCGCCTTCGCGCAAGCCGGCCTGGATACCGGGTTGGGCGATTTCGACTTCACCAACCCGAACGATCCCACGATGTTGGGCCTCTCCGGCGAGCACATGGAGGCCTACGACGAGGATCTGGTCAAGCCCAAGCAGGCGCGGGACAACCTGCGCATGGTGTCGACGGGGTTCCTCGTGGAGGGCGAGGCCCCGATCGCCTGGCGAGGCCCGATCAAGATGGGCGTGATGCGGCAGTTCCTCGCCGACCTCAAGTGGGATCACCTGGACGTGTTCGTCGTCGACCTGCCCCCGGGGACGAGCGACGAGGCGTTGAGCGTGGCGCAGACGTTCCCGAGCGGGACGCCGTGCATCATCGTCACCACGCCGCAGGAGACCTCGGCGGAGAACGTCCGCCAGAACGTGGAGTTCTGTGAGAAGAACGGCCTGGAGGTCGTCGGCGTCGTCGAGAACTTCGCCGGCATGCGGTGCCCCAGCTGTGGCGACCACGTCGAGGCCTTCCCCGGCGACGGCGGCGATCGGTTGGCGCGCGAGGCCGGCACCGAGGTCCTGACCCGCCTGCCGTTGGTGCCGGCCATCTCGCAGGCCCAGGACGAGGGCACGCCCGCCGTCGAGATGGAGCCGTCCAACGCGGCCGGCGACCGGCTCGTCGAGCTGGCGGACGATCTGCAGGACCGCGTGCTGGCCAACTGATCCAGGCCCCTTCACGAACGCTTTTGACGGGGGCAGCGACTGGAGAGGACGATGCAGCTCCGGCGCTGTCTCGTGATCGGGGCGCTGGTCGCCTTGGTCGTGGGGCTCGGCCCCGCCGCCTGGAGCCAGCAGGTCCCCCAGGCGACCTGCCTGGACTGCCACGAGGGGGAGGGCATGGAGTACGCTGTCGTCACCTCCACGCCCTTCATCGAGATCCCGGCCGGGAACACGACCGAGTACGACGTGACGGTCGCCAACCCGTGGCTGCACGACATCGCGAGCTCGCTCGTCACGGTCAACCTCACCGAAGCGCCGGGGTTGTCCTTCGACAAGCCGGACGACATCTCCCGCAACGAGTCGATGGAGGTCCCGCCCGGCGAGGCACGGAACGTCAGCTTCCCGGTGCAGGCGGGCGCGACGGCGGTCGTCGCGACGATGACGCAGACCGAGGACGTCAGCGAACGCGGGGCCAACGACGTCGACAGCCGCCTGGTGTTGCCGGACGGGACGGTCGTCGGTGCCGGGCACGACGGGATCGACTCCGGCGATCCTGCGGGTCTGAACCTGCCCGAGCGCGAGCCCTCGAAGGCCAACACGGTCGAGCGGATCATCGTGCGCGACGACCGGTTGGCCACGACCGGGGGCTGGAACTTCACGATGGAGCGCGTCGGCGGTGACGGGACCGATCCCGTCGAGGCGCAGGTCGACGTGTACTACAACGCGACGCCGACCCAGTCCCAGCGCATCACGGACACGATCGGCCCCAACGCGGCCGATAGCGCCACCTTCGACATCAAGGGCAGCCAGGAAGGCGAGGCGACGATCACGTACACGGTCACCGTGACCGACTACTACGAGCATCCCGACGGCGTGCAGTCCCAAGACGAGGGCAACGCGACCCTCGAGGGTGAGCGTACGTTCACCGTCGGCCAGACGCTCGAGACCGGCGATGCCGGGCCTGCGGTCCCGCCCGAGCCGCCGATCAACTGGATCTTGAACGCCCGCATCTGGGGCGAGGCCACCGGCTTCATCGGCCTGTTCTTGATCCCGTTCTCGCTCGTTCTCGGTGGCGCGTTCGGCCGCAAGAACGTCTTGTGGATGAACAAGATCACGCAGTCGGCGCGTCTGCGTGTTCTGTGGCACAACGCGCTGTCGTTCATCCTGCTCGGGGTCTCGATCATCCACCTGATCTTGTTCCTGATCGAGCCGGTGTACAGCTGGAGCGTCGGCTTCGTGTGGGGCGGGACCGCCAGCCTGGCCCTCGTCGGCTTGGGGATCACCGGCGCCTACCAGCGGAGGATCGCTCGCGAGATCGGGTACGCGAAGTGGAGACTGTTGCACATCGCGATGGCGACGACGTTCGTGGCCGCGACGATGGCGCACGTGCTCATCGACGGCGCCCACTTCGACTTCCTGCGGAACGCGATCGGGCTGAACTGAGGGGCGATCTGGGGCCCGTGACCCCGTGCGGCAGCGTCTCCCCCCACCACAGGGTTAAATAGGAGTCCTTGAGTAGCTCGTCATCCCTGGAGGACCAGCGTGACCACCGTCTACGACGTTCCCGCTCAGCCGCTCATCGAACGGATCTCCTCCGAGATGGAGGACGAGGACGCCGTCGAGCCCCCAGAGTGGACGCCCTTCGTCCGCACGGGCGCTCACAAGGAACGGCCCCCCGAGCAGGAGGGCTGGTGGTTCACGCGGACCGCGGCTGTCCTCCGCAAGGTGTACCTGGAAGGCCCGATCGGCACCGAGCGCCTGTCCACCCACTTCGGCGGCAAGCGACGGTCTGGGTCCTCCCCGCACCACGCCGTGAAGGGAAGCCGCAGCATCATCCGAACCATCCTCCAACAGCTCGAGGAGGCTGACCTGGTCGAACAGACGGAAGGTCAATCGGGCCGTACGGTGACGCCCGAAGGCCAAAGCTTCTTGGACAACCTGGCACACGATGTGCAACAGGACCTGGCCGACGACCGTCCCGAACTGGCCAAGTACTAGGTGAGCGACAATGGATGAGGACGCCGACCTGGACGAGCTCCGAGAACGCAAGCGTCGCCAGCTCGAGAAGAAGGCTCAGCAGGAGGAAGCTGAGCAGGCTCGCCAAGAGCAGGCCGACATGCAGAAGAAAGCGATCCTCCGCAAGGTGCTCGACTCCGACGCCCGTGAACGCCTGGAACGGATCCGGATGGCCCGGCCCGACAAGGCCGACCGGATCGAGAAGCAGCTGATCCAGCTGGCCGCTTCCGGCCGCATCCAGCAGAAGATCACGGACGAGCAGCTCAAGGAGATCCTCGCCAAGTCGCAGTCCGGGAGCCGAGACATCAACATCGAGCGACGGTGATCGACGTGGGCAAGAAGACTCTCGCCAAGAAGAAACGCCTCGCCAAAGCACAGAAACGCAACCGCCGCGTGCCCGCCTGGGTCGTCATGAAGACGGACCGCGAGTTCACCCAGCACCCCAAACGGCACAACTGGCGGCGAAGCAACCTCCAGAAGGAGTAACCTGCCTTGGCTGAGGACGAGTACCAAGAGCGGGTCTACACGATCCCGCTGCGATCCCGTACGCAACAGGTCCCCCAAACCAAGCGCGCCCCGCGTGCCCTGGAGGCGGTCAAGGAGTTCGTCGCCCGCCACCTCAAGGCCGACGAGGCCGACGTCTGGATCGACGACCCCGTCAACGACCGGATCTGGTCGAACGGGCGTGAGCAGCCGCCCGCGAAGCTCCGGGTCCGGGCGATCCGCTTCGAGGACGGCGTCGTCGAGGTCTCCCTCCCCGAGGAGTGACGGGGATCCGCGGGCCAGGTGGCGTCTGTTGCTGATCCAAACCGAGTTCCAAGGTCGGGAGAGCCTTGGTGTCTACTGCCGCTCCACCGACGACCGCTGCCTGATCCCGCCGAACGTCTCTGACTCGATCCTCGAGGAAGCCGAGGACGCGCTGGAGGTCCCCGTGGACACCGTCACGGTGGGCGGGACGAGCATCCTCGGCGCGTTGACCGCGATGAACAGCAACGGTATCCTCGTCGCGGACATCATCTCCGAGCGTGAGCGCACCCGACTCGAGGACGCCGGCTTGGCCGTCGGCGAGCTCGGCGGCGTGGTGAACGCCGCCGGCAACGCGGTGCTATGCAACGATCACGGGGCGATCGTCGACCCCCGATGCCCGAGCGACCTGCTGGACACCATCGAGGAGACGCTGGACGTCCCCGTCGAGATCGGGACCGTGGGCGGCGTCCGTACCCCGGCCGCCGCGTCGCTGGTGACCAACGAGGGCGCGCTCGTGCATCCCAAGGCCACCGAGGCCGAGATCGCGACGGTCGAGGAGCTGCTCGACGTAGCCTCGATGCCGGGCACCGTGAACCACGGCTCGCCCTACGTTGGCTCCGGCGTCGTCGCCAACAGCCACGGCGCCCTCATCGGTACGACGACGACGGGTCCCGAGCTCAACCGGCTCGAGGACGCACTGGGGTACCTCGACTGAGCCTCGGGCTCGATGCCTCAACCGTGAGCCAAGAAGAACCAAGTACCCCCCAGCGTACGGGTTGGTGATGCGGAGGCTCGCCCTCGCTGTTGGGATCGTAGCGATCGCCGTTGGACTCGCCGGCTGCATCGGAGGCAGCGGCGACGAGACGGACGCCCAGACGCAGTCCGTACCCGAGGATCCTAGCGAACCCACGATCGACGATCCCAACGTCTCGTTCTCGGACGACGACCAGCTGTACGCGTTCCCCCACGAGGAGGTGCACGAGACGCGGTTCGAGAACGGCAGCTTCTCGCCGGCTACGTGCTTCACGTGCCCAAGCAGCGAGCAGCGGATCGACGTCACCTCCATGCTGGCCGCCGAGGGCCCCTCCTTCCTGCAGGTGACCGTCAACCAGTCCGCCCGCGTGATCTCGGGCGTCACGGTCTCGATCGAGGCCGACGGCGCCGAGGTGTACGAGGCCAACAGCAGCTCCCGGGAGGCCAGCGCGGTCGTGGCCCCCCAGGGCGGCACCGTCGAGGTCGTCGTCGAGAACCTGTTGCCCGACGCCAGCGCCGAGAACGCCTACGAGTTGCGCATCCAGGTGGACGCCAACCGGACCCTGGTCGGCGACGACGTGCCGGTGGAAGTGGCCGCGCCCCAGGATCCGCCCGGTCTGGTCGTCGAACCCGAGGACCTCGAGGGCGAGGCGCGCCTGATGGTGTGGGGTGGCGACGACGGGTTCCTGGGCCACTACCCGATCGACGGGCGGACGACGATCAACGTCACGGAGGCTGCAAGCGGTCCGCTGGTCGTCTACCTCGCCGGAGCAGAGGGCCTGGTCTCCCTGGCGCCGGTGAACGCCTCCGCCACGGACGCCAGCCTGCGTGGGCTGGGCACCTCGTCCCAGGAGGCCGTGACGGACATCGCCAGCGGCGAGGTCCAGGTCGTCGCCGAGCCGGACGTGGTCCCGATCCAGGCCGGTCTGTTCATCCAAGGTCAACAGGAGGCGGGAACCGAGTACGCCGGCCAGCTCACCAACGGGGACGGCACGCTGGTCGACTTCGAGTCCGGCGGCTACTACACCGGGAACGGCGCGCGCTTCGAGTTCCCCGGCGAGCGTGGAGACGCCGACCTGGGGCCCGGCGAGTACGTGGGCACGTTCCAGTTCTCGCAGGCGACCGGCGGCGAGGCCGGCGTGACGTGGATCACCTACGAGCGGTAGGGCCCAGGCTGGCCAACGAGCAGGTGCGGTCCCGCGAGGTGACCGGGGTCAGTCGAGGCCGAGCAGGTTCTTGACCTTCGTTTTGAGGCCCTCGGCCTTGGGGAGCAGCTCCTTGTCGCGGATCTCCTCGACGCGGACGCGGACCTCGCGGGCGCCCTCCTCGGCCTGGTCGGCGGCCTCGTCGAGCTTGTTCTTGAACACCGGCAGGCCCGCCTGGATCTGCCCCTCGATGCGGACGAGCGCGTCGTCGGCGGCTTCTCGCAGCACGACGACGTTGCCCTGCACGTCCTCGAGGAAGGCCTCGGCGTCCTCGCGGGCCTTCAGCGGTAGGATGCGGGCCTCAGCCAGCACCTCGTCCTCGAACTTGACGCGGGCGTCCGTGATGCCCTCCTCGAGAACGACGCGAGCCTCCGACAGGCGCTTGGCGACCTCGTCGCTGGCCTCGAGCGTGCTCTCTTGGATGCGCTCGGCGGACTCCACGACGCCGGGCTTGCCCGGGTCCATGTCCTCGAGCGTCTCCTCCACCTCGGCTCGGACATCCGAGCCTGCGACGGCATCCTGCCAGGCCTCCACGCGGTCGGCGTCGACGCCGGCCGCGGCCGCGATCTCCATCGGATCCTCGGCTTGGAGGCTCTCCGGGGCGCGGATCCCGGCGTCGACGAGTCGCTCGAGGTCCTCATCGGAGACGTCCTCGAGGTCGGCCAGGGCGATGATGCCGCGGGCTTGGTCGACGAAGTCCTCGAGCGTGGCCTCGGGGATGTCGACGTGGTCGGCCAGCTCGTCGGCGTCGGCCGCCGCCAGGGCGGGGATCTCGGCGATCCCGGCCTCGGTGAGCTTGTCCTGGCGGGCGGGGCCCAGTCCCTTGAGGGCCGTGAGGTCCATGCGCGGTTATCGGGGACGCCGGCTTTAGTCCTTCCCAACCCTGGGGGCGAGGGCTGGGTCGAAGAAGCGCCGGGGAGGAGATTCGAACTCCTGTGGGCTGTAACGCCCAGTGGCTCTCGAAGCCACCGCCTTGCCCGGGCTAGGCTACCCCGGCGTTCCGCGGGACGGTCCCGCGATGCGAGCGATGGGGGCCTCTCCGTTAAGGGTTTCGTTGACGGGTGGCCGGGTCAGCGCCGGTCGCGCACGTCCTCGAGGATCAACCGCTGTTCGGAGCGGGCCACGGTCTCGCGCACGCGGTCGACGGCGTCGATGTTGGCGGAGATGCTGGAGATCCCCCATTCGACGAGCTTCTCGGCGAAGTCGGGGTCCGAGCCGGCTTGCCCGCAGATCGAGGTGGCGACGTCGTGGTCGTTGCAGACGTCGATCACGTGCTCGATCAGGCGGCCGACGCCGGAGTGGAACTCGTCGAAGAGGTTGGCGACGTTGCCGTTGTTGCGGTCGACGGCGAGCGTGTACTGGGTGAGGTCGTTGGTGCCGAAGCTGACGAAGTCGAGCCCTTCCTCGACGAACTCGTCGATGATGAGCGCGGAGGCCGGCGTCTCGATCATGATGCCGAACGAGACGTCGGGGTCCTCGGGGTCGAGCCCGACGTCGCGGGCGATCTGTTTGGCCTCGCGCAGCTCGCTGGGGTGCTGGACGAGGGGGAGCATGACGCCGATGTTCTCGTAGCCGTCGGCGCGCAGGCGACGGATCGCCTCGAACTGGGCGCGCAGGAGCTCGGGTTGGCCCAGGTCGCGGCGGATGCCGCGCCAGCCGAGCATCGGGTTGGCTTCGTCGGGTTCGTCGTCGCCGCCGGGCAGTTGGCGGAACTCGTCGGTTGGGGCATCGAGCGTGCGGACCCAGACGGGCCGGGGTTGGAAAGCGTCGGCGACGCCGCGGATGTCCTCGGCGAGGTGGTCGGCGAAGGCGTCGGTGCCCTCCTCGTCGATGACGGTCATGGGGTGGCGGCCGAGGCCGAGCACGATGTGCTCGACGCGGAGCAGGCCGACCCCGTCGGCGTCGGTGGCGCGAGCGCGGTCGGTGGCCTCGGGCATGGAGATGTTGACCTTGACCTCGGTCGCGGTCGGCACGCGGGCGGGACCGGCGGCCTGGGTTGGGGTGGTCTCGGTCGGGGTCTCGTCGGTCTCGCTGGTCTGCTGGATGCCGGCTTCGACGCTGCCGCGGTCGCCGTCGACGGTGACCTGTTGGCCCTCGGAGAGGACCGAGGTGGCGTCCTTGGCGCCGACGACGCAGGGGACGCCCAGCTCGCGGCCGACGATCGCTGCGTGGCAGGTCATGCCGCCTTCGTCGGTGACGATCGCGGTGGCGCGGCGCATCGCGGGCACCATGTCGGGCGTCGTCATCGAGGTGACGAGGACGTCGCCTTCCTCGCATCGGTCGAGCTCGTCGGAGGAGTCCAGCCGGGCCACGGGGCCCGCGCCGGTTCCAGGCGAGGCGCCCAGGCCCTCGATCAGCAGCTCGGTGTCCTGGGTCGGGCTGGTGGTGTCGTTCATGGTTTCCGGTTCCTTGATCGTGGTCACGGGCCGGGTCTGGAGGACGAACAGCTCGCCCTCCTCCCAGGCCCACTCGACGTCTTGGGGTTCGCCGTAGTGGTCCTCGAGCGTGCGGGCGAGCCCGGCCAGTCGGTCGAGGTGGGTCTCGTCGAGCACGCGGTCGTCGGCGCGGCCGTCGGTCGTGCGCTCGAGGGTGCCCTGGCCGTCGTCGGCGCGCACGATCTCGGTGTCCTTGGTCGCGATCGTGGCGTCCTGGACGGTGCCTTCGCGGCTGAGCACGTAGTTGTCGGGGCTCACGCGCCCGCTGACGACGCCCTCGCCCAGGCCCCAGGCAGCCTCGACGATGATGCGGTCGTCGCCGGTCGTCGGGTGGCGGGTGAACAGGACGCCGGCGCGGTCGGCGTCGACCATGCGCTGGACGACGACGCCCATCCGCACCTTCTCGTGCGGGAAGTCGTTCTTCACGCGGTAGTAGATCGCTCGCGGGGTGAACAGGGAGGCCCAGCACTCCTGCACGCGTCGGACGACCTCGTCGGGACCGTCGACGTGGAGGAAGGTCTCCTGTTGGCCGGCGAAGCTGGCCTCGGGCAGGTCCTCGGCGGTGGCCGAGGAGCGGATCGCCACGTCGGCGTCGCCGTCCTCCTCGAGCCGGTCGTAGGCGTCCACGATGTCCGAGCGGATGCGCTCGGGGACCTCGCGGTCGAGGATCAGCTGCTGCACGCGGTCGGCGGCGTCGGCGAGCGCGTCGTTGTCGTCCACGTCGACGTCCGAGAGCAGGCCGTCGATCTTCTCGCCGATCCCGGCCTCCTCGATGAAGGCGGCGTAAGCGCCGCTCGTGACGAAGAAGGCGGTCGGGACGGGTAGCCCGACGCTCATCATCTCGGCGAGGTTGGCTCCCTTGCCGCCGATCCGTTCGAGCGCGTCCTCGCCGGTGTCGCTGGCCCAGGCTACGTAACTCATCTGGATGATCCTCCGTCTGCGTCCGCGTCGACCCCTTCGAGGAGGGATTCCCGCTTGGCGCGGTACTGGGAGACCGCCTCGGCGGCGATGGCTTCCGTCTCCTCGGGGGTGAGGTCCAGGGCGCGACCTGCGGCGTCGAACCCGCCGGGGTCGGGTGTCGAGGTGGCCTTCTCCGAGCGGGCGGTGGCCTGGCGGACGTGGTGTGCCAAGGCCATCACACGCGCGAACCGATCGACGACGCCGAGCGTCGGGTTCGATTGTCCGGATTCGATGCGGGAGAGGGACTCGCGGCGCACGCCCAACCGTGGCGCTAGCCAGGATTGGGTGAAGCCGTGGTGTTCGCGGGTCGAGCGGATCACGTCGCCGGCGCCGTCGCCGACGACGACCTCTCCGGCGAGCTCGACCGCGACGCTCCGGACCCCATCACTCATGTGATGCTGACCCCACAAACATCCTCCCCGCCATAAGCGTTGCCGCCAGGGTAGAGGCCTTTGTGAGGTTCACCTAACGCAGTCAGAGGCTGTGTTCGGTCTCGTGGGGTCCCTCTTCGCCTTCCTCTTCGGCGTCGTCGGCCTCGGCCTCCTCGTCTTCGGCTCCCTCGAGGACCTCGGCCTCCTCGGCCTCCTCCTCTTCGAGCTCCTCCTCTTCTTCCTCCTCTTCGAGCTCGGTCGAGCCGATGGCGGTCGCGCCCTTCATCATTTCCTCGATGTTCTTGGGGACCTCGCCCTCGACCTCGCGGTCGCAGGGGATCGGGAGCTTCATGTAGGCGCGGCGGAGGGACTCCTTGGCGACGTCGTAGAACTGCCAGTGGGTGCGGACCGTGATGATCGGCTGGCCCACGTCGATCCGGGCCGCGGCGCCGACCGGCTTGCCGAACGAGTTGCGCATCCCGCTGGAGATCCGGTCGGCCCCGGCGCCGGCCGCCTGCTTGTTGTGGCGGACGACGTGGTGGGGGTAAACGCGCACCTTGATGTGGTACCCGAGCGACCCGCAGTTCTTCACGAGGGCTCGGTTGGCCGCGACGCGGGCGGCCTCGAGGGCACCGTGACGGATCTGGCACTTCTCGCCCGCCTTGAGGTGCAGGACAGCATCGAAGTCGCCCTGCTTGTTGCCCAGCTCGAACTGGGTCAAGCGGAGGCCAGGCACCCCGTCGATGTACTCTTTGCGGGTGTAGGCCTGGCTGTTGACTTCCCGGTACATGCTGCCTGGCTGTTCGCCCATCGTTGGTGCGCCTCGTCCGGTCGGAGTAAGAGGAAAGTGAAAAAGCTTGCGTGCGTGGACCCGCCGGCTGTCTGGTTAAGCAGGGGCCGCGAAGGACACGAAGGATCGCCGAGGCCACGAAGGGCCTGTGACTTCGCCGCCGGGCGGCCTTGTCACGGCAGCTGCTCCCCGTTGTGCTCTGGCGTCCCCTCGCGTCCTTGGTGGTCCCCCCCGTTTCTTATCCTTACAGCCCCGTGGACCCGGCCCCGAGCGGGGGAGGCTGGGTCGGCTGCGGCACGGCCATCGGGCGTCGAGCCCGCGGGACCGGCTCCGAGCGAAAACGCAACGCTGATGAACGGACACCGGAGTCAGCCGGTGATGCCCCCAGGAGTCGAGGAGGAGCACGTTCCGGCCACGCCTGCCATCGGGATCACGTTGATCCTGCTGGGCCTGATGTTGATCCTCGGCATCCTGGACCTGGACACCCTGCTGGGCGTGGGTGGGGTCGTGATCGGTGTGCTGATCCTGCTTGGCGAGTTCGCCTGAGGCGGATCCCTCGGAGAGAATCAGAGCCTCAATCGTCGGACTGTTCTTGCTGCCTCTGGGCCACCCGCTTGTTCCCACATGTGTTGCACACGTAGACGGGCCCCGGACTGCCGGGATCGTCGAACTTGAACTTGTTCTCCGAGGCCTGGATGACCTTCCCGCAGTCAGCACACTGCAGCATCGGCGGCGGCAGTACCGAGAACACAATAAGCTTAACTCCTGGACCGGTTCGGCCGCCGGTGGTCCTGAACGACATCCGGGAGAAAGTCCCGGACCGGGTCGAGAAGCTCGTCCACGTCTCCTGGGAGTGGGTCGTGGTCGCCGTTCTGGCTCGGTTCATGTTCGTGACGCGGATGAAAACCTTCGACGAGTTCAACACCGACGCCGGAGTGTGGTTCTTCGGCACCGACGCCTACTACCACACCCGCCACGTCGTCTACACCGTCGCGAACTTCCCGAAGACGCTCGACTACGATGCCTTGACCCAGTACCCGCTGGGGACGACCGCCGGGCAGTTCGGGACCCTGTTCGACCAGATCGCGGCCGCGATGGCGTGGCTGTTGGGCCTCGTCGTGGACGGGGGTGCCCCCACGCGGGACACCATCCTCGACGTGATGACCGCCTACCCGGCCATCCTCGGCGCGGTGGCGATCGTGCCGATCTACCTGGTCGTGCGGGACATGTTCGGTCGGGCGCCGGCGCTGTTCGCCGCCGTGGCGACCGCGCTGATCCCGGGCTCGTTCCTGATCCGCACGATCGCCGGCTTCAGCGACCACCACGGGCTCGAGATCGTGCTCTCGACGACCGCCGTCTGGGCCAGCTACCGCGCGTTCACCGCGTGGGAGGCCCGCGAGCTCACGCTCGAGGGCGTCGCCGACGACCCGGCGAGCCTCTACCACGACCACCGGGGCGCGCTGGGGGTCTCGCTGTTGGCTGCCTTGGCCTTCTGGGCCTACCTGGCCGCGTGGCCGCCGGGCGTCCTGTTCGTCGGCATCGTCGGCCTGTGGTTCGTGCTGCAGACGATGGTCGAGACCGCCCGCGGGCAGGATCCGATCGATCCGATCGTGACCGGCGCGACCGTGTTCGGGTTCCTGAGCCTGATGATGATCCCCTACGCGCTGGGTAGCCCCCGCGGGGGGTTCTCCGCGTTGGACTTCACCTGGATGCAGCCCTCGGCTCCGCTGTTGGCCGGGCTCGGTCTGGTCGGGCTCGGCGCGCTGACGTGGGTCTGGCGGGACCGCGAGCTGCCGGACCCGGCCTACCCGTTCGCCGCGATCGGCGCTGGCCTGGCCGGCCTCGCCGTGCTGTGGGTGCTGTTGCCGGACCTCGTCGGGGAGACCCTGTCGGGCACCTCGTGGGTGACCGGGATCGGCGTCGACCCGACCCGCCGAACGATCCGGGAAGCCCAGCCGGCGGAGTTCGGCCGCCTGGGCAGCCAGTTCGGCTGGCTGTACATCAGCGCGGGCGTGGCCTTCGTGCTCGCCCTCGTCGGCGTCTTCGCCAAGCCCGAGCGGCGGACGAACACGCTGGTCGTCGTCTGGGCCACCCTGATGACGATGGGCACGTTCACGCAGTCGCGGTTCCTCTACTACCTGGCCGTCGCGGTCATCGTCCTGAACGGGTACCTCGCGTCCCGGTTGTTCGACGCCGCCGACGTCTTCGCCCGCGAGTCCCGCGAGCTCGACGAGGACGCCGAGCTGGGGTGGACCGGGTCCCACACAGCCGTCGTGGTCGTGCTCGCGCTGATCTTGCTGCCGACGAACGTGACCGGGTTCTGGGCGCCCTGCGACGGGTCGACGAACGCCTGGTCGGCCGCCGGCTGCTTCGGCGGACCGGGCGAAAGTCGCCTGTGGTCGGAGGAGCTGGGCTGGATGGAGGACAACACGGCCGATCCCCAGCTGGGCTTGCGGGACACCTTCGAGCAGCCCGACGCCGAGCGCTACGCGTATCCGCAGGACATGTACGGCGTGTTGTCCTGGTGGGACTACGGGCACCAGATCCTCTACGACGGCGAACGGGCGCCGGTCGCCAACCCCTTCCAGCAGCAAGCGCCGCTGGCCAGCCAGATCTTCACCGCGCCCAACGAATCCCGCGCGCTCGACCACTTGGACGAGTACCTGGGCGACGACAACCACGCCCGCTACCTCATGATCGACGACGCGATGGCTGCCACGAAGCTCGGGGCCATCACCGTGTGGGCGGGCGAGCGCGACACCTACGAGGAGGGGCAGCTCCGCACCTACGACGCCGAGCAGCAACAGCGCCCGCTCGAGTTGCGCAGCCCCAGCGACGAGGTGCGCAGCTGGTTCCTGCAGGACGTCTACCACAACGACGGGGACGGCATGCACCACTTCCGGCTCGTCAAGGAGCATCCCCAGTTCACGCTCATCGGCAGCTCGGCCCAGGTCACCGACCAGGGCTCGCGCGTCTCCGGGTACAACACGTTCCTGGCGCGCGGCTCGTGGGACGATCTCAGCGACATCCAGCGTGACCAGGCCTACCCCGGGCGGGGCGACACCGTCATCTACGACGCCCAGCCCGAGTCGCGGTTGAAGACCTACGAACGGGTGCCGGGCGCTCACCTCGTCGGCGAGGCCGCGCCCGGCACGACCGTGAACGCCTCCCTGGACCTGGAGGCGAAGACGAGCGGGCGTCCGTTCACCTACGAGGTGAGCCAGGAGGTCGGCGAGGACGGCCGGTTCAACCTGACGGTCGCCTACAGCACGGACGACACCGTCGGGCCCGCCGAGGGCGGCACCGACCAAGCCGTCGAGGCTGTCGGCTCCTACACGGTGGAGATCGGGAGCCAGACGACCCAGGTCGACGTGCCCGAACCGGCCGTGCTGGACGGGCAGCCGGTCCCGGTCGGGTCCTAGTCAGGGTTCGGTCGCCACGCGCACGGCGAACCCGGTCGCGATCAGCGGGATCGAGGCCCACACCAGGTTGACGGCGGGCAGGCGCTCGACGCCCATGGCCACGGCCTCGACCTCGCCGGTCAGGTCCGCCGGCCGGGGGCCGTTGGCCTCGATCCAGGTCGCGTTGGCGCCCGGTTGGTCGACGCGGATCGCCAACGGCGTGCTCGTGTCGGCGTTCAAGGCCACGTCGCCCCACCAGGCGCGGGCCGAGGGCGAGCCCTCCGGCACGAAGCTGCCCTGCCCGGCCAACCCGGTGGAGGGCGAGTACGACAGCGCCAGCGTCTCCTCGGCGACGAAGCCCTCGCCGCGCGTCACGTGCACGGTGGCGCTAACCCGGTCCGTGCGGCCGTCGCCGTCCCCGTCCTCCAAGGCTCCGTCGACGAGCTCGACCTCGTGGGCACCCACATCGGCCGGCTGCCCGCGGACGACGGGCTCGCCCTGGTCGAACGTCCAGGTGCTGGCACCGTAGGTGGACAAGGCGACGCCGAGCACGAGCACGGCCAACCCGGCGTGGATCAATGGCACGCCGACGGTTACCAAGGAGCCCTGCTCCGTGCTGCGGCGGTCGACGAGGCCCGCCAGGAGGGCTGCCAGGGCGCCAAGGCCGTAGCCGACGGCTAGCACGCCCAACGCGGGGCCGACCCATCGCCCGGCTCGCCCGCGCGTCTCGACGAAGGGAGCCACGATCGCACCCAGGCTGGCCGCCAGCCCGACCACGAGGTAGCCCGGCGGCGACGCCAGGGACAGGCCAGCCACGGTGACGGCGCCTGGCCAGGCCCACTGCACCAGGCCCAGCAGGCCCGCCCCCCCCAGCAGTCCGGCCCGCCAGCGCGCCCGGCGGTCGCCTTGCGGGGTGGCTCGACGCAGGTACACCACGCCGAGGGCGCCCAGCGTGACCAAGCCGACGGGCACGGCGGCCCACGCCCACGAGCCGGTGAGGAACCGAGCCAGCAGGCCCACGCCCAGGCCGCCGCCGACGGAGACCCGCCGGGTGGACCACGCGCCGGGGTGGAAGGCCAACCCGACGAGGCCGAGCACGGCCGCGCCGAGGTAGGGAGCTCGCGCCCAGTACACGTCGGCGCGGTAGCCGTTCACGCCGAGCACGAGCAACAGCCCGCTCGCCACCGCGATCAACGCCAACAGGGCGGCGGCCAGCGTCAGCTGACCTCCGCGCGTCCGGGCCGAGACGGGCGTGTCCTCCGGCGAGCGCAGCAGCCCGTACGCCAGCGGGACGGCGGCGACGGCGACGACGAGCATCACGCCGACCAGCGGGCGACCGAAGCTGAGAGCCCCGGCCGTGGCGGCGAGGACCTGCACGGTCTGCGTCGGCGCCAGCAGGCCGGCGAGCCCGATCGCGGCGTACACGCCGGCCACCACGCCCCACCAACGCCCGCCCTCGTCGGTCTCGCGGGCGTGGAAGGCCGCCATCGCGCTCGTGGCGGCGCCGAGACCGAGGGCGAACAGGCGGGTGGCGAAGGCGGGCTGGAAGCCGGCCTCGACGGCGGCCGTCAGCCGCTGCATCGGGTCCTCGATGGCGACCGACAACCCGACCGGCAGGAACGCGTGCACGCTCGACCACAACCCGGTGCGGGTGACGAAGGAGCCGAACAGGACGAGCACGAAGGCCAACACGGCCGAACTCGGCGTCAACAGTCCCAGCCATCCGCGCCGGTTCACGGGGGCCGCGTGCAGGTACACCGTCAACGCCAGGAACGGGAGCAGGTTGGCGACCTCGACGGGGTCCCAGATCCAGTACCCGCCGAAGGAGAGGACGTTGTAGGCCCACAACCCGCCAAGCGTGAGCGCCGCCAGGAAGGACAGCCACGCGGCCCGGGCCCACGGGCGGGCCCGCTGGCGGGTGTTCTCGCCGGTGAACAGGTGCACCAGGCCGTAGGCGAAGGGGATCGCGGTCAGGCCGTAGGCGAGGAACTCGACGACGGGGTGGATGCTCATGTACGGGCTCTCGAGCAAGGGGTTGAGGCCGTCGCCGGCCGGGCGCAGGCTCGTCGGCGAGGGGCCGGAGGCCCCCAGCTGGAAGCCCTCCTCGGCGGTGAGGCCGTAGAGGGCGGTCTCCGCGCCCAGGTGAAGGGCGACAGGTGCCACGAGCAGCACCGTGGCGACGAGCAACAGCACGGTGCGGGCCCGCCGCCAGGCGCGGCCGGTGGCGCGGCGGGTCTCGAACGCGGTGGCGGTGGCGATCACGCCCGACCACAGGAGGAACGTGCCGGCTTGGCCGCCCCAGACGCCGGCGACGCGCAGCCACCAGGGGTAGGAGCGGTCGACGTTCTCCCAGACGTAGAAGACCGACAGGTCCCCGCGGAGGAACGCCCAGACGAGCACGAGCAGGCTCAGACCCGTGGCGGCCGCGGCCGCGGTCGGGAGGCGCCGGGCGGCGGGTCGGAACCGTGGCCAGGCGTGGCTGGCGGCGCTGGCGAGCAGGGCCAGCGTGGTGGCGGCGGCCGCCAACCAAACGGTCCCGGTGACCGGCGTCATGCCTGATCCCCGCTGTTCTCGGTGAGGAGCCCCTCGAGGATGGCCACGACGCGGTCGTGGTCGGCGACGCCGGTCTCGACGTGGCGGATCACGCCCTGCGCGTCGACGATGACCTCGGTCGAGAGCGTGCCCACGCCGTAGTCGCTGGCGACCTCCCCCTGCTCGTCCACGGCGACCGGCCACGTGATGCCGTGCTCGTCGACGAACGACCCCAGCGACGAGGGCGACTCCCACGGATCGACGCCGATCGAGACGATCTGCACCCGGTCGCCGAACTCGTCGCGCAGCTGGGTGAGGTGGCCGGCGTTCTCGGCGCAGCTGGGGCACCACGTCGCGAAGAACTCGACGACGACGGGGTGGCCCAGCATGGCGTCGAGGCTGATCGTCTCGCCCGCGAGCGTCGTCAGCTCGAAGGAGGGAGCCCGCGTCTGGCCCTCGGGCGGTCCACGGACGTCGACCAGGTTCGCGTACACGGTGTAGGTCTCGCCGGCGCGGGGGTGGTTGCCGTCGACGGTGAAGGTCCGGTCGCCCGCCTCGACCACGGTGAGGTAGGTGTCGAGGTCGGCGGCCTGCACGCTCGTGCCGGCCTGGGCCTGGTGGCGGACGACGAGGTGATCCTCGGTCCAGTCGACGAGCTCGGATCCGAACAGGCAAAAGCGCTCGTTGCACCAGTCGTCGACCGCGAGCTGGCGACCGACGTCCTCGTCGGTGGGCTCGATCTCGAAGGAGCCGTTGGCGGTCGGGCTCCCGTTCCACGTGTGTCCGTAGGCCCGCGAGCTATCGACGATGCGCGGCAGCTGTTGGACCCGCTCGTGCTCCTCGACGAGGGCCTCGCGGTGGGGTCCCCAGGCTTGCACGTCCTCGACCAGGCGGTGCTCGTCCTCGGTCAGCCCCTTGAGGTGGTCGACGAGGGCGTCGGTGAGCGGGCTCGCGTTGGCGAACGCCGGTGGGAGATGGGCCGGGCGATCGCCGGCGAGCACGTAGCGCTGGCGGGCATCGGGGCAGCCTCGGGCGCCGAGGGCGGGCAACCGATCGCCGCACAGCTCGGTGGTGTCGGTGTCGGTGTCGGGCCAGGCAACGTCCCCGCCGTCGGCGACGACGAGCTCGATCTCGGCCAAGTCGCCGCGACGAGCCGTCAGCTGGGTCGAGGGACCGGAGATGCAGCCGGTGAAGACCGAGCCGACCACGAGGAGGGCGACGAGCCACGCCCCCGCGCTCGCCGTCGAGCGGCCATCTGGGGGGCCCACGCCGACGCGAGGAAGCGACTCCTTCAAAAACGTTGCCGGATATGGCCCCACCGGATGCGGCTCCCAGGGACGC
Source organism: Thermoplasmatales archaeon SW_10_69_26 (assembly GCA_003009755.1). Lineage (GTDB taxonomy): Archaea > Thermoplasmatota > SW-10-69-26 > SW-10-69-26 > SW-10-69-26 > SW-10-69-26. The sequence continues at coordinate 36,331 of PXUB01000004.1, forward strand.
TGTCTCGCCCGTCCTCGTGGCCAGGCCCCCACGAGCACGGCTATCCCGCCCCACGGAGCCGCCCTGCGGGGGCTCACCCGTGAGCTCGCTCGTGCGCGTCCGCGACCTCGTGCACGTCTACGACCGCCGACCGGTCCTGTCGGTGCCCGAGCTCGACGTGCCCGCCGGCCGATGGCACGTGGCCGGCCCCAACGGCGCCGGCAAGACGACCCTCCTGGGCATCCTGTCGACGTTGATCCGCCCCACGCGCGGGGAGATCGCGGTCGCCGGTCACCCCTTGCCCGAGCAGGCCCGCCAGGCGCGGGCCCGCCTGGGCTACGTCGGCCACGAACCCAGCCTGCACCCCGACCTGGCCGCCCGCGAGGCCCTGGCCATGCACGCGGGGTTCCACGAGGTCCCCCAGGCCCGCGTGGACGAGGCGCTGGCGACGTGGAGCCTAGCCGAACGGGGCTCGCGGTCGGTAGCCGAGCTGTCCTTCGGCCAACGCCGCCGGCTGGACCTGGCTCGGGCCCTGCTGCACGAGCCCGAGGTCCTCCTCCTCGACGAGCCGGCCCGCGGCCTCGACGAGGCCGGCCAAGCCACGCTGGCAGACCAGCTGGCCGGGGACGGCCCCGAGCTGGTCCTCGTCGGGGCGCCCGAACGGGCTCCTGTCGAGGTCGACGGGAAGATCCAGCTGGCCGACGGACGTGTGCAGGAGGCGCCGGCGTGATCGGCTCGCTGCTGGGGCACCACCTGCGGTGGCTGGCCTCGGCCCGCGACGTGGTCGCCACGGCCCTGCTAGCCGTGGCCGTCGTCGGGCTCGTGGGCCTGTTGGCTCTCCACGATGCGCCCGACAGCGCCCGGGCCGCGGCCGCCATCGTGTGGCTGGTCGCCGCCATCGGTGGCCTGCTGGCCGGGGCCCGCGTCATCGCCGCCGAACGCCAAGGCGGCGGCCTGCGCGGCGTGCTGTTGGCGCCGGTCGACCGGCGGGACGTGTTCCTGGCCCGCGGGTTGGCCTTGGGCTTGATCGCGGGCCTGGCCACCGCCGCCGCGCTCGCCGCGACGGTCGTGTTCTTCCCGACGCTGCCCGGCCACGGCGATCCCCGGCTCGTAGCCATCCCTGTGATCGCGGCGATCGGGCTCGGCCCGCTGGGCGCCTTGACGGGGCTGGCCTCGCTGTCGACCAGCGTCGGCGAGCTGCTGGCCACCGGGCTGGCGTTGCCGGTCTCGGGCCCGCTGATCGTGGCCGGCCTCCACGCCACCGAGGACCTGCTGGCGCGCTCGGCCGGCTGGGAGGCAAGCCTTACCTTCGCCACCGGGTATGCCGTGATGGTGGCTGCGCTCGCCTACCTCGTCAGCGAGCCCGCGACGGAGGTGGCCTGATGGATCGCGAGCGCTGGCTGGCCCCGATCCTGGCCGCCGGCGCCGGCCTCGTCGGCGCCGCGATCGCGGCCTCGCCCACCCCGCCCGAGTGCCTCCCCGGCACCCGTGTGCCGGGCTGCTGGGAGTACGCGCTCGGGCAACGCCTTCTCTACGTGCACGTGCCCTTAGCCTGGGTCGCCTACCTCGGGTTCATCGGAGCCACGATTGGCGCCGTGCTCGTCCTCGCAAGGGACAGCGAGCCCGCCGGCCGCTGGATGCGGGCCGCCAACGAGACCACCACGATCTTCGCCGCCAGCGCGCTCGCCGCCGGGTTGGCCTGGAGCTACGAGTTCCCGATCTACGACCCCTTGGCGGACGCCAAGGTGCAAGCCACGATCGTGCTCGTGGCCGCCCTCGTCGGCCTGTGGACGCTGGCCGCCAGCGCCAACCCCGCCCAGCGCGACCGCCTGGTTGCCAGCCTGACCCCGGTCGCCTTCCTGAGCGTGCCCGCCAGCTACTACGCCTCCCGGCTCGTGTCCCCGCACCCGGACTTCCTGCGGGAGACCGAGCTCACCCTCGTCACCGGCCTGCTGCTGGCCGCCGCCACGGTCGGCTTCGCCCTCCTGTGGCTGGGCATCACGTGGCTGCGGCAACGCACCCTCCGCCTGGAGGAACGACCCCTATGGTGAGCCCCCAACTCCTGCTCGGCCTCGGCCTCGCGCTCCCGCTCGTCGCGATCGGCGGCTACGTCGCCTGGCTCAGCCAACGCGTCACGGAGCTCGAAGAACGCGTCGAAGAGGACGCTGGCCCAGCGACACGTGACGAATAAGGTGGACCACAGAGGCACAGAGGAGACAGAGGTCCACAGAGGAGGGACGGTCGGCAGAGAGGGGTAGCAAGGCAGGAGAGGACGATGGAGGCGGGGGACGGCGAGGTCGGACAGTTCGCGTGCGAGTGTCCGCAGCTCGCACGTCGTTCTCGAAGACCAGCGGTGTAACCGTCTTGACGGCGATGGGCGGGACGCCGGCGGTCGACGACCATCGTGGTGACCTCGTCCAACCCAGCTTGCCTACGCGGCGGCAGGATGGGGAGGTCGCCTCCGTGTTCCAGCTACCACCGCAGGCGCGCGTGGCGGGGTGCAGGACGCGATTGTCCCCCTCGGAGACGACGTGAATGTCCCCCACCTCGTCCAGCGCGATCCGGGGATGCCATCCTTCCTCGGCCAACCCGGATCGGGCCCAGCCATCGTCGGGATCCGTTGTGGTGGTTGCCAACCGCGACCGCCGCTGGCTTTTGCTATCCTCCGACCCCCGCTTTCCCCCTTGGTGCCCTCTGCTTGCCCACTCCCCTGCGTGCCCCTCCCCGTTTCCACGGGAACCGCCGGAAACGTCGAGCCTACCCCGTCGGGGACGACGGCGCCGGCTGTCTCGCTAAGCAGGGGCCGCGAAGGACACGAAGGATCGCCAAGGCCACGAAGGGCCTGTGACTCGCCGCCGGGCGGCGTTGTCACGGCAGCTGCTCCACGTTGTGCCCTGGCGTCCCCTCGCGTCCTTGGTGGTCCCCCCCATTTCTTATCCTTACAGCGCGACGACGGCGGTAGGGTAGGTTTTTAGGCTTGGTCCTGTTGTCGCTGCCGCAGGAGACCATGGCCGCTCCCACGGAGCAACGCGACGAGGGCGGGATCTTCGGAACGCAGCGCGAGGACCTCTGGTGGGTTCCCCCCACGATCATCGCGATCGGGTTCACCGCGTTCATCGTCTACTCCACCTGGGCCGCCTGGGTCGGGGAGCACTTCTTCACGGGGCTCCCCGAAGCGGCCGCTGCCGCCCAGGGGACCAACTACCTCTCCCCGTTCTACTCGCCGTGCCTGTTGCAAGGCTGCGAGCACGGATTCCTCGCCGGCGTCATCCCGCTCGAGATCGGCACGATCTCGCCCGCGTTCTTCATCCTGTGGGCCCCGCTCGGGTTCCGCGCCACCTGCTATTACTACCGTAAGGCGTACTACCGATCCTACTTCGCCGATCCCCCCGCTTGCGCAGTCGACGAACCCCGCGACGACTACCAGGGGGAGACATCGTTCCCCTTCATCCTCCAGAACATCCACCGCTACTTCCTGCCGTTCTCGTTGGCGCTCGTCGGGTTCCTCACCTACGACGCCATCCTGGCGTTCAAGTTCTCCGGCGGCTGGGGCATCGGCGTCGGCTCGATCGTGCTCAGCCTGAACGCGATCCTGCTGGCGACGTACACCTTCGGCTGCCACTCGCTGCGCCACCTCGTCGGCGGCGGCAAGGACTGCTTCACGTGCGACGAGGGCGACGAGACGGTCGCGAAGAAGAGCTGGGACTTCGTGACGTTCTGGAACGAGAACCACATGCTGTGGGCCTGGTTGTCCCTGTTCTGGGTCGCCTTCGCCGACCTGTACGTCCGGCTGGTGTCGATGGGCGTGATCCAGGACCTCCACATCGTCTTCTGAGGATGATCCCATGACCGAGGACCTCGACAACGTCACCGAACACACCGTCGACGTGCTGGTCGTCGGCGCCGGCGGAGCCGGGCTCCGAGCCGCGATCCAGTCCGCGGAAGAGAGCGCCGAGACCGCCGTCGTCACGAAGAGCTTGCTCGGCAAGGCCCACACGGTCATGGCCGAGGGCGGCTGCGCCGCCGCGCTCCGCAACGTGGACGAGCGCGACAACTGGAAGGTGCACTTCCGCGACACCGTGCGCGGCTCCAAGCTGCTCAACGATTGGCGCATGGCCGAGTACCACGCCAAGGAAGCCCCGGACCGCGTGCGCGAGCTCGAGAAGTGGGGCGCCACGTTCGACCGCAACGAGGAGGGCTGGATCAACCAGCGCCCGTTCGGCGGTCACGAGTACAACCGGCTGGCCCACGTCGGCGATCGCACCGGCCTCGAGCTGATCCGCACCCTGCAAGACAAGGCCGTCCACACGGACGATCTGGACGTCTTCCAGGAGACCACGGTCACGAAGCTGTTCAAGGACGGCGGCCGGATCGCCGGCGCGCTCGCCTACGACCGCGACACCGGCGGTCTTCACCTGTTCCAGGCCGACGCCGTCATCCTGGCCGGCGGCGGCTTCGGTCAATGCTACAAGTACACGTCCAACAGCTGGGAGTACACCGGCGACGGCATGGCGCTCGCCTACGAGGCCGGCGCCGAGCTGATGGACATGGAGTTCGTCCAGTTCCACCCGACCGGCATGGTGTGGCCCCCCAGCGTGCGCGGCCTCCTCGTCACCGAGGGCGTCCGCGGCGAGGGCGGCATCCTGCGCAACAGCGAGGGCGAGCGCTTCATGTTCGACTACGTCCCCCCGATCTACGAGGGGGAGTTCGCCGCGGACGAGGACGAGGTTCTCCGATGGCTCGACGATGACGACGACGCCCGTCGCCCGCCCGAGCTGCTCACCCGCGACGTCGTCGCGAAGGCGATCCACGACGAGAACGAGGCCGGCCGCGGCAGCCCGCACGGCGGCGCGTTCCTCGACATCTCCTGGCGCGACGACGAGTACATCCACAAGAAGCTGCCCTCGATGGTCGAGCAGTTCGAGGAACTGGCCGGCGTCGACATCACCGAGGAGCCGATGGAGGTCGGCCCGACCATGCACTACGCCATGGGCGGCGTCCGCGTCGACCCGGAGACCGAGATGACGAACGTGCCCGGCCTCTTCGCCGCCGGCGAGAACGCCGCCGGCCTGCACGGCGCCAACCGCCTGGGCGGCAACTCCCTGTCCGACCTGCTCGTCTTCGGGAAGCGCTCGGGCGAGCACGCCGCCACCTACGTCGAGGAGCTCGACGATGCACCCGCCATCGACCACGACGAGGTCGAGACCGCCATCGACGAGCTGATGGCGCCGCTCGAGAACGACGAGGGGGCCGACCCCTACGACCTGCACGAGGAGCTGCAAGAGGTCATGGACGAGGGCGTCCAGATGATCCGCGAAGCCGACAACATGGAGGCCGCCATCGACCAGCTCGAGGACCTGTGGGAGCGGGCCCGAAAGCTCAGCGTCCCCGGCGGCACCAGCTACAACCCCGGCTGGCACCGGGCCGTCCACGTGCCGAACATGATCCTCACGAGCCTCGCGGTCGCCCGCTCGGCCCTCATGCGCGAGGAGTCCCGCGGTGCCCACGTCCGCACCGACTTCCCCGAGAAGGACGAGGAGTGGGGCGATGTCAACATCGTCATCCGGGAGGAGGACGGCGAGATGTCGCTCGTGACCGAGCCCTCGCCCGAGCGACCCGAGAAGATCCAAGAGATCATCGACGCTGACCCCGAGGAGGTCAGCTCCGAGGCCTACGGTGCGAAAGAGGTGATGCCCTGATGGCAGCCCCCGCCGAGACCACGCAAGCCGATCAGCCCTCCAGCGGGCCCGAGGAACCGCCCCGCGGCGGCCAGGCCACGTTCGAGGTTTGGCGCGGCGACGAGGACGACGGTGAGTTCGAGACGTTCGAGGTCGAGACCCAGCCCGGCATGGTCGTCCTCGACGCGATGCACGAGATCCAGGCCGACCAGGCCCCCGATCTGGCGGTGCGCTGGAACTGCAAAGCCGGCAAGTGCGGCTCCTGCAGCGCCGAGGTCAACGGCCATCCCAAGCTGATGTGCATGACGCGGCTCGAGGACCTGGAGGAGGGCCCGATCCACGTCGCGCCGATGAAGACGTTCCCCGTCGAGAAGGACCTCGTCTGCGACGTCTCCTGGAACTACGAGCAGAACGAGGAGATCGAGCCCTTCGACGGGCGCGAGCTGGAGACGCCCGCGGAGAAGGAGAAGGGCGAGTTCCGGATGCAGCAGGAGGATTTGGACCGCGTCCAGGAGTTCCGCAAGTGCATCGAGTGCTACCTGTGCCAGGACGTCTGCCACGTTCTGCGCAACCACGACAAGTACGACGCCTTCCAGGGTCCCCGCTTCATGATCCGCTACGCCGGCGTCGAGATGCACCCGGCCGACGACGGGGACCGCGTCGAGGAGATCTGGGACGAGGGCGGCATCGGGTACTGCAACATCACCAAGTGCTGCACGGACGTGTGCCCGGCCGACATCGAGATCACCGACAACGGGATCATCCCGATGAAGGAGCGCGTCGCCAGCGAGAAGTTCGACCCGCTGGCCATGCTCTGGCAGAAGGTCCGCGGCGAGGACTGACGCGCGCCCGGTCCCCCCTCGGCCCCTGCGACCGGACCGGGGATCTCGGGCCGTTTCCAGGGCGCTGTCTGAGCCCGCGGCGGCCGCTTCGAGGGTCCCGAGACTCAGGCGCCGTCCAATCCGTCGCGGATCCGTTCCAGGATCTCGACCTGTCGGTCGAGCACGCCGGTCTGGCGATCGAGCTCCACTTGCACGGCGTCGAGCTTGCTCGTCCGGCCGTCGGCTTCGACGAGCGCGTCCTCGATGACGTCGAGCTTGTCGAGCTTCCGGCCGTTGGTCTCGACCGCATCGCGGACACCGCCGACCTGCTGGCGGCCAGCGCCAGCCAGCAAGGTGCCCATCCCCACGACCACGGTGACGATGGCTCCGGTCGTCGCGCCGACCTCGCCGACGAAGTTCCACCAGCCGCGCAGCTCCCCGACGATCGAGACGACGGTCACGATGAAGCCCAGGATGGTCACCATCCACCCGATGCGGATGACCGTCTCCATGTCCGGCTCGGGAAGCATACCCCCATATCGTTCACGCATGACCATGTAGATTACGCACGGGACCGAATCTAAAACCCTTCTCCGGCGGTCGCGTGGACGCGGGGAACCCGAACCGTTTCGTCCCCCGAGCAGCGTCCGGTCGACGATGTCACAGCGATCACCCGACCTCGAGGGACGCGTTGCAGCGATCACCGGCGCCAGCAGCGGGATCGGCGAAGCCACCGCCCGCCGGCTGGCCGCCGAAGGCATGGACGTAGCTGTCGGTGCCCGCCGCGGCGACCGGTTGGGCAAGCTCGCCGACGAGATCGAGGCCGAGCACGGCGTCGAGGCGCTGGCGGTCGAGACCGACGTCCGCTCGATGGTGGACGTGCACGGTTTCGCCGACGCCGTCGAGGACGCTCTGGGACCGGTGGATCTGTTGTTCGCGAACGCCGGCACCGGCGAAGGCGGTCGCGTCGAGGCGACCAGCGAGGAGGCGTTCGAGACGACGATCGACGTCAACCTCGTCGGCGCCTTCCGCACGGCCAAGGCCTTCCTGCCGCTGATCCGAGACGCCGAGGGCACGCGCACGATCGTGTTCACGGGCAGCGTCTCCGGCACGGTGCCGATGGCGGGCTCCTCGGCCTACGTGGCCAGCAAGCACGGCGTCCGCGGGTTCGCGCGCTCGCTGGCGCAAGAGGTCGCCGACGAGGGCATCCGCACGACGGCGATCAACCCCGGCTACGTCAACACGCGCTGGCACGAGGGCCATCCGCGCGCCGACGACATGGTGCAGCCGGAGGACGTCGGGGAGCTCGTCGTGACGCTGGCCACGATGAACGACACCGCGATGATCGACGACGTGCGGGTGTGGCCGGCCAAGATGTACAGCGAGTAGAGCCCAGCGTGTAGCTCGGCCGACGCGAACAAGACCGGTGGGCGGTGGGTTCAAGTTGCTCGCGGTAACGGTGACAGGATGGTGAGCTCTGTGCCGTCCGACACCGACGAGGGCTCGAGCGGTCCGCGGATCGAGGGGCCCCTCCGAGTCGACGGCATCGCTCGGATCGCGCGAGGGGTTCGTTGCACGGGAGACGTGCACGCCCCCGCCGGTCTCGAGCTCGGGGCAGACGCGATCGTGGAGGGCGACGTCTACACCGACGGCTCGGTCGAACGGGAGACCGGCGCCCACATCGCTGGGGGGGTCTTCCCCGCCCGCGGACCGGACCCGAGCCTCGAGGACCTGGGCGAGGCGTTGGCGATGGTGGACACGCTCCTGCGGGACGCCGAGACCGAGGCCGGGCTCGACGAGTCCGGCGTCGCGTTCGTGCGCGAGCAGGTTGCCCGGACCTGTCTGGACCATCCGCCCGAGGAGGCCTGGCCCCACCACGTGATCCATCAGGTGCTCTACGGGCAGGTCCTCGCCAGCGCGCACCCGCTCTCGGTCGAGACCAAGGACCGCGAGGCCTCGATCGTGCGGATCCGGGAGACGACCGAGCGATCGACCCAAGCGGTGGCCCGCGTGGCCGAGCGTCTGGGGCAGGCGGCCCGCCCGAGCCTCGAGCTGCATCCGCTGTCCGCGCCGGACACGCGCGGGGACGCGGTGTTGCTCGTCGAGCCGTGATCGGCCGGGCTTCGACCGAAGAGTTATGAACCGCGTCCGTGCATCCTTCCCCCATGCCTGAGGCCTACATCCTGGATGCCGTGCGTACGCCGTTCGGCCGGGAGGACGGGGTCCTCTCCGAGTGGCGACCCGACGACCTGCTCGGGTACACCGCGCGCGAGTTCCTGGATCAGCACACCTTCGACGAGGAGCTGTTGGAGGACTTCGTCGTCGGTTGCGTGACGCAGGTGGACGAGCAGGGCGTCAACATCGCCCGCATGGCCGGCCTCATCGCCGAGTTGCCCCTCGACACCGGCGGCGTCTCCCTCAACCGGATGTGCGGCAGCGGTCAGCAGGCGCTCAACTTCGGCTCGATGGCCGTCATGAGCGGTCAACACGACCTCGTGCTGACCGGCGGCGTCGAGTCGATGAGCCGGGTCCCGATCAGCTCGGACGCGGACACGTTCAGCGAGAAGCTGCAGGAGAAGTGGGACGTGCTCCACCAGGGCGAAAGCGCCGAGCGCATCGCCGACGAGTGGGGCCTCACGCGAGAGGAGCTCGACGAGTTCGCGCTCGAGAGCCACCAGCGCGCCATCGACGCCCAGGACCGTGGCTTCCTCGCCAACGAGATCACGCCGGTTCCGCGCGAGCCGTGGAACGAGGACGCCAAGGCCGTCGAGCACGACGAAGGTCCCCGCCGGGGGACGACGCTGGAGAAGCTGGGCCAGCTGCCGACGGTGTTCCGCGAGGAGGGCGGCAAGCTGACGCCGGGCAGCTCGAGCCAGATCACCGACGGAGCCGCGGTCACGCTCGTCGGCAACGAGGCCATGGTCGACGAGACCGGCATCGAGCCGCGGGCTCGCATCGTGCAGACCGCCGTCGCCGGCGTCGACCCCGAGATCATGCTGACCGGTCCGATCCCGGCCACGCGCGAGGTGCTGGACAAGGCCGACCTGGAGCTGTCCGACATGGACACGGTCGAGGTCAACGAGGCCTTCGCCAGCGTCCCTCTGGCGTGGATGGACGAGTACCCGGACTACCCCTACGAGCAGATGAACCCCAACGGCGGCGCGATCGCCTTGGGCCACCCGTTGGGCGCCACCGGGCAAAAGCTCGTCCAGACCGCCCTGAACCAGCTCGAGGAGACCGGCGGCCGCTACGGGCTCGTCACGATGTGCATCGGGTTCGGCCAGGCGACGGCGACCATCATCGAGCGCGTGTAGGCTGCGGCTGCCCGACGGGGGCCATCTAGGCGTTGGCAAACGCCAGCTCCCTGCCATCCCGCCGCTACCTCGCGTGCGCTAACCTTGCTCGGGATCGTGGCGGGTGTCGCGCAGGAAGCGCGTGATCTCCTCGCCGAAGGGCTCCCGTCGCCAGGTGCGGGCGGCGACGACGTGGCCGGCGTGCGGGATGATCCACAGATCGGCCTCGGGGATCGTCTCGTACATCTCGACGGCCTCCTCGACGGGCACGATCGGATCGCGGTCCCCGGCGACGACGAGCGTGGGCGCCTGGATCTCGGCCAGCTGTTCGCGGGTGACCCGGTGGGCCTCGGGGTCGTTGCGCGACAGGCGAGCCGCGCGGGCGACGACGGTCTGCCAGGCGTCCTCGCCGCCCTGGGGTTCGTGGATGCGGGCCAGCCACTCGGCCATGCCGACCGATCGCCAGTACCCGGGATCGTCGAGGCGCAGGTCGTCAACGACGTCCTTGGTGTCCCGCCGGTAGCCGGCGCGGAAGGACACCAGCCGGTCGACGAGCTCGGGCCCTTCCAGCGCCAGGCGCAGGGCGACGGCGCCGCCCATCGAGGAGCCGACGACGTGGGCTCGGTCGACGTCGGCGTCGGCCAGCATCGCCTCGACCGCCTCCCTCATCTCGCGTACCGTCAGGGTCTCCCCCGCGAGCGGTGTCCGGCCGTGGCCGGGCAGATCGGGCGCCAGCACGCGGAAGCGCTGGGTGAGGGCCTCGCGGTGGACGTTCCACTCCTGGTGGGCCATGCCGCCGCTGTGTAGCAGGACGAGCGGGTCGCCGTCGCCGTCGTCGAGGTAGTGGGGGACCGAGCTCACGAGCAAGCCTCGGCGAGGCAGACGGCTCCTGCACCTAAGCGTTGCAGCTGGCGGATGGGTTCCGCCATCGCGGCGGCTCCGCGTGCGGGGCCGAGCCCTCGACAGGGACGAACGACCGACACCGACGACCGCGTCGCTCGTCCTCTTGCCGGCTACGTCTTGGCTAAATGTGGGAGACGTAGCCGGCGATGAAGACGTAGTGGAAGGCGCTGCCGGCGAGCACGAACAGGTGCCAGATGCCGTGGGCGCCGACCGTCTCGGGCATCGGGTCCGGCCGCTCGGTGGCGTAGATGATGGCTCCGATCGTGTAAGCCAAGCCTCCGCCGGCCAGCCAGGCCAGCGCGGACCAGGAGAAGACGCTGACCATCGGCTTCAGGGCGACGAGCGCGGTCCAGCCCATCGCGAGGTAGATGCCCACGACCGCCCACCGCGGGAGGTCGAGGAACACGTTGCGGGTCACGATGCCGACCGCCGTCAGGCCCCACACGATGCCGAACAGCGTCCAGCCCCAGCCGGCCGGCAACGCCAGCAGGGCGACGGGCGTGTAGGTGCCCGCGATCAACAGGAAGATCGCCGTGTGGTCCAGCCGGCGGAGCACGCGTCGGACGCGGCCTTCGCCAGGCACGCCGTGATGCAGCGTGCTCGCCAGGTACAACACGGTCAACGAGGCCCCGTACACGGCCATCGCGGCCGTCGCCATGGCGCCCTCGGCTTGGTAGACGAGGTACACCAGACCGACGAGGGACAGGACCGCGCCGAGCCCGTGGGAGACCGCGTTGAACGGCTCGTGGATCCCCATCGGGCCCTGGTTTCCATCTGGGTCCACTTAACTCCACGGTCGAAGGGTCCAGCGGCCCTCCGCAGACGCGGACCTTCTCAGGCGGGTTCGCTGGCGACGGGCTGGGCGTCCTCGCCGTCCTCCTCGCCGTTCATGTACACGGTGCGGATCGGGTAGGGGATGTCGTAGCCGTCCTCGTCGAGGGCCTCCTTGACGGCGCGCGCGACGTCGCCCTTGGTCGCCAGCATGGCACCCCGACCGGCGCGCTGGAGCCAGAAGCGGACGTTGAGGTTGACGCTGGAGCCGCCCAGGTCGGTCACGAAGACCTCGGGCGCGGGGTCGTCGAGGACCTCGTCGACGGTTCCCGCGGCTTCGAGGGCGGTGTCGATCGCGCCCTCGATGTCGTCGTCGTAGCCGATGCCGACGGCGACCTCGAGACGGCGCGTGGGGTGGTAGCTGTACACCGTGATGTTGTTGGTGAGCACCTGCTGGTTGGGAGCCTCGACCTTGAGCCCGTCGAAGGTGCGGACCTTGGTGCAGCGGATGCTGATCTCCTCGACGGTGCCCTCGACGCCGTTGACCTCGACGACGTCGCCGCGGGCGAACGGGTGCGTCGTGAGCAGGATCAGGCCCGAGATGAAGTTCGCGATCGTCGACTGCATGGCGAAGGCGACGGCGAACCCGATGGCGCCGACGGCGACCATCAGCGCGCTGAGGCTCACGCCGGCGACGGAGAGGCCGGCGATGACGGCCACCAGCAGGACGGTGTACTGCACGATGCGGCCCCAGGAGTCGCCGGCGCGGTCGTCGCCGCTGGCTCGCGTGAAGGCCGTCTTCGCCCACTTGCGAGCGAGGGAGGAAGCCAAGACGCCTAAGGTGAACACGATCACCGCGAACAAGAGGTTCGGGAGGTGGGTGATCGCCTGATCCGACCAGCGGGAGAAGGCAGCCGTCACCTTTCGGCGCGACACCGGCAACCAGGACATGTTCGCCCGAGACAACCTGGTCCGGTATGAAAACGCTTGGTCGGGGGAGCCGGGATGGGCGGATACGCGTCACGCGGTTGATCAGCAGATCCCGATCGAACCGGGGGACAGCGGTGGTCGCGAGACCCGCCCGCCTCAGGTCTCCTTGCCATCCTCGTCGAGCCACTTCATGAACTCGAACGGGGTCGAGCAGGCCTCGCAGCGGTACTGGGCGTTGGCGACCACGGTCCCGAAGGCGGACACGAGCTCGGTGTCCTCGCTGCCGCAGTGCGGGCACTCCGGGTGCTCGGGCAGGTGGCCATCCTTGCGGGCGGGCACGGGTCCAGGTACACACGCCACGGCATCAATGCCACGGTGGCTGGACCCCTCGGCTCCCGTTCCCTGGTCCTCCGCTTGCGAGCCTTCGGGGATCGGCCGCGGTGCTCTGCTCCGCTGCTCGGGTGTGCGCCTCTCCGCTCGCTCCGCCCGACAACGCTGTACCTTTTTCCCAGGGCAGGGTTTCGCGGCCTGCGTGCCGGAGGCGCTGCGCGACCTCGGCGAGATCCTGCCCGCGCTGGGCTTCGCCAGCGTCGGGGCTCTTGGGGCCGGCGCGCTGCTGGGCGCGATGACGCCTCACTTGCGGGCCGCGCCCGGCGTGCTCGTGATCGTGCCCGGCCTGATGGCGTTGCGCGGCAACATCAACGGGGCGATGGGCGCCCGCCTGGGCTCGGCCGTGCACCTGGGCCTGCTCGAGCCGGAGGACCCGTTCGGTCCCGTCGCGCGGGCCAACGTCCTCGCCTCCTTGTGCCTGTCTCTGGCCGTCGGTGCCGCCGTCGGGGGCCTGGGCTGGCTTCTGTCGGTGATCGCGGGTCTGCCGGCGATCTCGCTCGTCCGGTTGACGCTGATCGGCGCCGTGACGGGGTTGCTCTCCGGGTTGGCGTTGGCCGTCGTGACGCTCGCGATCGTGGTGACCGCCACGCTGCGCGGCATCGACCCCGACAACGTGACGGGGCCGCTGCTCACCGTCGTCGGCGACGTCATCACGATGGGCATCCTGTTCGTGGTGCTGGGGGTGCTGGGGTGAGCCAGCGCGCCGAGATGGGGGCGATCGTCCGCAACCAGGCGCCCGTGCTGGTGTTCACGGCGGCCGTCACGCTCGTCACGGGGCTCGTCCTCCGCTTCGAGGAGGGCGAGTTGTTCGCTCGGCCCTGGCTGCTGGCGCTGGTTCCCGTCGTCAACGCCCTCGGCGGGAACCTCGGCGCGGTGCTCGGGTCGCGGTTGACCAGCGCCCTGCACCTGGGCCTGGTGGAACCGGCGATCCAGCGGGGCCCGTTGACCGACGACGTCGGGTTGATCGCGACCGCCAGCGCGATCGTGTACGGGACCCTGGCGCTCGCGCTCGGGGTCGCCGGACCCCACGTCGAGGCGCTGCCCGCCCTGGCGCTGCCCGACGCGTTCGCCGTCGTGCTCGGGTCGGGCCTGCTGTTGACGGCCGGCGTGATAGGTTTAAGCGTCGGCTCGGCGTTGCTCGCCTACCGGCGCGGGTTGGACCCCGACGACATCGTGATCCCGATCGTGACGAGCCTCACCGACCTTCTGGGCGTGTTCGCGCTGCTCGGCGTCGCCGAGGTGGTCCTGTGAAACCCACGGAACAGGAGAAGTTCGAGGAGATCGAGTACGAACCGCAGAGCGTCCGGCAGATCCTCACCCGGATGAAGGACGTCGCCGAGCTCATCGTCGACCTAGCCTACAGCGCCGTCATCTTCGACGACGACGAGATCGCCGAGGAGGTGCGCTACCTCGAGGCGCACATGGACACGCTGAACTACAAGATCCGGCTCTCCTGCATGTTGGCGGCCCGCAGCGTCGACGACGCCGAGCGGTTGACCGGCATCCTGCAGGTCGCGGCCGCCGCCGAGCACATGAGCAACGCGGCCGGCGACATCGTGGACTTGCTCGACACCGTCGACACGCGGCCGTTTTTGCCCCGCATCCTGTCCGGCGGCGTCGAGAAGATCAAGCTGTTCCGCGTGCCGGAGGACTCCCACCTGGCCGAGGCCACCCTCGCCGAGAACGAGGTCGAGACGGCGACCGGGATGCGCGTGATCGCGATCCGCCGCGGCGAGCGCTGGTCCTTCGGCCCCGACGGCGACCAGCGCATCGAGACCGAAGACACGCTGCTGTTGCGCGGCACCGACGACGGGTTCGAGCACTTCAAACGCTTCTCGCGGACCGGCGAGACGAGGGATCGCCATGACGACACATGAACGCATCGAGCACCACGTGCTCGGCCTCAAGGACACCAGCGAGATGATGGTCGACCTGGCGCTGAGCAGCGTCATCTATTACAACGAGGAGCTGGCCGAGGAGGTCCGCCTGCTCGAGGATCACGCCGACGAGCTGCAGAAACGCGTGCAGCGCGACGCCGTCGACGGCGCCGTGCAGAACCTGCTCAACCCCGACCAGGCGCTGGCCTTGGTGCAGCTCAGCGAGGCGGCCGAGACGATCGCCGACGCCGGCCGCGAGATCGCCGACGTCGTGCTGCGCGACGTCGAGCCGCATCCGGTGCTCGCGCAGAGCGTGGAGGACAGCGACGTCGTGATCGCTCGCGTCGAGGTCGCCGCCGACGCCCCCCTCGAGGGACGGGCGCTGGGCGAGGAGCGCGTGCAATCCGAGACCGGCATGCACGTGTTCGCGATCCGTCGCGAGGATCGCTGGATCCCGGGCCCCGAGGCCTCGGATATCGTCGAGGACGGCGACGTTCTGTTGGCCAGCGGCCCCGAGAAGGGCCGAGGCAAGCTCCAGGCGCTTTGCCGCGGGGACGCGGCCGAGGATTGAGGACCCTCGAAGGCTCCTTTTCGGGGAAGGCCGGGGGACCGTCCCCCGGCGCGAGGGGGGAGCCCCGATGGATCGCTACCACGTATACAGTCGCAAGTGGTACTCGTTGACGGCCGAGCGCAGCGGCATCAGCCGAAGCTCGCGGGCGTCCTCGCCGAGCTCACCGCGCAAGCCCCCGGACCCGCTGCCGCGCCAGCAGTCGAGGATGCGGCCGGTGTCGTCGAACGAGCAGACGAACCACGAAGCGAGGGGCGTGACCACGCCGTTGGTCACCTCGAAGACGGTCCCGTTCTCGTAGCCCTCCATCGTGTCGGAGATGTCGACGTCGTGGAACGCCACATCTTCCAGCTCAGGGCACGACCCCTGCCAGGCGCACTGCTTGGCCTGGTAGTAGGAGGGCCAGCCGGCCGGGATCACGTTGTCCTCGGTGACGGAGGCTGTCTCCAATGTCGACCATGCGCTGACGCTCGCCGCCGTGGTCGTCGCGCCCGCGGTCAACGTTGCAACGAACAGGGCGACAACGACCGCCGTGAACCGGACTGGGCCTCGCCGCATCGCCCCCTCGTCCCTCGTCGTGGGGTACAAAAGCGTTCAGGCCACGGCCGACCCCGAACGTTGAAACGTCGGACCAGCGAGCGCGGGCGGGCGCTCGCTCATTGAAGCAGCGTAGGGTCGACCTCTTCCTCGAGGAGCAGCTCCTCCCGGCCGGAGAAGTCCTTCTTCTGGCCGATGATCTTGCGGATGATGCCCGCCTGGGTGACGTCGCCGACGAACACGGCGCCGACCGGTCGGTCGCGGAAGAAGATCACGCGCCGGTAGTTGCCGTCATCGTAGACACGGTCGATCTTCTTGTCGCCGAGCACGCTGCCGACGCTCATGATGAAGAAGTCGAAGTGGTTGATCGAGTAGGTGTCGACCAGCTCGAACTCCTCGAGGTCCTCGTCCTCGTCCTTCGTCATGTTGCGCCCAGCGACCGCGCCCTGCTCCTTGGCCGAGGCCCAGGAGCCGTTCTGGTTGACGCGGTCGAGCACCACGTCGTAGTACTGGGCGATGTCGCCCGCGGCGTAGATGTCCTCGACGCTGGTCCGCATGTACTCGTCGGTGAGGATCCCCTCGCCGATCTTCACGCGGGACCCACGCAGGAACTCGTGGTTGTAGTGCAGGCCGATGGCGACGCCGGCGGCGTCGCAGGGGTAGGTCTTGCCGGAGGAGCCCACGCACTCGGTGACGCGGCCTTCCTGCGTGTCGAACTGCTCGACCTCCTCGTGGAAGATGCACTCGACGCCGAACTCGGCCAGGCCCTTCTCGACGACCTCGGAGCCTTCCTTGGAGATGCCTTGCCGCCACCAGCGGTTGCCGCGCATCAGGTAGCGCGTGTTGGCGCCGTGCTTGCCGAAGATGACCGCCTGGTCGATGCCGAGCAGGCCGGCCCCGATGACGACGGCGTCGTCGGCGTCCTTGGCGACCTTCTTGAGCCGGTCGGCGTCGTCGAGCGTCCAGAAGGTGTGGATGCCCTCGGCATCGCTGTTCGGGACGGGCAGCCGTCGGGGGGTCCCGCCGGAGGCGACGAGCAGCTTGTCGAACGAGTACCGGGAGCCGTCGTGGCAGACGACGCGACGCTCGGCGTCGCGGATCTCCGTGACGCGCGTGTTCGTGCGGAGGTCGATGTCGTGCTTCTCGTAGAACTCACGGTCGTGCATCATGAGGTCCTCGCGGTCCTTGTCGCCTTTCGCGAGGTCCTTCGTAGCTACCCGGTTGTACAGCGGGACGGGTTCGTCCGTGACGATGGTGATCTCGCCGGAGGGATCGTTCTCTCGGATTTCCTCGGCCGCGGTGGCGCCCGCGATGCCGTCACCGATGATGACGTACTCCCGGCCCATTCGGCCGCGCGATGCAGGTTTCGACTTAAGGGTTTTCTCTGGGGAGCGATGGCGAGACCCGTGGGATCCAGCGCCACGCGCAGAGGGCCAACCCCGGCACAGTACGGGCCCCGCGAGGGGGCCCTTGGACCCCGGACGCAAGGGACGGAGGCGAAGATGTAAAGGAAGGGGGCGGGGGAGGATGGAGCGTGCTCGGGCCTCGGTCGGCGCGCCCTCCCGGAGACGACAGCAGCTGTGCCAGGGGCGAGTCCGAGGCTCGTGGCGGTGACGAGGCGGTCGCCCAGGTGCTCGAGGCCGTCGTCATCGGGGTCGTGATCCTCGGCGCCACCTTCTTCGCCGTCTCGTTCCAGGCACCGCCCTCCCCCGATCAGAACCCGGGCACCGAGCAGACCCAGCAGACGACGTACGGGGCGCTGAACTCGCTGAACGACCTCTACATCGACGATGCCCGCTACAACCACAGCGCGTTGTCGCTGGCGCTGGCCGAGGCGGCTGCGGGGAACAAGACACCGCTGGTCGAGTCGATCGGGGCGTTCATGCCCGCCCAGGCCAAGTTCTGCGTCCACCTGAACAACGGGCACGACCGGATCGAGCTGCACTGTCCCAGCGACCCCGGCGGGTCGGCGGTCGGCGTCTCGTACCCGATCGAGCCGAACTGGCGGTTCCACTACGGCGAGACCGACCTGCGATACGTGGACCAGGGCGGCGACGTGCAGCTGGGCGTCAAACAGATCCCGATCATGAACGCCCACACGGTCCACGACGAGGGCGAGTACGTGAACGTCTCGATCGGCGGCGAGCAGGCCTGGCGGCCCGGCACGGACGGCACCGAGCCCTCCTCCGAGCCGTTCTCGGCGTTCCGGGACAGCGCCTACGCGAGCCTCCTGCAAGGCGACGACGACGCCGATTACCCGTCCGCGTCGATCTACATGGAGTGCCTGCGGCCGAGCCTCAATGCCCACGAACCCTGCTACGCGTCGGACCTGGCGCGCAACATGTCGGGGTACCAGCCGTTCGCGAGCGGCTCCGATGGCGAGATCCTCCGCTTCACCGTCGACAACACCGGCCCGGGCACGGTCCCGGCGAACACGGTCCTCGAGATCGACTTCCCCGTCGGGCTCGATCTCAACCGGCCGCTGGAGAACACCTCCGGGTTCGCGAACGTGACGATCGACGGCGAGGATTCCTCGAGCCCGGAGACGGTGCGGGCCGAGATCGACAGCGAGCTCGGCACCGGGAACGTCAGCATGGACATCGAGGTCAACGTGACCGACACCCGGTACGCCTACAAGCACGTGGACGCGCGCCTGTCCGACGGGGCGGTCTCCCACAGCCAACTGCTGTTGCGCGTGCAGAACAAGACGGCCGGTGAATGGACCGGCGGGGACGATCGGCGTGTCATGATCTCGACGCCGAAACCGGCGGGATCGGCCGACGCGGGCTCGCCGACCGGACGATGGGGCGTCGTGATGCCGATCCCCTACGCGCGGACGTCGCTCGACGACGTGCAGTTCTCGGTGACGGATGGCGACGAGCTGCTGGACGCCACGTCCTGGCCGGACGACTTCAACCCGCCTCCGGCGACCGGTACGGGCGAGAGCCGGTCGGTGCTCGACGGCACGATCCACGACGCGGCCTCGGACGAGTTCTCCTGGTCGATCTCGCCGAACCTCGACTACCGCGGGTACACGTTCGCCGAGTTCCAGTTCGAGGTGACCAGCGACGGGACCCAGACGCGCGCCTCCGAGCGGTTCCCCACCGCCCAGCCGGAGGCCACGTTCGACAGCTTCGACCCGCCGCCGGCGTCGATCCAGACGAAGCCGGGTATCTGGTGGCGGGCCCATCCGCCGGCCGACGGCGGCGGAGGCTGCGGTGCCGGCGGATCGGGCTGCCCGGGGTACGCCAACGAAGCGAACCTCAGCGCCTCGGACACGACGGAGACCCGGGCGTTCGCGACGGCGCTCGACTGGCGAAACGTCCCGCTCGAGGGCGAGGCCAACTACACGCTGGCGGACCTCAAGGACACGGACCGCCAGGGGGTCCGGGACGCGCTGCGCGCCACGGGTGTCTCGAGCAACCCCGACCGCTTGGCACCCGGCGACACGACGAACATCCACATCAACACGAAGGACCTGGCGCACTACGTCGCGGACACGACCAGCCTCAGCGACATGAAGCTGGAGTCCAAGATCTACGCCCCGTGGGGCATCCCGAACCGGACCCCCGTGGAGACGATCGACCACGGCCGCGTGGCTGGCGGCGTCGAGGCCCCCAACGACATCCTGCCGCTCTACCTCGACGGCGACAACGTCGAGGACTTCTTGACCGCGTCGACGGACGGGAACGTGTACGGCGTGCACGCGGACTCCGGGGAAGCGATCGCCAGCTACGTGTTCGGCCTGCCCGAGGGCAGCGGGGCCGGCCAGGCGACCCCGACCGTGCTCTCCCACGGGACCGAGAGCGGCGGCGACGACGTCATCGCCGTCGGGACCAGCTCCGACGTCGATCAGTTCTACACGATCGACGGCGACCTCGAGCAGCGGTGGAAGGCGACCAAGCCCGGCGAGAACCGCGAGACGCGCTCCATCCACGTCGGGGACGACGTCACCGGCGACGGCCATCCCGAGGTCCTCCTGGCGACGAACGCGAAGAACGTCTCCGAACCGACCGCCCACGAGCAGGCCCGGTTGACGCTGTGGGAGGGCCAGGACCTCGACGGCGACGGCAACGGCGACCTCCTCGACGGCTGGGGCTGGGACTACGACAACCGCGACTTCGGCGTCGTCGTCAACGGCGAACCCTCCGAGATGGGGATGGCGAAGATGGGCGTCGACGGCCAGAAGGGCGTCTGGACCGACACGGGGCCCAACGCCGGGACGAACGTGATGTACGTGAAGAACCAGACCGAGGAAGCGGTCAAGGACGGCGACGTCGCCGGCGCCGCCACGCAATTCCAGAACACCACGATCACGGAGGAGGGATCGGGGTTCTACGGGTTCTCCGAGAACGGCAACGAGCTGTTGAACCTCTCCGGGGTCCGCGTCGTCCGCGCGGAGACGGTCGAGGAGATCACCGACGGATCCAAGCACTCCGGGATCGCGATCGGGGGCGCCAACGGGTGGACTTGGGGCCTCAACGCCTCGGGCACCTCGTACCCCGTGACCGGGGAAGAGGTGGCCGGGATCGAGAGCCGGACCGACGTCTCGATGGGCAACAAGCTCGACGGCTACCTGCTCGGGCGCTTCCAGGGCGAGTCCAGCAGCTACATGCAAGCCACGAGCAGCGCCTTCACCGCCCGGGAGACGGTCTGGTGGGATGGCGAGGACATGGTCGCCGTCGACACGCCCGAGGGTGGCTACCGATCCAACGAGACCGCGATCTCCTGGTGGGCCGGCACCAAGGGCGGCATCCTACGCTCGACGGACCGGCTCGAGACGATCGAGAACAAGGGCGGAGGCGTCTCCTACCTCGTCGGCCAGATCGTCTCCGACGGCCCGTCCGCGGCGGACGTCTCCCGCGGTGGGGGCGAGAACGTGCAACTGTCGTCGGTCAACTTCACCGGCGTCCACGCCGTCGACGAGGACAACGCCTGGTTCGTCGGTCAGGGCGTGGCCGGCACCGACCTGGAGGGGAAAGGCATCATCCTGCGCACGTACGACGGCGGCGAGTCCTACCAGGCCGTCGAGGTGACCTGCGGGAGCCTGACGTGCAACCTGCAGGACATCGACCACGACGGCAAGCACCTGTGGGTCGCCGGCGGCGACGGGACCGTGCTCGTCAGCAACGTGAGCGGCATGGCCGAGCAGACGCGCCTCGAGGGCGAGGCAGACGTCGTCGACGACGGCGGCCACGGGGCCATCGAGATCCCGCTGCGCTCGGAAACCAACGTCTCCATCGACAACGTCACCGTCACCTGGGACCCGCGGACGTCGGTGACCTACGGGGAGGCGGTCCAGCTGGCCAACGGGACCTCCGGCGACCGCGACCTCTGGCACGCCGACAAAGGATGCCCGAGCGTGCTCGGGGATCCCTACACCGAGGCGGATCCCTACACCGAGGAGGACACCTGCTCGGAGACGTGGGGGTACGATCACGCGAACACGCTTCGCGTGCGCGACTACGTCCAAGACAGCGGCGACGGGGTCAACCGAACGCTCGACGGGACGGGCAACCTGACGATCGGACCGTTCACGGACGGCGTGACCGGGTACTACGGCCCCGACTGGTACAACAACTCGGTGAACCTCCCGTTGACCTTCCACGTCAACCTGACCTTCAGCGACGCCACGGAGGACACCTACACCGTCCACATCAACAAAAGCGGCGGCATCAACACGGCCGAGGCCAGCGCGGCGAACTGGACGTACCCCTCGCAACTGCCGAACGGTCAGTCCTTCTCCACGCCCTCGTGCTTCGGGCGGACGACGGATGGCTGCCCGACGATCGAGAGCATCAACGTCACGAACGTGGGCACGGCCAACGCCCCCTCCTACGTGGGGGTCGCGGCCGGCCACGCCGCCGCCAACGGCACCGCGCTGTACCAGCTCGCGAAGGGGTCGGCGTCCTGGTCGGCGAAGTCCATGCCCATCTCGGAGAACCTGAACGACGCCGCGGTCGCCCCCCAGGATCCCAGTCGATGGGTCGTGGGAGCCGCCGACGGCCGGGTGCTCGTCAGCTACGACGGCGGCAAGCAGTGGCAATCGCTACCCTCCGATATGACGGTCACGAAGGCGGTCGACCTGACGGACCCCAGCCTCGGGCACCTCGTCGGCGGTCAAGGCACGGGCGAGTACCACACGTTGAACGGGTACGTCTCCAGCGGAACCGTCGAGACCGTCGACCTCTACGACGAGGCCAACCACGGCGGGATGGCGCTCGAGAAGGTCAACATCTCGTCCCTGCCGACGATCGCCTTCGATCGAGGCGGCGACACCCCGGTCGAGATCGAGGTCTGGGACGAGAACGCCGGGTCGTGGGGGACCGTGTACGAGCCCGGGTCCGGCAAGCAGACCTACAACTTCACCGCGGCGACGACGAATGTCACCCTACGGTTCCAACTGGCTGCGGAAAGCCTGCGCAAGCAGTCGCCGCTCGTGCGTGGCGACATCCAACTGCAGGGCCACGACGACGACAACCTGACCGCGGCCTCGAGCGTCTCCTTCGGGTTCGCCCTGACGGACCGCAGCCAGTTCGGCAGCGGGCTCGACCAGGTCAACTACGACGCCGGCCACGGGTACATGATGCTGAAGACCGTCCAGAACCCCTGGTTGCTCCAGTTGGGCAACGAGGACGAGGGCGACTGGTCCACGGTGCGCAACGGGACCGTGGGTGCTCGCGTGGCGGACATGCAGGTCGACACCAACGGCACGATCTGGGTCGTCACCGAGGGCATCTACGATCACGACGCAGCGACGGACGCGACGACGGTCCAGGACGCGGCATGCGGCAGCGACACCGACTGCTTCGACAACACGCTGTACGCGATCGATCCCTCCACCGGGGAGGTGGCGTCGTGGTGGGATCCGATGCACTTCTCCCAGCCCCCCCAGGAGCTGGCCGTCGGTGACGACAGCCTCTCGGTCGTGACGGGGAACGAGAACCAGGAATCCTACGTCCACTGGATGGAGTTCGACGACCCGCGCAAGGACAACAACGTGTCCTTCGGTTTCAAGGAGGAGGCGCCCTTGGACCTGATCACGTCCGACGCCTGGCCCTCGCACACGCAGGGTCAGGACGACCCGATCGTCTCGGCCAAGCACTCCGCCGACGGCACCGGAGCCATCTACGGGTTCCGCGCGCCCGGCCTTGGCTTCAACTGGGAGGACATGCCCGCCCTCAACGACGAGTTCACCATCACCTACGACGTGCCGGCCGACGCCCTGTACGGAAGCCGTGTCGTGGTGACCGAGGTGCGCTGGACGACGGACGACGAGCACGGGACCGAGATCGTGCAGACCGGCCGGTTGCACGACACGTTCGGCGTCACGCCGGGCGGGGGCGAGATGCCGCTGGTACCCACGTACACGCTGGAGGTCGTGGCTTGGATCGAAGACTGGCGCTAGACGATCAGGCAGCCTCGCAGATCCTGGGCTTCATCGTCGGGCTCACCGTGGTGACCGCCTCGCTGGCGATCGCCACGTACTTCATCGTGACCGTGCCCGAGAGCGGAGCCGACGAGCAGTCCCAGAAGCTGCAGGGCGGGACCCATCGGGCCGCCGAGACCCTGACCCAGACCCCGGGCCAACCCGCGAACTGGGACGAGAACTTCGACAAGGACAAGCTCCGCCGCGTCGGGTTGCTGGAGCCTGGAACCGACAGCTACGCCGATCGGCATAAGATCGAGAAGATCCAGGACGGGAACCTGACGGGGACGGACATCCTCGACAGTTGGGATCTCAACGCCACGGACACGGCCGTGCGGATCGAGGGACGGGTCCAATCCGTGCCGCTGGGCGAGACCCCGACCGTGGACACGTACGGCGTCGTGGCCTCCAACGTCTCGAAGACCGATCTCGGCACGGAGATCCCCAGCCACAGCGAGGACGCTGCCGAGCTGTACGCCAAGACGAACGACGGCTACACGTACGAGAAACACAACTGGAAGTTCGCCGCCCAGACGCACCCCGATACCGGGCTGGGCACGACGGTGCCCGACCACGCCTGGTTCGTCGAGACCCAGCTGATCCCGAAGCTGGCCGGCATCGAAGCCACGCACTCGACGGCCGACCACGGCAACGGCGAGTGGGAGGACGCCAGGGCGAGCGTGGACGCCTTCAACAACTACACCGGCGAGTTCAACGGCGGCCCGGACAGCGCGACGCGATGGCACGTCGTCGCCGACGGCGAACCCTGGGGGCTACCGGGGAACCCGCCAAGCGAGGTGGAGGACCACGCGCTGGCGATCAACTGGCACAAGCAGAACGGTGGCAGCGACGCCAACGGCGTCGGCCTGTGGCGCACCGCGCAAGGCGACCGCAGCACGGCGCTGCTGGGCGGGTTCGACGCCGGCGATGCCGACCACGCCACGCTCTCGTTCCGCCACCACCTGCGGGTCAACACCGACGATCTGGATCTGTGCGAGACGGTGGACGACACGGACTGCGACATGGTGCGCCCCTCGATCCTGTTCTGGAACACGACCGCCGATCGCTGGTCCCGCATCGCCCAGAACGCCAGCGGGTGCCCGGCCTCGGGCTGGAACGACACGGCTGACAGCATGGAGGCCACGTGGGGCACGGACTCGATCGATCTGTGCGAGGCGCTGGACAACTCCGACGACAAGCTGTGGTTGTCCCTGATGTGGGACAGCGACTGCTTCGGGCCAAGCGGCGGCAACCAGACCTGTTCGAACGACAACGTCGCCCAGGGGTGGTTCGTGGACAACATCGAGCTCACCGCCGACGGCACCACCGTGTACGAGACCGGCTTCGAACCGCCCGAGGACAGCTCCGGGCAGGCGCTGTTCGTCTCCAACGGCGTCGACCACAACCGCACCTACGAACCGGGGCCCGACAAAAGCGAGGAGAACACCGTCGCCTACCTGCGGAACATGGTGCAGGACGGCGGCAACATCGTCGCGTTGTCGCCCGAGGACGCCCAACCCGGCGACTGGTTGTCCCCCATGGGCCTGTCTTCGATCGGGACCGCGCCCGATCAGGACGTCTCGACCGACGAGCCCGGCAGCATCGTTCTGCGGTACCCCAACGAGCTCCCGCAGGACGCGCCGGACTACGTCCGCGAGAACGTCACCTGGCTCGCCGGCACGCCCAACGTCCCGTACAGCGACTACACCGCGCCCGACGAGAACCTGACCGTCGTCCAATCCGGCCCCGACGGGAACGCCACCCTGCTGCAAGGCACGCCGTTCCCGGGCGGCGGCCAGGTCGCCGCGCTGTCGTACAACTACACGCACTTCGACAACTCGTCGCTGCGCGCGGACCTGTGGGAGAACCTGCACGGCAGCTCGGTGTTCATCCACCCGACGTTCACCGTCGGCGACGAGCTGCCCGAGCCGGGCAGGAGCGAGGTCGCCAGCGCCCAGCGCGTCATGCTGGTCGAAGCGACACCCGACGGGCGCTACGTGGTCCCGCTGGAGACCACGGTGTGGATGTGGAACCGAGGCTAGACTGCCGGACGTGTTTTGCTTAAGCTCTCGCGCCGGTCTCGGCAGACCGGGCACGGTCTGCCGAGGGTGCTGAACGGGACCTCTCAATCACCGTCTAACCGTTCGCGGCCAACGCCTCCCGCCAAGGCCCCCATCCCCAGGCATGAGCAACGACGACCTCCCCGGCGTTCTCTCCTTCCTCGAGCGCTTCCCCGACGAGGACACCTGC
>PXUB01000005.1:0-25424 GCA_003009755.1 Thermoplasmatales archaeon SW_10_69_26
CGCGGATCCGGTCGACCAGCGGTCAGGGCGCCTGGATGGCGGTCCCGCTGGCGCCGACCGCGTAGCTCAGGGTCAGGCCCGCCAGGTTCTCCTCGGTCTCCGTCGTCTCGCGGTGCCAGTCGCCATCCTCGTAGTGGAACACGAGGCCGCCGGGACCGACCGCATAGCCCTCACCCGCGCCGATCTCGATCGCGGCCAGGTCGGCATCGCCGAGGTCGGTGGGCGTCCACTCGGCCCCGTCGAAGTGGAAGACTTGACCGTTGCCGCCGGCGACCCAGACGTCGTCGCTGCCGTCGCTGTCGACGCCGTAGAAGTTCACGTTGGCGTCCGGGATCCCGATGGCTTCCCAGGTCTCGCCGTCGTCGGTGGCGAACACCTTGCCGTTCGTGTCGACCGCGTGGCAGGCCTTCGGCCCGTGGCAGTCGATCGCCTGGATCGAGGACCCGCTGCCCGGCGTCACGTACTCCCAGGTGCCCGAGGCGCCGTCCTCGAAGCTGTAGAAGATCTGCCCCGAGTCGGTGGCGGCGTAGACGTTGGCCTCGTCGGCCGCGCCAGTCACGGCGACGTCGTTGAAGTTGTCACCGGTGTCGTCGGGCCCGCTGTGGTCGTCGAGCACGCCCGCTTCGACGTCGTACTCGCCGACCTCGCCGGAGGCGCCGACGAACCACAGGCGCTCGCCGTCGTCGCTCACGTCGGACCCGTACAGGTCGTTGCCGTTCCCGGAGGCGCCGCCGGCGACGATCGTCTGCCAGACGACCTCGCCGTCCTGGACGGTCCGCTCGGCGACGATGCCGCCGGTCCCCACAGCGTAGGCTCCGGCGGTGGTCTGCTCGACGTCCCTCAGGTTCTCGTCGGTCTCGACCGTCTCAGCCTGCCAGGTCCCGTCCTCCTCGCTGTCGCAGACGTCGGGGCCGTGGCTGAGGTTGAACTCGCCGGACCAGTCGGTCGACACGCTCGTCGTGGCTTCGTCGACGGTGTCGTCGAGGTGCGAACCCGGTGTCGTTTCGTAGTGGCCGACGGTCCCCGACTCCTTGACAAGGTCGAGGTCGCTGCTCGTCCCGTCGCTCCACTTGACGTGGATCGTCTCGGGGGCGGCCGTCTCCTTCAGGTCGGTGATGACGAAGTGCCACTCCTCCTCGTTGCAGTCGTGGTCGGAGAGGGCGCCCGCGTGGACCGGTTGGACGTCGCAGGGGACGGCGTCGACGTCGGTGGAGAGCTCGGATGCGTTGTTCGCCGAGTAGAACGTCGTGTCGCTCGTGCTCGCGTCGGCGATCCCGCGGAGGAAGACGTCGCAGGCGGTTTCGCGGATCTCGCCGCCCTGGATCGTGGCCCCGGGGCTTTCGAAGAGATGGATCCCGCGGGCCTGCGAACCGACGAAGCTGGACGCGGCGACGCGGAGGTCGGGGGTCCCGGTGGCGTTCAGGAGGTCCTGGCGGGCGTCGCGGACCTCCGCGTTCTGTACCTCGACATCCGTGGACGTGATCATCCACAGGCCGGCGTCGGCGCCCGACACGGAGACGCCGTCCACCGTGCCCTCGTCGACGTTCTCGAAGACGAGACCGTGCTCGGTGCTGTTCCGTACCGTCGAACCATCGACGGTGATATCGTCGGTGTCGAGCGCGTGGAAGCCTCGCTGGGAGCCCTCGAGGAGCCCGTTCGTCACGGTGACGGTGTCGCTCCCCTTGACGGTGATCGCATTCGTCGAGGCGTCCTGGACCTCGGGGGAGACGATGTCGGCGTTCGAGGCCCCTTCGACGACCACCCCGTTCGTGGTCGCCTGCTCGACGAGCGGCGTGGAGACCTCCGAGTCGTCGCTGGAGAGCAGCCATATGCCGATGTCGGGGGATCGGACGGTTGCGTTTTGGAGCGTGACTCGCTGGCTGGCCTCGATCACGATGCCGTGCTCGTCGGGCGTATCCACGGTGACGTCGGACAGGTCCAGGCCTGCTCCGGCGTAGACGTGGACGCCGCGGGTACCCCCGTCGATGGTGACGTTCCGGACCGTGGAGGCATCAGTGTCTGCCAGGCGGATCCCGTTCGCGCCGGCCGAGCCGATCTCGGCCTCGTCGATCGTGACGTCCGTGGAGAACAGGGCGTGGACACCGTTGTTCGTCGCCCCGGTCACCGCGATGCCGGTGAGGGTGACGTTCGTGGTGTCGTCCAGCAGTAGACCATTCTTGCCGCCATCGACGCGGAGGTCCTCGATCCGGATGTCGTTCTCGGCGACGTTGAATCCGTTGCCAGAAGGCGGTCGGATCACGGTCGCGTTGGAGCCAGAGGACGCCTGACCGACGATCGCCAGGCCCGGCACGTCCACCGTGACGGATTCGTTGAACGTGCCCGCCTCGACGACGATCCTGTCCCCCGGGCTCGCGTCGTCGACCGCAGCCTGGATCGTATCGAAGGACTCGGGATCGCCAGGATCGACCTGCAGTGTGTCGGCGGTGGCCGTCGACAGCACGAACGGAATCAAAGGGGCGGCTAGGAGGAGCCCTGCGATCACGAGCCCAATCGCACCACGTCGGTGGCCCAAGTCTCTCCCTCAGAATCGCTGAAAGCATTCCCCCGCATAGTCTTTTGCCCGCACCCGGCCGTGGATTGCGCCGGTTCCGCGACTGGTTCGACCGCGCGTGGGAGGAGAACATTCTTACGAGCGCTGTTCATCCAGTCGCAATGATGAGTTCCTCCTGGTCTGCTGGGGGGTCTCCCCCGGATCCTTCCGAGGATTCCGACGTCGACCCGACCGGAAGCCCGACACCGCCCGACGACTTGCCCTGGGCTCAAGCAACGGCCCCAGGCACGGGGCCGACAGACGAGGGTAATGGGAAGCAAGGCCCGTCAGCGTCCTCCGCGGACAGACCGGCGGTTTCTCGAGGGGAGCGCGACACCGACCCTGTCGACGAGACCCCAGCGACGGGCGAAGACGAGGACGCGTCCGACGAGACGGCCTCTCCATCGTCTCGCCCGGCAGGGAAGACCACCGCGGAGACCTCCGAGGGACGAGCCGTTCGAAGCGATCGCGCCGAGACCCCCGGGCAACCGCGGGAGACCGAGGGATCCAGTCCGGACGCGAACCCCGAGAAATTGGAGACGTCCCAGGAGGCGCTCGTCCGCGACGGGGCGAATATCCATGCCGACCTGCACGTCGACGGCGACCTCGTCACCGGGAAGAAGGTCCACGTTCGCGGCCAGATCCAGGTCAGAGGTTCCCTATACATCGGCGACGGGAGCGTCGTCGAGGGGGGACTGAAGGGTCATGGTCCCGTCGTCATGGGTCGAGCAGCCGAGATCGGGGAGACGGACCTCGACGACGGCCTCGCGGTTCTCCCTGCCGGACAGGATTAGGCCCGGAGGGCACGGCCCGGGCATCGCCTCCAGGCCCGGTTGAGTTCTCTTTCAAGAAGGTCGGGAAGCCGAAGGCTCATATCTCCCCCCTCTCAGAGACAGGGAGTCATGAGCGACAAGGATCCGCCCGCCCGCCAACGCGGCATCGAGGATCGCGAGGGCGATATCGAGGTTCCATCGGGGGCGTTCACCAACCTCGAACTGCGGGCGACTGGGGACATCAGGATCGGCGAGGGTTCCCACGTGGCCGGCAGGACCCAGGGCAGACGGGTGGAGGTCGGCCAGAGGGCGACGGTCGATGGCGAGATCCGGGCGGAGGAGTCGCTCGTGGTCGGCGAGGGAGCCGTCGTGACCGGTCAAATCCAGGTAGGGGCGGACGGCTGAGTTGGCGAGTCGCTGGGTACAGTGGGTGCGCGCGGGCGGCCTGGCAACCGCTCGTCGGGGTAGCGTTGGCGGAACCAGCCCCAGCGGGCCGGCCAGGCGGGGGACCGGGTCGAGCTGGGAGCCGGCAAGCTCGCCGTGGAGGGCCTTGCCACGGTCAGGCGTCAACTCGCTCGCGGCGGCCCGCGAGGACCTCGGCGCCGGCGTACGCGGCGGCGACGCCGGTGGTCACGAGCTGACCGAGCAGGACGCCGAACCCGATCGTGTCACGGACGACCCGCTCCGGGTCGAACCGGGGGCCCTCGCCCGCGCCGAGCGCCGCGAGCAGCGGCCCGAGGACGATCCCGGCGCCGACCAGCGTCGAGGCGAGCAGGAACCCGGCCCGGGGGATCCTCGCGTCCACCGCTCCCGGGGCCGTGTCGTGCGCCCAGGCCGCGGCTGGGACGGCGACGAGCATGCCGAGGAACGCGAGCAGCCCCCCGCCCAGGGCCGCCAGGCCCTCCCTGGTGGCGAAGATCCACGCTGCTGCCAGCGCGGCGAGGAACGTGCCGAGCGGCAGCGCGAGCAGGGCCCGCGCGCCGGGCCCCCACCGGAACAGGGCCGCCGTGCCCAGGCTGGCGAGCGCCACGCCCGCCGGCAGGACGAAGGACAGCTGGCCCGGGGCCAGGGCCTCGAGGACGTCGAGCCCGGTGGGCTCGGTGAGGAACTCGGCGGCCCCGGCGATCGAGGGGAGGCCGATCGCCAGGCCCAGCGCGACCGCGAGCGCGGCAGCGGCCCGGTGCCACCAGCGCGGGGTCGACTCCAGGTCCATCGTCGGTCGCCCCTAGGCGGCCGCGCCGGAAAGACCACGCGGTTCCGTTCGGGCGCACCCGGACGGATTCCCGTCTGCCGCCGACACGGGCGTTCGGCGGCGGCCCAACGGAGACCGAGCCGGCATACCCCGCGACCCGGCACGAGCGGGGTGAGGTTCGATCCCCCGTGCTCGACGACGAGCCCGTGTACGTGCCCGAGGTCCTGCTGACGAGCGTGCTCGCCGTGATGGCGCTGGCCGTGCTGGCGACCTGACCGCCACGAGCCGAACCCTCAAGGGCCGGCGACTCCGTAGCGGCGGCGATGGCTTCGGGAAGCCGGGGCCGGCGGGCAGCGGGAGCCGTGGCGCTGGCGAGCGTGCCGGCCTGCTCGTCCTCGCGGGGGCGGCCGGCGGCGTGCCGGACGACCTGGATCTGTACCAGTTCCGGTTCCAGCATCGCGCCTGCCGGGAGAGGGGGTTGGAGCCGGGGTTGGCGGGGCTCGCGTTGGCGGCCCGAGGGACGAGGCGTCAGTGACAGGGCGGTGCGTTGGCGGAGGTGCATCGAAATCCCGCGTTCAGCACCAACCGCAGAGCCGTGAGGCTCCGCGCCATCGGCTGACGGTCACGGCGTTCGTTCGCCGAACGACACGGTTGCGGTCGGTACGCCTATCACGGAGCCACAGAGGCGGGGAGACGGACTGGAGCAAGCGGACTGTGTCGTTGGCCTACGGTAGCGGCGTTCGTCTGGGGGCGACGCGTCTATCTCGGCCCCCCTTTTTGATGAAAATTTCCGCGGATACCGCGTGATGGGGATACCGTAGAGTCGGAACTTTTCCGCGTCATCGGTCCTGCGGTAGCGGAGTTCGTCCGGGGGGCTACTGCAGATACCGCTGCCCCCCTTTTTGACGAAAATTTCCGCGGATACCGCGTGACGCGGCTACCGCAGAGTCGGAAATTTTCTGCGCCATCGGCTCACGGTAGCGGAATTCGTCTGGGGGGCTACTGCAGATACCGCTGCCCCCCGTTTTGATGAAAATTTCCTGGTCTACGGCGTGACGCGGCTATCGTAGAGTCGGAAATTTTCGGGGGCTACGACGGAGCTGAGGCCCCCCTTTTTGATGAAAATTTCCGGGGATACCGCGTGATGGAGATACCGTAGAGTCGGAAATTTTCACCGGCAGCCGCAGCCGCTGCCGCAGTCGCCGTCCATCTCGTTGGGGTTCTCGATGGCGAAGCCCTGACCGAGCATCGTCTGCTGGAAGTCGACGGTGGCGCCTTCGACGAACGGGAGGGCGTCCTCGTCGACGTAGACGTCGATGTCGTTGCTAGAGACGACGGTCTCGCGGTCCTGGGCGCCGTCGCGAGCGAACGAGAGACCGTAGCGGAGCCCGCAGTCGGCGGGTTGGACGAGAAGGCGCAGACCCAGGATGTCGCCCTCGGTGCTCACCATCTCCTCGCGGAGGCGGTCGGCCGCCGCGTCGGTGATCTCGATCGGGCGAGGCTCGGTCTCGGTCTGCGCGGCCTCGGGCATGGCTCCGGGATGAGGGCTGGGGTATCTTGAACCTTCGGTGCACCGGCCCTCGGTAGCGGCCTCCTCAGCACGCGACGTTGCGGGCGACGTCCTTGGCTTCGTTGTAGGTGGCGGAGCCGGCGAGCTCAGAGCCTTGCGTCAGGCCGTATCCCACGCTGATGACGAAGGGGTCGCACTCCTCGGGCGTGATGAGCACGGCCTTGCCCTGCGCGCCGCTCTTCTCGAAGTCGTAGACGTCGGCATCGGTCTCGGTGCCACCGAGCTGCGGCAGCGAGACCTGGGTCGTCCCCGTCTTCTCGAGCGTGATGCCGCGCTTCTCCTCGATCTTCTCGATCGCGTTCGGGATGAACCGGCGCTCGTCGAGGATCGGGATATCGTTGGTCGTGGCGACCGTGACGCCTGTTGCGTCTTGGCCGCTGGGACCGCGGTACTCCTTGGTTGCGATCTCGGCCAGGCCCATCGCGACGGGCTGGGTGTCGCTGTTCGTCTGCGACCAGCCCTTCTGGTTGAGAGTCTGTTCGGAGATCTCGGCCGGATCGACGCCGCCGAGGCATCCTGCCATCATGGCCAGCGCCAGCAGGCCCACCCATAGTGCAGCTCGCATCGCCGAGGGCAGGCCACGGGTGGGCCTTCACCTTTGCGGGAGGTCCCCTCGAACGTCCAGCCATCGCAACGCCCAACGCTGAAACCCTCCCTGCCAATTGCTGGCGTGTGAGCTTGGACGTCGTCGTGGTCGGGGCCGGCGCGATGGGAGCAGCCACCGCCTGGCAGGCGGCCAAGCTGGGCGCCGACGTGACGCTGCTCGATCGCGGCCAGGTGTGCGGGGGCACCAGCGCCCACGGCGTCGGGCTCGTCACCCGGCTGCTGTGGGAGCCGCCGGACATCGGGCTCGTGGCCCACAGCCTGGACCGGTTCCGCGAGCTCGACGAGACGGCGGGGGCGAGCTTCGACTACCACGACACGGGCTCGCTGTTGATCGTCGGTCCCGAGCACGAGGACGAGGTGCAGAAGGTGTTCCGCACCTGGCGGGCGCAGGCGATCGACGTGCGGCCGGTCTCGCCCGGCGACGTGGCCGAGATCCCCGGTTGCGCGGACCTGGAGCTGGCCAAGGCCGAGCACGCCTTCTTCACGGAGGCCGACGGCTGGTGCGTGACGATGGACGCCGTGCGCGCCATGGTCGACGAGGCCCGATCCCACGGCGCCAACGTCCGGCCGAACACGCCGGTCGATCGTGTCCGCGACGGCCTCGTCCGCCTCGCAGACGGGGACGAGCTCGAGGCGGAGGCCGTCGTGGTGGCGGCGGGCGTGCGCTCCCGGCAGCTGATCGAGGACGGCTGGCGGCCGCCGATCGACGCGTTCCGCGCGCAGGCCGCCGTGCTCGGCCACGAGGGCAACCGCTCGGGCCCGATCGTGCACGATACACCCAACCGCACCTACTGGCGGCCGGAGGGCTCCGGCCAGGTGATGATCGGCGACGGCACCGATCTCTCCAGCCACGAGCCAGGCCTCGAGCCCAGCGTCGACGAGGCCTTCGCCCACCGAGTCGCCGAGCGGTTGCGGGACCGGTGGCCGGCCGCCGACCCGATCCACGAGGTCCGCAGCTGGGCGGATCTCGAGGCCGCCACCCCCGACGCGCGGCCGCTGGTCGGTCGGGTCCCCGACCGTGAGCGGGTGTATCTTTGCACGGGCGGCAACGGGTTCGGCTTCATGCGTTCCCCGGCGCTGGGCGAGGGTTTGGCCCAACGCATCGTCCAGAAGGGCTCGCCGGTCCCGCTCCACGGGTGCGAGCCCTCACGCTTCGAGGAGGGCTATGGAACCGGTTTCCCGATGCAAGAGGGGTTCGCCCTCGACTGATCGCGAACTTGTGGCGCGTGTCGGGGTCGCCGTTCTCGTCCACCGTCATCGGCGGGACCGTCGTCACGGGATGCGACGGCTTGACCGTGGACTCGGTGCGTCCGGCTAGACTGATCCGGATTCACTTTGCGTGAGCGCTCGCGCCGGCGTGAGCGGTCGAGGTTGAGGACCGCGAGGAAGGAAACCTGGCAGGTTTTCGACGGAGTGGGACGACGAGATCGGGCGCCTCACGCCGGGCGCCTCCACGCGAGGCCGCCTCAGCTGCCCGATGATGGGGGTTCCCCGTGTCCACCCTCGCAGGCTGCGTCGCGAATCCCTGGATGCGCCCTACGGGCACGCCTTCGGTCCCGCTCCTTACCTTTGGCCATCTTAGGCCGAGCGAGAGCTTAACCCAAGCATGTCCGGCAGTCTAGGTAGCCGGGCACGGCCAGCGGCGTCACGGTCAACGCCAGCTCGATCTCGCCGGGACGACAACTACCCGGGGTTCCTCCGCTCGCTGGGCTCCTCGACGGCGGCCCGCGGCGGCGACGAGCGCAAGGTGCTCAACCACCTGCGCCAGCACGACTTCGGGCCGTTGTCGACGAACATCCGCGACCTGTTCGCGCGCTTGCAGCTGCGCGTCGACGACGACCAGGCGTGGCGCTACTTCACGAGCGAGGCCGGCTCCCGCCTGATCGAGCGGTTCACGCAGATGTGCGACGAGGCCGTCGAGGAGGGCGGCGAACCCGACGAGATCGGCCGCATCATCTCCGAGAACACGGTCGAGATCGTCGGTTTCCGCAAGCTGCGCTACCAGGCGGCCGGCACGTTCCGCGGGGTCGTGTTCGGCGTCGCCGTCGGCACCGCCTTCTCCTTGTTCGTCGGGCTCGGCGTCGTCCACATGCTCGTCAGCCTCTTCGGCAGCATCACCGACGAGCTCGGCGCCGGCGACACGCCCGTCAGCGTGCCGACGTTCCTGCACGTCTCCGGGCTCAACATCGGCTTGCTGCGCATGCTGGCGTTGACGATGCTGTTCATCAACGCGACCCTGTCCAGCATCCTCTTGCGCATCGTCGACGGCGGCACGCACGTCCGCCACCTGCAGGACTTCCCGATGCTGTTGTAGGCCTCGAACCTGACGGCGTTGGGCTCGTGGAAGCTGATCAACTCGTTCGGCGACGCCGGCGTCATCGAGTAGCTCTGGCGCCGGCGCTGCGAGACCACGAGAGCTCGACGCGATGGATACCGGCTCACCCGCGCTCGTCCTCGAACGCGGGCGTGCCCAGCTCGTGCAGCTCGCGCGAGACGTGGGCGACCTCGGTCTGCAGCTCGTTGTGGTAGGCTTGCAGCCGCTCGTCGAGCTCGGGATGCTTGCGGGCCAGGATCTGCACAGCGGTCAAGGCCGCGTTGAACGACTTGCCGGCGTCGACGGCCGTGATCGGTGCACCCTGGGGCATACCGATGACGGAGGCGACGGACTTCTCCTGCACGGGGACGCCGACGACGGGCAACGGGTAGGCGATCGAGGCGGTCATGTTCGGCAGGTCGGCGGACTTGCCGCCGGCGCCGGCGATGACGACCTCCAGGCCTCGGTCGGCGGCCGTCTCGGCGTAGGTGTACATCAGCTCGGGGGTGCGGTGGGCGCTGACGACGTAGGTCTCGAACGTGAACCGGGCCTCGGGCGGGTCCTCGAGGTCGGTGGTCTCGGCGAACCCGAGCTCGGTCAACGCGTCGTAGGCGCCCGGGCGGCCCTCCTCGGAGCCCATCATGACGTCGAGATCGCTGTCCGAGCCCATGATGATGCCGACGTCGGGCGTGGCCTCATCCGATCGGTCGCGCTGGGCTTCGGCTTCCAGCTCGTCGACGAGCTCCTGCAGCGCCTGGGAGCGGGTCATCGCCGAGGCAAGGCTGGGGGAGCACTTGAATCGGTCGCGCCGGGGACGCAGGCCGGCGGGCGTCGACCTCGTGGTACACGGCCGGACGTGATCGGGGGACCCTCTCGTTGCTTCGGCAACCCCAGTCTGGCAGGCCAGGCGAGAGACCTGGGAAGCGACCGAGGCCCAGCCCGTAGGGTCCCCCTCGACGCTGTGGGGGTGGCGGGGGGCGGCCAGCCGGAGGACGAGCCCGATCCCGGTGGCGAGCAGACCGACGGTGCCGACCAGCCACAGGTCCTCCTTGGGCCGGTGATGTCGAGGAAGCCGTCCATCCCCACCAGCGGCCACACCCCGGACACGAGGAAGGAGGCCCCCTCGATCGTCGCGATCGCCCGCCACCCGCTGGGGCGCGTCCGGGCTCGGTCTTCGCGGCCGCCATCTGGGGCATGCTGGGGATGGGCCGGCGAGCGGGGTCGACCGCGGGCAGCGCCCGGCCGCTTACGTGCTCTTCGCGTGGTGCTCGCGCTCGGTGTGCGGCGTCGTCACCGGCTTCTCGAGCTCGGGCGGATCCTGCTCGTCGGCCTTCTTCGGGTTCCGGATCTTCTTCACCATCCGCTTGGCTCCCGTCGGCACGTGGGTCTCCTCCAGCGACTCGTGGGCGTAGTGGCGGAACACCTCGCGGTTGAGGTTGTCCGCGATCACGGCGATGTCGTCGACGCTGACGAGGCCCACGAGCTCGTCGTCGGTGTTCACGACCGGCATACGGTTGGCCAGGTGGGCGCCCCGCATCGAGTTCAGCACCGAGAACACGTCCGCGTCCATCTCGACCCGCGCGGGGTTGTCGGTCATGACGTCTTCGACCGGCGTGCTCCGGTCGACGCCCCCAGCGCCCAAGCCGAGTGCGATCTGTCGGTCCGTGATGATCCCGTCCAGCTTGCCCCCGCGGAGCGCCACGACGGTCCCGACGGAGTGCTCTTCCATCAGGCCGGCGGCGTCACCGATCGTGTCCTCGGCATCGCACGTCACCGGCTCCGCGGTCATGAAGTCCCGCACGTTCATCGAGATCATCGAGGGGCCACCGGCGGCGGATACGGCCAGCCGGGGGAAGGGGGTTGGCCCGGATACTCGCAGCCGAGCGATCAGGGGGGTAACCGGTCGACGATCTCGGCTTCGAAGGCCTCCTCGTCCAGCACGGGGACCTCGCGCTCGCGAGCCTCGTCCAGCTTCGAGCCCGGGTCCTCGCCGACGACGAGGTAGTCGGTGTTCGAGGTGACCGAGCTGGTCACGTTGGCGCCGTGGTGTTCCAGCATCTCGGTCGCCTCCCGGCGCGTGTAGCCCTCGAGCGCGCCGGTGAACACGACCGTCAGGCCCGCCAGCTCGTCGCCGCCCTGCTCCCGGCGGGGGGACACGCCGACCGCGCGCAGCGCCTCGACGGTGCCGCGGCCTGCCTCGGAGGTGAACAACCGCCGCACCGCGGCCGCCACCTTGGGCCCCAGGCCCTCGATCTCCCGCAGCTGGTCCTCGGTGGCGTCCATCAGTTCGTCCAGCGTGAACCGCTCCACGAGCCGGCGGGCCGTGTCGCGGCCGACGTGCCGGATGCCCAACCCGTACAGGAACGAGGTCAGGTCGGTGTCCCTGCTCGCCTCGATCTCCTCGACGAGGTTGCGGGCGCTCTTCTCGGCGTACCGGTCCAGGGCGACCAGGTCTTCGACGGTGAGCTCGTAGAGGTCGACCAGCTCGGTGACGAGGCCCTCGTCCACGAGCAGGTGGGCCGTCTTCTCGCCCAGGCCCTCGATGTCCATCGCCTCGCGGGAGCCGTAGTGCTCCAGGCGGGCCCGCAGTTGGGCCGGGCAGGCCAGCCCGCCGGTGCAGAAGTGCTGGGGGCCCTCCTGCACGACCTCGCTGCCGCACACCGGGCAGGTCTCCGGCATCGTGAAGCTCGTCTGGCCGGGCTCGAGGACCTGTTTAACCTGCGGGATGACGTCCCCGGCGCGCTCGACGGTAACCTCGGCGCCCTCGCCCACGCCCAGCTCGGCCACCTGTTCGGCGTTGTGCAGGCTGGCCCGCCGGATCGTGACCCCCTGCACGTCCAACGGCTCCAGCATCGCGACCGGCGTCAGCTGCCCGGTGCGGCCGACCTGGACCGTGATGCCCTGCATGCGGGTCGTCCCCGTCTTGGGCGGGAGCTTGTACGCGAAGGCCCACCGCGGATGCCGGGCCGTGGTGCCCAGCTCGTCCCAGACCGACTGATCGTCGACCTTGGCGATCGCCCCGTCCACCTCGTAGTCGAGGTCCTCGCGGTCCTCCACCAGGCGCTCGCGGTAGGCGATAACCCCCTCCACGTTGTCCACGAGCTCGTGGCGATCGGGCACCGGGAACCCGTAGCCGCGCAACCGCTCGACGGCGGCCTGCTGGGTGTCGGGGTCCGGCGCGCTCGTCTCGAGGATGTCGTACACGAACAGGCTCAGCGGTCGGCGAGCCACGGTCGAGGGATCGAGCATGCGGACGGTGCCGGCGGCCGCGTTGCGCGGGTTGGCGAAGGCGTCCTCGCCGCGCTGCACGCGCTCCTCGTTGAACGCCTGGAAGGCGCTCTTCGGCATGTAGACCTCGCCGCGCACCGCCAACAGGTCCGGCGCGTCGGGGATCGTGGTCGGCACCTGGCCGATCGTGAGCACGTTCTCGGTGACGTCCTCGCCCCGGCGACCGTCGCCGCGGGTGACGGCGCGGGCGATCTGCCCGTCCTCGTACACGAGCTCGATGCTGAACCCGTCGAACTTCGGCTCGCAGCTGAACGCCACGTCCCCCACCTTGCCTTCGACCATGTCGGCCCACGAGCGCACCTCCTCGGCCTCCTCGCTGGCGTCCAGCGACAGCATCGGGGAGACGTGGTCGACCGTCTCCAACTCGTCAAGGACCGGGCCGCCGACCCGGCGCGTGGGCGAGCCCTGGCGGTCGAGGTCGAAGACCTCCTCCAGCTCCTCGAGCCGCCCGAACAGGCGGTCGTAGGCGTGGTCTGAGACGATCGGATCGTTGAGCGTGTAGTAGCGGTAGTCGTGGTGGTCGATCGCCTCGCGCAGCGCCTGGGCCTGCTCGCGGGCCTGCCCCGCGTCCAGGTCCTCGACCGGCGCGAACTCCAGCTCGGGCTCGCGCACGTAGGGGTTGTCCTCGGGCGGGGCGCGCTCGGGCTGTCGGCTCGCGGAGGCCATCGGGGCCCGGCTATCCGGGACCACCGGTAGGAGGCTTACCCTGCTCGCACGCGCAACCGCGGGGAGCTCTCAGCCGCGCAGGTGGTCGACGACCTCCTCCGGATCGCGCGTGTTGAGCACGTCCTCGGGCTCCAGCCACGCCTTGCGGGCCTGCGCGAGACCCAAGTGCATCCGTCCAAGCTGGCCGGGGCTGTGGGCGTCGGTGGAGACCACCCAGTCGAAGGCCTCCCGGTGCCGGTGCACCTGCCGCCAGGGCAGGTCCAGGCGGTCGGGTTGGGCGTTGATCTCGACGGCGACCCCCTGCTCGGCGCAGACCTCGGCCAGGCGGTCGAGATCGAGCTCGTTCGGCTCGCGCCAGCCGATGCGACGGTTCGTGGGGTGGGCGAGCACGTCCACCGGGTGCTCGCCGATCGCCTTCGCGATGCGCTCGGTGGCGTCCCCGGCGCGCGTGTGCAGCGAGGCGACGACCAGATCCAGCTCCCGGCAGGCCTGGTCGCTGATGTCAAGCCCGCCCTTGGTGGTGATGTTGGCCTCGATGCCGACCAGCACGCGCACGCCGGTGGCCTCCTCGGCCCGCTCGGCCTCGGCCCGGATCTCGGTGATGTCGTCCTCCTCGGGGCCGCCGGCCACTCGCAGGTCGGGCCCGTGGTCGGTCAACAGGATGAACGCGTGCCCCAGCTCGGCGGCGGCCTCGGCCATCTCGCGGATCGAGCCGGCGCCGTCGCTCCACTCCGTGTGCATCTGCATGTCGCCGGTGATGTCGTCCTCGGTGACGAGGTCGGGCAGCTCGCTGGCCTCGGCGGCCAGCACCTCGCCCCCGTCCTCCCGCAGCTCGGGTGGGATCTCCGCCAGGTCCAGCGCCTCGTACACCTCGGCCTCGGTGCCGCCGGCCAACCGTTCCTCGTCCGCGAAGAGCCCGTACTCGTTCAGCTTCCAGCCGCGGTCCTGGGCACGCCGGCGCAGCCGGATGTTGTGGCTCTTCGAGCCGGTGAAGTAGACCAGCGCCGAGCCCCACGAGTCGGCGTCGACGACCCGCAGATCGACCTGGAGGCCGGCGCCCAGCACGATCGAGGACCTCGTGTCGCCGCGGGAGAACACGCGGTCGACGTCGTCGAGCCCGGTGAAGGCGTCCATCGCCGCCTCGGGGTCCCCCGCGCGGGCCAACAGGTCCACGTCACCTACCGTGGGCGCCCGTCGACGCACCGACCCCACCGGCTCGATCGCCTCGAACGCGTCCCGCTGGGACAGCTCGTCCACCAGGCCGGTTACCAGCGGCAACGCCTTGCCCAGCAGCTCGCGCTCGTCGCCTTCGCGTGCCAGCCCGATGTGGTCGAGGATGCGCTGTTGGGTGGCCTCGCCGAACCCCTCGACGCGGGCCACCCGGCCCTCCACGGCGGCCGCCTCCAACTGGTCGAGATCCTGCACGCCCAACGCCTCGTACAGGCGCTTGACGGTTTTCGGGCCCACGCCTTCGACGCGGGTCAACGCGAGCGCGTCCACCGGGTAGCGGTCCCTCAGCTCGCGGTGACGCTCGATCTCGCCCTCGTCCAGGTAGGCGCGGACGTCCGCGGCGATCGTGTCGCCGATCCCGTCGATCGCCTCCAGCTCGCCGCGCTCGCGGACGTCCTCCACCGGCTCGGACAGCTCCTCGAGCCGGCGCGCGGCCTGCCGGTAGGCCCGGGGCTTCCACTCGACGTCCTGCATCTCCAACAGGACGGCGATCTCGTCGAGGACGCGGGCGATCTCGGCGTTATTCATGGCTCGCGTTTCCCCCAGAGGAGGGGTATGAAGGGGAGAGTGGGGGCGAGATGTGGGGGCTGGGAGAGACCCACCGAACCGGGCAGAGGGGAAAGTGCCGGTGATCCCCACCCGATCCCCTCTTCCCCGAGGGAGCCCGCAGTAACTTATATAGCGAAGGAGGTGACACGTGACTTTTGACGTCAAGGGTCAAGGACTGG
Source organism: Thermoplasmatales archaeon SW_10_69_26 (assembly GCA_003009755.1). GTDB lineage: Archaea > Thermoplasmatota > SW-10-69-26 > SW-10-69-26 > SW-10-69-26 > SW-10-69-26. Next base: position 14,919 of record PXUB01000005.1, read on the forward strand.
ACCGCGACGCTCGACTCGCGTAACGTCCTGGACGTCACGATGGAGATCGACGATGGACACGTCGTGGCCTTCTCGGTCAACTACCGCGCCCGCATCCGCGAGGAGTGGGTGGAGGTCGTGCGGTACGACACCGCCCACGGTCACCTGCACGTCCACGAGAACTGGAAGGCCGGCGAGGACGCGATCACCTCGCTGGAGGACGAGGACGACCCGGATCCACCCTACAACGATGCCCTCACGTACGCCGAGGAGGACCTCAAGGCCAACTGGCAGGAGTACCGCGAGAAGATGGAGAACGAGGTGATCGAGAGTGACTGACGAAGACGTCGAGGACAACCTCGAGCAAGCATTCGATCTCGCCCACGAGGTAATCGAGGACCCGGACGGATACCCCGACGAGTTCGTCGCGTTCCACCTCGGCGACGAAACGCTGTTGCGGATCCTGACCCGAGAACGACTCCGGCTGCTCCGGATGGTGCGCGACGAGGGGCCCTTCGAGAGCATCGCGGAGCTCGCTCGAACCCTCGACCGGGATCCGAGCCGCGTCGGCCGTGACCTGTCGTGGCTCGCCGAGACGGGACTGGTCCGTCTCGAAAAACGCGGGCGTTCGAAAACCGTCGAGGGAACCGACCGCAAGATCCTCCTGGCCTGACCGAGACGGCACGGATCGCCAGCCCATCGCACATCTCCCTCCACCCCGCAAGCGGTTTGCCTCCCCACCCGCTTGTCCCTCCATGGAACCCAGCGCGCCCCGGGTGGCCACGCGCGTCGTCGAGACGCTCTCCGACGAGGGCTCCACGCTGGCCCTCGCCGAGTCCTGCACCGGCGGGCTGGCCGCCTCGATGGTCACCGACGTGCCCGGCGCCAGCGCGATCTTCGACCGCGGCTTCGTCACGTACTCGAACCAGGCCAAGGTCGAGGAGCTCGGCGTCAAGGTCGACGTGATCGAGGATGACGGCGCGGTCGCGGCGGCCGTCGCCGAGGCGATGGCCGAGGGAGCCCGCGGCGCCGCCGATGCCGACTGGGCCGCCGCCACGACCGGCATCCTGGGACCCACCGGCGGCTCCGAGGCCAAGCCCGAGGGCACCGTGTACGTCGGCGTGGCCGGGCCCGGCGGCACGAGCGTGCAACGCTACGGGTTCGACGGCGAACGCCGCGAGGTCAAAGAGCAGTCCGCACGCCAGATGCTCGTGGACCTGCTCGAGATGGTGCGAGCCGAGCGGTGAGGCGCCCGGCTCGGAGCCCCGATCCCTACCAGCCCACCCCTGTCCTCTGCAGAGATTTGGATCGGTGGAGCTGTATATGGGGTTCCACCGGGTTTGGGGAGTTCTGACTAGCGGAGGGTCCTCATGTTCGTCGCCGGTGCGGGCGGAGGCTTCATTGCGACGGGTGGGTGTTGGATCCTGAGCAGGGGATCGGCCGGGGTCTTCGCCCGGTGGATGGCGTGGCCGAATTCCCGGTCGACGAATTCCTCCACCCCGATCTCGTCGAGAGGCCCCCACACGGTCAGGTACATCGAGTCCTCGGTCCGCGCGTTACCGAGGCGGGGCCGGGATCTCTCGGGGAGGCTTCGTTCTTGATCTTGGGGTTGATGAAGGCGGCCTCGCCGGCGGAACAGGAGACCGAGGTTGTTCCCGAAACTCCATGAAGATTGTCTATGGGGCAAGCCTCGAGGAGTATCCGCGATCCGGAAGTTCCTAATAGTCCAGACAACTTACCCTTCCCCCAATCACCATGGAGAGTTAGGAAGTGGAAGATGCAGACCTACGGAAGCTGGCCAAGGATGGCGTCGTGAGGACCAGCGACATCGCCGACGCCCTGGACGTCTCTCGCCAACGGGCTGCCGAGCAAGCCCACCGCCTCGTCCAACAGGGAACGCTCAAGCGCCTCCAGCGCGGCCTCTACGCAGTCGTACCCCTCGACGTTCAACCCGAGAACTACCGCCCGGACCCGGTGCTCGTCGTTCACCGGGGACTGGACGGGGACTTCGCGTTCAGCCACCACACCGCAGCCGACCTCCACGGCGCCAGCCAACAGTCCCGCCGCACCGTGCACGTCAGCCGACCCGACGGCAGAGCCCGCCGCATGGACATCGGGGACGTCCCGATCCACGCCCACCGGATCCCCACAGACGCCTGGCCGGAGGCCACCGAAAAGCTTCGTCGAGGGCGCAGGACGGTTCGCGTCACGACCCCCGAACGGACCCTGCTCGACCTCGTCGGGCTTCCCCCCAGCGATCAGGACTACCAGGAGATCTGCGGGATCCTGGTTGCCCTCGAGCCCAAGCTGGACCCAGACGTGCTCCTCGAGCAGGCCCACCGGTGGGCGAACAAGACCACCCGCGCTCGCCTGGCCCACCTGTTGCACCGCGAATGGCCTCGCGGGGACCCCAGCTGGAGCCACGTCGAGGAACGCCTGGACGAGCTGGCTCAGCTCGAAAGCCCCTACTACTTCGGCACCGCCCCCAGCAACCCAGCCAACAAGATGGACAACCGCTTCAACGTGATCTACCCGGGAGAAACCGGATGACGAACGTGGACCAGGCCGAGTTGGCACCGGTCCTCGACGAGGGCTTCCGTCCGGCGACCGCCGAGAAGGTCTACCGGCTGCTTGGCGTCCTCCGCGAGCTCCAAGCCCGGCGAGACACAGCCGACCGGTACACGCTCAAGGGTGGCACCGCACTGAACGTCTTCCACCTCGAGGACCTCCCTCGACTGAGCGTCGACATCGACCTCATGGCCACCGGCTTCCCCCAAGCAGAGCCCGGCAGCGACGAGCGCGACGAGGCGATGGAGAGCGTGAAGGCCACCCTTTCTCGCTCGGCTACAACGTCTCGCGTCAGCGAGACAGCGACGAGGAAGCCGGCGCCACGTTCCACGCCACCTACCGCAACCACCTCGGCGACGACGATCTGCTCAAGGTCGACCTCGACCTGCTCAACCGACGCACCCTGATGGCCCCAACCGAACTCGACGGCCCGGAGCCGTTCTTCGCCGACGACATCTCGGTCCCGACCATCCATCGCGCCGAGCTGTTCGCCCAGAAGCTCGCGGCCGTCGCCTACCGCGCCCACCCCCGAGACCTCTTCGACATGCACTAGATGCTCGACCTCGGCTGGCACGCCCTCGAGCAGGCCCGCGAGGCCTACCTGGCCTACGCGCTGCTCACCGACGGCGAGGCGGAATGGTACCGCCTGGACTACCCCGTCCAGCTCGAGGTCCCCTACGATCCCAACGACCTCGAGGACCCCGACTACACGACCCTAACCACCCGTGAACGCGAGCTCCGCCAGAGGTTGGTCGACGGGGACCGTGCGGCCTTCGCCGAGATCCTCAACGTCGCGGACGACGAGAAGCGCCGACAGCTGGCCGACCACCCGGCGCTTGCTTGGCGGTTGGAGAACCTCTGAGCTGGCCCAGCAGGGCGACGGGAGCTCCCGGCAGCCAGACCCCCATCAAGTGCGTTTCGCCGAACGGTTCGCCCTGACAACATAACGCTAGAAGAAGGGGGCTTGGATGGAGCTCTGGCACCCTGACCTTTTCATCCCGCGCGTGGATGGGCATCCCGATGCGACGGGTGCTCCTCGTCGGGCTCGCCGCGTTGATCGCCCTCACCGCCGGCTGCATCGGCGCCCAGGACGGCGACGACCTCGAGGCCCAGCAGGCCGACGTCGAACCGCCGGTCCCGCTGGCCACCGTCGTCGACCAGACCCACGACCACGACGACGTCGACCAGCACGACACGGAGTGGAACCTCGAGCAGCTAGGCCACCACACCGGGTTCGCGGACGAGACCGACGCCTCCGACCTGCAGGACAAGTTCGGCTTCCACGGCTTCGCCGTCGACCCGCCCTACGCCTACCTCTGTCGCGGAGGCGAGGATCCCGGCATCGTGGTCGTCGACGTCTCCGACCCCGAGAACCCGACGTTCGCCGCCCACCTCTCGCTCCCGCTGTGCAACGACGCGGAGGTCTCCGAGGACGGCCAGTGGCTGTTCGCGGGCAGCCAGCGCGACACCGTCGACGACGTCGCCCAGTCGAGCGAGGACCTCGCCCTCCGTGGAGAGCTTCTTCGCCCTCCCCTACAACGGGCCGCACACGCTCACGACCTACACCGCCGACGACGAGCTGTTCGTCCTCCACCAGACCTACGACCTCTACTCCACGCTGGACCCGACCGGGCAGGCCCCGGTCCCGGCGCCCGACGGTGCCGCGCCCGTCTCCCACCGCTCGGAGATCACGCGCCTGACGCAAGCCCCGGATGGCACCCACGAGCTCGAGCGCGTGACCGCGTACTCGGCCACCGGCGAGAGCCTGGCCAACACCGACGACCAGGTCATCATCCACGACGCCGTCCCCGCCGTCAACCCCGTCGACGGCAAGACCTACCTCCTGGTCGCCTACTGGGACCTGGGCGTCCACATCCTCGACTTCGAGGATCCCACGAATCCCGAGCTCGTCGGCACCTTCGAGGACTTCTCGCCGAGCGCGTTCGCCAACGTCCACCAGGTCCGCGCCTTCGAGGATCCGATCGACGGGAAGTGGGTGCTCGTCGCCGAACCCGAGATCGGCACCGCCGACGAGTCCGGCCAGATCACGTTCATCGACGCCACCGATCCGGCGAACCCGGAGAAGCTGGGCCACTGGACGCTGCCCGGCAACGTCTCGATCACCGAGCCCTACCTCTTCAGCCCGCACAACTTCGCGCTCGAGGAGGGACGCGTCCATCTCTCGCACTTCCACGCCGGCGTCTGGTCGATCAGCGTGGACGGGCCCGGCAGCCCCGAGGACCCCACGACCGTGGCCGCCGTCGAACCGACGAACCAGACCGATCTCGGCGGCCCGATGACCTGGGGCGTCGAGCACCACGGCGACCAGCTGTACGCCATGGACTCGGCCAACGGCCTGCACGTGCTCGACTACACCGGGCCCTAGCCCGGCTCACATCGTGGGCCGGTCGATCTTCTGCGCCGTGCCTACCATGCGCACCGGCTCGCCCTCCGGCCCGGTGACGATCTCGGCCCGGCAGTGCACGCGCCGCACCTCATCGTCGGGCGTCACGATCCGGTGCTCGAACGTGAACGCGCGCCCGCTTTCGCGGCCCTGCTGGATGAGGTCCTTCACCTCCGCCACGTCGTCGGGGTGCAGGCACTCCAGGTAGCCCTCGAACGTGCCCTCGAAGGTCTCGGGGTCCCGCCCGAACACCTCGAACAGCCCGTCGGACCACTCGACCTCGTCCTCGCGCAGATCCCACTGCCAGCTGCCGATGCCGGCGATCTCCTGCGCCTCCTGGAGCACTTGCTTCTGCTTGCGCTGGGTCGCCACGCGCTCGCTGTACGAGGTCACGTCGTTCAGCACGAACAGGGTCGCGTCCTGCTCGGCGACCGGGAGGGCCGTCACGTCGAGCACGAGTTCGTCCTCGGTTTCGATCGAGATCTCGTCCTCGGTCTCGGTGCCGGTGTCCAGGGCCGAGCGCCCCAGCTCCACCAGCGGGGCCAGCGGATCCGGGCCGTCCCCCGGCGAAAGGGCCTCGCCCAACAGCTCCCGAGCGTCGTCGGTGACGCGGATGCGTTCCCCCTGTCGGCCCAGGACGAGGACCGGCGCCGGGATCGCATCCAGCGAATCCATCGGAACCGCGTCCTCCGCAGCCATCACTGGCCGTCCGGTGCAGCGCCCTACGAAAGGCCTGTCCATGTTCACGATGACACGAACCCCCGAACGGGAGCTCGTCCACCGGCTTAGGCATCCCGATCCGAGCCGGTCTCGATCGGGTCCAGCTGGATCTCCAGGTCGTCGACGAAGTAGGTGACCTCGGTCTCCCAGACCACGCTGATCCCGAGGGCGGCCCACATCGTCCCGTTGTGGTCGGCGGGGATCTGCCACTCGAACCCGTACGAGCGCCAGCCCTCCTGCTTGTCGAGCTCCTCCCGCAGCCCGCCGCGGGTGGCATCGGGGTCGCCGGTCGTGCTCTCGCCGGGCGCGGGGAAATCCTCCTCGGCCAGCGGCCGCTGTGGGCCCAGGTACAGGACCAGGTGAGCCAGCGTGTTGGACGACGCCGACCCGCTCCAGGCCTCGGCGGTCACGTTCACCGCGTAGGCCTGGTCCTCCTCGACCGTCAGCGGGCGGACCAGCCAGATCGTCCCATCGTCTTGGCTGCCGTCGAGCGTGTAGTTCGCGCTGTAATCGCCGCTTTGGGCGACGTCTCGGGAGCTCTCGATCGACCAGGAGACGTTCTCGCCCGGTCGGTTGGGGTCCTGGGGGATGTCGACGGCCTTGTCCCAGCTATCGATGCCCGTCTCGAAGTCGTCGGTCACCGACCGTTCGCCGCTCGGATCCTGGGTGCACCCGGCGAGCGCGAGGGCGGGGACGAGCACGACGAGGGCGAGGGCACGGCGAGCCGTCATCGTCGACCAACAGGACCTCCCGCTCTTGGCTGTTCTCCTCCCCGGTTCCCGCCTGGACGACCGGAGGAGGTCTGAGACGGTCTAACACGGACGAAGGACGCTCTTGGCGCGCGAACCAGTCAGCGAGCCCCATGCCTTTTTCTATAGAGGTGTCCTTTTCGGGCCCCCTGTCTACGATGTCCGACTCCGACGGCTCGGCCACCTCGTCGCCGCCCTCCGAGCTCCCCACCGAGGTTCACGGGATCGACTTCAGCGGAGGACGCAGCGGCGGGAAGCGAAGCTGGGTCTCCTCCGGCTTGCTCGAGGAGGGTTCGCTCAAGATCGACGACTGTCGGACGGCATCCGAGCTCGCCGGGTCCGGGACGGGGAGGGACACGTTCCTCGAAGCCCTGGTCGAGTGGATCAAGGACCAGGGGTTCTGCGGGATCGGGATGGACTTCCCGTTCTCGATTCCCGCCGACCTGGTCGAGGAGGACAGCTGGGAGGAGTTCGTCCGCTCGTTCCCGAAGAAGTACGCCGGACCGGACGAGTTCCGGATGGCCTGCCAGCGCAAGGCCCCCGGCGAGGAGCGCAAGCGCGAGACGGACAAGGCCAAGGATACCCCCTTCTCGCCCTACAACCTCCGCATCTACAAGGAGACCTACCACGGCCTGGCGGACCTGCTGGCTCCGCTCGTCGAGGCCGAGACCGTCTCCGTGCTCCCGATCGAGGAGCCCGATCCCGACAAGGCCTGGGTGTTCGAGGTCAGCCCGCCGGCCACGATGAAGGCCGAAGGTCAACGCCAACAGTACAAAGGCACCACCCAGGAGCACCGAGCCGCCCGCACGCGCATCATCAAGCAGATGCAGAACAGCGGCACGCTCACGATCCGCGCCCAAGGCGTGCTCTCCAGCGTGCTGCGCGACAGCGGCGGCGACGCGCTCGACAGCGTGCTCTCCGCCTACCAGGTCACCCAGGTCCTGCTCGAGCCCGAGCGCATCATCCCCGACCAGCTCGACGGTCCCCGCGTCGAGGGCCACGTGTACGTCTGAGGCCCTCCCACGTCACCCTTCGATAGCGGCTCCGGAAAGCTGAACACCGGCCCGCGCTCCTCTATCCCACGGAGGGGTGACTACGCAACGGCTCGCGTCCGTGCTCGGCCTGACCGCGATCTCGATCGTCGCCGCCAGCGCCGGCTTCCTCGCCGCCTCGCTGCCGACGGCCTCGGCCCCCGAGCAGGCCGCGATCGAGCCCGGCCAAGCCCGCCTCGTCCCCGCTCCCACGACGCTCACCGTCACCGCGACCGGCGACGACCCCGGCCGCTTGATCGTGTTCGACGACCAGGCCCGCTTCCAACGCAGTCTCACCCTCGACCCCCCGACGGGCACCCAGACGATCGAGCTCGCCGACGAGGCCGCGATCGTGCTCGTCCCCCGAGCCAGCTCCCCGATCGCCGTCACCACGCCCTCGGCGCCGGACACCACGCTGGACCCGATCCCGACCCACGAGACGCCGCGACCCCTCACCGACGAGCGGGCCGGCACCGTCGACCGCGAGCTCACGCTCGCCGTCCCCAACCGCCCGGCCAGCCTCGGACTCGTCGTCGACGGCGAAGCCGAAGGGCTGCACGTCAGCGTCCGGACCGCCGAGGGCCCGGTCCTTCAGCAGACGAACACCTCCACGCTCGGCGACGCGCCCGGCCAGTTCCGGTTGGATCCCAACAACCTCGCCAACGGCACCTACCGCGTGTCCGTGCACGCCGACCGCCTCGAGGGCTCGATCCACCTCCTCACCCGTACGCTGTCCGTCGAGGACCGCCGGGCCGGGCTGTCGGCGCCCGACGACCGCCTGGAGGCCATGGGGGAGCTGATCGCCGAGGTCCACCAAGGCCAAGCCTGGCGGCTGCCCACCGCCCAGACCGACGAGCTGACGCTCGCGCTCGAACGGGGCGCCCGCGCAGACGTGCGCCTGTACGGCCCCGACCATCGGGTCCACCGCGAGCTCGAGCTCGGCCAACGGGGCCCCGACTGGCGATGGAGCTCGAACGACAGCCAAGCCCCCACCTACCAGACCGCCACGCTGGCCACGCCCGAGGACGCCTACACCGTCTACGCCGACGCGATCGACGCCGACGTCGACCGCGTGCTGTACGTGCTCGCCCCGAACGGGACCCAGCCCCATCCCGGGCACCCGGCCACCGTCGAGACCCGCAGCGTGGACGTTCCCCACGAGACCGCCGACGGCCAAGCCCCCCGAAAGACGATCGGCTACGCCGGCGGGCTGCTCGACGTCGCCGTCACCGACGGCGACGGGTCCGCCCTCGACCGACGGGTCACCGTCGAGGGACCCGCCGGCACCGTGCTCGAACGACGCGACCGAGCCAGTGCCGACGGCAGGCACGTGCTCACGACGCGCGCAGAACACGTCGAGCGCTTCGGGACCGCCCCCCTCGAGATCAGCGTCGACGCCGAGGCCGCCTCCGGCAGCGTGGAGCTGACGATCCGCCACTATGCCCCCTGCACGGAGCCCGAGGCAGAGGTGTTCTAGGTCTCGAACCGGCTGGTTGAGAGCTGTTCACGAAGACGTTTACAACCCCACCGAGTGAGCTTGTCCCATGCCCGATGCGCCGACCTCGAAGATGGCCGACGAGCTCCGGTCGAAGGCTCACGAGCACCCGACCTTCGTGACGTTGGTCGACCAGCTCGACGAGTCCAACGGTGCCCCCGGTCAGGACGCGTCCGAGGGCCTCTACGTCGACACGCGATCCACGCCGGGGATCACCGTCAACGGCGAGTTGCGGGTCAGCGTGGCGCGCATCCACAGCGTCACCGAGGACGACGTCCGCCTCGTCGGTCAAGTGCAGGCCGTGCGCGTCGTCGACCATCCGCTGACGTCCTGGGAGCTGCGCTTCTACGTGCACGTCCCCCAGCACTTCCACACCAACGAGCTCGAGGACACCAACGAGTGGTTCCTCCGCGTGCAGGAGATCCACTACAACGAGGCCGAGGACAACCTCGAGCTCGCCGCCGTCGACGCCTGATCCCTCCGCCGACACCACCACACCACCCACCCACCGACCGGGCGGCGGCTCCCCGGCGGGGGCCGCCGCCAAACCTTTTCACCCTCAGGCCCCCCTGCGGGGCCCACGATGACCACCGCGCTCGCGATCGCTGGCAGCGACTCCGGCGGCGGCGCCGGCATCCAAGCCGACCTGAAAGCCATGGCCGCCGTCGGCGTCCACGGCGCCACCGCCATCACGAGCGTCACGAGCCAGAACACGCTCGGCGTCGACCGCGTCGACCCGTTGCCCGTCGAGGGCGTGCTCGCGCAGATCGACGCCGTCGCCGGCGACCTCGACGTGCAGGCCGTCAAGACCGGCATGCTGCACACGCCCGCGGTCGTCGAGGCCGTCGCCGACCGCCTGGCCACCGAGGACGTGCCCGTCGTCGTCGACCCCGTCATGGTCGCCACCAGCGGCGACGCGCTCAGCGAGGGCGATCTGCCCCGCGCCCTGGCCAAGCTGGCCGCCGAAACAACGCTGCTCACCCCCAACATCGACGAGTGCGAGATGCTGCTCGACCGCGAGGTGAACACCCTGGCCGACGCGCGCGAGGCCGGGCAGGCCCTCCGCGAGGAGGGATGGGCCAACGTGCTCGTCAAAGGCGGACACCTCGCCACCGAGCAAGCCGTCGACCTGCTCGTCGGGGCCGACGGCGTGATCGAGCTCGCCTACCCGCGCGTCGACGGCACCCTCCACGGCGCCGGCTGCACCTACTCCAGCCTGATCGCCGGGCTCCTGGCTCGCGGCCACCAGCTCGAGCCGGCGGTCCAGGAAGCCCGCGCCCGCATGCATCGAGCCATCCAACACCGCTACGAGCCCGGCGAGGGCTCGGCCGTGCTCGACGCGCTCGAGCACCGCCAACCCGGCCCCGCCGAGGGCCAAGCCCTCTCGCAAGCCGCCTGGCGGATCGGGGCCCAGCTCGACGAGGCCCTCGTCCCGGAGGTCGGCATCAACCTCGCTCACGCGCCCGCCGACGCGGACGATCCCGCCGACGTGCTCGGCCTCAGCCGTCGCATCACGCCCGCGGCCGGTGGCCCCAGCCCGCCGGGCCCCGTCACCGAGGG
>PXUB01000005.1:25459-57567 GCA_003009755.1 Thermoplasmatales archaeon SW_10_69_26
CCTTCGACCGCACCGCCGAACCCGAGGACGTCGACAGCACGATGGAGTGGGGCACCACGCGCGCCCTGAAAGCCACCGACGCCGACCACGTCGACGTCGTCACCGACGAGGGCGCCCAGGGCAAGGAACCGATGATGCGCCTGTTCGCCACCGACCCGGACGATCTCGTCGCCAAGGTCACCGCGATCCAGGACCAGCTCTCGCGACGCGATCACGGCTGAGAGGGAACACGCAGAGGAGCAGGGAAGCAGAGGAAAGCAGCCCTCGGGGCGGAACTGCCGGCCCCCCTGCTTCTCCTGCGCGCTTCCCATCCACCGCGTTCGTGCCGGCTAATCGAAGCGCTTCTTCACGAACACGACCAGGAAGGCGCCGCCGACGAAGACCGTGAACACCAACGGGAACGCGGTGCGCGGCGCCTGCACGAGCACGTCGCGCAGCAACCAGGCGACGAGCGTGGTGACGGCGGCGAGCCCGATCGCGATGGCGGCCGTCGGGCCGTGGACGTTCCAGCCGATGGCGGGCCAACCCCGAGCCCAGGCAAAAGCCTCCGCGTCCCAGGCCGGTGGAAGACGAGCCTCTCCGGTCCTCGTCCCCTCCATCGGTGCTGTTCACCTGCCTATGTCGGCTCGTCCGCCGAGCACCTGTTCCCTCCGTGGGATCCTCTGAGCCTCTGTGTCTTGTGGTCGGGTTCGATGCTCTTTGCCCTCCTCCCCCCTGCCTGGCCCTCTACCGGCTCTGCAGCTGGGCGAAGTCCGAGGGCAGCCGCTCCTCCATCGCCGGCTCCCAGCCCAGCTCGTCGCGGGCCCGCCGGCTCGAGTACGTGAGCGGCACCTCGAGCGCCTCGATCATCTCGACCGACAGCGGGGGCACCTTGCCCGCCAGCTTGTAGGGTGCCTGCACGACGTGGGCCAACAGCTTGGCGGCCCACAGGGGCGCGGTGCGGTCGGGCGCCGGCTGCCCGCTGGCCTCGGCGAAGGTGTCCCAAAGCTCCCCCAGCGTCAGGTTGCGGTCGTTGAAGATGTAGCAGCCCTCGCCGTGCTCGAGCGCGCCAAGCGTGCCCTCGACCACGTCCTCGACGTGCACGAACCCGGTCGGGTTGTCGCCCCTCATGCGCCACACGTTGCCCTCGAGGAAGGCCTCCATCAGGCCTTGGAACCCGCTGCCGACGCCGAGCACGACGCTGGGCATCGGCACCACGAGCCGCATCCCGCCGTGGTTCTCGAGCACGTGCTCGTGGGCGGCGTGCTTGGTCTCGGCGTAGAGGTTCTGGAACTCGGGGTAGCGCTTCTCGACGGCGCGTTCCTCCGGGTACAAGCCCCCGGGCGTGGGTCCGATCGCGGCCACGCTGCTCACGTGGCAGAACACGTCGACGCCGGCGTCCTTGGCGGCCGCCAGCACGTTCTCGGTGCCCGCCACGTTCGTCGCCCGGAACAGTTGCTCCTTGCTCGACGGGATCCCGAAGGCGATCCAGGCGGCGGCGTGGATCACGGTGTCGGGGTCGCCGATCGCGAACCCGTCCGGATCGGTGATATCGCCCTCCTGGACCTCGGCGCCGGCCGCAGCCAGGTCCTCCCCGCGGTTGGCCTCGCGGGTCAGCACGGTCACGTCGGCGCCGGCCTCGAGGATCTCGCGCACCAGCCGACCGCCGATGAACCCGGTGGCGCCGGTCACGAAGACGTCCCGCCCCTCCCAGAACCCAGACATCGGCGCCGGATGCCCGGCTTGGGGTTTCAACGTCGCGGAACCGCTCGCGGCGTGCTTCCGGCGGCCCGACCCGAACGCTTTTCATTCATCCGGGCCCGATAGGGTCCCGGCCCCCGCAGCCGGGGAAGGGAATGCCCGTGACCAAGCTCGTCATCGTCGAGTCGCCGGCCAAGGTCGACACGGTCCAGCAGTACCTCCCCAGCGAGTACGAGGTCGACAGCTGCGTCGGCCACGTGCGGGATCTGCCGCGCAACGCCGACGACGCCCCCGCCCACGTCCAGGACGAGGACTGGGCCGACTACGGCGTCAACGTCGACGACGGCTTCGAGCCGATCTACGTCACCGTGGACGGCAAGCGCGACGTGATCCAGCGCTTGCGCAAGCGGCTGCGCGAGGCCGACGAGCTGTACCTGGCCACCGACGAGGACCGCGAGGGCGAGAGCATCAGCTGGCACCTCGTCGAGGCGCTGGATCCCGACGTCCCCGTCAAGCGGATGGTGTTCAACGAGATCACGAAGAACGCCGTCGAAGCCGCCCTGGAGGACCCCCGCGACCTCGACATGGACCTCGTCGAGGCCCAGGAGACCCGCCGCATCCTCGACCGGCTGTACGGGTACACGATCTCGCCGCTGTTGTGGGACAAGGTCGACGCCGGCAACGAGTGGCTGTCCGCCGGCCGCGTCCAGTCGCCGGCGGTCCGCCTCGTCGTGATGCGCGAGCGCGAGCGCCGGGCCTTCACCAGCGCCGAGTACTGGGACCTGCAGGCCCTGCTGTCCGACCAGGGCGAACGCTTCGGCGCGACGTTGTTCGCGCTCGACGGCACGCGGCTGGCGACCGGCGAGGACTTCGACCGCTCGACGGGCGAGCTCGAGCCCGGCGCCGACCGGATCGTGCTCGACGAAGACCAGGCCCGCGACCTCGTCGACGAGCTCGAGCCGCTGCCCTGGGAGATCGCCGACGTGAACGAGCGGCCACGCCAGTCCAGCCCGCCGGCCCCGTTCAAGACGAGCACGCTGCAGAAAGCCGCCAACTCGCGGCTGAACATGAGCCCCGGCCACGCGATGAGCGTCGCCCAGGACCTCTACGAGGACGGGCACATCACCTACATGCGCACCGACAGCACCCACCTCTCCGAGGAGGGCGTCGAGGGTGCGCGCAAGGCGATCGCCGACGAGTGGAGCACCAACCTCTACGAGGGCCCCCGCTCGCATGGCGGATCCACCGCCGACGAGGCCGAGGAGGCCCACGAGGCGATCCGCCCCGCCGGCTCGACGTTCGAGGCCCCCGACGACACCGGGCTCACCGGCCGCCACGAGCAGCTGTACGATTTGATCTACCGCCGCACGCTGGCCAGCCAGATGCCCAACGAACGCTACACCAGCAACACCGCGTTCGTCGACGCCGGCCGGGCCCGGTTCAAGGCGACCGGCAAGCAGGTCGACGTCGCCGGCTACCGGCTGGCCTGGCCCACCAAGTCCGACGCCAACCAGCTACCCGAGCTGACGCCCGGCGACCAGGTCACGCTCGAGAACCTCGAACCCGACGGCCACGAGACCAAGCCGCCCAAGCGCTACACCGAGGCCAGCCTCGTCGACGCGCTCGAGGAGGAGGGCATCGGCCGACCCAGCACGTACGCCTCGATCATCTCCCGCATCCAGGAGAAGGACTACGTCGACAAGCACGGCCGCTCGCTCGTGCCGACGCTGACCGCCTTCGCCGTCGTCACCTTCCTCGAGGAGCACTTCCCCCACCTCGTCGAGATGGGCTTCACCGCCGACATGGAGCAGACCCTCGACCGGATCGCCACGGGCGAGGCCGAGGCCCGCCCCTACCTGGAGGCGTTCTTCCTCGGCGACGACGGCCTGCAGGCCCGCGTGGACGCCAAGGACGAGGAGGTCGACGGCTCCCAGGCCCGCGCCATCACGTTCGAGGACCTCGACTACACGATCAAGCTCGGCCGCTATGGCCCCTACGTCGAGCACGATCCCCCCGACGGCGAGACGGTGCGCGCCAACCTCCCCGACGACCTTACCCCCGACGAGATCGACGAGGACCTCGTCCAACGCGTCATCGAGGAGGAGGCCCACACCGCCCAGGACCTCGGCGAGGACCCCGCCACCGGCGACGAGATCCACCTCCTCGACGGCCGCTACGGCTACTACGTCCAGCGCGGCCACCCCGAGGAAGTCGACGATCCCGACCGCGCCTCGCTGCCGGAAGACCTGTCCCCCGACGAGGTCGACCGCGAGCTCGCCAGCTGGCTTCTGTCCTTGCCGGCGGAGATCGGCGACCACCCGGACGGCGGCGAGGTGCTGGTCGGCATCGGGCGATACGGTCCCTACGTCCGCCACGACGACCCCTCCGGCGATCAGACGTACGAGAACGTCGACGACTGGCGCCAACTGCAAGATCTCAGCCTCGAGGCGGCGCTCGACGTGCTCGAGGAACCCGCGCTGGGCTCCCACCCGGACACGGGCCAGCCGGTGTTCCTCCGCGATGGCCGCTATGGCCCCTACGTCCAACTCGGCGACGCCGACGAGGTCGAGGGCAAGCCGCCCCGCGCCTCCCTGCCCGAGGACCTGGACCCGGACCAGGTGGACGTCGAGCTGGCGGCCTGGCTTCTGTCCTTGCCGGCGGGGATCGGCGACCACCCGGACGGCGGCGAGGTGCTCGTCGGCATCGGCCGGTACGGTCCCTACGTCCGTCGCGACGACCCCTCCGGCGATCAGACGTACGAGAACGTCGACGACTGGCGCCAGCTGCGCGGCCTCGAGCTCGAGGAGGCGCTGGCCGTCCTCGGCGACGGCGCAGACGACACCAGCCCGTTCGGCAAGCTCGGCTCCCACCCCGACACGGGCCAGCCGATCGAGCTGCGCGATGGCCGCTATGGCCCCTACGTCAGCCACGGCGACGACAACAATAGCCTCCCCGACGAGATGACGCCCGACGAGGTCACGCTCGACGACGCCGTGTTCCTGGTCGGGCTCCCCGAGACCCTCGGCGAGGCCCCCAACGGCGACACGCTGCTCAAGGACCTCGGCCGCTACGGGCCCTACGTCGCGCGCAAGGACGCGGGCGGAGACCGAACCTACGTCAGCCTCGTCGACTACCGGGACCTGGTCAAGACACAGCGCGAGGACGCCCTGTTCTGCCTGGACCTCCCCGAGCGGCTCGGCGACCACCCCGAGGGCGGCACCGTGCACGTCGACAGGGACCGCGATGGCCTCTACCTCGAGCACCGCGACGAGGGCGGCCAGACGCTGAAGGAGGTTCGCGGGCTGCGGGCACCGGCGCTCCGCGAGATGGCGCTGGCCGAAGCCCTCGCCCACCTGTAGCCTCGCCGGTCAGCTCGAGCACGTCCAGGCCCTCGTCACCCGTCGGGCGGGCAGCCGGTGCCTGGATAACAGGCGTTCGTCAACGCCTCTTAACCCCCACCAGGAGAGCAACTCACGCGCCCTTCGGCGCGAGGTGTTGCCACCATGAACCCATCCGATCTCCGCAAGGGTCTCGTCACCAGCCTGCTCACGATCGCGCTCGCGACAGGCGTAGGTGCCTACGGGACCTTCGCGTACTTCAACGACACCGAGGAAAGCACGTCGAACGTCTTCTCCAGCGGAACGCTGGACCTGGCGCTGGACAGCCCCGACAGCGTCGACGCGTTCGTTGGCGCCGACAACTTCGCGCCCGGCGACGCCGAGAACGGCACCCTGTTCCTCGAGAACAAGGGATCGATCTCCAGCTACGACGGCGACGGCCACAACGTCAGCCTCTCGCTGGCCGTCTCCCTGGACCAGCAGGACGCCGACGGCGCCACCACCGACATGGCCAGCTACCTCGAGCTGACCGAGCTCACCTACGGCGCGAACGATCTCACCAGCGAGGTCGCCGACGCCAACGAGAACGGCCGCACCGACCTCGCCGACCTGGCCGCCAGCAACGTGACCGACCTCGAGGACCCCGGCAGCGCGGGCCGCGACCTCGCCGTCACCGTCGACTTCGCCGAGGACGCCGGCAACGACCTGCAGGGCGACAGCGTCGACGCGACGTTCGCGTTCACGCTCGAACAGCGCTGACCCGCCCGACGGCCACGGGGGCTGGGCCCCCGTCTCCCTTCTCTTCATCATGCTCACGAACCGGCGATGGATCGTCGGCCTGCTGGCCGCCCTCACCCTGGCCGCAGCCGCTCCCATCGCCGTGTACGCTCAACCGGGCTTGGTCGGCGACGACGAGGCCCGCATCGTCCTCACCGGATCGATGGAGCCGGCGGTCTCGCCCGGCGACGTCGTCCTTCTCGACACCGACGTCACCGTCGACGAGGTACGCGTCGGCGATGTCGTCACCTTCCGCGGGCACGCCGACGCCGGGACCACCTACACCCACCGTGTCGTGGACGTCAGCGAGAACACCGGCGGCACCGTGCTCGTCACCAAGGGCGACGCCAACGAGGACCCCGACCCGATGCGGGTCGACGACGCGATGCTCGTCGGCGCGGTGGACCACCAGATCCCCGTCTACGGTAAGGCCGTCGACGGGGCCCACTCGCTGCCGCTGGCTCCCCTGTTGGTCGGGCTCAGCATCGTCACGATCGTCCACGAGCTCGTCCGCCTGCGCTCGCGCCCCGCCGAGGGCGTCGGCTTCGACCCCGTCGAGGGCCAGACCCCCGAGGGGGCCACGTTCGAGGTGGTCCGATGATGCGCACCCTGCTGGTGGTCGCCCTCGTCGCCACCGCCGGCTTCCTGGCGCTGGAGACCGTGCCCACGCTGGCCGGCCTCGCCGACGAGGAGCAGGCCGCAGGATCCTTCACCGTCGACCTCTGCCACGAGCGCGACTGCAAGATCGCGCACGCTGACAGCCTCGAGGACCACGACTGCGAGGAGGATCGCTGGAAGTTCGTCATCACGCGGGTCGACACCGACCGGGCGCCCTCCAGCATCCACGTCACCTGGGAAGGCGGCGCCGACGCCACCGTCGGCCTCGACCGCGCCAGGGGCAAGACCGCCCACTACACGACGTCTTCGTACACGGACCGCCCCGTCGAGGACGCGACAGCCCGCATCTACGAGGCGTGGGACGGCAACTTCAGGCTCGGCGAAGGTCCGTGCTCGTGAATCAGTCGTCGACGTCCCGGTAGTCGACGGTTTCGCTCCCGTCGTGGGCGTGGAACTCGCCGCCGTCCTCGTCGGTGTCGCACACGATCGGGGTCCGGACCTCGATCGCCGCCCGCGGCGTGCTGGGGGCCGGCGTCGAACGTCCGGGGGTTGTGGGCGTGCGAGTTGCCCGCCGCCGCGTCGGGCTGCGGGTTCTCGCCCTTGCCGTGGCGAACGTCGGTCTCGCGGATCTCGTCCTCGCTGTCGGTGGGGCCGTTGTCGAAGGCCGCGAAGTCCACCGCGAGCAGGAAGTTGTACTCGATCGAGCACTCGTAGGAGGCCCGCTGATCGGTCTTGCATCCCTCGTAGGCCTCGTCGAAGGGGTTCTCCGTGATCGGCATCCCCTTGACGTCGCTGCCGTCCTCGTACGTCCACGGCGCCTGGTCGACGTAGCCCATGCCGGACGAATCGACCTGCAGGTGGACGGCGAACAGCGGCTCGACGAGCACCGCGTCTTGGGTCTCGTTGTGGCAGGCCTCGCCGTCCGAGCAGTCGTGGTTGCCCTGGTCGGACCGGTCGTCGCACCGGTCGTGGTGCGGGTAGCTATCGCGCGGGTCCGACACCGGGACCGTCCCGTCGTCGCTCTCGCAGCTCCCGTCGTTGCCGATGTTGTCCTCGCCCTCCTGGAAGAGGTTGCCGAGGACCGACACCGGGTACACCATCTTGTCGACGATCCAGCTGACGTCCTCGAAGGTGTCCGGCATGTTCGGGTCGGAGATGAAGAACGAGCTCTGGTACTCGAAGATGCAGCCGGCGCAGGCCTGGTCGAGGTCGATCAACCGCTTCACGAGGTCCATGTTGTCGTCCAGCGGACCGCAGTTGCCCGCGGTCGCGTTGCCCTCGTAGCCGTTGTCCGCGGCGCTCGCCCGTGCCTGCTCGCAGCCCTCCCGGCCGGTCGCGTTCGCCGTCTCGTCGCTGGCGAAGACCGGCCCCGCACCGTAGGGGTCGTCCTTGCCGATCGCGAACGCGAACCCGTCGGGCGTGTAACAGCCACCCCAGCGCCCGGTCTCGCCGTTGGGCTTCTTGAGGTCGTTGTCCTCGGGGTTGACACCGAGCGCGCTCTCCGGCGTCTCGTTGCGGACCTGCTCGTTGTTCTTCTCACCGAAGAGGAACTGGTCGTTGAACCACAGGACTGCGTTGTCGAAGACGTTGCGGACGCGCTTGCACTTCTTGATCAGGCCAACCACGGCCGCGAACTTGTGCACCTCCTCCTCGCCGTCCTTGTCCTCGACGATGATCTCCACGAACACCGAGTGCTGTTGCACGCCCGTGACGCCGCTGGCCTCCGCCTCGTCGCCGTTGAAGATCCGCTCCTGGGTCACGGCGAGAGCCGAGCCCGTGAGGGCCAGGACGAGCATGACGGCGACCAGGCGGCGTCGAGCGATCGTGGTGCCTCCCTCGCCCGCGACCGAGCGAGCGTGGTCCAGCCGTTGGCTCGAAACAGCATAAGGTCGATGCAGTAACCCTCGGTGGGAACACACCGCCACGGGCCTCCCGTCTCCACTCGGGTCGCGAGAGGCCGTCGTTCACAACGTTTCCGAGGGCCCAAAGATTTATTCAACTACGCGGTATCGAATTGGTTGAGGGGCCCACCCCCCTGTGGGAGGCAGTCGATATGTCGATTCCAACCCCGGCCGAGTCGAAGCAAGATAGCAACGGGACAGATGCGTTGCTCGGATCGCGAGTTTGGGCCGTTCTGCTGGCTCTCGTGGTCGCGGGTGCTGGCTTGGCGATGCTGGCCTCGCCCGCCGCCGCAAATCACGGTGGTGACGCGATCGTGGTGGACGACGCCGGCGATGGAGACTTCACCACCATCGACGACGCCACCGCTCACGCGAGCCCCGGCGACACCATCGAGGTGCGCTCGGGCACGTACAACGAGGCGATCTTCGTCAGCACGAACGACACCGGCGCCGAGCTCGACGGTCTCACGATCGCCGCCGAGACCGCCGACGGCGGGAACGCCGACGTGACCGTCGACGCGACCGGCAACGCGAAGACCGTCGCCGACATCCGAGCCAACAGCGTCATGCTGCAGAACCTGACGCTCACCTGGGACGGCGAACAATCCGACAACGTGCACGGCGTGCACGTCCAAGCCGCCGGCGCCCAGCTCACCGACCTCTCGATCGAGCTCCCCGCCGGCTTCTGCTCGGTGCAGAACGGAAATTGCAGCGGACCCGACGGCACCGGTGTCCAGGCCGACGCCGGCGTCACGATCGACAACCTCGACATCTCCGCGGATCTGGTCAACGCGACCGATCAACGCGCCGCGGCCACGCACGGTGTGAACGCCAACACCGAGGACCCCGTCGTCGTGAACGAGACGACGGTCGAAGGCTTCGGCATGGGCGTCGTGACCTGGGGCGAGGACACCACCGTCCTCGACTCCACGTTCACGCAGAACGTCCGCGGCGTCCAGGTCGCCGCCGACGGCGTCGAGGTCCGCGGCTCCGCCTTCACCGGCCACGTCCGCGCCGTCTACATCGCGGGCACCTCGCCCTTCTCCCCGCAAGACGTCACCCTGCGCCAGAACGACTTCGACCTCTCGAACACCGAGGCGCTCGCCTTCGAGGATCTCGAGGACGACACCGTCGAAGACGCCGTGATCGACGCCGAGCTGAACTTCTGGGGCGTCGTCAAGGAGGAGCTCATCGAGGAGTCCCGGATCGGCTGGACCGCCGGCAACCGCGTCAACGACGTCGACTTCCACCCCTACCTCAACGCGAATGGCGCCCAGATCCCGCCCAAGCCCGCCGTCAACTGCATCATCGACGAGAACCGCAACGTCACCTCCGTCACGCAGACGCGCACGCTGCAGGCCGCGGTCGACGTCTCCCTCGACAGCGAGTGCAAAGACTACGACGAGGACGGCACGGTCGAGCGCATCATCGTGCTCGATCCCAGCTTCGAGGAGTACGAGGGCGCCGTGATCGACACCCAGGTCCGCCTCGAATCCAGCGCCACGGAGGGCGTGGACGACGGCTCCGAGGCCACCCAGGGCGCGGTCGACTTCGGCGCTCGCATCCAGGCCCAATCCGGCGAGCCCGGTCTCCGCTTCGTCGACGGCAGCCAGAACTCCCACGTCGAAGGCATCGGCATCCAAGGCGAACCCGTCGGCACGACCGCGATCCGCGCCGAGGACATCTCCGGCGACAGCGGCATCACGATCGAGGACGTCGGCACCGGCAGCCGCAACGACGAGAGCACGCAAGCGCTCGCCGTCCGCGAGGTAACCAACCTCACCGTCACGTCCAGCACGTTCCTCAGCGGCGACACGACGGTCACGCTCGAGGCCACGACCGACACGACGATCGAGGACTCCCGCATCGCCGTCCAGGCGCCCCGCGACGCGCCCGGCGGAGACGCCACGGCCGTCGCCATCCAGGGCGCCGAGGGACCCTCGCTCGACGACAACACGATCTTGGGCAACGCCGTCGAAGGGTCGACGGCCATCGAGATCGTGGACGCCAACGAGCCCGTCGTCTTCGACAACGTCGTTGCCAACACCATCGAAGGTATCGTCGTCGAGACGTCGACCGAGGCCACGATCGAGAACAACACGCTGGCCTTCCCCGCCGTGACCAGCGCCTCCGACACCATCGGCATCGAGCTCGTCGACGGCGCGAACGCGACGGTCGACCGGAACACCATCCAGGTCGCCGAGACCGGCCTCGGCATCGACGGCACGACCGGCGTCGAGGGCGACCTCAACCGCTTCAACGGCACGACGACCGGCGTCAACGTCGCCAACCTGGCCGAGGACGAGCTCGACGGCGTCACCGACCTGGCGCTCAACAACGGCACGAAGGCCGCCACGCTGCGCGCCCTCGTGCTCGAGGACACGACCGCCAACCTCGACGTCAACGTCGAGTGCAACGACTGGGGTGTCTACCAGCGCGACCTGATCCACGCCCAGCGCATCTTCGACGGTGGCGAGAACAACGACGTCGACGCCCAGCCGTTCACCAGCCCGAACAAGAACAGCGGCGAGGTCGAGTGCCTCGTCCCGCCGAAGGCCGAGTTCTCCTTCGCGCCCGAGGAGTCGATCACTCGCCTCGACGAGATCGACTTCATCGACGAGAGCGAGTCGGGCACCTACGACATCGATGATTGGGCCTGGGACTTCGACAACGGCAACACCAGCACCGAGCAGAACCCCACGATGTCCTACGACAGCGTGGGCACCTTCTTCGTCGAGCTGACCGTCTCCGACAGGGTCAACATGTCGAGCTCCAAGGTGCACAAGGTCCAGGTCGAGAACCTGGAGCCGGAGCTGTCCGCGGTCCCCGACCCCACCTTCGAGCACAACGACGAGCTCTCCTTCGACGTCGAGGTCTCCAACTTCGACATCCAGCAGTCCGAGGGCGACAACGTCACGATCGAAGCCTACGAGCTCGAGAACGGCGAGGAGACCCCCCTGCCGGCGAACGCCCAGTTCCAGATGGTGGACAACAGCACGGGCACGTTCACCTTCTCGCCCAACGCCGACCAGGACGACAGCTACGACATCCTGTTCCGGGCCGACGACGGCTACAACACGACGACGGCGGAGTCCACCGTCACCGTCGTCAACCAAGCCCCCGTCTACGACCCCGAGCTCCCCGACCTCGTCGGCGGGGTCGAGGGCGACAACGTCACGATCGAAGCCAACGCCCTGGACCCCGACGACGGCGACGAGGTGGATAGCCTCGCGGTCGACATCTCCGAGCTGCCGGGGAACGCGACCGTCACCGGCACCACCGACAACACGACCCGCACGGTCGAATGGCCGACCGAGACCGACGACGCTGGCAGCTACAACGTCAGCTTCACGGCGACCAGCCCCGCCAAGTCGACCACCGAGGAGGTCACGATCGAGATCCGCGAGACCAACGCTCCGCCCTCGCTCACGATCTCGGGCGAGACGACCCAGGTCGACGGCGAGATCGCCACGCTGGAAGCTCAGGCCGACGACCCCGAGAACGACGACATCAACTGGAGCCTCGAGACCGACCCGGCGATCGACGGTGACTCGCTGCAGGTCCAAGGCAACGAATCCCAGTGGGTGTGGGACGTCCCCGCCGGCACGAACGGTACCTACAACGTGACCTTCTCCGCCGCCGACACGTTCGACGGCGAGGTCAGTGCCACGGAGACGGTCACGATCAAGGCCACCCCGTACCTCGACACCCTGCTGCCGCGAGAGACGGAGACGGACACGTTCACGCTCGAGCCGCTCGTCGGCTCGACGACCGAGTTCGCGTTCTGGGCCGAGGACCCCGACGGCGTGCTGACGTCCTCCGAGCTGTCGGTCGAGATCGGCTCCGCCTCCGGCAGCCAGACGTTCACGCCCGAGGTCGTCGATGCCAGCGCGGAGGAGCCCCGCAAGTGGGCCGTCCAGACCCCGCTGACGGAGACGGGCCCCCACTACGTGAACGTCACCGCGGTCGACGACGAGGGCTACGAGACCTTCGAGAACACGACCTTCATCGTGCAGGAGAACGAGGCCCCCAACATCACGCTCGAGCAGGAGGTCGTCTGGGCCAACGCGACCGACCCGTTCGGCGCAACGGTCACGCTCGAGGCCGACGCGGTCGACCCCGAAGGCCGCTCGATCGACGACGAAAGCTTCGTCTGGTCGGTCGAATCCGGCCCGACGCTCAAGGATCCGTCCGTGAACGTCACGCTGCCCGTCGGCACCCACAACGTCCAGCTCGAGGTCACCGACCCGATCGGTGTCTCGGCGACCGAGACCGTCGTCGTCAACGTCGACGACACGATCGCGGTCGACGGTGCGCTGGACGCCACCGACCAGGGTGACTTCTACCAGGTCGACCCGACGCAGCGCGCGCTCGAGGAGCTCACCGGTACCGCAACCGTCACCAACGATCTGGGCAACGGTGTCGACAGCTCCATCGTGACCGGCACGGTCATCTACTACGGCGCCGAAGCCAACGATCAGGGCGTCGGGGTCGGTAGCTTCGAGGTCACCACCAACGCCAGCGGCGTCGCCGACTTCTCCTTCGACCAGGAGATCGCCGGCGCGGCCGGCGGCCAGAGCATCCTCTCGGCGCCCGGCTGGCACGAGATCGCGCTGACCGCCGACGCGGCCAGCCGCGATCAGGCCCCCGACAACGACCAGGAGGTCGACCGGGACTCGATCCTCTACTTCGTCTCGCCGAACGTCCCGCCCGAGGGCCCGGACACGACCGGTGCCCACGCCGAGGCGGCCTGCTACGACGCACCCGCCAGCGAGGACAACCGCAGCGGGGCCCAAGACGAGGCCCGCGTGGCTGTCGAGGACGGCGCCCCGACGGCGAGGGCGCCCGCGCCGGGCAACGTCGCCGAGGGCGCGCAGACGTTCGCCGA
Organism: Thermoplasmatales archaeon SW_10_69_26; assembly: GCA_003009755.1. Lineage (GTDB taxonomy): Archaea > Thermoplasmatota > SW-10-69-26 > SW-10-69-26 > SW-10-69-26 > SW-10-69-26. The sequence goes on from PXUB01000005.1 coordinate 38,662, forward strand.
GCAAGGTGCCGACTGCAAGCGCGGCTACGCGCAAGCGACCCTGCTCGCGCTGGGCACCTACGTCCAAGCCTGCTACGACGGCGAGGTCCACATCCAGCTGAACGAGGGCCAGTGCCCCACCAGCGAGGAGAGCACCTTCGACCCGCCCGCGATCCCCGGCGGCAACGCCGGGCAAGCCCTCGCGGCCGGCCTCCAGGCGGAAGGCGCCTGCTTCTACAAGGACGACGGCGGCGAGGACACCGTGCAGGCGACCGCCGACCTGGAAGGTCTGGACGCGACCCAGCCCGACCTCGAGGCCGCGCAGTCCGCGCTGATCGCGTGCGCGAGGGGCCTCACCAGCGGCGAGCTGCCGCAGGGCGGCAGCTACCTCGCGGTGACCGGCACCGCCGGCGACGAGGCCGTGGTCGTCACCGTGAACACGGTGCCGGCGTCGGACCTCGTGACCGGTGAGGACGAGAACGCGACGATCGCGGCCGTCGAAGGCCAGGGCGCCTGCTACTACGGCGGCCAAGGTGCCGAGGACGAGGCCAGCGTGTTCCTAGGCCCGCCCGCGCCCGACACGACCACGCCCGCGGCCGAGAACGTCGCCGCGGCGCTGACCGCGTGCGGCTCGGCCGCCACCGACGGCTCCATGCCCGAGGGTGGCAGCTATGCTCGCTTCACGGCCACCATGGCCGGCAGCACGGTTGCGGTCTCGGTCGACACGGTCCCGCTCTCGGACGCCCTGACGTGAGGCCGATCCCCGCTTAGGGAGCCCTCGGGCTCCCCTCCCCCGCTGCCTTTCTTCTCTCCGTTCTCGGATCGTCCAGCGTCCGGTCTCGACCGGTGCCCAGCAGGCGGCCGGCCGATCGAGGCCGGGGGCCGGCCCCCGGCCCGTCGGCTCGGACACCTTACGTCGCGTCCGCAGGGACCTCGGTGGCAAGCTCCCCGGGGCCGTCGACCGGCGCTGACCCCGGCTGGGCCTCGCCGTCGGCCTCGGCCCCGGCCCGGGGCTCGTCGGCCGGGGACAGGCCCAACGCCGCGCCCAAGCGGGTCACCTGGTCGCCGACAGCCGCCAGGCCGTCCTGCAGGCCGGCCTGGGTCGCCTGCATCGCCCCAACGGTCACCGACCGGGTCCAGCCGGTGGCGCCCTGGACGCCCGCGAGCGCGCCGTGCGTCCCGCTGGCCAGGCCCTGCCCCGTGGCCGAGGCGGCCTGACCGGTGGCCGTTGCGGCCGTGGCGAGGCCCTCGCCAGCCAGACGCAGCCCGTCGACCGGGAGGCTGGCCACGTCCTGGACGATGGCGAGGGTGCGGTTGAGGAAGATCGCCGTCCGCTCGAGGAACGTCTCGAGGTGGGAGGGCGCCTGCTCGGGTTCCTCGCTGGTGGCCTCGACGAACGCCTGCGCGGCCGCGACCTCGTCGCGGGCCGCCTGTTCGGCGTCGTCCTCGGCCTCCTCGGCCCGAGCCGTCTCCTCCTCGGCCTCCTCGGCGTCCTGGTTTTCGCCGGCGCGCTCGGAGGCCGGCGGCACGCAGTCCAGCGCCTGGCCGGCGGCCTCGCCACCGCGCTCGTCGACGGCGTAAGCGCTGTCGCACGTCCAAGCCTCCGTCCAGTTGGCCTGCTCGCCCTGCCAGGAGGCGTTCGTCGCGTTCGCCGCCGCCTGGGCCGGGTCGCTGGCGGCGTCCTCGGCCACGCCCTGGGCGTGACCGGCGGCCTCGGTCGCCTGCTCCTCGAGGCTCTGAGCCGCGGCCGAGGCGGGCAACAGGCTCAGGGCCAAGACGACGGCCAGCGGCACCGCGAGCCGATCAGCGTTCACGGCGATCCTCCTCCCGGGCGTCGAACCGGTTGGCTTCGAGCACGACGGGCGTGTTGTCCCGCACGTCGTCGAGCGTGACCCCGTAGGTCGCGTTGGCGCCCTCGGTCGCCTGGATCTGCACCCGGCTGGCGTTGACGTCCTCGAAGAGGAACGCCGTCGTGTCCGCGGGATCGCCACCGTCCACCCAGCCATAGCCCTCCGGCGCCGGGCTGGAGGGCCGCTGGAACGCGAAGCGGTTGCCCTCGGCGTGCAGCGTGGCGCGGTCGGCGGTCTCGGCCTCGAAGGCGGGCACGAGACCGGCCCCGCGTGGCGCCGGGCGCGTGAGATGGTTGCCGGTCAGGTCGATGCGGGCCTCCTGGGTGAGCCCCTCGTGGCGATCGTTCTCGGCGTTCACCACGTCGAACGCGAGCGAACCGCCGTCGATGTCGTTGCCGTGCACCCGCAGGTAGGCGTGGTGCTCGTGCTTGTCCTCGAGGTAGGGGTTGGGCTCGCTGTCGGCGGTCTGGTCGTCGCCGGCGTGGGCTTCGTCGTAGAACCGCAGGGCGCGGTCGGCGCCCTCGACCTCGATCGTGTTGTTCTCGAAGTCCAGCACGTGGTAGCGGTAGGAGTGCCGGCTGCGGGGCTCGCCGCCCTCGATCGTGTCTGCCGGGAAGTCCTCGGGGTCTTGGTGGGCGTGGGCCGGGCACGCGGAGCAGGAGCCGTGGAAGTGGCCGTGCAGCTTGACGTCCACGCGGCCCTCGACAGTGTTGTTGTGGACGTGCGCGCCGTGGTAGCCGTCGAAGTTCCACACGACGTCCTCGTCCAGCTCGGCCGGCCCGGTGTCCGAGAGGTAGGTCTCGACGACGCCGTCGGGGCGCGGGCCGACGTCGTTGTGCTGGAACGTGCCGCCGAAGTGGCGGATCTGCCCGATGTAGTCGATCTCGTTGTGCTCGAAGAGGCCGGCCGTCGTCGGCCCCTCGCGCTCGACGTTCTCGTTCACCCGCAAGTCGCGCACGTGGTTGTGGTGGACGTAGACCTCCTCGCCGACGAAGTTCAGCGTGAGCTGGCCGTCGATGTAGCTGTTCTCGACGACGAGCGGGCGGCTGGTGTCCTCGATCGTCAGCTCCTCGTCGACGCGGAAGCCGTCGATGACGTAGGGGTTCGAGAGCGTGCCGTTGCCAGTGATGTAGCCCTTCTCAGCCATCTCGACCAGGCCGTCGTCGCCCCGGACGACGAACTCCTCGAAGTGGTGGGGCAGCTCGCTGGCCTGGGCGCGAGAGGGGACCTCGCCCTCGCGGTCGCTCAAGGCGTGGTCGTGGCGGGGCTGGTGGGCCAACGTCGTCGCCGAGGAACCGTTGGCCTCGTGGTCGTGGTCCTCGGCTTCGTGGCTGGCCGTTCCAGGGTCGGTCTCGTCGGCGCTCGGAGCCTCGTCCGGGATCAGGCCGACGGCGAGCGTGGCGACCAACAGCGCGGCACCCAAGGCGGCCAAGAGACGGAGGGCTGTCCCTCGCATCGGGTGCCACGTCCTGCCAGGGCCTTAAGAAGAGGGTGGATGGCGCGTTTGAGGGTTCCACGCGGTGTCCACGGGGGAGGGAAGAGAGGGGTCGGAAATCACCGAGCCCTTACACAGAGGATGCGCAGAGGAAGAAGTCGGGGGAGAAGAGGACGGAGAGGAGCCCTCAGCCGGTCGGCGAGGGGCCCCCGCCCTCGGCGGGCGTGGGGCGGACCTCGAAGGTGTCGAAGGTGCCCAGGTCCTCGGCCGGCTCGACCTCGACGCTGTCCACGCGTGCGGCCGAGGACCCCTCGTGGCAGAACTCGACCATCGCGTCCACGGCGTCCGGCTCCCCCTGGAACACCGCCTCGACGCGCCCGTCCGGCAGGTTGCGCACCCAGCCGTCGACCCCGTGCTTGGCTGCGGTCTTGCGCGTCGTGTCCCGGAAGTACACGCCCTGCACCTTGCCCGTGACGAACACGTGCTTCGTCACCGTCATGGCCCTCGCAGCCGGTCCCGGCCCGTTGGATGTTGGGGTCTAGCCTGCCTCGCCGTCGGGCCCCCGCTCGTGGAGCAGGCGGCGCACCTCCTCAGACGCCATCGGCTCGACCTCGACGCGTTCGCCCTCGGGCGTGTACACGATCGAGGCGTGCACGGTCTTGTCCTCGTGCACCTGGCCGACGATCGCCGCGTACAGCCCGACCTGGCGAGCGTAGGCCTCCAGGCCCTCGCCGGCGGCGGCCGTCTTCCAGTCAACGATGTCGACGCGGTCCTCGCGGACGGCGACCAGGTCGACCTTGCCCTCGAGCACGTAGCGGACGCCCTCGACCGTGAGGGACCACCGGCAGGGGACCTCGGGCTCGAGGTTCGCCGTCTCGGCGAGCTCGTCCACGATCGCGGCGACGTGGTGCTCGTCCTCGTTGCCCGGCTCGACCGGGCGCCCCATCGCGTAGCGGGCGGCGAAGGAGTGCAGCCGCTGCCCGAACCGCCGGCCGCGGCCGCCGACGACCTCGGGCTCGGTCACCAGCTCCCCGACCGGGACCGCTCGGGGAGCCCGGCTGTCCGGCGTGTCGATCGCGAGCGGGTCGGGCGGGTCCTGCTCCTCGGCCGAGCGCGGCTGGGGGTCGGGCTCGATCGTGGCCGGATCGTCGGCGACGTGCTCGAAGAACGGGCTGGCGCGGTCCTCCTCGGCGGTCAACACGAGGTGCTGTTCGGCGCGGCTCATCGCGACGTAGAACAACCGGCGCTCCTCGTCGTGGTCGGTGCCGGGCAGACAACTGCGGAGCACCACGTCCTGCCAGTCGTCGTAGACGTAGGCGGGCCCGTCCTGGGGCTCGGCGAACACCTTGGAGCGGCGGAGACCGGCGCGCTCGTCGAAGCGGACGACGCCGGGCGGGCCGCCGCCGGTGGACGGGAACCGGCCGCGGTTGAGGTCGGCGACGATCACGATCGGGTACTCCAGGCCCTTGGCGGCGTGGATCGTCTGCGCGGTCACGACGTTGCCGCCGGGATGGTCGTCGATCGGTTCCGTCGTCGCGGCCTCGAGGTTGTCCTCCAGGAAGGCGGCCATCTCGGCCGGCGTGCGGCCGCTGGCCTCGAAGGAGCGCTGCAGCGAGGCGACGAGGGCCTCGGTGACGCCGTCCCGCAGCCCGTAGCGGTCGAACACGGCCCGGGCTCTGGCGCCGATCGTGTCGAGGTTCGCCAGCTGGCGGCGGAAGCTCCACATCTGTTCGGGGAAGCTCGCCTCGTCGAGGATCGCCTCGGTCTCGTCGAACGTGTAGCCGGCCTCCTCGAGCACCACGGCCCAGCCCTCCCGCGAGCGCGGGTCCTCGAGGATGCGCAGCCAGGCCAGCAACAGCTTGGCCGCGTCCGAGCGGTAGACCTCCACGCCGCCCTCGAAGGCCATCGGCAGGGCCAGCTCGCGGGCGCGCTGCTGCAGCCGCAACGCGAAGTCGCGGGTGCGGGTGAGGACCGCGATGTCCTCGAACCGCGGCGAGCGCGTCGCCACGCGCTCGTCGGTCGTGGCCTCCTCGTCGACGAGCTCGTGACCCTCGCCGTCGACGATCGCCTCGATGCGATCGAGCACGAGCTCGACCTCGTCCTCGGCCGTGAAGGCGCCCAACCGCGAGTCCTCGAGGCGGGCGTTGCTCGACAGCTCGACGATCTCGCCGCGCGCGCTCGGGTCCTCGCCCTGCTTGCCGGGAGCGTCCAGCGCTCGCCGCGCGCGGTCGAGGATCGCCTGCGTGGAGCGGTAGTTCTCGACGAGGTCGATGCGCGTCAGCTCGCCGGCGAAGGCCTCGGCCGCCGGCACGCGGGCCCGCTGGGGGGAGCGGTCGGCGTTGAGGTGGTCGGCGTAGCCTCGCACGCGGTCCTCGAAGGCGAGGATGTTGTCGACGCTGGCGTACTGGAAGCTGTAGATCGACTGCTTCCAGTCGCCCACGCAGCAGAGGTTGGGCTCCTCGCAGAACAAAAGCGCCAGCTCGAGCTGGATCTCGCTGGTGTCCTGGAACTCGTCGATCATGACGTAGGGGGCGGCCAGCTGCTCGCGCAGCTCGTCGTCCTCGACCAGCAGCACGAACGCCAGCACGAGCAAGAACGGGAAGTTCAGGACGTTGCGATCGAGGGCGTAGGTGAGGTAGGCGGCGTAGACGTCCTGGACGAACTCGATCAGCTGTTGGCGGTCCTGGTCGAACACGCGGGCGCCCAGCTCATCCTCGCACCGCTTGGCCCCGTCGGGGCCCCGCAGCTCGTCGACGTCGGGCGCGTGGGGGAGCACGAGCTTGTGCTTGTACCGGCGCAGGTCCTCGCGCAAATCCGATTGCCGGCTGCCGTCGGTTTCGTTGGCCTCCCGGAACGCCTCGAGGAAGGCCTCCCGGTCGCCGCGGATCTCCCGCGAGCCCTCGCGGTAGAAGCCCTCGCTGGTCGGCACGATGCCCTTCGAAGCCAGCGCCTTGACCAGGCCGAGCAGGTTCACCGGATCGTGGAGGGCCTGGAACATCGCCCGGTGCTCGGGGTGGTCCTGGCGGAAGGAGCGAAGGAAGTCCTCGAACAGCTCGCGCTCGCGGACCTCGTTCTCGATCAGGGAGACGTTGGGGGCCAGCTCGGCGTCCAGGCCCAGGTGGCGGGGCGCCTGGAAGCCGTGGTTCTCGAGGATGCGCTTGGCGAGCGCGTGGAACGTCGAGATCGGAGCATCGCGCAGCTGGCTGGGCGACACCGAGGGACCGCCGACGCGCAGGATGCGTTCGCGCATCTCCTCGGCGGCGTTGTTCGTGAACGTGATGAGCAGGATGTCGCGGGGATCGAGGTCGCGGGCCTCGAGGATGTGCAGATAGCGGTGGGCGATCGTGAACGTCTTCCCGGTGCCGGCGCCGGCGTCGACGAGGACCGGGCCCTCGATCGTCTCGATGAGTTCGCGCTGCTCGGCGTTGGGCTCGATCGCCTCCTCCTGGCCCGGCAGCCGGGTCTGGGCGGTCTCCTCACCCATGGCGAGCCTCCCGGCGATCGCGGTGGGTGGACAGGTCCCGCAGCACGAGGTCGCGGTGCTCGACGTCGTCCATGTCCACCTCGTCGGGGACGGGGAACCGCGAGCTGCGCCAGGTGGCCGAATCGGCCAGCACGTCGTCGACGTGGTCGGCCAACCGATCGAGGTCCCCGGCCGACAGGGTGCGCTCGCGCAGGCGGACGAGCTGTTTGACGACGCCGCGAGCGGCGTCCTCGCACTTGACGAGGTCCCCGCGCTTGCGCTTGGCGAGGTCGATCAGGCCCTCGGTGAACGGGTGCGCCAGGGCCGCCTGCTTGTCCTCGAAGTCGGGCAGCTGGGCGCCCTCGACGTAGCTGCGGTAGGCCTCGTAGCCGACGGCCGCGAACACGTCCTCGCGCTTGTTGCTGGACTGCGTGGCGTGTTCGTAGGCGGCCTCGCTGGCGACGTGCTCGGTGAAGGGCTCGGCGGTGTACCGCAACCGGCGCGTGAACTCGCGGGGCTCGAGGCCGCCCTGGATGGCCTGCGTGCGCTCGGCGAGCAGGTCCACGAACGCGAACTCGAGGTCCTCGGCCGGCCGCGTCGACCGGTGGTGCAACAGGTACACGCTGGGCTGGAAGCGCGGCACGTCCTCGGGCTCGTCGACGCGGGCCCGGCGCACCGTCTTGGGCAGGCTGTCGGGGTTGCGGGCCGACTTCCAGTCGACCAGGCGCGTGGGTGCGTGCACCAGGTCGACCTTGCCGTGGACGCCCAGCGCGGGCGAGCGGAACCAGCGTTCGCTTCGCTCGCGCTCGAGGGGGACCTCGAGGTGGTCGGCGAAGAGGTTGTCGGCCTGCCGGTCGGGGGGAGGCGGCTGGTAGCCCTCGGGGACGGCGCCCTCGGGCGGGTTCACGGCCAGCCAGTTCCGGATCGCTCGGAAGGCCAGCTCGAGCTCGGTCCGATGGGCGGGGCGCTCGTCGGGGTCGACGAGGTCGGCCATCGCCGCGAGCCCGACGTCGGCGAGCTCGGCGATCGTGTCCTCGTCGAGCCTGTCGGTGTGTTGGGCGGCCAGCTCGGCGAAGGCGTGGACGATCCGCCCTCGCCGCAGCCACAGCGTCTCCGTCGTCGGCACGAGCTGATCCATGAACCACTCGCGCGGGCAGTGCGTGAGCCGGTCGAGGTCGCTGCTGGACAGGGTCTCGACCGGCTCGGGGTCCACGTCCACGAGGTCTCGGTCGGGCTCGAACCCGTCGCCGGGCGCCGTCGAGGGCTCGGGCGCGCGCCGGCGGTCGTGGGGGAGCTCGGCGAAGCGCTCAAACGTCCGGTCGAGGATCTCGTGCAGGTGGAAGCAGGGCGTCACGGGTTTGCCCCGCCGGGTGTCCTGGACGAGGTAGGCCCGCCGGCGCCCGCTTTGCAGCAGCCGCCCGAAGCGGGCCAGGTCGCGGGCTTCGCGCTGTCGACGCTGCTCGGGCGTGGTCCAGGCCTCGTCGGGCACGGTCTGGGCCCACCCGGTGCCGAGGCCGACGTGGAACACCAGCGGTCGGTCGACGTAGGCGTTGTCGCGCCCGGAGGCCAACAGCACGCCTTCACGGCTGTAGTCGCGCTCGATCGGGTACGTCTCGAGGTAGAAGGCCAGCGCATCGAGCAGCTCCCGCGTCAGCGGTGCGTCGCCGAGCCCGAGCTCGTCCACGAGCGTCGTCAGCTCGCGCGGGGCGTCGGCGATCTCGCGGAACCGCTCGAGGGCCTCGCCCAGGCGCAGGCCGTCCATCGCGTCCCACAGCTCGGTGAGGCCGCCCAACCGGCGCTCCTCGAGCTGGCTGACGAGCTTGTCGTCGTCGCGGCGGCGGCCGGGCAAGCCCAACTCGGCGACGAGACCGCGAACGTCGCGGGCCCGCAACCCCTCGCGGGTCATGCCGAGGCGGACCGCGCGCAGGAACGAGCGCAGCCCGGGGTGCTCGGCGAGCTCGTCCTCGGTGTGGTAGGGGATCGAGCGCGCCTCGAGCGTGGCCTCGACCAGCGGCCGCACGGGTCCGGCCGGGTCGAGCACGACGCCGACGTCGCCGGCGTTGTCGGCCGTGATGTGGGCTTCGAGCGTGTCGGCGATGCTCACCGTCGAGGGGAGCAGGTCCACCGAGCCCAGTTCGAAGGTGCCGGCGTCGGCGAAGGCGTCCACCTCGTCGTAGGTGTCCGGCAACACGGCCCGGTCCAGCGCCGACAACCCGTCGGCGTCGATGACCGCCAGGTCCAGGCTCTCGGGCGCGGTGACGTCCTCGCGGAGGCTGTAGGCGCTCTCGATGCCGGTCACGATGTCGACGACGGCCCGCATCTCCTCGCTGGCGTAGCGATCGTGCTCGAGGATCGCCTCGGCCGAGCCGGTGTCCTCCCAGCATCGGAGCACGCGATCGAGGTAGGTGGCGGCGCGCTTGAACGAGAGATCCCTCGCTTGCACGACCTCGTGGAACATCTCCCGCCGGTCGGCGACCTCCAGGCCCTGCTTGGCGTAGTTGCGCGGCGTCGTCGCGACGTCGCCCAGGCGGGCGCCGCGGGCCCGGCGGTTGAGGGCCAAGGCTAGGGGAGCATCGGCGGTGACGACGAGGTCGTGGTCGGCGACGAGCGTGTGCAGACGATCGATCGAGCGCGCCCGGCGAAGCGCCACGCGCCCGCAGGCCCCGGCCTGGACGTAAGGCCATCGGCCGATGGTTCGGTGCCCAGGCGAACACCGGTCTCTGGGGGTCGACAAGAAAGAGACGTTGGAGAGGGAGGGAGAGGGGGAGGAGGGCCCCCTGGGAGGGCCGGGCGCTTATCCGACGAAGCCTTCCTGGATGATGCCGGAGTCGGGGGCCGGCGGGGCGTCCTCCTGATCGTCGTTGCGGCTGGGGTCGTTGTCGAAGGGGTCGACGTCGAACCACGTGTGCTGGCCCTGGCCGAACGGGTAGGGATCGTCCCCGGGCTGGAAGGTGGGGAACATCTCGCTGCCCTGCAGCGTGCCGTCGCTCGAGGGCACCCGGAAGGTGTACATCGTGACGATCGTGTCGCCCTTGCAGTCGGACGAGCAGTCGTGCAGGAACTGCAGGCTGCTGTCGAAGTTCCCGCTGGGGCCGCTGCACTGGCCCTGGAACGTGGCCCGGTTGAGGTTCTCGCCGGGGACGACGACGCCCGGGGCATCGCGGCCGAGCTCGTCCGTGACGTAGCTCCCGAGCTCGTCGACGAGGACGTCGACCTCGGTGTCGAGCGGGTTGGCGTTCGCCTGATCGGGCTGGTATAGCTCGCGGGCCGCGTGGCTCATCATCAGGTAGATGTTGTTCCCGTCGGCGTAGGGCACGGTCTGGCCCGTGGAGGGCTCGACGAAGGTCGTCGGCTCGTTGAGGTACACGGCCTGCACGAGGCCGGTCTCGACACCGTAGCCGAGCGATGCCATGCCTTGCGGCATCCGGCGCTCGCCGATCTCGCAGCCCTCGCTCTCGGCGGGCTCGTAGCTGTCACCGTCCTCCTGGGCCCACATGTTCCAGATCATCGGGTAGGCCCCGCTCTGGACCGGATCCTGGTCGTTGTACTTGACGCCGGCCTCGAGCTGGTCGTACTCGCCGTCGTCGTCCTTGTCGGTGAAGATGCCGACCTTGCCGTTCGTCTGGTAGAGGCTCGGACCCGGTCGGTTGCTGGCGTCCTGGCTGTCGTCCGAGGTGCCGTAGGGACCGACGCGGCGCTCGATGCGCTCGTCGCTCACGTACGTGAGGCTCGCGTCCGCGTCCTGGACGGCCTGAGCGCGGCTGTCGAGGTAGTCGATCCACGGGTCGACAGTCTCCGGCTCCTCCTGGGCGAACAGCTGCTCGCACGCGCCCGTCAGGTCGCGCTTGAGATCCTCGGTCGGGAGGTTCCCGTCCTCGAAGGTGCGGCTGGTGTCGTCGACGGAGCCGATCGGGTCGGCGTTGTTCGGCTCGAGCGTGTCCTCGCGGACGACCGCGCTGGTCTCGGCCGGCACGGGCAGGTCGCTGGGGAGCTGGCTCGTGGGATCACCCAGCGCCTCGGCAGCTTGGCCGGTGCGCTTCTCGGCGACCGCGTCCGCGTAATCCCACGCCTCCGGCACGGCGGCACCGGCCTGGGCGGAGCTCACGGACCCCGCCGTCGTGAACACGTCGAGCTCGTGGGCCAGGAACGGGTGCTCGAAGGGCCCGTCGGGGCTGAACGAGAAGCCGGGCTCCTGGGCGCCCGAGCACTGGGAGTTGTGCGGTGCGATGACCCAGTGGAAACGGATGTAGTCGGTCTGCCCCTCGGGGCCGGCGAGCGTCGAGCCCGGTACGACGGGCGCGCTGTTCCCGCCGGGGATCTCCGGGTCGGTCAGGCCGAGGCAGAAGCAGGCCTCGTAGTACCAGGCCGGGCCGTTGGACTGACCGCAGACGTAGGTCGGGGACTCGCACTCGTCCTCGTAGCTGTCGAACGTCAGGTCGCGTTCGCTATCCGTGCTGTAGAAGTTGAAGGCGAACTCGCAGTTCAGGCCGGCGGCGCCGGGGCCGACAGTCGTGAACCGGAAGTCCGGCGTGTAGCCGCACACGGCGGGCTCGCTGGCGGGGTTGAGCTTTCCGTTCTTCTCCTTGGTCTTGACGATCTGGTTGAGGTTCTCCTGCGTGATCGTGTTCCCTTCGCCGTCCTCGATGTAGGCGATGAAGGACGTGGAGAGGGTCGGGACCCACCAACCGTTCATCTCCCAGACCCCGGTGTTCTGTTGGACCGTGCGGCCGGGGTCGGCGTAGTGGGCCCGGACATCGTGCTCGCGGCCGCGGTCGGAGGGTTCCTTGTCGTCGGCATCGTTCGGCCGGTCAGTCAGGCCGGCCGCAGCGCCAGCGGTGTGGACGGCCTCGAAGGCTAGGTCGCCGCCCGCGGGCTGGCCCTCGCCGTCCGGGCAGAACGGCACACAGGTGCCTGCTGCCGAGCCGACGGTGTTCGCCCGGATCACGTCGAAGCTATCGATCGCCGGGATTCGCAGATCTTGGTCGGGCGGGCTGGTCTGCGTGAGCTCGTTGTTGTCCTCGTGGTAGACGAGCATCCCGCAGAACCCGTCCGCTGAGAGCGCAGCTTGCGCCTCCTCGGTGGAGACCTCGCTACTGGGGTCGTGACACTTCTCGGAGGGGGTCGTTCCCACACCGTAGGGGGTCTCCCAGGTGTCTGTGGAGGTCCCGGGGACGGTGCGGCTGTCGGTGGTCTCCTGTGGGGACGTCCCGATGCTGTCCCGCGCGCCGGCGCTGAAGTGGTTCGCCATCGCGGCGGGCATCGATCCGATGACTAGCGCTAGACAGACGACAAGAGCGAGTCTCTTCATTCCGACATCCTCCCTGCGTCGACCTCCCGTGGGTCGAGCTGCCGAGGGAGGCCTCGACGGGTACTTACGCGTTGGGGTTCAACTCGAGGGGTCAAAGCGTCGAGCTGGGAGGGAGAACGGGCGGAGAAGGAGGAGCGGAGGCCGCGGGCCCGGGAAGGACCCGCGGCGGTTGGAGAGGGACCGGACCGGCCCCTCAGCGGACGTAGTGGACGATCTCGACGTCGGTCTGACCGCCGATCCCGTTGCCGTCCATCGTGACCTCGAGATCGCCGTCCGTGAACGCCTCGGGGTAGACCGCGTGCTCGCTGTACGTCGTGGCGCCGAAGCTGTTGAACGACTGCTCGTAGTGAAGCACCGTGCCGGCATCACCGGTGGCGGTCACGTTGCGCTCCATGCCGGCCACGTCCCGCGTGTAGGCCGAGATCTCGACGAGCGCGCCGTCCATCGTCGTGTTCCAGGCGTCCTCGTTGCCGTCGAGCGTGGCCTGCTGGGTCTTTACCTCGAGCTCCTCGGCCGCGGGGGCGTCGGCGGCGGGCACGAACACGTTCACGGGGGCCTTTTCGGGGGAGACCTCGTCGGCGTAGACCACGTAGGTGCCCGCCGAAGGCAGCTCGACCGTGGTCACGGTCGCGTTGGAGCGCTCCTCGCCCTCGTTTCGCTCGCCCCAGTCGTAGTCCTCGCTGTGGCCGATCTCGACCTGCTCGACGAGACGGTCGCTATCGTTGTACACCATCAGGTCGGCGTCCGTCCGGGCGTCCGTGAGGAACACCAGCTCGGAGCTGGAGGCCGTGCCCACCTCGACGGCTTCGCCCTCGGTGACCTCGGCGACGACCTCGCCATCGTTCTCGTCGGTGTAGGTGGTCACGTTCTCCTCGGTGGGCTCGGGCTCGGCCGGCGTCTGTTGAGGCTCGAACGTCTGCTCGACGAACACGAGCTCGCCGTCGAACTCCCCGGCGCTGGCCTGCACGTCGTAGGTGCCGGCCGCGAGGTTGCTCGAGGTGAACGTCGCCTCGCCGCCACGGACCGTCTCGTCGCCGGTCGTGTTGGCGCGAGCGTCGCTCAGCTCGTACACCGCACCCTCGTCGCTGGCCACGGTGGCTTCCAGGCCCTCGATGTCGCCGCTGTACTCGAGGAACACCGCGGCCGGGCGCTGATCGACGCGGAAGGCCACCTGCTCGTCGAGCGCGCCGCCGTCCTGGTCGGCGACCACGGTGCGCTCCTCCTCGACGGGGATCTGCTCGAGCTGGGCGTCCTCGGCGTCCTCGCCCTCGTATTGGACGGTCAGCTCGGCGTTGTTGCGATCGGTCACGAAGAGGACCCAGGGCCCGGGCTGGTCCAGGATCGCCTCGGCGTCGTCGCCGTCGCCGGCGAGCGCGAACTCGGTGAAGAACTCACCGGAGGCATCGTACAGCGCGAAGCTGGCCGTCGGCTCGTCGGCCGTGGCCTGGTCGGCGTCGAGCGCGAACCGCACGCGCTGGTCCTCCTCCTCGACGGGCATCTGGAAAGCTTGGCTGTCGGACACGGTGCCGACGGTCGCGTACTCGGCGCCGCTCGTGCCCGCCGCCACCAGGAAACCGGCGATGGTGCCGATCACCAGGATGGCTGCGAGGCCGAACGAGCGCTTGCGTGTGTTACCGGTCATCCTCTCTCACCACGCCGGGCATCGGCGGGGGAGGGTATGAACAGATTGGAGACGTTGTTGAAATGGCGGGAGTGGCCGGCCAACCCCGGGGTTCATGTCCTTGCCGGGGTCGAGGTCGAGCCCGATCTCGGCCGCGCTGTCGACGGCCGCGCAGGCGAGGTGGTCCCCAGCGGTGATGTCGATGTTGAACAGCGCGTTGTCCGAGGCGGCAGCGTTGGCGGCCACGGTGGGCCAGGCTTCGCTCGGAGCGACGATGTACCCGAGCTGGTCGTTGGTCAGGCCTTGGATGAAGTGGGCGCGGGCGTCCACGTGCTCTTGAACGAAGAAGTGGGCCTCGGGATAGATCTCGCCGGGGGCACCCCAGAGCAGGACGTCACCGACGCTTGCGGTCGTGACGAGGGTCCGCAGCACGTTGCCTGCCTGCCAGGGCGGGAGCGGGTCACGCTGGATCGGTACACACGTGAACGTGAGTACCGGCACCTTGCAGCCTTGCTCGCCGGCGGCGGTGAGGCCCGTGAGCGCGACGTTCCAGCCTGTCAGCGTGACCATGTCGGTGTCCGAGTCGACCTCGGGCTCGACGATCGGATCGCCGTGCTCGATGGCGAGCACGACGCGGTCGGTGAGCGCCTCGACCCACTCCTCGTCAGTGTCGATCCCTCGCGGGTGTTCGACCTCCTGCGTTCGCCCGATGGCACCGACGGCCACGACGGCGGGGGCGTTGACGCGCTCGCTGACCTCCTCGGCGACCATCCCGGGCCAGTCGGGGTGGATGCCGTTCGCGCTTCCCTTGAGGACGGGGTGCGCAGCGAATTCACCGTAGACGCCCTCGATCTCGCCGGTCTCGGCGTCCTCGGCGGCCAGGACGCGGATCGGGCGATCGAGGCTGTTGACGAGAGGGGAGGAGAACTCGCTGTACTGGAACTTGCCGCCGTCCTGGATGCCGACTGTGACGTGGTCGGGGTCGTCCTCTGCGATCTTGGTGTCGGCCTGCTCGTAGGCTGCCTCGATCGCGGCCTGCGTCTGGTTGGCGACGTACCAGGCGTACTCGTCCGGGACGAACCCCCAGGCTCCGACGGTGTCCGGGGAACGGTGGCTGTGGTCGCTGGAGATCATGACATCGTCGCGCGTCAGGTCTGTGTTGTCGCTGACGCGCTCGATGACGTCCCACGAGCCGTAGTCGCCCGCGCGGTAGGAGGAGAACATCCCCTGGACCTCTACGCTGGCCAGCGCGACCGCGTCCTCGCCGTCGGAGATCACGGCCGCTCGGGCACTGATGGGCGACGAGATACCCTCGGACAACCGCCCGGGACCGAGCCCGAAGCCGCCCAGGTAGACGTTGCCGTCGCCGTCCTCGCCGATCCCAGGGTAGGGGCTGATGTCCCGGACCGCGAACCCGGTGTAGAGGTCGGCGGCCTGGGACCCCTCGTCCCCGGTCGGATCCGCATCGACGGTCGCCTGTCCGAGCGCAGGGATGGGGGCAACCGACAAACTGACGGCGAGGACGATGCAGACGGCTGTCTGACAGCGGACCATGTCAAGCCTCCCCACAGGGAACGGCGCGGTCTCAAATAAGCATACCGGGCCGTAAAGAGAGCCATCAAGCCTTGCGCCCGTACACGTGCAGGCTGCCGTGCTCGGCTCGCCAGCTCTCGCCCTCCCCCGAGCGGACGCGCGCGGTGCCGACGTCGGTGAACCCGGCCTCGGTCAAGCGTGCCTCCCAGCCCTCCGGCGACAGCCGATGCATGTCCACGCCCGTCTTGTCCGGCCAGCCCTCGCTGGCCGGGTTGCCCTCGTAGTAGTCGACGAGCGCGTGCAGCTCGCCGCCGGTTTCGGCGACACGGAAGGCCTCGGCCAGGGCCTGGTCGAGGTCCTCGGCGTAGTACAGCGCCTCCATGCTGAACAGGAACGCGAACGATCGATCGGCGAAGGGCAACCGCTCGAAGCTGGCCTGCACGAGGCCCGGCGCCGGCTGGGCCTCCCGGGCCCGAGCCAACATCTCGGGGCTCACGTCGACGGCGACGGCGCGAGCGCCGGCGGCCTGCGCCCATCGGGCGGCCCAGGCGTTGCCGGCGCCCAGGTCGAGGAAGCGATCGTCCGCTGCTGGGGTCAGCTCCTCGAGCACCGGGCGCGCGCTGAGCCCGTGCCGGTCGGCCATGCCCTCGTCGCGGCCCGCCTGGGCCCACTCGTCGAAGACGCGAGCGACCTCTTGGGAGTGCTCGGTGCTCATGGCAAGCCTCAGGCGTCCAGCAGGCCGGCGACCTCGGTGGGATCCTCGCCGCGGCGCAGCTCGTCCACCCGGTCCCGGATCTCGTCCAGCCCAGCCACTCCTTCCGGGCCGGCGACGACGACCGTCTCCTCGATCGAGGCCTGCGAGCGGACGCCGACGAAGCAGACGTGGTGCTCGCGGCTCTCGTAGGCGTGCTGGGCGTAGGCGACGTCGTCCAGGGCCTTTCGGATCCGTTCCCGCACCGGTTCGGGCAGCGCCTGCGGCTCGGCCGTGCTGGGTCCCGACCCTCGCGGCGTCGGCGACCCGGTGCGCAGCTCGTCGACGGCGGCCTGCACGCTGCCGGGCTCTTCGGGGGTCGGGCTCGCCTCGTCGCTGCTCGTGCTCATGAGTGGTCCTCCATCGTCTCGATCACGGTCTCGAACTCGGGGTCGCTGGCGACCTCGGCCGGGTCCGGAGGGGAGCGCCAGCGGCCGCGGGCACCGGCGACCTGGGCCAAGGCGTCGAACACGCTCTCGGCGTCGGCGCTGGCCTGCCCACCGGTGTGCCGGCAGGCCTCGTCGAGCGCCGGCAGGCCGCGCTCGGCGACGGCGAACAGGTGCGCGCCGGCGCGGGCGACGTGCAGCGCCGATCCCAGCGGGTCCTCCACGATCAGGTCGCCGTCGGTCACGAGCACGATCGCTCGCGGGCCCTCGTCGGCGACCTCCAGCAGGTCCAAGGCGCGGTCGAGGCCCTGCGAGGGGTCGAAGGTCCCCTTGGGCTCCACGCGGTGGATCACCGCCCCGGACAGCGTCTCGGGCGAGGCCAGCTCCTCGATGTGCCGGGTCTCGCCACCTTGGACGACGATGCCGGCCGAGGCCAGAAACGAGCGGCCGTTCATCAGGAACGCGTCGATCAAGCTGGCGGCGCGTTGGTAGGCCGTCGGCTCGCCGTCGGTCCCCATCGTGAGCGAGGCGTCGACGACGATCGCCAGGTGCAAGGGACCCTCGCCCGTGGAGGGCGGGACGGTGACCTCGACCTCGGTCCCCTCGCCGACCTCGCCACCCGGCGGGTCGACCGACTCGACCGTGAACCGGGGCCAACCCGGCAAGGCCACTCGCTGCCCGGCCCGCAGCTGGCGGCCGACGAGGTGGCGGGCTAGAACGTCGGCGAACCCCTGGCTGGCCGTCGGCAGTTCGCCGGGCCGGAAGACGAGGGAGACGGCGCGCGCCCGCTCGACCATCTTCCCCCGCGTAGGGTTGCAGGCTCAAGGGCTTACCGGTCGCGGCCCCGGGACTCAAGCCTCGCGGCGGAGCTCGACGAGGCCCAGCGTCTCGAACCGGCCCACGGCGACCTCGTTCACGCGGTGCCAGGCGAGGGCGGCTCGGCGCGCGCGGGCCTCCAGCTCGTCGACGGGTTGGCGCGAGGAGACGACCAGCCATGCCCGGCCCTCGGCGGCCAACAGGTCCGGCAACCGATCGAGGAACCGCTGCGTCAGGGCGGTGCCCCGTCGGCCGCTCTCCAGGGCCCGCCCGATCGGACCCCCGAGGTGGTCACCGCCGGCGGGCAGGTAGGGAGGGTTGCAGGCGATGCGATCGAAGCGCGCGGAGACGCCGGCCGCGAGGTCCGTGCAGACGACGGCGAGATCCAGATCGTTGGCGCGGGCGTTGCGTCGGGCCAGCCGGCAGGCGACGGGGTGGACGTCGGTCGCCACCGTCGCGGCGCCCCCCCGAGCCAACCGCAGCGCAGCCAGCCCGGTCCCGGTGCACACCTCGAGGGCCCGGTGCTCGGCGCTGGCGGTCACGTTGCTGGCCAGCAACATCGAGTCCTCGGCCGGACCGTACACCCGCTCGTCGCCGTGGATCGTCAGGCCCAGCAGCTCGCGAGCCACGGTCAACGCTCCTCGAGGATCCGATCGGCCAGCGTGGGCCAGGCCTCGATCGGGACCCGGCCCGGGCGGGCCTCGGCCAGGCCCAGGGCTTCCAAGGCCGGACGGGCGCCCTCGACCTCGGAGAGGCTCGAGCGCAGCATCTTTCGCTTCTGCGTGAAGACGTGATCGAGCACGCTCTCCAGCAGCTCGGGATCGCGCACGGAGGGCGGCTGGTGGGGCTCGATGCGGACGCATGCCGAGCGCACATCGGGCGGGGGATCGAAGGCGCCGGGCGGGATCGCGAACGCGATAGCGGGGTCGGCGCGCAGCTGGACGCCGACGGTCAACCGCGAGACCTCCTCCTCGCCTGGATCGGCGACCAGGCGCTTGGCGAAGGCCCTCTGCAACGTCAACACGGCAACCTCGAGGTCGCTGGCGAGGAACCGCTCGATCGTGGGCGAGGAGATCTGGTAGGGCAGGTTGGCCACGAGCTTGTGCGCCTGCGGCCAGTCCACGTCGGCGGCGTCGCCTTGGACGAGCGCGAGATCGTCGTGGCCGCCGAGCTCGCGGTCGAGCTCACGCCGGAGGTCGCGGTCGAGCTCGATCGCCGTCACGCGGGCCCCGCGGTCGAGCAGGCGCTCGGTGAGGTGACCGCGGCCGGGCCCGATCTCGAGCACGTGCTCGCCGACGGCCACCTCGGCCGTCTCGACGACACGCTGGAGGTAGGAGGGATCGGTCAGGAAGTGCTGGCCCAGGCGGGGCATCGGCTCGCCCTACCGTCGGTCCGCGTCCTCGGGCGGCCGGGCGAAGAGGTGGTACTTCTCGGTGGGATCGTTGATCTCGGTCTCGATCCGCTTGGCGATGATCTTCGTCGGGTTGTGGAGGGAGGGCACGCGTTCGTCGAGGTCCGCGAAGCTGGCGAACTCCTCCTGCCCGCGCTCCTCGAGCACCTGCTTCATGAGCTTCTTGCCCAAGCCGGGCAGCAGCTCGAGCACGTGCATGCGGGTGCTGATCGCGCCGCCCTCGTTGTACACCGCCAGGAACCGCTCCTCGTTGTCCTCGACGATCTCCTCGAGGACGAACGGGAGCTCGTTCTGGGCGTTGTGGGTCATGTCTTCGAACGCGATCCGTCCCCGGACCTGTTCGACCTCGTCCC
>PXUB01000006.1 GCA_003009755.1 Thermoplasmatales archaeon SW_10_69_26
AAGGCGTTGCGGGGTCTTGTCCAAGTGGGGCGGGTGACGCGCGAGCAGTTGAAGGGTGGGGCGGAGGCGGAGTTATATTGAAAGCCCACGGTCAGCACCCTCGACAGAGACCGCTGCGAGGTGTCCACGAGGTCTGCGATGGCGAGCGGTCTCTGGCGATTCGACACGGCCTCGGTGGTATCCACGGTCGGCCGTGCTCTCGCCAGAGACCACCTTGACGTGTCCACGAGGTCCCCGACGGTGCCCGGTCTCTGGCGATCCAGCCGGATCGAAGATCCGGTCTCTGTTCGTGTACGCGATCTTAAATCCACTGTCGGTACACGATGGCGCGACGCGAGCATCGAGCCTCACGGTGGCTGCGAGGCTAGCGATGCTCGCGATTCGGACGAGCTCTCTCGCGGTTTCCCCAGCTCGTCCTCTCTACGCGATCGTCGTTATATCCATTGGAGGTAGACGATCGCGTAGACGCTGTCACGCGACCATCGGACGAGCGCTCGACACCGTCAGCGATGGTCGCGATTCGGCCGGATCGAAGATCCGGCCTCTGTTCGTGTACGCGATCTTAGATCCACTGTAGGTACACGATCGCGTAGACGAACACCCAAACCAGGTCAACGAAGTGCCAGTAGATCGCGGCGGCTTCGAGGAGCACGTGGCGTTCGGCGTCGAACTGGTCGTGCACGAACGCCCGCCAGGTGACGACGCCGAGCACGAACAGGCCGGCGAGCACGTGCAAGCCGTGGGTGCCGGTGAGCAGGTAGAAGGTCGTGCCGAACGGGTGCGTGGTGAGGGTCAGGCCCTCGTGGACCAGGTGGTAGTACTCCATCCCCTGGCCGACCATGAAGATGCCACCCAGCAGGAGCGTGAGCAGCATGTGGCCCTTGAACGCGCTCCGATTGCCGATCCGGAGGGCGCTGTGGGCCCAGTGCATCGTGGCGCCGCTGAACAGCAGAACGATCGTGAACATGCCCGTCGTCCCGATCGGGAGATGCGGCGTGCCTTCCGGTGGCCACATCGCGGCCGTGTCCGCGAAGTTGTAGTACGTCGCGAACAGCGAGCCGAAGATCATGATCTCGCTGCCGATGAACAACAGCACGCCCCATCGGCCGACGCGGGGGCCGGTGCCGACGCGGTCGTCGAACCACTCGACGTCCTCCCGAAGCCAGCCGAGCCCGGAGACGGCGAACGCGAGGAACCCGACGATCAGCATCGGACCGATGCGCAGCTCGCCCAGGCCCGGGTCCCACACGGTCGGGCCGGGCACGATCAGGCCGAGGCCAAGCAGCACGACCCCGAGGCCGAAGGCCAGCGGCCACCAGCTCTGGTGCGGGAGCTCGTAGGCTTGGGTCTCGGCGTCAGCCATCTAGGACGCCTCCTCGGCTTGGACAGCCGGGGTCCCAGGGCCCGGGCTCTCGGGAACCCAGTCGTCTTGCTCCCACTCGGGCCGCTGTTCGCCGCCCCACGGGTCCTCGTGCACGACCGGTCCGGCCGTGAAGGACCAGAGAGCGTTGATCATGAACACGAGGATGCCGGCTCCGATCAGGAAGCCGCCGACCGTGGACGCCTGGTTCATGCCGGTCCACCCGGCGCCCGCGGCGTAGTCGAAGATGCGTCGCCGCATCCCCTGCAGCCCGAGGACGAACTGCGGGAAGAAGGCAACGTTGAACCCGATGAACATGAGCCAGAAGTGGATCTTCGCCATCGCCATGTTGTACATCTTGCCGGAGAACATCCGCGGCCACCAGTAGTACAGGGCCGCGAAGATGCCGAACATGGCGCCGCCCACCATCGTGTAGTGGAAGTGAGCGACGACGAAGTACGTGTCGTGAACGTGCAGATCGAAGGGGACGGCGGCCAACATCACGCCGGTGATGCCGCCGATCACGAACAGCCAGATGAAGCCCATCGCGTGCAGCATCGGTGGCTTCAGGTCGATGACGCCGCCCCACATCGTCGCCAGCCAGTTGAACACCTTGATTCCGGTGGGGACGGCGATCACCAAGCTCATCGCCATGAACCCGAGATCTGCGGCGGGGTTCATGCCGGTCGTGAACATGTGGTGGGCCCAGACGAGGAACCCGAGCGAGGCGATGGCGATGATCGCGTACGCCATCGAGTGGTACCCGAAGATCGGGCGGTTGCTGAACTTCGACACGACCTCGCTCAAGATCCCGAACGCCGGTAAGATCAACACGTAGACTTCGGGATGCCCGAAGAACCAGAACAGGTGTTGGTACAAGATCGGGTCGCCACCTGGCCCGGTGAAGAAGGTGGTGCCGAGGTTGCGGTCGAACAGCAGGAAGGTGAAAGCGATCGTGACGACGGGCAGCGAGAACAGCAACAGCAGCGAGGTGGCCATCTGCGCCCAGCAGAACAGAGGCATGTTGTGGATCTCGACGTCCTCGCCACGCATGCCGAAGATCGTGGCCAGGAAGTTCACGCTACCGAGCGTGCTCGCCACGCCCAGCAAGATCAGCCCCATCAGCCACAGGTCCAGCCCGGTGTTGGGGTCGGCGACGGACAAGGGCGGGTAGCCGGTCCAGCCGACGTTGACGGTCGTGATGCCCGGCACGATGAGCCCAGCCGAGATCATCAGCCCGGCCGGTGGGATCAACCAGAACGAGAGCGCGTTCACGCGCGGGAACGCCATGTCCGGGGCTTCGAGCATCAACGGCACGAAGTAGTTCGCGAACCCGGCCAGTGCTGGCTGGATCCACAGGAAGATCATCAGCGTGCCGTGGAGGCTGAACAGCTCGTTGTACGTGCCCCCACTCATGATGTCCTGACCCGGGAAGAACAGCTCCATCCGAACGAGGAGCGCCGCGACCCCACCGATGATGAAGAACGCGAAGGCAGCCCAGAAGTACAGCAGACCGATGTCCTTGTGGTCGACGGTGGTGAGCCACCGCTTGATGCCCTCGGGGTTCTCGTGGGCGTCCTCGGCCATCGAGAAGCGGAGAAGGACACCCCTTAGAAAACCTTACCGATGGCGGGTCGCCGCATGGGTCCTCCGGCCATCCCATCGGAGCGCGCAAGGCTTTTCAACAGGTCCACGGCTGGCTCGCCGAGCCCGTATGCGCTGGGCCTCTCTCGCCTCGATCGTCGCGCTCGTGGTGATCGCTCCCGAGACCCTCGCCTCCTGGGGGATGCCGGACGCGGTCAACGAACGGATGCAGACCATCGAGTCGATCTACCTGCAGTTGTTGCTCATCGGCGCGGTCGTCTTCCTCGTCGTGTTCGGCTGGCTGGGTTACAACCTCGTCAAGTTCCGTCCCGGTGGCGAGGGTGAACCCTCCTACGAGGAGCACCGCGGGAACATCAAGGCCGAGGTCATCTGGACCGCGATCCCGATCCTGATCGTCGCCTGGGTGGGCTTCATCAGCTTCGACGGCTTCCAGCAGTTGCAAGCCGAGCCCGAGGAGCCCGCCGCCGAGATCCAGATGGAGGGCTTCCAGTGGTTCTGGCAGGCGCGCTACAGCGGGGACGTCAGCCTCTCCCAGCAACCCGGCGACGCCGGCAGCCTCGAGGGCGAGGATCCGTTCCTCATCCCCGCCAACGAACCGGTGGTGGTCAACGTCACCTCCGGCGACGTGCAGCACGCCTTCGCGATCCCCGAGCTGGGCGTCAAGGCTGATGCCTACCCCGGCGAGACGAACACCGTCTCGTTCACCGCACCCGAGGGCGAGTACATCATCCAGTGCGCCGAGCTCTGCGGGAACCCCGGGCACGCCTACATGCGCGCCAAGCTGCACGCCGTCCCCCAAGACCAGTACGAGGACTGGATCGCCGAACAGGAGCGCCAAGCCCAGCTCAGCGGGCAGGCCATCGGGGTGAACATCACGGCTGGGGGCCTGCAGCCCTCCGAGCTCACCGGCTTCGCGGGCGTCCCCACCGATCTCGTCGTCACCAACCAGGCCGACGAAGCCCGTTCGCTCAGCGTCGAGGGCGTCGAGGACGCCACGACCGACGACATCGAACCGGGCGAGTCCGCTCGACTACCGGTGAACCTCGAGGCCGGCGAGTACACGCTCGACAGCCAGGGCGACACGGCCACGCTCGACGTGCGCGAGGTCGAGTCGGTGTCCGTCGAGCTCGACGAGTGGGCGATCCGTGGCGACCGCACGGAGTTCGAGGCCGGCCAAGCCTACCTGTTGAACGTGGAGAACGTCGGCAACAGCGTGCACAACCTCTTGATCGGTACCCCCGAAGAGGAGGGCAGCGAGGACGAGGTGGTCTGGCAGACGGAGAACCTCGACCCCGGCGCCTCGACGACGCTGTTGATCCAACCCTCCGAGGACCAGGTGGGCGACTGGACGTGGTGGTGCGACATCTCCGGCCACTACGCCCAAGGCATGCGCGGCGACATCACCGTCGTCGAGTAGGGCGAAGCCTTCTTGACGGGGACCCGGCTACTCGCCTGTGATGGTCACGTACTGGGGCCTGGCCGCGATCGTCACCGGGATCGTCGCCCTCGTCGCGATCACCGTCGTCGCCAGTCAACTGTTCCTCACCTACGGCGAGCGCGCCCGGTGCTCGCGATGCGGGGCCACGCTCGCCGAGGAAGGCGAGGACTGCACCGTGTGCGAGGCTCCGATGGCCCAGCCCCAGCCCACGGGGACCGAGGGGAACGGCCGCGGCACGATCGAGGTCGACGAGTCCCAGCTCCCGACCAAGGACCCCGAGGCCGGCGCGTTGAACCCCGGCGTCTCCGAGCGCATGGTGCGCTGGGCGCTGATCGTGATGTTCGCCGGCATCGGCGTGCGCCTGCTCGGCATGCTGGAACCCGTTGGCCTGGACGTGGGCCTGTCCCAGACCGTCATGGCGACGTTCACCGTCATCGGCGGGATCGCGATGTTCCTGGCGTTCGTTGTGCTCGACCTGGCGTGAGCCACCGCTCGCCGGCTCCCGATCGACGCGGCGCCGCGTCTATCCGCCGCCTCGCCTCCGGCGGAGGAGGGCCACGCCGGCGAGGAGGAGCGCCACGGCAGCCAGCGACGGCGCCGGAACCATCGTGCGCATGCCGGTCTGCTCGTCGTGCATCGCGATGGTCCAGCCCGTCGCATCCTCGCTGAGCGCCGTGAACCGGATCTCGTCGCCCGGCGAGACGTGGCCGTCGCCGTCGACGTCCTCGTAGACGAGCTTGGCATCCGCGGTCGTCGTGGCCCCGGTCTCTGCCGGCAATGCCAGCACCGGGTCCTCGGTCCGCGGGCGGTTGTCGAGCAGGTGGACCTCGGCCTCCTCGAGCGAGACCATCCCTGGCTGGTGGGAGGGCTGCACGGTGCGCGTGCGGGTGTCGTTCACCTCGTAGGACGGGCTGCCCAGCGTGCCCTCGGTGTCCTCGGGCGTCAAGATCGCCATCGAAGCCAACCGATGGAGATCCTCCTCGTAGCGGTGGTGGACCTCGTCCTCGTACCCGAACGTGGCGTCGATGCGGGCCCCGTCGTCGAAGGGCGGTTCCCCGTCGGCTTCCTCGACCGTGCCGTTCATCGCTAGCAGCCGCTCGGTGTCTTGGGCGAGCACGAACCGGAGATCCAGCGAGGTCGTCGCGTTGTCGTGCTGGACGTGGATCTCGCGAGCGGGATCGCCCTCGTAGGTGATCGTCCGATCGCTCACGGTGGCCTCGTCGGGCATGTCTTCGAGCTCACCCGTCAGGTTGTGGGCCAGCTGCTGAGGGGACAGACTGTCACTGGTGGAGCTGGAACTGGAGGTCAGACTCATCTCATCCTCGAGATCGGTGAGGTTGCTCGCGGATTCGTTCCAATCCGCCGACTCATTGTACACGGTGATGGCCGAGGATGGGGTCCCCACGAACGTGGTCTGGTGGATCTGGCCGAACAGGATGCCGTCCATGTCTCCGACCAGGTTCTGGCTGGCGGCCGCCTCTTCGTCGGCGTCGGAGGGTTGGATCTGGCTGAGGCCCTCGAAGCTGACGATCGCCGTTCGATCGGCGGGATCGAACAGGACCCCCATGTGGAAGGTCCCCTCGCCGTCGAGCGGTTCCATCGTGATCGACGCGGATCGGCGAGGGATCTCTTCCTGGGCTTGGTCCACCTCGACGAAGGACGAGCCCACGGCTTGCTCGACCTCGGTGACCTCGACCTCGTCCGCCGGCTCGGTGTCGGCCGCGTCGGCGTCGGCCTCCTTGGTGGTGGGGGAACCATCGGTGACCACGTCTTGGGTGGCTTCCCCGATCGGTTCCAGGCAGCCGGACAACGGGGCCAACAGCAACAGGCTGGCCACGATCGCTCCACGCCAGTCGGACCTCGCAGCATCGAACACGGTGAGCCACGCCCCACCGGCTCGACCGAGGGGGACTCATATCGTTTGGGTCAGCGCACGGCCCGGCCCGCCGACGGCGCGAGCACCGCGTCTACAGCGGGATGTTGCCGTGCTTGCGCGAGGGGCGGTCGGCGCGCTTGTCCTCGAGCATGTCGAGCGCGTCGATCAGCCTCGGGCGCGTCTCCTCCGGCATGATGACGTCGTCGAGGTAGCCGCGCGCGGCGGCCTTGTAGGGGTGGGCGAACTCCTCGCGGTACTCGTCGACGAGCTCGGTCGTCTTGGCGTCTCGATCGTCGGCGTCCTCGAGTTCGTCGCGGTAGAGGATCTGCACGGCGCCATCGGGGCCCATCACGGCCAGCTCGGCCCCGGGCCAGGCGACGTTGTAGTCGGCGCGGATGTGCTTGGAGTTCATCACGTCGTAGGCGCCGCCGTAGGCTTTGCGCAGGATGACGGTCAGCTTGGGCACGGTGGCCTCGGCGAAGGCGTACAGCAGCTTGGCGCCGTGATCGATGATGCCGTTCCACTCCTGCTCGGTGCCGGGCAGGAACCCGGGCACGTCCTCGAAGGTGACGAGCGGGATGTTGAACGCGTCGCAGAACCGGACGAAGCGGGCTCCCTTGCGGGAGGCCTCGATGTCGAGGGTGCCGGCAAGCACCTTGGGCTGGTTGGCGACGACGCCGACCGGCTTGCCGTCGAGGCGGGCGAACCCGCACACGATGTTGTCGGCGAAGTCCTCGTGCACCTCGTAGAAGAAGCCCTCGTCGACGACCTTGCGGATGACCTCCTTGACGTCGTAGGGCTTCTCGGGGTCGTCGGGCACGATCTCGCGCAGATCCTCGTCGGTGCGGTCGACCTCGTCGTCGACCTCGGCCTCGGGCGGCTGCTCGCGGTTGCTGGCCGGCAGGAACTGCAGCAGCTCGCGCACGTTCCACAGGGCTTCCTCCTCGCTTTCGACCGTCTTGTGCGCGACGCCGGACTTCTCGGCGTGCGTGGAGGCGCCGCCGAGCTCCTCGAAGGTGACGTCCTCGTTGGTGACCTGCTTGATCACGTCGGGACCGGTGATGAACATGTGGCTGGTGTCCTCGACCATGATCGTGAAGTCCGTGATCGCGGGCGAGTACACCGCGCCGCCGGCGCAGGGTCCCATGATGACGCTGATCTGCGGCACGACGCCGCTGGCGTTCGTGTTGCGCCAGAAGATCTCGGCGTAGCCGCCGAGCGCGTCGACGCCCTCCTGGATGCGCGCGCCGCCGCTGTCGTTGAGGCCGACGACCGGGGCGCCGGTCTCGACGGCCATGTCCATGATCTTGCAGATCTTCTCGGCGTGCGCCTCGCCCAGGGAGCCACCGAACACGGTGAAGTCCTGCGCGAAGACGAAGATCTTGCGTCCGTTGACCTCGCCCCAGCCGGTGACGACGCCGTCGCCGGGGACCTTGTTATCCTCCATCCCGAACTGGGTCGCCCGGTGCTCCTTGAACGGGTCGACCTCGTGGAAGGTGCCCTCGTCGAGCAGGATCTCGATGCGTTCGCGAGCGGTGAGCTTGCCGGCCTTGTGTTGCTTGGCGATGCGCTCCTCGCCGCCGCCCTTGCGGGCGTCCTCGCGACGCTCCTCGAGCTCCTCGATCCGGTCCTCGGCCGTCATCGCCGGGGGAAGACGGGAGGCCAACAAGAACCTGGCGGCCACACGAGCGGCCGAGCGAGACCGAGGGTCGGTCCCGAAGTCCCAACGGTTTTCAAACGGTCCCGGTGAGCATCGTTGGGAATGCAGGCTCCGCCGACCGCCGACGACGAGGAATCCCGCTTGCGGGCGCTGGAACGCTTCGACCTGGACGCGCCCGGTTGCCGTCGGGAGCTGGACGAATCCGCCCGGCTGGCCAGCTACGTGACCGGCGCCTCGGTGGGGTTGGTCACGGTGATCGGGGAGGATGAGCTGGGGATCAAGGCCTCGCGGAACTTCCCGCAGGGCACCGTCGACCGCGCGGCGACGATGTGTGCCCACCTGCTCTCCGACCCGGGCGAGCTGCTGGTCGTCCCGGACGCTCGCGAGGACCCACGGTTCGCCGACCACCCGGCGGTGACCGAGCTGGGCCTGCGGTTCTACGCCGGCGCCCCGTTGACCACCGCCGAAGATCACGTCATCGGGTCGCTTTGCGCCTTCGACACCG
Source organism: Thermoplasmatales archaeon SW_10_69_26 (assembly GCA_003009755.1). Taxonomy (GTDB): domain Archaea; phylum Thermoplasmatota; class SW-10-69-26; order SW-10-69-26; family SW-10-69-26; genus SW-10-69-26. The sequence continues at coordinate 8,445 of PXUB01000006.1, forward strand.
AGCCCCGGGAGCTGGACCAGGAGCAGCGCGATCTGTTGGCCACGCTGGCTCGCCAGGCCATGCGTCGCGTGGTGGCGCGCCACCGGTTGCGTCAACTGGACGAGCAGATCGAGGCGCTGTGAGGCGCGGCGGGAGGAGAAACAAGCCAACGGTTTTTACGCGGGGCTGGCAGAGATGACCTCGATGCGCATCCCTCCTCGATCGGATCGCGAGCCGCAGCGCCTCGAGGCGCTCCGAGAGCACGGGATCCTGGACACCGATCCCGAGCGCTCCTACGACGACCTGGTCGAGATCGCTTCCTACGTGGCGGAAACGCCCGCCGCGCTGATCACGCTCGTGGACGAGGACCGGCAGTGGGTGAAGGCCGCCGACGGTGTCCCGCGGAGCGAGCTTCCGCGAGAGATCTCCTTCTGCGCCCACCAGATCTCCGATCCCGACGAGATGCTGATCGTCGAGGACGCGCGGGAAGACCCACGCTTCGAGAACAACCCGCTGGTCGAGGACGAACCCCACATCCGGTTCTACGCCGGGCAACCGCTGCGGACCGAGGAGGGCCACGTGCTGGGGTCGCTTTGCGTCATCGACTACGAGCCTCGCGACCTGGGGGAGGACCAACGAACGGCGCTGGAGGCGTTGGGGCGGCAAGCCAGCATCAACCTGGACCAGCGCCGGGAGCGGCAACGCCTCGAGGAGCGCATCGAGACCCTCGAAGACCAACTCGAGGACAGCGGGCTCGGCCGCGTGTGATCAGCTAGCTCTCGTCTGCCCGCGGTTCGGTCGGGTCCTCGCGCGGGAGGAACTGGATCCTGATGTCATCCCCGACCTCGATCCCGTGGCGGTCGGCGAAGCTCTCCTCCCGCATGGCGAGCTCGGCGAACCCCGCCGATCCGATCACGAGCGTCGGCTCGTCGGGCTCGGCGTGGCGGTAGGTCCGATGCAGGGCCGCCTCCAGGCGCAGATCCTTCGTCTCGACGACGGCGGTGGCTCCCCACGCGGCCTCGTCGAGCACGGTGCCACCCTGGATGTTCGTGGTCACGTTCCCGAACCGGTCGACGTGCACGGCTTCCGTCGTCCACGTGCCATCCTCGATCCAGGGCTCGCCGAAGGACAGATCCACGAGCTCGTCCTCCCGCAGCTCGCGCCCGAGATCGGCCAGGTCCACGCCGACGTTCAGGTGGGCGCCCACGGGGGCGAACACGTCGCGCCCGTGGAAGGTCCGGGAGATGTCCTCGTTGACGTACTTGTCCTCGGTCAGCTCGACGACGCGATCGATGCCGCCGAGCTTGCGCGCCACGGGCCGGAGCACGCCGTTGTCGGGTCCCACGAACGTGTGGCCGCCGGCCTCGAGGGCGATCCCGCGACGGTCGGTCCCCACGCCCGGGTCCACGACGACGATGTGCGTGGCTCCCTCAGGGTAGTAGGGGACCGCGCTGAACAAAGCGAAGGCGCCCGAGCGCACGTCGTGGGGCGGGACCCCGTGCGTGAGATCCACGATGCGGGCCTCGGGATCGATGGCGAGGATCGAACCGCGCACGGCGCCCACGTAGCCCGAGTCCCCGAAGTCGGTCGTGAGGGTGAGCATGGCGACGGACTAGTCTCGCTCGGGGTTAAGGGTCTTGCTCCAGCCGATTTCGGGGGCGGAGGAGGCGGCTCGATCCCCGAGGGCGGCCGCGACCAAGGAAGCGACGACGACCGCGGCCGGCCCGACCGAGGGCGTGGGCTGCCTCGTCGGGGTCCCGGACTCGTTCACCGCCACGACGGAGACGTTCCGGAGGTCCACGGCCGTCTGCCGGGCATCCCGGACCTCGAGCCCGAGCGTGTACGGCCCGGGGTCGAATCCGGTCGTGTTCCACGTCGCGGCCCACCTCTGCTCCCCCTCCCTCGTCGTCTCGAGTAACTCGACCGCGGACCACTCCCGGCTTCCGTTCCCCTCGCGGAGGACCAACAACCGGAGCCGGGACGGCTCGGAGTTCCCGTTCCCGGCCCTCGTCTCGACGAGGACCTCTCCGGACACGGTCTCGTTCTCCTCGGGGGAGAGGATCTCGGCGACGGGAGCCTTCGAGGGATCCGGGACGACCACGGTCTTCTCGGCCCGGCTCGTCCGGTGGCCGTTGTCCGCCTCGACGCGCACGAGGTACCGGCCGGGATCGGCACCGGTGGCGTTCCACGTCGCCGTCAACGTGTGCTCGCCGGACCGTTCCAGCGGCGGCCGCGCGACGGTTCGACGCTGGTCCCCGTCGAGGGCGAAGATGGTCAGGTTGACCGTGGACGTGCTCGGATCGGCGTTGTAGACGTCGACCTCGATCGGGACCTGTCCCGTCGCGGTCGCGTTATCCCCGGGCGGGAAGATCTGGATCTGGGGGGCCTTCGCCTCGGCCTCGAAGCGGTGGCGGAACGTCGCGTTCGCGTCGTGGACGCTGATCGACGGGGAGACCGACGAGCCCTGGCGGTGGCCCGTCGGGAGGTGGTGGAGGGTTGCTTGAGGGGTCAGGTTCAGCCAGACGGGCATCGCGACGGACAGGGCGTCGGCCATCGTCCGCTCTGCGAAGGCGACCGTGAGGTTCGCGGGTGTTCGCGAGCGCCACGTCAGCCGCTCGGGCGACACCTCGCCTTCCCCGTCGGCGAGCCGCGGGGTCGCCGTGTAGTCGCCCTCGAAGGCGAAGCGGACGGTCCAGTTCTCGCCGAGATGGACGGATTTGGTCGTGTCGTTCCCCAGCCACGCCTGCGTCTCGATGACTCGCGTCCCTTGGACCTCTTCGTCGGGGCAACACGGCGGCGAGAGTTCGTAGCGCAGGGTGGTGGTCTGAACGGCGCGGTCGATGCGGACGGGGACCGTGACCGGTTCGCCGGTGGGGATCTCGTACCGGTCGATGCGCCAGGCGGCACGGACCGAGGTCTCCATCGTCAGGTTCACGTCCGGGCCGTCGGGGAAGAGGTCGCCGCTCTCCGGCGCTCTTACGTCCTGGACTGGGTGCAGCTTGCGGATGTCGTAGCCGGGGTCGGCGATGTGGCGGGAGTCGTAGCGGACGTCGAGGGTCTCCCCCGTCGCCGCGTTTTGGAGGCTCGAGGCTGGGAAGAAGCCGCCGCGGCCCTGAGTGGCCTGGTCGATCTCATGCGAGCGACCGCCCTCCCCGTCCTCGATCTTCCAGGCGTAGGCGGCCGTGGGCAACACCGTGTCGGGGGAAGGGTGGACGAGGACGAGCTGGGGGCCCGTAAGCTCTTGGAAGGTAACGTTCCGCGCATCGAGCGATCGCGCGGCCTGGACCCTCAGATCGTCGGGAGCCGTGAGGTCCAGGTCCTTGGCGTCGATCCAGGGCCCACTGCGGACTCCGAGGATCTCGTCGTCGGGCGAGACGATGACCTCGGCGTGGTTCAGCCAGCTGAACCGCTCCGCGACCTCGACGCCCTCGGGGAGCCTGTCGGGGGTCTGCCCGGCGACGAAGGCGGTGCATTCGCAACGTAGGAAGGTCCGTCGTCCGTGGAGGCAACCGTAGGCGGTGCAGGTCTCGTCGCGGGTGTAGAGGTGGACGGATCCCGAGGAGGTGCGGGTCCAATCGTCTGGGGAGGTGGCTGGGATCCCCAGCCGGCCGGCGAGGTCCGCGACGCGCTGGGAGGCGTTGGTTCCCTCGAGCGGGGGGCTTCCCGGCGGGAAGACGAGGTCGACGACCGGTTCGCCTCGGTCGATGTCGTCCCTCACGGTGACGCCGGTGTGGGCCGGCAGCGCTTCGGCAGGACGTTCGGGGTCGGGCGTGTGGAGGACAGCTCCCGGGCTCAGGTGTTCGGGCTCGAGGTACGTGTTGTGGGGGATCCCCCGCATGGGGATGGTGGATTGCCGCCAGGTGCGGTTGGCTGGGTCGGGCGCTGTGACGTCGAACCGGAGCGTGGTCTCGTCGGTGATCGTCCCGACGAGGTGGGAGCGGTTGGACAGGCCCAGCACCCAGTCCATCTCAAGCCCCGTGGCGGCCTCCAGGTGGTCGACGAGGCCGTCGGCGTCGCGGGCCTCCGGCGGTGGGAACACCAGGGCCTCGTCCATGCCGCTGGGCGAGTCGGCGGCCGACACCGCCGGCACGAGGGCGAGGAGGCCGAGGAGGGCGACGAGCCAGCAAGCCGTCCGGGAGGGCCTCGTCCTGAACACTGTCTCGTCCTTCCCAATGGACGAGAGGGTCCTCAGTGCTTGGATTCTGTTGGGCGAGGACCGCCTTCAGGGGGAGGGGCGGTTACGGGTCTTCACCGACCACGTCGTGCTCCAGCTCCACCGCGTCCTCGTGCTCGTGCGGGGCCGGCTTGGTGCCTTTGAACTCGTCGAAGATGTAGTCCTCCCACGAGCGCTTGCCGACGACGATCTCGAGCTCTTGGGGGGTGATCATCGGGGCGTCGTAGCGGGCGTAGTCGTCGGTGGTGATGCGCGGGCAGGCGGTGTTGACGAACGCGCCCATGTGGCGGAAGCTCTTCAACGCCTCCGGCGAGAAGTAGTCCATCGCGATCAGGTGGGCCTCGAACCCCTTGCGCTCGCACAGCGTGACGAGGCCCTTGGCGTACTTGACGCGTTGTTGGCCCACGCGGGTGCCGACGAGGATGCCGATCTCGTCGGCCTCCTTCGCGTTCGCGATCGCGGCGTGGCGCTGTTTCATCAGCTCCTCGATGCGGTCGTTGACCTGGCGGACCTCGCTCGTCATCGGGTCGGCCACGTACAGCGGCAGCTCCTTGAGGCCCCAGGCGGCCGCGATCGGGTGGAAATCGCCCGAGCCGATGTAGAGGAACGCGTCGGACTGCTCGGCGATCGTGCGGGCCGCGGTGAAGTTGCATCCCAGCAGCTGGCCCGGGTTGATGACGCGGTTGTCGCCGTACCCGACGAGCGGGTCCACGCCCTCGTCCTCGAGCGCCTCGCAGACGTCGTCGAGGCGTTGGGCGTGCTGGGCGGTGGTGAGCAGGCCGACCGTCTTGCCTTCGAGGTGCTGGGCGGCCTTGCGGACGACGGGTTCGACGGGTGCCTTGCTGTAGGTGGGAACGAAGATCACGTCGAAGGCGTCGATGCCGTCGATCGAGGGCATCGGGCTGTGCCCGAAGTGCACGAGCAGGTCGACGCCGATGTGCTCGAGCTGGAGGGCGAGGTCGCAGGCGCCGAAGCTCGGGTCGCCGCTGATGACGCAATCGATGCCGGTCTGCTCCTCGATGGCGTCGGCGATGGCGGGTCCGTAGTCGCGGATGCCGTCGGGGAACTGCAGGCCGACGAGCTCGGGGTCGCGGTCCTCGATCTTCGCGGCGAGGCCGTCGAGCTCGATGTCGTGGTTCTTGCGCAGTTCGTCAAGCCCGTAGGATGCGACCATCGTCCACCTCCAGGCGGTTCGGCAGCTCGCGCGCGAACTCGGTGAGGCGCTCGGCCGTGACGTGGGGCATGCACACGATGCGGATGCCGGGCACGAGCGTCGTCAAGGACACCTTCCAGCCCCTCTCGGCGAGCTGGGCGCGCACCTGTTCGTTGTGTTCGACCTCGATCGCCAGGATGCCCAGCGAAGGGTCGCGGGCGAGCGAGGCGCCCTTGTTCTCGAGGACACCGGCGAACCACTCGGCCACCTCGACGGCGGCGCGAGCCTGCGTCTGGTAGCCGTCCTGACCCAGCGCGTGCATGCTGGCCCAGGCTCCGGCCGCAGCCGCGCCGGGCCGGGTCGACAGCAGGCCGGCTTGCTCGTCCGTGGACACGTAGGGCGTCTCTGTGGCGCCGGGGGACAGCTTGTCCTCGTGGTCGACGAGCAGGCCCCCCGCCGGGACCGGGGCTCGGCCCATCTTGTGGGGATCGATCGTGACGCTGTCGACGCCGTCCACGTCGAGTCCGAAGGGGTCGCCGTCGGGCAGGAACGGGAGCACGAAGCCGCCGTAGGCGGCGTCGACGTGCGTCCAAGCGCCGACCTCGTCCCCGATCTCGGCGATCGCGGGGATGTCGTCGACGGCGCCGAACTCGGTGTTGCCGGCGACGCCGACCACGCAGGCCGTGTCCTCGGTGACGGCCTCGTTCATCGCCTCGACGTCGGCGGCGAACCCATCCGTCACGGGCGTCCTCGTGACGGTGAGACCGAGCGCGTGGGCGGCCTTCTCGAAGGAGAAGTGGGCCGTCTCGGGCATCACGACCTCGTCGCGGCCGGTACGGTCGCGTGCCAGGCGCAGCGCGGTGACGTTGGCTTCGGTGCCTCCGGACACGAACAGGCCATCGGCCTCGGGACCGCCACCGGCGATCGAGCACAGGACGTCGACGACCTCGTCCTCGAGCTCGGCGGCGCCGGGGTTGATCAACGGGTCGCCGAGGTTGGCGTCGGCGAACACCTGCCAGGCTTGCAGCCCGGCCGGGTGGGGGGCCGTGCACATCGAGCCGAGCACGTGGCCCGAGAGGAACGGCGTGTCCTTCTGGCGGGCCTCCCCGATGCGACGACCGAGCTCTTCCTCGGGCAGACCCTCGTCCGGGAGGTCCATCGCCGACAGCACTGGCCCCGGGTAGTTAAACGATTCCCACCTGCCCGTCGGGGCCAACGGGGGCTCAGGCGGCCTCCTCGGCGGGTCGGAGGGATTCGATCGCGGGCAACAGCAGCCCCCAGAAGACGAGCACGAGCACCAGGAACAGGACCCAGCCGGCGTGCGCGTGCACCGTCTGGAGGGCGGAGCCTCCCCAGCGGTAGCCGACCAGGGCCAAGGCGACGAGGCGGACGAGGTTCATCAGGTACACGCCCAGCAGGCCCAACGTCAACAGCACGACCGCTCGTCCCGGGGGTGTGGGTTCTCGCCAGGTGTGCAGGCCGAGCACGCCGAGGAAGAGGATGCCGGGCTGCAGGCCCGCGCACACCAGGCCGACCGTGAGGAACAACGAGCCCCGCGGCGTGCCGAGCTCGACGGTCTGGCCACGGTAGACGACGTCGAACCCGAGCACGTCCAAGGAAGCCGTCATCGGGGGCACGAGCACGTGGCGGATGAACGCGTCCAGCGGCGAGCTGCCGACGCCGGCGTCGAGGGCGGCATCGAAGGCGTACACGCCCAGCGGGGCCGCGACGAGCGGCAGGCTCCAGGCCACGACCTCGTGGACCGGGACCCCGCGGACCTCGCGCTCGAGGTGGCCGGCGGCGAGCACGAGCATGGCCCCGTAGGCGACGATCGCCAGCTCGGGCAGGCTGAGCCCGGACCCGGCCCACGCGTTGTACCCGGTGACGCCGGCCAGACACACGAGGCCGAGCCCGACCGTGGCCCACCGCCGGGCGGGGGAGGGGCCCTGGGCCGCGGTCGACGGTTCCTGCCTCGGTGACGCCCCGGTGGCGGTGAGGCCGACGAGGGCCCCGCCGGCGAGGAGGAGGCCGATCGCCACGAGCTTGGACTCGTGGGCGAGCACGTCGAGGAGCACGAGCGCGCCGTACCCGGCCAACAGGACGCCGGCCGTGAACGCCAGGCCCCGTCTGCGAGCGCGCTTCACGGGGGCCCCCCTCCGGTGGACGGGCTCATGGTCACCCTCGCCGGCGGGCCAGCGCCAGGCAGGCCACCGAGCCCACGATGGCGAACCCGACGGTGGCCGTGGTGGGGAACGTGGGGATGGCGGTGGCCTCGAGGATCGGGCAGTCCTCGGATTCGCCGTCCTCGTCGGCGCCGACGACGCGGTAGCGGTACGTCTGGTCCTCCTCGGTGTTCTCGTCGACGTAGCCGGGCTCCTGGACGCTTTGGATCTTGCCGAGGGAGCCGTTGCCGGTGGCGCGGTAGATCTTGTAGGCGTCGGCCTGGGCGGAGCCGCTCCAGGCGAGCTCGATGGCGCCGCCCTCCTGGGGCTGGGCTTGCACGTCGCTCGGGCACGGCGGCGGGCGCGTGTCGCGGGCGGTGATCTGGACGTGGTCGCAGGGTCGACCGGGGTCGCCGTCCTCGTCGAGCACGGTCACGATGTAGGTGTAGGTGGTGCCCTTGTCGACGTTGGCGTCGCGGTGGTCGGTCTCGTCTTGGTCGAGCTGGGCGATCGTGGTGAAGTTGCGTTCGCCCTGGACCGACCGGTTGACGAGGTAGCCGTCGGCGTCGTCTTGGAAGCCCCAGTGCACGACGATGGCGAGCCCGTCGTGGTAGGCGTCCACCTCGGGTGGACCATCGCACGGCTCGGAGCTCTCGCCCGGCAGCGGCTCCTCGTCGGCCGGCGTTTCCTCGCAGGCCGTGTGGTTCACCGCGTAGGCCTGTGTGGAGTGGTTGCCGGAGAGGTTGGCCTGCAGCCAGGCCTGGCCGGCGTCGTGATCGTGGTGGGAGAGGGGACCGAGGTGGAAGCGGTCGGTCCCGTTGGCGCTCCAGTTCGCGACCGTGTGCGTGTGGTTGCCGTCGCCGTCGTGCGTGATCGCGAGGGTGCCGTTCGTGGCTTCGAAACCCTCCGCTCGGACCCAGAACTCGCACGACAGCGAGCGCGTGGCGTCGCCGTCCTGCTCGTCGTGGAACGTCAGCTCGCCGTGCTCGTCGCTGGCGTGCGCGGCGACGCCGGCGGCCAAGAGGACGAGCCCGGCGACCAACGCCAGCCAGGGCAACCGTCCGTTGGTCTCCCCCCGTCGACGGAAGCGATCGGGCCGATCCATCCAGGGCACCATTCGGACCTCGTTTCGGGCGGTGACGGTAAGTCGGTTGAGGGACATCCTCGGGCCCGTCGCTCACCGGTCCCGCTGAGCCCCGAACACGTGCACCAGGCCGGCGCCAGCGATGGCGGGATGGCCAGCGCCACCTGCCGGGTCGACGCATCGACGACCGCACGCGAACCCTCTTCCTGCAGAGCGGTCCCCTTTAGGGGAGGCATGGCATCCCAACTTGCGATGACGGATCAGCGGGTGGGCTCGATCGTCGGCGACGTCACTACGAGCGCGTTCCGGTTCGGGGTGGAGGACACCGACCTCAACGCGACCCAGTACATCTCCTTCGACCACGAGGAGGACACCTACCTTGCGCAGGTCATCCAGATCGAGCGCGAGGTCGACGGCTCCGATGAGGGGGCCGACGGCGACCTGCTCGCCGAGGCCCAGATCGTGGGGCGTCGCGATGACAAGGACCGGCTCACGATGCCCTCGACCCCGCCCAAGCCCGGCACGCCGGTCCGGGATGCCGAGACCGAGCTCGTGCGCTCGGCGTTGAACATGGAGGACGAGGGCGCCTTCCTCGGCCAGCTGCGCGGCCTCGAGCTGCCCGTGCACCTTGACGTGAACGGGCTCGTGCAGAAGCACTGCTCGATCCTGGCGAAAACAGGCGCCGGCAAATCCTACGCGCTGGGCGTCCTGATGGAGGAGATGCTCAAACACGATGTCCCGGTCGTCGTCGTGGATCCCCACGGCGAGCACGCCTCGCTGCAGGCGCCCAACAGCAGCGACCACGACATCCCGCTGATGCGGCGCTTCGAGGTGAAGCCGACGAGCTTCGAGGACAGCGTGGTCGAGTTCGCGCCCGACCAGGACGCCGTGCCCGATGCCGAGCCCTTCCGCCTGGACGAGCGCAACCTGTCGGCCCGCGACATCAAGGAGCTGCTCGAGGACGGCCTCACGAGCGCCCAGACCGGGACCCTTCACCAGGCGATCCGCGAGATCGACGACGACACGTACGGGCTCGAGGATGTCATCGCGAGCGTCGAGAACCAGTCCGGCGCCAGCAAGTGGCCGGTGCTGCACGCGCTCGAGGACCTGCAGGATCTGGGCATCCTGTCCTCGGAGCCGACACCGATCGAGGAGCTCGTCGACGAGGGCCAAGCCTCGATCTTGAACCTCAAGGGCCTGGCACCGGGCGTCCAGCAGCTGGTCGTCGGCTCGATCGCTCAACGGTTGTTCGAGGCGCGCAAGACCGGGCTCGTGCCTCCCCACCTGTTCGTGCTCGAGGAGGCGCACAACTTCTGCCCCGAACGCCACCTCTCGCAGGCGGCCAGCGGGGAGATCATCCAGACGATCGCCAGCGAGGGACGCAAGTTCGGCATGGGGCTGTCCGTCGTCAGTCAACGCCCGGCCAAGGTCGACAAGAACGTCCTCTCGCAGTGCAATACGCAGATCATCCTCAAGGTCACCAACGCCAACGACCTGAAGACGATCTCCAAAAGCGTCGAGAACCTGCCCGAGGGCATCGAGGAGGAGATCCGAGCTCTCCAGGTCGGGACGGCGCTCGTCAGCGAGCCCAGCTTCGCGATGCCGTTGTTCTGCGAGATCCGGCCCCGCCAGACCCGGCACGGCGGCTCCAGCATCCAGGTCGTCCGCGAGGACGTCCCCGAGGGCGCCGAGCCGGCGCTGGAGACCGAGGCGACCGAGGACGAGGAGGTGGCCTTGGCCGAGACCGCCGAGCCCGAGTCGGCGCCCGAGCCCGAGGACCCGGTCGACGGGACCCAAAATCCGGCCATGGAGGCCGAACCCGAGGACCCCGAGCCCGAGCCGGCCGAGGAGCCCCCGACGGTGCTGATCGAGGTGGCTCGGGCGGAGGAGGAGCTGGCCGAGGCCGAGCTCGCGGACCTCTCGCCCGGCTTGCTTGAACGGTTGCTGGTCCAGATCGAGACCCTGATGCGCGTGCTCGACGAGCGGGCCACCGACGCCGAGGCCGACCAAGCGCGCATCGCCGGGCTCCGCTCGGGCCTGAAAGCCCAGCACCGTCGCGTCCGCGAGCGCCTCGAGCAAGCCTGAGCCCGCCCCACGAGCGCCCACCCGGCCGAGGGGAGGGACCGTCGAACATTTCAACCGGACGCGGATAGCGGAGGCCGTGTTCGTCCTGGGCCACCTCGGGTTCACCCTCATCGGAGCCCGCCTGTTGGCGCCCGCGCTCCGCCGAGGAGCCAGCTTCCCCGTGGGCTTCTTGCTCGTGGGCGCCCTGCTGCCCGACCTCGTCGACAAACCCCTCGGCCACGTGATCCTGCCGTGGGACAACGGCCGGCTGTGGGCCCACACGCTGTTGTTCACGGTGCTGCTCGCGGCCCTCGCTTGGGGGACCGCCTCCCGCCGGCTGGGCGCCACGAGCCTCGGCGTGGGCTTCCACCAACTGCTCGACCAGATCCCCTGGCAGGACCCCGGCGCGTGGCTGTGGCCGCTGGGCTCCTTCCCTCGTGAGGTCAGCGCGGGCGTGCCCGACTGGTGGGCGGCCCTCCTCACCGACCCCTACCTGTGGACGACCGAGACGATCGGTCTGCTGGCCGTCGCGAGCCTGCTCGTGTTGCCCATGCTGGGGTGGCGCCCGGCCTGGTGGCGGGGACCCGCGTCCGACGCGTCCGCTCCGGGACCGGTGCCGGTGCCGGTGCGGCCCGGCGCGGAGGGCGAGACCGACCCCTAGCGAAGGGCTTTTCCCGTCGGGAACGTCCCTTGTCCCTGTGAACGGTCGCCTGGCGCTGGCGTTGGTGTTCCTCGTCGGCGGGGCCACGGTGGCCTTCGCCGGCGCCCAGCCGCAAGCCTCCGCCACGCCCACCCAAGCGCTCGAGGCCGGCGAGGGACCAACCCGCGTCAAGGGCGTCGTCGCCGACGTCGACCACGCCAACGACACGTTCGCGCTCACCGGCGAGGACGCCGACCTGCCGGTCGAGGCCGACCGGATGCCGGCCGCGGTTCGCGAGGGCAAGGCCCTGCTGGCGGAGGGCGAGATCGTCGTCGCCGACGGCCAGCCGGTGCTCGTGGCGGAGACAATCCAGATGGGCTGCCCGTCGACATACTGAGGCCGGCTCCCGTCGCCGGACCCTCACGGTTTTCTTCCGGGCCCGGGTTGGGGGTCCACGATGTGCCGGGACTGTACCGCTGACGTGCGCGAGGTGCTCGAGGAGCCGGGTCGGTTCGAGGGATCGAACCGGCAGATCGTCGAGGTCGAGGAGATCGACGGCGACGACGTGCACCTGGCCAACCACGAACCGAACCCGGCCTTCCACGTCAGCCACGTCGGCGAGCTGCTGCACTGGTTGCGGGACGATCACTTCATCTGCGGCGTCTCCAGCGGCACGACGGCGATCATGACGCTCGTCGGCGAGGGCAAGCGGGCCGAGTGCAGCCGCTGCGCGCAGAACGCCAGCCAGATCTGGGCCGTGTTGAACGCGTTGCCGGACGTGCAACGCGACGGTCAGTCCGGGCTGGCGCCGAACCCGCAGGGTCAGTGAGGCTCACAGACCGGGCGCGTTGGGCTCGTGATCCTCGGCCTCTCGACGGATCGCCTCGAGCCCGGTCTCGAGCTCGTCGAGCAAGCCGGCGATTCCAGCCGAGGGGTCGTCGATCGCGTGCTCGGTGATGCGACCCCCGTCGACGCGGGTGCGGGCGGCGTCGGCCGACAGCTCGATCTCGTTGCCGGTCGACATCAAAAACGGCAGCCCGAGCTCGGTCAGGTCCAGGTCGTGCTCGTGCGTGGCCGTCAGGGCTTGCTCGTGCTCGACGGTGCCATCCTCGTCGACGGACTCGGGCCCGAACTCGACGGCGAGATCGGGGAAGGCCCGATGCATCGCGTCCACGAGCTCGATGTACTCCTCCTTGCCGAGTTCGTGGGAGAGACCCTCCTGTTCGAAGACGAAGCCCTCGTCCATGCACTCGGCCAACGTCTCCGTGTCCCCTTCCTTGTGGGCCCTCGCCCACCGTTCCAAGATGCCGGTATCCATGCGTTCGTCCCCCGCGAGAGGACGTCCCATGTGTGGGTCCTGGTACTTGAGGCTGCGGGTGGGGGAACCCCGCGCTGTAAGGATAAGAACGGGGGGGACCACCAAGTACGCGAAGGGACACCAGGGCACAAACGAGAGCAGCTGCCGTGACAAAGCCGCCCGGCGGCGAGTCACAGGCCCTTCGTGGCCTTGGCGATCCCTCGTATCCTTCGCGGCCCCTGCTTAACCAGACAGCCCGACGTGAGGGGACGCCAGGGCACAACGGGGAGCAGCTGCTGTGACAAAGCCGCCCGGCGGCGAGTCACAGGGCCTTCGTGGCCTTGGCGATCCTTCGTGTCCTTCGCGGCCCCTGCTTAACGAGACAGCCCGGGGGAACCCGGCGGTCGCCGATCTCAGGCCAGCTGCTGGACGAGCAGGGCCAACAGGACCGCGACGAGGACGCTGGCGAGCGTGCCGACGAGGAAGTACTCGGCGAAGGGTCGGCTTTTGAGCTCCTCGAACCGGGCCAGCGATTTGGCCCCGACGACGAGCACGATCGCCTCCCACTGGCCGGCGAAGGCGAGCACGAGCACGATCCAGCGTTCCAGCATCCCGATCGTTCCGCCGGCGCCCAGATCCTCGTTCGTATCGGGGGCGTCGATCGAGGCCATCGCCCGCCGGGGCAGCAAGCCCTGCACGATCGCGTTCCCGCCGTGGCCGGCGAACACGAACGCGGAGACGTACAGGCTGCCGGTCGCAAGCAGCGACCACGCCTGGAAGGGCAGCCCGTCCAACGCCTGGACGACAGGTGAGCCCGTCCAGGCCTGGCTGGGGATCTGGGTCCAGACGACGAGCAGGACGAGCACGTGGACCAGCTGGTCGCCGGCGAACAGGCCCAGCGAGGCCTCCGCGGGGTCGCCCAGCCGGGCTTTGACCCCGTCGACGAGGACGTGGGTGAGGCCGATGGCGAGCACGAGCCCGGCGACGGAGACGGTCAGCATCGGGGCGAGCACGAGCAGATGCACGAGGGTCACGACGAGCCCGTGGGCGAGCAACGGCCCCCAGCGGTGCTTGTGGGCGACCATGCGGTCGGTCTGGAGCGCGAAGTCGGCCAGGACGTGACCGAGCAAGAGCAAGGCCAACGCCGCGCCCTGGGGACCCATGCCGGCGAGCGCTCCGCTCACGGCGCGTCCTCCCCGGGTTCGCGGTCAAGGTAGGTGCCCACCTGGGTCTCGGCGGCGTGGACCTCGCGGGCGTGGGCCGCCGACAGGCTCTCGGAGACCGAGGACTTGGATCGTTGGAAGGCCTCGGCGACGGCTTGCTGTGTGTCGGCATCGCGGACGGCCAAGGCGTACCGGCACTGGACCTGGGTCCAGTCCGAGCGCGTGGCTTGCACGAGGCCGAGCATCGCGGAGGCGTGGGCGTCGGGCTCGGTGCCGAAGCCGCGGACCTCGACGCCGGCCGGCGTCGGGTCGGCGGCCTCGATCGCGGCCCGGGCACGGTGGAAGCAGGGTCCGTCCATGCCGATGGCCTCGGGTTCGAGCGAGGTCTCCAGGCCGCCTCGACCGAGGCCGAAGGCGAAGGACAGCTCGGCCAACCGCTCGTCGAGCCGGCCCAGGGCCTCGACGGCCGCCGAGGGCACGTGGAACAGGCCCTGGAACTCGTCGCCGGTCGTGATCACCATCTCGGCCGCCAGCGAGGCTGCCAGATCCTCGTTGACCTCCCCGAGCGCCGAGGCGAGCTCCTGCTGGACGCCGGCGCGGTCCTCGAGCTCGCGCGAGCCGCGGATGTCGCCGATCAACGCCGTGTAGATCCCGTCCATGTCGTTCGGTCGCCTGTCCGAACCTCGGACCGGTTCGGTTTATGAGTCGAACACATCTAAAGGTTCGGTGTAGGCGTCGAACGCCGAAGGCGGCGGTGCCGGTGTCCCCCAAGCTTCATCCCAGCCGCGGGCGCACAATCGGCCCGGTGGCGCCCATGTCCGAGGAGACCGACGAGCAAGAGAAACGCGAGCTCACGCAGGACCCCGAGAACCTGCTCGACGAGGAGACCGACGACGAGGACGTCGAGCAAGCCCGCGAAGAGGGGGGCCTGCGCAAGGACCCAGAGGACAAGGCCGAGGACACGGAGAACAAGCACCAGCCCTCCTGAGCGGAAGCGGCTCCTCGAGGCGGTACGTCGACCACGAGGAGCCCGGGCCGAGCCCGCGAGGGCGGACGAAATGCCGCCGATCGGAGCTCCTGCCTGATCGGGCCGGGCCGCCGGCCCACCTCGCTTGTCTTTTCAATCGCTGACGACGGGGCCGAACTTGTACCCGTAGTGGACGACGCCGGACTCGCTGGCTTCGCCCAGCTTGCGGAACCGGGATTCCAGCTCCATGCCGATCTCGACCTCCTCGGGATCGAGGTCGACGATCTGGGCGGTGACGCGGGGGCCCTCGTCGAGCTCGACGATGCCCATCAGGTAGGGCGTCTCGAGTTCGCGGTCGGACAGGGCCTCGTGGACGCGCGTCCAGGTGACGAGCTCGCCGGTGCCCTCGAAGCGGACCTCCTCCATCTGGCCCTGGGACTCGTGGCGGCAATCGGGGCAAAGCGAGCGGCGCGGGAACACGCGCAGCCCGCAGTTGTTGCACTTGCTGCCGACGAGCTTGTAGCGTTCGCTCTGCTCGCGCCAGTAACGGGGAACCTGCATCACAGCTCACCTCCGCCTTCGAGGACGTGGACGATCGAGGTCCCGCCGGTGCCGGCCACCGCCTGCGTGAGGCCGACCTGGGCGTCCTCGACCTGCCGTTCGCCCGCATCCCGTCGGATCTGGGCCGCCACCTCGGCGGCCTGGGCGAGGCCGGTCGCGCCGAGAGCGTGCCCGCGAGCCTTCAGTCCGCCCGAGGGGTTGACGACGAGGTCGCCGCCGTGCGTGGTGCGGCCCTTGACGGTGGCGGTTGCGGCCATGCCGGGCTCGTAGAAGCCCAGCGATTCGAGCGAGATCAGCTCGGCGATCGTGTACACGTCGTGCAGCTCGGCCAGGTCGACGTCCTCGGGGCCGTGGTCGGTCTCGGCGAAGGCTTCCTCGGCGGCGGCCTGGCTGCTGGCGAGCTCGGTGATCGCGTCGCGACGGTGCAAGGCCAGCGCGTCGCTGGCTTGCGCGGTCGCCGTGATCTGGACGCGGGGGCCGCCGAGCTGTTCGGCGGTGTCGCGGTCGGCGAGCACGAGCGCGGCCGCCCCGTCGACGGGGCTGGCACAGTCGAACATGCGGATCGGGTCGCTGACCGGCGGACTGCCCTTGACGCTCTCGAGGCTCGTCGTGAACGGGAACGCGGCGTCGGGGTTGTCGGCGCCGTGCTCGTGGTTCTTGACGGCCACGTGGGCCAGCTGGTCGCGCGTGGTGCCATGCTCGGCGGCGTGCGAGCGCGCCATCATGGCGTACAGCGCCGGCAGCGTGGCCCCGAAGAAGCCCTCCCACTCCATGTCGGCGCTCGAGGCCAGCGCGCGGGTCGCATCGTCCTCGAGCACGTCGGTCATCTTCTCGACGCCACCGGCGACGACCACGTCGTGGGCGCCGGAGGCGACGGCGAGCGCGGCCGATCGCAGGGCCGCAGCCCCGCTCGCGTCGCCCGCTTCGATGCGGGTGGCGGGCACGTGGTGGCCGGCCAGGCCCGCCTCGTCGAGCGCGAGCACGCCCAGCTGTTGCTGGCCGAGCAACCGGCCGGCGCTGGCCGAGGCGACGTACATCGCGTCGATGTCCGGGCCACGGACGCCAGCGTCTTGGACGGCCTCGAGCCCGGCCTCGGTGATCAGCTCGCGGAGAGCCTTCTCCCACAGCTCGCCGAACTCGGTCATGCCGACGCCGACGATGAACACATCACGCATACGGATCGCCTCCCTCGTGGGGCATCTTGGTGTGCCGGGTGCGGTAGCGCCACAAGATCGCGATGATCGTGAGCGCGACGATCATGCCGTCACCTCCCCTTCATCGATCTTGCCGCGGAACTTCGCGTACGTGGCGTAGTCGATCTCCTTGCGGTCGTCGACCAGATCGCGCACGGTCGGCGAGCTCCGGCGGTAGTCGGCCATCTCCTCGGTGACCGTCAGGTCGAAGGCGTCGGAGCCGGCGCCCGAGCCGTAGCCGCACACGAAGATGCGGCTGCCGGGCCGGGCGACGTCGAGGATGGCGGACAAGCCGATCAGGACGGCCCCGGAGTAGGTGTTGCCGATGACGGGCGCCAGAAGGCCGGTCTCCGTCTGCTTGTCGGAGAAGCCCAGCTGCTTGGCGGCGCGCACCGGGAACTTGCCGTTGGGCTGGTGGAAGACGGCGTAATCGTAGTCCTCGGGCTCGGTGCCCGCCTCCTCCAACAGCTGGTTGCTGCAGTTGAGCGTGTGCCGGTAGTAGGCGGGTTCGCCCGTGAAGCGGGCGGCGTGGGAGGGGTACTTCTCGCCCTCGCGCCGCCAGAAGTCGGGGGTGTCGGTCGTGTAGCTGACGGTGTGATCGATCTCGGCGATGATGTCATCGTCGTCAGTGCCGATCTGGAAGGCGGCCGCGCCCGCGCTGGCGGCGTACTCGAGCGCGTCGCCGGGGGCGCCCTGGCTCGTGTCGGCGCCGATGGCGAGCGCGGTGTCAACCATGCCGGAGGACACCATGCCCAGCGAGGACTGGATCGCGGCCGTGCCGGCCTTGCAGGCGAACTCGAAGTCGGCGGCCGTCATGCGCGGCGAGGCGCCGATGGCCTCGGCCACGATCGTCGCCGTCGGTTTGACGGCGTAGACGTGGCTCTCGGAGCCGATGTAGATCGCGCCCAGCGCGTCGGGGCCGCGATCCGAGCGGCGCAGCGCTTGTCGGGCAGCCTCGACGGACAGCGTCGTCGTGTCCTCGTCGGGGCCGGGGACGGACTTCTCTTGCACGTTGAGGCCCTTGGCGACGGAGTTGTCCTCCTTGCCCCACACGCGGGAGATCTCCTCGGTGGTGATCCGGTAGCGCGGGATCCAGGCCCCGTAGCTGACGATGCCGACCATGCTTACACCTTCCTCAGGTCTTCGATCATGCTCTCGAGTCCGACGGTCGTCGAGACCAGCGGGATGCCTTCCATGCCGGCCAGCTTGGTCGCGAGATCGTCCACGCTCTTGGGCTGGTGGTAGACGACCATCGCCGGCTTCATCGGGTGAACGCGCACGGCCACCATCGGGCTGCGTCCGTACGTGATGCCGGTGAAGATGAGCGCTCGCTCGCTCGACCACCCGTACATCTTGAGGTAGTCGAAGCTGGACAGCTCGGTGATCGCCTTCAACGAGTCGACGACCGTGTAGCCTTTCAGCTCGCGGTCGAGGTCGTCCTCGGCGGCGAGCACGTCCCCGTCCAGCGTCTCGACGATGTCGCGCGCCGGCACGGGCTCGTACAGTTCGCGGATGTCCAAGATCGCCCCAGGCGTGTCCCGCAGCGAGGAGTACTTCCGCAACACGGAGCCACCCTGGGCTTCGTCGATGTCCAGCAGGGCTTGCACCATGCGGCGCACGGTCTTCGTGCCCGGGCTCTCGCGGCGACCGGACTCGTAGTCGGAGATCACGCTGGGGGAGACGTCCAGTTGTTCGGCGAGATCCGTCTGCGAGACGCCGAACGTCCCCCGCCACTTCTTGATCGTCTGGCCGGGATTCTCGGACAGCGAGATCTCGCCGGCCATCTTCTCCGCGAGCACCGCCCGGGTCTGCATCCACCCCGGACAGCACCCTCTCCCTCATAACTGTTGCCGATTCCGGGTACGTCGGACGTCGAAGGGAACCGTTCATCCGGGGGTTGCCCCCGAACGCGCGATTCGTCCTCTGACGCTCGGGGCAACCGAAGGCTTATCCCTGAGCCGGCTCGCACCCATCAGACCCGCCGTGGAGACGCGAACCTGCGATCGCTGCGACGCCGAACGAAGCGTGGCCGCCGTCTGGTACCTCGTGAACACCGACCGAGGCCGCTTCGTGTGCGGCCCCTGTCACCAAGACCAGCCCGCCGAGCCCTAAACCCCCACGTAGCCGTTCGCGGGCGAGAGCTTTCAACGACCAGCTACACTGGCGTCCCCATGCCCACGAACGAGCGAGGTTACGAGGTACCCACGCTCGCCACCGACGCCGTCCTCATCGAAGACGGCCAGGTCCTGTTGATCCGCCGCGGCAAGGACCCAGCCGAGGGCCAGTGGGCCCTGCCTGGCGGTTTCGTCGAGGTGGGTGAGACCATCGAGCAGGCTTGCGTGCGCGAGCTGGCCGAGGAGACCGGCATCGAGGCCGAGCCCGTCGAGCTCGTCGGCGTCTACAGCGACCCCGACCGCGACCCGCGCGGGCACATCATCTCCACCCCGTTCGTCGTTCGACGAACCACCGAGGCCGAAGGCATCGACGCCGCCGGCGCCGACGACGCCGCCGAAGCCGCATGGTTCGACCTCGTCGACCTGCCCGCGATGGCGTTCGACCACGGCCAGATCCTCGACGACGCGAAAGGACGGATCGAAGCCGCAAGGCGGTGAAGCGGTCGACCGCGTCGCCGTCCCGACCTGGGAGGAGTCGCTTGCCCGAACCGCCGCCGG
Source organism: Thermoplasmatales archaeon SW_10_69_26 (assembly GCA_003009755.1). Taxonomy (GTDB): domain Archaea; phylum Thermoplasmatota; class SW-10-69-26; order SW-10-69-26; family SW-10-69-26; genus SW-10-69-26. The sequence continues at coordinate 27,554 of PXUB01000006.1, forward strand.
CCCTCACGATGGCCACCGATCGCGACCGGGATGGACGTGCTGAAGCTGGATTAGGCTTCGAGAAGAGGACGACGCCGGACGGAGAGGGTCGACAGGCACGTAGCGAGGGCGGTATCGATGGGACGGTGGGAGAAAAGCGGAGGAGATCGCGGAAGGCAACGAAACGAAGCAGAGGCCAACGGGGACGGAGATGTGGCCGAAACGGCGAGGGCGTCGACCCGGTCAACGCTGCTGTGGTGCAATCAGGGTCTATGGGCGAGGGTCTGCAAGATCAGAGACCGCCATGGCGCAATGTTCGCGGCGGTCTCTGACTTCACCCGAACGCTCGTCACCGCCGTATCCGCGAGCGTTCGGGTTCGTTCAAATCCGGTCAGGCGCCGCTATGGCGTAGTAGAAGACTATGGGCGAGACCGGATTTGAACCGGCGACCTCCCGGTTATCAGCCGGGTGCTCCAGCCTGGCTAAGCTACTCGCCCGGACGGGGCGGCGCTATCCAACTTCTCCTATAAGAGCGTGGTTGATGGTGCGTCGGCGTTGCACGGGTCCGACGCGGCGCCGGAAGACACCCAGGGTTTTGACCGGCGCCTCGTGATGGTTCAGGGGTGGCAACGAGCAGAGCGGACCGGCTGGGAGTCGCAGGCTCGGCAAGCCTCGATCGTCGGCGTCGAGCCCGCGGTGGCCGGCATCGCGCCCGCCGTGGGGGGACAGGCTGTCGACGAACCGCGAACGGCAACGGTCCCGGCCGAGGGAGACGGCGCGATCTGCGGCTTCGTGTACGAGGGGATCGCGACCGAGGACAACGGGGGCGATGCCCAAGTGCTCGCCATCGGCCATAGCGGCGTCGTTGTCGCGACGAACGACACGGTCGGTGACGATGGCAACTACCGCCTGGAGGAGCTCTCGGGTAGCACCTACGACGTGGTCGCCGTGCTCCAAGAGCCCCGTCTGCTACCCAACCAGGAGACAGGTGTCGATCGGGGAAAGGGTCGAGTTCGTCACGTTCACCCTGAGCGATGAAACCTGGCTGGGTCATCACCCTGGCGGGACAAGTTGAGCGTGTCGTTCTCCCTCAAAGGAGAGTTACCGGGGCAGTCCGGAGGGAGCCTCCCGCGGCCACCAGTCCCCGTCACCGTCCATCACTGGAGTTCCGCCACCCGACCTGCTCGAAGTCCTCGTCGAACCCGAACGCCGCATCCACCCCGAGCCGTTGAGCCGGCTGTCGGTCCGTACATGTACGGTCCACCGGACCGACTTCCCAGGCGGCAGGCTACCAGCCACCGGTGACATCCATGACGAACGTAGCGATCATCGGTCAGGGGAACGTAGGCTTCGCGCTCGAGGAAGGGCTGGAACCGAGCGAGCACGACGTGAAGACGGTCGGCCACCAGGCCGACGAGGTCCACGACACCGCCGACTGGGGGGAGATCGTCGTCCTCGCCGTCCCGTTCGACGAACGCGAGAACGCCGTCGAGGAGATGGGCAACACCATCGAGGGCAAGACGCTCGTCGACGTCACGAACGCCATCACCGACGACAACGAGTACGCCTCGAGCACCGAGAAGTCCGGCGCCGAGGAGCTGCAGGAGATGGCCTCCGAGGCCAACGTCGTAAAGGCGTTCAACACCGTGTTCGCCGAGCAGATGAGCCAAGGCAACTCGCACGGCGAACCGCTGACGGTGTTCGTGGCCGGCGACAACGACACCGCCCGCCAGCACACCTCCTCGCTGGCCGAGGACATCGGGTTCGAGACGGCCGACACCGGCCCCCTCGAGAACGCCCGCTGGCTCGAAGGGATGGGCTACCTGCACGTCAAGCTCGCCTACGAGCAGGGGATGGGCGACGAGATCGGGTTCCACCTCGTCAACCCGAGGGGGAGCTAGGCCGCCCACCGACCACGGCGAGGCCAACGACCACAGGCCGCCGGGAACGGCGGCGGAGGCAGGCGCCGGCCCGCCGGCCGACACCCCTCCTTGCTCGCCTTCCCGGGCGACCGGGGTTAAGCGCGGGCGTGGACGTACATCGAGCTCGAACGGTCAACCTCGAGTTGGGCCAGGCTCCCCACCGGATCCGCCGGATCCGTGCGGTCGGCGAGGTCACGGGCCAGCCGGATCGGGTCCTCGTGGAGACCTTCACGGCGTTCTCGAACGCCCACCCTGAGTCCACGATCCTCGAGGATCCCGCGGACCTCACGTTCTCCACCGACCCATTACCAGTGGTGGCCTGGTTACTGGTTAGGCGTCCCGTCACCGCCGTCGCCGCTTACCGAAGAGCCCGACGGCGTCCACACCGTCCTCGATGCCCGCCATCATCCGGCCCGTTTGGGCACCGTGTGAGTCGGATCCAACGTCCACGTTGTCGTCCGCCGGGGAGTTGGAGCTGGTCGAAGGAGATCCTCGTCGAGCTCGTAGGAGGAGTGCTGGCCGGCGCGGAGGATGAAGACGTCCAGACCTCGGTCCTCCCAGCTCGGATGACTGGGGTTCATCTTGATGATCTCCGGCCGGGTGCCGGGCACGATGCCGATCACAGGAACCGCCCTCCTTGGTCTCGGAACGCCTTCCCGTCCTGTGTTCGCGGCGACTGGGAGGGACGACTTTTGCGAACGACGGGCCGGCGGTCGACGGTGCCTTCGTCGATGTCGCGAAGCGTACCGATGAGGAGCTCGGCTCCGTACGGTGAGAACCGGCGACGCAGCGAATCCCACGATTCCGATTCACGGATCGGAACGTGCCCTTGGGCGAGGATCGGCCCGATCTCGGTCCCCTCGGCGACCTCGTGCACGGTGACCGTCGCCTCGTCTTCTCCGTTCTTGAGGGCCCAGAACCCGGGGTTCGATTCCTGCAGATCCCCGTGTTGGAGGGTCAGGCAGGCTTCGTTCGGTGCGTCCAGCAGATCCGAGCCGAACGGCTCCTCGGTGCCCAGCGAGACGACGACGTCGACGTCCTCCTGGCGCAGGAACCGGACGTGCTCGGGGTGGTTGACCCGATCGAACCCGAGGACGGGGACGTCGTGATCTCGGGCCACACTGGAGACCGTCTGCGGGGAGTTCACGAGGTCCAGCAGCTTTCGCTTGCCGACCTGGAAGCCGAACCAGAGGGAAGCATACGGACCCAGGAAGTCCAGGTAGTAGCCGGCGTTGTCGAGCCGCGAAGACTCCCTCTCGAGCGGGAGCACGCCTCGCACGTCCACGTTCTCAGGCAGCTCGGTCAGCAAGTAGTCGGCCATCTCGGGCGTGTAGAGCACCGATTCCTCTGCGACGATCGTCACCCGCATCGCGTCGGTGCTCTCGTCCTCCGGCTCCTGCAGCTCCTGTAACTCCTCGGTCATTCGACGGTCACGCTCTTCGCCAGGTTGCGCGGCTTGTCCACGTTGCAGCCCCGCTCGACGGCGCACTGGTAGGCGATCCGTTGGCCTTGGACGAGCGCGCTGTAGACGAACCCGGCCTCGGTCTTCGAGGCGACGGGCACGGTCTGGAAGCCCCGCTCCTCGATCGGTTGCGGCTCGTCGGTGATGGCGATGACGTCGGCGCCGCGGGCAGCGACCTCGCTCATCGACGAGATCATCGCCTCAGGATCCTCGGCCGTCCGCGGAGCCAGGGCCAGGACGGGCGTGCCCTCCTCGACGAGGGCGAGCGGTCCGTGCTTGAGCTCGCCGGCGGGGAAGGCCTCGGCGTGGACGTAGCTGATCTCCTTGATCTTGAGCGCGATCTCCTCGGCCAACGGGTGGTTGGGGCCGGAGCCGAGGACGAAGCAGCGGTCGTGGTCGGCCAGGCGTTGGCCGACGGCGTTGGCGGGGCCGGCCTCGTCGAGCGTAGCCTGGACCTGCGTGGGCACGTCCTGCAGGTGGTCCAGCTCCTCGCGGACCCGGGGATCGGGCGTGAACCCGCGCAGGTGGGCCAGGTGGGCGGCCAGGTTGTGCAGGACGGCCAGCTGGCTGGCGAACGTCTTCGTGGCCGCGACGCTGATCTCGGGCCCGGCGCGGATCGGGACCCAACCGTGCGCGGTGCGCGTGGCCGTGGACCCGTTCGTGTTCGTGACGGCCAACGTCGTGAACCCGGCCTGCTTGGCGGCCTCGAGCGCGCGAAGCGTGTCGGCGGTCTCGCCGGATTGCGTGACGGCGACGACGGCGGCGCGGTCGGTCTGCCAGGGGTTGGGTTCGTACTCGCTGGCGCGCTCGACGCGGGCCTCGATGCCGGCCAGTTGCTCGAACTCGTGCGCGGCGGCGAGGGCGGCGTTGTACGAGGAGCCGCAGGCGATGAAGATCAGTTGGTCGTGGTCGGCGACCTGGGCGAGATCGATGCCGCGGTCCCGCGCGGTCTCGTTCGACGGCGAGCAGGTCGGGGTGTCGCCGTCGTTGAGCTCGATGGAGCCAGGCTGGGTGCGGCCGGTGAGCGCCTCGCGCAAGGCGCGGGGCTGCTCGTGCATCTCCTTGAGCATGAAGTGCGGGAACCCGGCCTTGGTGGCGTCCTCGAGATCCCAGGCGACCTGCTCGGCTTGGACGGGCTCGGTCCGCTGGCCGTCGACGATCAGGCCTTGGGGGGTCAGGCGGACGAGATCGCCGTCCTCGAGGTGGACGACGCGGTCGGTGTGCTCGCGGAAGGCCACGATGTCGGAGGCCAGGTACAACGCGCCGTCGTCGATGCCGACGACGAGCGGGGACTCATGCCGGGTGCCGACGACGAGGTTGGGCTCGTCGGCGTGCACAGCCAGGATGGCGTAGGAGCCCTCCAGCCGATGGCGGGCCTGGCGCAGGGCTTGGCCCAGGTCGCCGGTGGCCTGGTAGGCGTCCTCGATGAGGTGGGCGATGACCTCGGTGTCCGTCGTGGAGGTGAACGCGTGACCGTCTTGGCGGAGCTGTTGGCGCAGCTCGTCGTGGTTCTCGATGATGCCGTTGTGCGCGATGGCGATGCGCCCGGCACAGTCAGTGTGCGGGTGGGCGTTGGCCTCGTTGGGCTCGCCATGCGTGGCCCAGCGCGTGTGGGCGAGGCCGAACGTGGAGTGCGGGATGTGCGTGGGCTCGATCGCTTCCACACGGCCGGCGGTCTTGTCGACTTGGATATCGCCCTCGTGGGCGACGGCGATCCCGGCCGAGTCGTAGCCGCGGTACTCGAGCCGTTTGAGGCCATCGTGCAGGACTTGGGCGGCGTCCTCGACGCCGATGCAGCCCAGGATCCCGCACATCAGTCGATCGGCCTCCCTCGGCTGGCTCCGGTCCTCCGGGTTGGGTTGTGCCTGCACGTCCGCATGATCAGCCTCCTGTCCCCCACGGTCGGGCGGGACCCGAATGCGGCAGAGGGAAAGCAAATAGTTTTCGATGTGACGGCGAACGACGCTGGCCACGCTTCCCCGTGGTCGATCGCGCTCACGTGACCCAGCCTCCGTCGGGGATGCGGCCGGTGAGGCGGGCGCCGGCGGCGATCTCGGCGTTGGCGCCCACGATCGTCCCTGGCTCCAGCGTGGCGCCGGGCCCGATCTCGACGCCGGGTCCCACGATGGCGCCGAACCGGGGCAGCTGGTGGGCCTGGCCGTCCTCGGCGATGACCTCGGCTTCGGCGGCGCCGATCGTGACGTCGGCGCCGATCGTGGCGGCCTCGCCGACGACGCTGTCCTCGACGACGGCGCCGCGGCCGATCTTGACGCCCTCCAACAGGAGGGCCGAGCTGACCTGGGCGTGGGCGCCCAGGCGGGTGTTGGCGCTGAGGCTGGTGGGGCCCTCGACGACGGCTTGGGGGCCCAACCGGCAGCCCTCGTCGAACTGCACCTGACCGACGTGCGTGGCCGTCGGGTGGGCATCGAGGGTGTCGGGGTCGGCCGGTTGGTGCAGGTGGAGCAGGTGCTCGGTCATCGGGACCAGGTCCCACGGGTAGACGGCGTCGTGCCATCGCCCCGTGGTGAGGCTGGCCTCGATCGTGTGGCCCTCCGCGAGGATGCTGGCCAGGACCTCGGGGAGGTCGGTGGTGCCCTCGCGCACGAGCCGCGTGACGGGGTCGAGGGCTTGGCGGCTGAGCAGGTAGACGCCGGTGCTGATCAGGGCCTGGCCCTCGACGAGCGGTTTCTCGCGCAGGGAGGTGATGACGTCGCCGTCGAGCTCGACGACGCCGTAGCGGGAGGGGATGTTGGACTTGGTTACCCCGATGGCATCGGGCCCGGTGGCGATCAGGTCCTCGAGCAAGGCGGGCTCGATCACGTTGTCGGCGCCGAGCACGAGCGCCGAGGAGGGCAGCCCCTGGGCTTCCAGCGCCTCGGAGAGCGCGTGCGCGCTGCCGAGCTGGGGTTGCTGGTGGACGTAGTCGAGCTCGAGACCGATGTCCTTGCCGTCCTGGAGGTGGGCTTGGATCTTCTCGGCCTGGTGACCGACGACGATCGTGGCCCGATCGAGACCGGCCTCCCGCAGGCTGTGCAGGCACCACTCGATCATCGGGCGCCCGGCGACGGGCACCATCGGCTTGGGACGCGATCGCGTCAGCGGCCGAAGGCGCGAGCCGCGGCCACCGGCGAGCACGATCGGGATCGGAGATTTCTGAGGCATGGTGGGACCCACCGAAACGACAGCAGGGACCCTGTCAGCACGGGCGACCCCGATGAGTCCTGCGGTCGTCGGTCGACCTCGGAGGGGTCTCCTGGTCGGTGGGTTACCTCCCGTCGGGGATCTCCTCCGGCGGGAGCGGCTGGGGCAGTCGGGATCGAGCCTCGTCGAGGCGGCGGGCGCCCTCGGTGGCTTGCCCGTTCTCGTGACCGTTGGCCTTGCTGTGGCCGTTGGCGGCAGCGACCCCGCGGCCGTCCGCCGGATCGATCAGACCCGCGAGGAGGCCCCGGTTCGCCGGCGCCGATCCGCGGCGGGCTCCCGCTGCTGGGCGTACTCGTCCTCCAGCAGGTTGACGCCGGCCACCGTTCGACTGCGAGGGCACCGCCAGCGGCGAGCAAGCCTGCGAGGACGAGACGTGGAAGACCGGCGACTCGTTACAGTGACCGTGACCGCCCGCGGCCTGGATGCCCAGATCGACGGACAGTCCGTCACCTGGGACACCCCACGCTCGGAGACGCTGACCGTCGAGTAGCGCGTCCACCCCAGGGCCGGCGCCACCGGCCCCTCCCCCCTTCCTTTCCCTTTCTCTTCTCCCCCCGCCAGCCCGAGCCTTGTCCCTGTTCCTCCGACATGTCTGCGCCTCCGAGCCCTTAGGGCCGACGAGCTGCGAAGGACAAGACCGAGGCGGCCGGTCTCGCCCAGGAGGAGCCTTCCCTGTCGTCCACGCACTCGCTCGCGAACGTCCACGCCTGCTCGAGGTCCCACCGACCGGCAAGCGGCTGCCCGTGGGGACGAACGCGCGAGGAGGTCGGGTGAGCCCCGTGCAGGCGCGCCCCCAGGCCCCCCAGACGGTCGAGCCCTACACCCCACAGGGCGAGGAGCTGGCGATCGGGTTCGTCTCGGACGTGATGTACCCCTTCCACGTCGGCGGCGCCGAGAAGCGCATCTACGAGATCGGGCGCCGCCTGTCCGAGAACCACGAGGTCCACCTGTTCACGATGGGGTGGGGCCAGGACGGCGCCGACGAGATGCTCGACGGCATGCACATGCACAAGGTCGGGCCCGTGCGGTCGGTGTACGCCGACGGCGACGGCCGGCGCAGCACCCGCTCCTCGCTCTTGTTCGCCAAAGACTGTCTGCGAGCGATCCCGACGAACGAGTTCGACGTGCTCGACTTCACCCAGGCCCCCTACCTGCACTTCCTGGCCCACCGGCTGTTCAAGCCCTGGGACTTCACGCCGACGATCTTCACGGTGCACGACACCTGGTGGCCCCACTGGGACGACTACCTGTCGAACCCGATCCAACGCCAGCTGGCGCGCTGGGTGGAGAAGACATCCTACCAGCTGGCCGACGAGATCCTGGCCGTCTCCCAGACGACCGCCTACGGCATCCGGCAGACCGGCGTGGACCCCGACAAGATCCACGTCGCCCCCAACGGCGTGGACTTCGAGCAGCTGGCCAACTCCACCCCGGACGAGGACGGCTACGACATCGTCTACACCGGCCGCCTCAACGGGTACAAGAACGTCGACCTGCTCGTCCAGGCCGTCAAGTGCTTGGAGGCCTGGGGCCACGACGTCTGCGCCGGCATCGTCGGCCAAGGCCCCGAGCGCGAGCACCTCGAGGAGCTCGTGCACGATCAGCACCTCGAGGACCGCGTCGAGCTGCTGGGCTATCTGCCGGACATCGAGGACGTCTACGGCCTCATGAAGGCCTCCAACGTGCTCGTGCAACCCTCGAACGTGGAGGGGTTCGGCATCGTGGCCCTCGAAGCCCTCTCGACGGGGACGCCGGTGTTGACCCTGGATTCGGCCACGAACGCCACGACCGAGCTCGTGCTCGACGACGAGCTGGGCGACACCTTCGGGCCGCCCGCCACGAACCTGGCCGCCAAGCTCGAGCGCTGGATCTACCGGGACGAGGACCCGCGCAAGAAGACCGTGCGCCAGCAGTTCGGCCGCGTGCTGGATTGGAACCGCGTGGCCGAGCGCGTCGACCGCTTGTACCATGACGTCGCCGAGCGAGGCGCGCCATGAGCCCGTCCACGACGGGCCGCTCCACCTTGCGGGTGCTCAACGCCGCCCCCTACTACTGGCCGGAGGTCGGCGGCCTGGAGAACGTGGCCAAGCAGATCACCGACCGGTTGAACGCGCGAGAGGGCTTCGAGGTCGTGCCCGTGGCCAGCTGCTCGTGCAAAGACGTGAACCAGGCCCACCGACTGGACGGCGGCACCGTGCACCTGCCGACGCTGGCGCGGCTGTTCCACACCCCGGTCGGCGCCCGGTGGCGCTCGCAGCTCGCGGAGCTCATCGCCGACGAGGACGCCGACCTCGTGCTCACGCACACGCCCGTGCCCGGCATGGCCGACGCCGCCGTCCGCGCCGCCCACAGCCAGGGCGTTCCCTCGGTCCTGTTCCACCACAACGACCTCGACCCCCGGCACACCCTGCACCGCACGGCGATCGCCGCCTACCGCTGGGCGCTGGGCGAACGCACACTGGCGCTGGCCGACCGGATCCTCGTCACCTCCGACGCCTACGCCGCCTCCAGCGACGAGCTGGCCCCCCACCGGGGCAAGACCGAAGCCGTCCCGCCGGGCGTCGACACGGACCGCTACCACCCCGCCAACGCCGCCGAGGCCACCCCACCCGAGATCGTGTTCGTCGGCCGCCTGGACCACACCAGCTCGCACAAGGGCCTGCCCGTCCTCTTCGAAGCGTTCGCCCGCCTGGCCGCGAACCACGAGGCCCGCCTCTCGGTCGTCGGCGACGGCGACCGCCGGGCCAGCTACGAGCAGATGACGCGCGAGCTCGGGATCGAGGACCGGTGCACCTTCCACGGGTTCGTCGCCGACGACAAGCTGGCCGAGATCTACGCCCGAGCTCGCACCGTGTGCCTGCCCAGCACCACGCGCTCGGAGGGCTTCGGTCTCGTGTTGCTAGAGGGTCAAGCCTCCGGCACCCCGGTCGTGGGCTCCAACGTCGGCGGCATCCCGCAAGCCATCGAGGAGCCGCGCACCGGGTACCTCGTGCCCCCGGGTGACCCCGACGGGCTGGCGGCCAAGCTGGCGCGCCTGATCGAGGACCCCCAGCGGGCTCGCGAGATGGGCCACGCCGGCCGCCAGCGCGTCGTGGAGCGCTTCTCGTGGGACGCCGCGATAGAGACTTTGGTGGAAACCCTCCATCTCTACAGCCGTTCTCACGTGTAGGGGTCGAGTCACGTTGAGTTGGGTGACCTCCAGAACCAGGTTCCATGCAACCCAGCCACCGGATCAAGCTCGCCGTGCGGGCCTCGCCCCCGCTGTGGAGCGCCTACGTGGCTGCGAGGTTCCCGTCACAGCGCTGGAAGCGAGCACGTGATGCGGTGTGCCTGCCCCACCACGATCTGGTCCTCGACGGCTACCCGCGCTCGGCGAACTCGTACATGTTCAACTTCGCGGCCCGGTTCCTCGACGGCCACCGCATCGTGCATCACAGTCACGCGAGCGCGACGCTCAAGATGGCTCGCCGCTTCGGCGTGCCGACGTTCGTCCTCGTGCGCGACCCGATGGATGCGGTCACCTCCAACGTCATCCGCTCAGGTGGCAACCTGCCCTACCACGAGGCCCACTACGCCCAGTACCACCGCTACGTCGACGACCACCGGGAGGCCTTCACCGTCGTCCCGTTCCAGACGGCGATCGAGGATCCCACGCGCGTCCTGGCCGAGATCGAGACCTCCCTGGGCCAAGAGCCCTCACGGCCCTCGCCGGAGGCCGTGGCCGAGGCCGAGGCGGCGATCTCGGCCCACCTGGAGCGGTTGGCCGAGGACAAGTACGGCGACAAGGCCGACGCCAAGAAGGCGGTGCCGGACGAGGACCGCGAGCAGCAGAAGGCTCGCGTGCGGGAGACGGTGCGCGAGCGCGGACCGGTCGCCGAGCTCGACGCCCTCTACGAGGCGCTGGTGGGCGATGCCCCCCTGGCGCGGCAAGCGCCCGCGTGAGCCATATGTCGGGCACACGCGGCCCCTTTTGGCCTCTCAGCCCCCCTAGTCCTCCCGGGCCCCCGGCCCAGGAGGACGCCTCGTCGGTGCTCTTGCAACCTGATCGTCGTCGGCCTGTCTTGCCCGTTCGGGAAGCGAACGAGCGACCGCTGCTTCGGTTCGACCGAGGGCCAGCCCCGTGCGGGTCCTGATCGTCGCCGCGGCCGACCCGGCCCGCCACACCGGCGGTGCCGAACGCGTGGCCGCCTGCTTGGCCGAGGGCTTGGGCCACGAGCACGAGGTGACCGTGCTCAGCCTCGCCGACGAGGCCCCCGACCCGGGCCCGGTGCCCTGGACGAGGCTCACCGTTCCACTCCAGGCGCCCTATCACCCGGCCGAGGCCGAGGGGGCCTCGATCGTCGAGCAAGGGGTCTGGCACGTCAAGGAGCTGCACGGCGAGGGCATGCGAGACCGCCTGGACAGGGCGCTGGCCGAGACCGGGCCCTTCGACGTGGCCTCGGTCCACAACATCCAGGGCTTGGGGTTCGGCGTGTTCGACGCCTTGGCCGCGCACGGGATCGCGACCGTGTACACGGCGCACGATTTCAAGCTGGCCTCCCCCGTCCTCAACCGCCGGCCCGAGGGCATCGGCCGCGTGGCCGCGGCTCTGGAACCGGCCTACCAGGCCTGGGTGCGCCGTCGCACCCGATCCCTCGACCGCGTCGTCACGCCCTCACGCTACCTCGGGCGTGAGCTCGTCGACGAGGGGGTCGTCGAACCCGACGAGCTAGCGATCGTGCCCAACGGCGTCCCGACCGACGTCGACCACGTGCTCGATAGCCCCGATCCGCGGTTGACGATGTACGGCGCCCTCGCCGAGCACAAGGGCGTGCTCGCCTTCGTCGAGGCCTTCGCCGCCTCGAGCGCCGACCTCGACCTCGACGTCGCCGGCACCGGTCCCCTCGCCGAGGAGATCCAGGCGATCACCGAGACCGATCCCCGCATCGATCACCTCGGGTTCGTCGACGAGGAGCAGCTGGCCACCCAGGTCGCCAACAGCCTGGCGACCGTCGTGCCCTCCCGCTGGCCGGAGAACTGCCCGATGGTCGTCCTCGAGAGCCTCGCCGCCGGCACGCCCGTCGTGCACACCGCCCGCGGCGGGTTGGCCGAGATCTGCCCGCCCGGCGAGCTCGGCGTGCGCCTGCCCGAGCACCCCGTCGACTGGAACGACGCGATCGAGACCCTGAACGAGGAGCGGTTGATCGCGATGCGGCCGCGGTGCCGCAAGGTCGCCGAGCAGCGCTACTCGGTCCCCCGCATGGTGGAGGCTTACGAGCACCAGTTCCGAGACGTCACGGGAGGGAGCTGACCCGTGGCGATCGATCACGCCCGCCGGCCGGCCGCCAGGGTCGACCGAGGCTCGGGCTGGCTGGTGGCGACGGCGCTGGCTGCCCTCGCCGTGGCCGTGGTCGCCAAAGCCCTCGGATCGGCCCCCTACCTCGTCGTGATCGGCGGCCTCGCCTTGGGCGCGGTGGCCTTGGCCGTGCACGCCTGGCTGGTCGGCTCCCGGGTCGATCCCTACGCGGGGCCGATCGCGTTCAAACTGGCGATCTTGGCCGTCACGATCTTCCTCCAGCCGAGCCTCGTCGGGCGCGATCCCCACTTCGAGGTCGCCGTCACCGAGCGGTTGCTGGCCTCGGGCACGTGGGAGCCGGGCCTAGGGTTCGTCTCCCAGAAGGCCACCGGGTACGCCCACTACCCGGGGTTGAGCTTCGTGACCGGCACCCTGGCCGCCCTGACGGGGGTCGAGGTGCAGGCGCTGGCTCGCCTGGTGCCCCCGGCGTTGACGTTGACCGCGCTCGTCATCGTGGTCACGCTGGCGCGCGAGGTGCTGGCCGACGACCGGCTGGCCGCCTGGGTCGGTCTCGCCTGGGCGGCGTTCTCGTTGACGAACGTCTTCCAGGCGATGTACGTCCACGAGTCGCTGGGGTTCGTGTTCTTCCTGGCGGGCATCCTGTTCCTGTTCCGCTACGCCCGCCGCCACGATCCCGTCTTCTTGGCCGCGTTCGTGCTCGTGGCCGCCGCGTTGGTGTTCACCCACCACCTCAGCACCGCGTTCCTGTTGACCTTCCTGATCCTGTTCGTCCTCAGCCACCACGCGCTCGAGGGCGTAGGCTTGGGCTCGGGCGTCTCGAGCGCCTGGCTGCCGGTGCCGGTGAGCGTGTTCGCCGTGTTCGCCGTCGGCTACACCGTCGTGTTCGGCGATCCCAGCGTGCTCGGCCAGTTCGACTCCCTGTTCGACACGATCACCAGCCCGATTGGTGACCCGGCAGGCCAGCCGCCGCCGGATCCGGTCGCCAACGGCTCGAGCGCGAGCGCAGGCGCCGACGGCTCCGCGAACGCCTCGACCGGTGACACGCCGGACCCGAACGTGCAGGAGGCGGTGTTCTACGAGCGCCAGGGCCGGGACGTGTTCATCTTCAACACGCGCGCCGTGCTCACCGTCGCGCTCGTCGCCTTCGGCCTGCTCAACGTGGCCTGGCGGGCCGTGCACGGCACGCTCGACGGTCGGCGGGTGTCGCTGCTGGCGTGGTCGGGCGTCTTGCTCGGCATCATGCTCGCGGTCTACGTCACGAACGTGACCGTCGGCCTCGACGCTCCCCGCATGCTGCCCTGGGGCTACGTGTTCTTGCTCGTGCTGGCCGCCGACGTGCCCTCCCGGGAGTCGGTGTTCGCCTCGGCGCGGGAACGGTTGGCTCCGATCCGCGACAAGATCGGCGACGTGGCCGCGCTCGTGCCCAGCCCCCGCCCGGTGCTGGCCGTCGTCGGCGCCCTGCTGGTCGTCTTCGCCACCTTCCAGTTGTACACGCTGTCGCCCCACCTGCTCAGCGACGACCGCGAGCCCGCCCACTACCGCAGCCAGGTGCGGATGTACTACGCGACCGACGAGCAAGCGATGGCCGACTGGGTCGACGAGGAGCTCGACGACGGCACCGTCGTGTACGGCGACCTGACCACCCACGAGTTGGTGGGTCCGATGGCGCACGGCGAGGTGCACGCCACCGGGTCCTACGTGTACAGCGGCGACGGCGAACCCGTCGGCGAGACCTACATCCTCTGGCGCGAGGAGATGACCGACCTCTACTTGGGCCTGGACAAGAGCCTCTCGTTGGTGTTCTTCCCCGTCGACGAGGACCAGCGCCGCACGTTCGCGACCTCCCCCGCCTACGCGAAACTGTACGACACGCCCAACACGGGAGCCTACGTCTATGCCGAGTGACACTACCACGCACCGAGCCGCGAGGAGCGCCGGGAGGGGCCCGCCGGATGGCTAGCTTGACCTCCTGGCTGTTGCTGGTGATCGTGGGCCCGGTCCTGTTGCTGGCGCCCGGCTACCTGGCCCTGTCGATCACGCGGGCCTGCGGCTGGATGGGGGTCGACACGAGCAGCCTCTACGAGACGCTCGGGCTCTCGGCGGCCCTCAGCCTGTCCGCGATCGTGCTCGTCGGGTTCGCGCTCTCGCAGACCCTCGGGCTGTCCCGGCAGACCCTGCTCGTCACCCACCTGGTCCTGCTCGGGGGACTGGCCCTGGGAGCCACGCAGGCCGGGGCGGACCAGGCGCGCGCCGACGAGGCCCCGACCGAGCCTGGGCCCTCGCCGGCGAGCCCGACCTCGGCCGTCGTGATCGGGGTCGCCCTGGTCGTCGTCGCCCTCGGAGCCGGCCTCTACGACGGGACCGACCCCTACACGGAAGCCCACTACGCCAACGCCTCGGAGGTCGACCCGATCGCGCACGTCGCCCCCGAGCAGCCGATCGCGTGGACCCTGACCGTCGAGAACCACGAGCAGCGCACGGTCACCTACACCCTAGAGACGCGGCTGTTCCCCGAGAACGCGACGAACACCTCGCGCGAGGCCGGCTGGCCGGTGCACGAGGACCAGCTGAGGCTCGCGGACGGCGAGCAGGCCCAGGTGGACGTGTCGTTCTCGGCGCCCTCGTGTTGTCTGTGGACGGCTCGCACCTACGTCGACCTCGACCACCGCGAGGAGCCGTTGACGATGCACCGCTGGGTCGAGGTCCACACGGGCTGAGTTACACCTCGCCCTCGGGCTCGCCGATATCGGGCAGCTCGGGCTGCCAGACGATCCACAACACGACGAGGTAGACCAAGGCCGCCCCCGAGACCGCGCCGGCCAGACCCACGTAGCCTTCCAACCGGGGCAGGGCGAGCAGGCTGGCCGCCATCGCGCCCGTCCCCAGACCCACGCCGACCCACAACCGCCCGTCGTTGACGATGGCGAAGGCTCCACCCACGCGGTAGGCCTTCAACGCGAACGTCAACGCGTACGTGACGACGGTCGTGGCGGCGGCGCCGAGCACGCCCCAGATCGGGATCGCGGCGAGGTTGGCGAGGAGGTTGACGCCGGCGCCGGCGGCGTGGATCACGGACAACGGGCGAGTCGACTCCTCGAGCTGGTAGGCGCGGTTGAACGAGAACTCCTGGAAACCGAGCAGGAAGGCACCGCTGGCGACGAAGGGCACCAGCACGCGGCCGACCTCCGCGTAGGCTGGATCCAGCAGGATGCGGGTCAGATCGCCGGCGACGAGGCTGAGCCCCACGGTGGCGGGGACGCCCAAGGCCACGAGGTAGTTGACGTTCTCCTCGAGGATCTCGACGACGCGGCCCGCAAGCTGGCCCTCGTAGGCCGCGACGGCGCGCGGGAAGTAGGACAGGCTGACCGCCATCAACGGCACGAAGATGGCCTGCTGGGCGATGTCGTAGCTGACCGCGTACACGCCGGCCGCGCCCGAGTCCACGAGCACGCCCAACAGGATGCGGTCGATCTGCGCCATCACGTACGTGAACACGAACATCGCGGCCAAGGGCAGCCCGTAGGTGCGCAGCCGTCGGCGATCGTCCCCGTCCAGGGCCGGCCCCTCGTCGGTGGGGATGCCCACCGCCAGCAGACCGGCTCCAGCGAGGAAGCCGGCCGCCACGCCGGCCAAGGGACCCACGAAGGTGCCCAACGTCAACGCCAGCCCGCCGCCGAGGCCGAGCATGGCCACGGCTTTCGTGACCAGCCCGGCCGCGTAGCGGGCCGAGTCCTCGACGCTTCGCCGGTACTCGAGGTGCAGCTCGAACAGGCCCTGGCAGGCCAGCACGGCCGCGACGCCCGCGGCCAGGATCGCGGCTCGGGCGTCGAGCCAGACGTAGGCGCCCGCGGCGGCCAGCAAGCCCACCACGACCACCAGCCCGACGAGGGCGGCGTACCGGCGGCGGGCGTGGGCCAGCACCGCGAACCGCTGGGGGTCGTCCCCGGTGCTGAACCGCAGCACGAAGTGCTTGATCCAGTTGAAGAAGACGGCGTTGCCCAGCGCGGCCGTGGCGAGCCCGATCGCGTACAGCCCGTACTCGCTGGGCGGCAGAAGCCGGCTGAACACGACCAAGGCACCGAACTGCAGCAGGCTGTAGGTGCCTCGCCCGCCGACGTAAACCAGCGTGTCCCGGTCCACGCCGCCTAGCCCCCCCGTAGGTGGCGTGCTGCCGGCGTGGGGGTCATCGCGACGCCGGGGTGGGGGCCAGCTGGGCGTCCAGCACGTCCCGGGCCGGTTGGCGGGCCCGGGTCTGGACCTCGGGCATCCGCGCCGCCAACCGCTGGGCGTAGCCCTGCCGGGCGCGCATCAGGCGCTGGAACCCGTCGCGGAGCTTGTGAGGGGTCAGCTCGGCGATGTCCAGCACCCAGTCCTCGAGGCCGAACATCTCCATGATGCCGTCCGTCTTCGGCAGGTAGGAGACGGCCAACGTCGGGACGCGCCCGCACAGCGCGAACACGTTGGAGTGCATGCGGGTGCCGACGAAGGCGTCCATCCGGGCGATGGCGGCGATCAGCTCCCGGGGGGTCAGCTCGGGGTCGAGGCTGTGCACGTTGGCCGGCCGATCGGACCAGTCCATCAGCTCCTCGAGGTCCGCCAGCGCGATCCGGTCATCGTCGTCGCCGGGCCCGGTGACCTGTGGGACGAACACGAAATCCACGTCCTCGTGGTCGCGGAACAGGTCCCCGTAGGCGGCCAGGTAGCGCTCGTAGCGGGCCTGGGTCTGGTCCAAGCCGGGGAAGTGCCACCGACGGACCGTGAACCCGACGACGGGGGGCTCCAGCTGGTGCACCGCGTCGATCGCCTCGCGAGCCGCGGACGTGGGGTCGGCCTCGAGAGCGAACGCAGGGTCGGGGGCCAGGGTGAGGGGGGCGTCGACGTCGAGGTGCTGCACGAAGCTTTCGGAAACGGGTTCACGGACGTAGACGTGCTCGGCGCGGGCCAGGGTGCGGGCGAGCAGGCGGCGTTCGATGCCGCTGGCCGGGCCGATCGATTGCGGCAACAGGTGGACGTCCAGCCCGGCGCGGTCGGCCAGCCACAGCTGGGCCAGGTGCACGTACAGGCCCATCCGGAAGGAATCGTGCAGGTAGCCGCCGCCGCAAGCCAGCGCCAGGTCGGCCTCGCGGGCTCGGGCCAGAAACCGGCGAGCCTCGGGCGAGGCCCAGCGGCCGTCCCCGCGGGCCCCGGCCCACGAGGTTGGGAACCGCCACAACAGCTGGGCGAGCCAGTGCCGGGCCTGAGCGGCCTTGCCGGCCTCGGGGTCGGGCACCGGGACGGGGGCCTCGATCACCTCGATCCGGGGATCGGTGTAGTAGGCGCGGTCCGCCTGCGGGTCCAGGGACACGAGCGTGAACCCCACGTCCTCGTCGACCGCCCAGAACGAGGACAGGATGCCCTGCACG
Organism: Thermoplasmatales archaeon SW_10_69_26; assembly: GCA_003009755.1. Classification (GTDB taxonomy): domain Archaea; phylum Thermoplasmatota; class SW-10-69-26; order SW-10-69-26; family SW-10-69-26; genus SW-10-69-26. The sequence continues at coordinate 44,816 of PXUB01000006.1, forward strand.
ATGCCGCCATCGCCCTTGTTCCGGTGGCTGTAGGTGTTCGTCAGCAGGATCTGCATGGGCCGACCTCCGGTCACCGCTCGCCGAGGCAAGCGGCGACCCAGCGCCACATCCGGGTCGAGGGATTCGGTTTCGGTGAAGCGCCTGTTGGGCGGGACCAACAGCCTCCCGACGGTGCGAGCCCTCGCTTGCCGCCGGCCGTGGCCCCGCTGGGGAAGACCTTCGCGTCAACCCCCTTGCCGGTCCCCGCGCCTGTCGCGCTCGCCATGGTCGACCAGCGCACCGTCGCCAAGACGTTCGGCTACGTGTTCGTGGCCATCGGCGTGCTCGGCTTCGTCCCGAACCCGCTCGTGAGCGCGGACGGGCTGTTCCAGGTGAACGCCACGCACAACATCGTGCACCTGCTGTCCGGCATCGTCGCCCTCGTCGCCGGGTACGAGCGGGAATCCCACGCCCGCACCTACAACTCGGTTTCGGGGCCGTGTACGGTCTCGTCACCGCGCTCGGGTTCCTCGGCGTCTCCTAGACTGCCGGACATGCTTGGGTTAAGCTCTCGCCGTGAGGGGGGGTCACGGAGACCGCTCCCCCTCGATTTGGTGAACATTTTCTGGCCGACCGCTCGTAGGGGGAGACCGTGGGACCGGAAATGTTCTGGTGCGCCGGTCTGAGGCGGGCAATCTTGCTGTACGGATCGAAGATCCGTACGCAGCCGAGACCGGTCTGCGTGGCAGACCGGTGCTCGGCCGTTGTCGCCCCCNNAGACCGGCGCGAGAGCGTAAGCAAAACACGTCCGGCAGTTTAGGTGGTCCAGCCGCTGGCGATCAACACCGCCGACAACGTGTTGCACCTGCTGATCGCCGGCTCCCCGCTCACCGCCGGCCTCGTGCTGACACCCACGCGCGAAGCCGCGCGGACGTGAGAGCTGACGAGCGGCGAGGATCGCACGTGGGCCAGCTGTGGTGACAGCGAGAAGCTCATGGATGAGCGGCCCTGAGGCCGTGGCGTGATCGGCGGGCATCGAGGTCGGGGCATAGACCAAGCCTCGGGGCTTGGGCGGCCTCGACGGAATGCGAGGTCGGACGTAGGCCCGGGTTGGTGTTCAGGCCGTGGAAGACTCGGACAACGCTCTGTCCGTGCCGGTCATCCAGGGGATTCGGACGTCCCCTCGCTGGGCCCTTCGGAGGTCGAAGGAGGTTGTGAGGAAGCGTCAGTCGGTACCCTTGACCGTGTTCGACGTTTCCGAGATCCGGTGGCTCTCCACCCTTCGGGGGTCGAGCCTTGGATCCCGGATTTCGCACGGGTCCTCGCTTGGCTCCTCCGGTGGATGCGGCGCTCGGACCCGTACTCAGGTCGTCGAATACTGCGTGCGGGTTCGC
>PXUB01000007.1:0-46932 GCA_003009755.1 Thermoplasmatales archaeon SW_10_69_26
GAAACCCCCTGTGGGTTTTCGACGGAGGGCGACAACGAGATTGCCCGCCTCAGACCGGCGCCTCCACGCGAGGCCGCCCTCAGGCGGCGATGATACGATACCTTACAAGTTGTGACGTTTCCAAGCGTTGTCGCCTTCGACCTCGAAATGCCCTCCGGGCATTCCTTCGTCTCGGCTCCGCGCTTTCACCGCCTGAGGACGGCGAGAGCTTAACCCAAGCACAGCCGGCAGTCTAGCCCGGGCGACCCGGCTGCTATCGGCCCGTTGGGGATCCTCCATCCTCCTCGAGGGCGGCCTCGACCTCCGCGAGGATCTGGTCGACCTCGTCGCCGACACCGTGGCGCGAGGCGAGGGCCCCAAGCCGCTCGCGATCGAGCCGGTCGCCTTGTCGGGCCAGGATCGAGCGGGCATCCTGGAGATCCTGCTCGGAGCCGAAGAGGACCTTGAACACGACCGTATCCGCCGGCGGAGCCACGCTCACCGGGCCCTCGTCGAGTTGGACCTCCACCCCGTCTTGGATCTGCTCGACCTCGGAAGCGTCGAGCGCGGGCTTGATATCCACGGTGAGGATCGGATCCTCGGTGAAGACGCTCACGTGGCTGCCATCCGTCAACGCGGCACGAAGGTCGCGAGTCGACGTCTCGAGATCCTCGTCGGCGAGCGCCCCCACGAGGCGTGCGACGTCCTCCTCCCCGTACCGGAGGAGGGTATCGATGTCGGAGGTCGTACGGGGTTGGCCCCAAGCGACGACGGCGAAGCCGCCGACGAAGAGGTGATCGACCTCGGCTCTCCGGCATGCTCGGGCGAAGCGGGCCGCAACGTTGTCGAGGGGGACGGTCCCATCAGGCGCGGGCACGGTCGGCAGCCTCCGCGATCCGGCGGGCGGCCTCGATCATCCGGGCGGCCGAGCGGATCGACTGCTCGGGGGGGACATCACGGATGCGACGTGCCTCGAGGATCTTCTTGCGGGTCCGCCGGCCCGGGTCCATGGCCTTCGTATCTCTCGCAGCCCCACTTAACTCCCTCCGTGCTCGGACCCCCGATCGAAGCGGGTCCTCGTCGACCCCTCGGCGAAGGCCAAGTCGTCGCCGGTGGCCAGCCAGCGGCCCCCCCCGCGGCAGCCCTCGAGGACGGCTCGCCAGCGGCTCTCGATCCGGGCGATGACGCGTTCGACGTCGCGCAAGCTCGTCTCGCGGCCTCTGCGGGGTCGTTGGCCGTCGGCGAGCTCACCGCCGCCTGGGCACTCCGGCGGCCAGGCTCACCGCGAGAGCGGCCACGAGCGCCCCCGGCCCCGGCACGCCGTTGGTCTCGGTCTCGTCGACGGAGGCGGCCGCCAGATCGGCCTCGTCCGCGTCGGCGTCGACGGTGAGCCTGCCCTCTTCGACCCTCACGGGCAGGTCCACGGTGCGGGTCTCCGTCGGCTCGGCTTGCTGGCGTTCGGGGTAGGCCAGCTCCAGCGACACGCGGCCGTCCTCGGCGGCCTGGACAGGGAGCTCGACGCTGAGGGTCGTGGCGTTGCCGGCGGCCAGCTCGTCGAGGGTGGCCTCGATGGACGCGTCGCCGGGCACCTCGATCGTGACGTCGGCTCGGGCGAGGTCGCCGTAGCCCTCGTTGGCGATCGTCACGTCCACGGTCTCGTCGGCGACGCTCACGTCCTGGATCGCGGGGTGGGCGCCGTACCGCTCGACGTTCAGGAAGGCGTGCTCGACGCCGTCCCAGTAGCGGTCCAGGCGCTCGCGCACGTCCTCGATGCTGGCGTACAGGCCCTGCTCGGTCGTGACCTCGTAGGCGAACGAGACCGAGCCGAAGCGCTCGTAGCTGGTGTCGATCGAGCCGCCGCTGGCCGGGTAGATCGTCGAGTGGATCGGCCCGCAGAACTCGGGGTCGGGCTCGCCGATCTCCTCGCAGATCCGCCGGTAGACCTGCTGGTCGGCCGGGTCAGCCTCCTCGTAGCCGGGCGGGTACAGCATCAGCTCGATGCCGGTGTGGAAGCTGTTGACGTAGTCGGGCTCGGTCTTGGCCCACCAGTCGACGATCGTCCGCGTCTCGGGCTCGCTGAGCGCGTACGAGCCGGGTCCCACGGGTGGGCGCCCCTCGTCGAGGGCCCCCCAGCCGACGGGGTAGTTGCGGTTGAGGTCGACCCCGCGAGCGTTCTGCCGGCTGTCCACGTGGTTGCCATCGGGGTTGACCAGCGGCAGGATGAACGTGTGCCGGTTGTCGACGATCCACGTGGCGGTCTCGTTCTCACCGTACCCCTCGATCAGGAACTCGGCCCACTCGTAGGCCAGCTCCGTGCCCAGCTGCTCGTTGGCGTGCGTGCCGCCGTCCAGCCACACGGTCTCGCGCTCGTCCAAGGGTGTCTTGTTCTCGTCCCGGAAGTTGGCGATCTCGACGAGCCACAGGTCGAGGCCGAGCACGCTCTCGCCGGCCGAGTGCAGGCGAGCGATGCCGGGGTTGTTGGAGACGAGCTGCTGCAAGTCGACGGTCAGCGTCTCCCAGGTGTGGTACGCGTCGACCGGGTGCTGGTCCTCGTCCCCGGACGCGGTGGGTCCCGTCGGGGGGTCCTCGTCGTGGACGTAGTCCGCCACGGCGGCGGGGGCGGCGGTCAACAACAGGGCGATCGCGGCCAACGCCTCCCAGCGCATGAGGAGGAGTGGCGTGGAGGGCTTGTAACCGTTTTGGGTGGGGAGGGCGGAGTGGCAGGCAGAGGGCACGGAGCGGGGAACCCGACCGCGGAGACACGGAGGCACAGAGGATCCCACGGAGACGGAAAGGTTGGGAATGGTAGAGAGCCGGGCGAGGGAGCAAGGGAAGCTCGGATCGGGGGCGAGCGGTCCCGCCTACATTCTCGGCGGGCCGAATCCCTTCCTGCATGGTTCCGGGTGGTGCTCTTTGTCCTCCGTGTTCCCTATCCGTCGCTGGGCACGCCGAGATCGACGTCGAGCTCCTCCTCGATCGCCTCGTAGGGGTCGTCGGGGAAGGCCAGCGGCTCGACCTCGTCCAGGCTGGAGACGAGCCGCGACTCCTCGATCTTGTCGTCGTGGGTGTCGCCCTCCTCGACGTTGGGGCCGAGCCGGCCGGCGAAGACGTGGCATGTGCCGCGTTCGCGCTCCTGGACGAGGACCTCGGCGAGGCTCTCGAGCGCGTGGCCGACCTCCTCGGCGAACTCGCGCCGGGCGGCGGTGGTGGGCGTCTCGCCCTCCTCGACGCGGCCGCCGGGGATCTCCCAGCCCCGGTCGGCGTGGCGGGCGAGCACGAACCGGTCGCGATCGGCGTCATTGAAGGCGAGCACGATCGCGAACGGGCGCGAGCCCATCACGCCCTCCAGGCCAGGGCCGCGACCAGGCCGAGCAGGGCGGTGGCGAGCAGCGCGCCGGGCCCGGGCACGGGCGTCAGGCCGTCGTCGGCCTCGTCGGCGGAGGCGACGTCCAGGGGCTCGTCGAGGCTGTCGGTGGCCTCGTCGGGGGCCGCCTCGGTCAAGGGTGAGGCCTCGAGCTCGCCGTCGGCGACCTCGACGGGCAGGTCGACCTGGCGGGTCTCCATCGGTTGGGCCTGCTTGCGCTCGGGGTAGTGGATGTCGACCGACAGCCGGCCGTCCTCGGCGGCCTCGGCCGGCACGGTCGCCGTGAGCGTGGTCGTGGCGTTGGGCGCCAGGTCGCCGATCTCGAGCTCCACGTCCTCGGCGCCGGGCACCTGGAGGGTGAGGTCGGCCCAGTCGAGCTCGCCGTAGCCGGTGTTCTCGATCGTGAGCTCCACCTGGTCGCCGTCGACCCTCACGCCGTCGAGGATCGGGTGGGCGCCGTACTTCTCGACGTTCAGGAAGGCGTGCTCGACGCCGTTCCAGTAACGCTGCATGCGCTCGCGGGGATCCTCGGTGCTGGCGTAGAGGCCCTGCTCGTTGGACACCTCGTAGGTCCAGGCGGCGCTGCCGTGGTGCTCGTAGGCGTAGTCGATCGTGATCCCGCTGGCAGGGTAGATCGTGTCGTAGACGGCCCCGCAGAAGTCGGGGTCGTCCTCGCCGATCGCCTCGCACGTCTCGTTGAACATCCGGTCGTCGGCCGGCTTGCGCTCCTCGAAGCCCCACGGGTACAGCATGAGCTCGATGCCGGTGTGGAAGCTGTTGACGTAGTCGGGCTCGTACTTGTCGATGACGTCGATGACGGCCTGGGTCTCGGGCTCGCTGGCCGGGTAGGGTCCGGGGTCGTTGAACACGGGGTTCTCGTCGACGCCGGCCCAGCCGAACGGGAAGTTCCGGTTGATGTTCACCGTGTTGGCGTTCCATCGGGAGTCCTGGTGGTTGCCGTCGGGGTTCACCAGCGGCAGGATGACGGTCTGGCGGTTGTCGACGATCCACGTGGCGGTCTCGTTCTCACCGTACCCCTCGATCAGGAACTCGGCCCACTCGTAGGCCAGCTCGGTGCCGAGCTGCTCGTTGGCGTGCGTGCCGCCGTCGAGGTAGATCGTCTCCCGCTGGTCGAGGGGGGTCTTGTTCTCGTCGCGGAAGTTCGCGATCTCGACGTACCACAGGTCCAGCCCCATCACGGACTCGCCGGCCGAGTGCAGGCGAGCGATGCCGGGGTTGTTGGAGACGAGCTGCTGCAAGTCGACGGTCAGCGTCTCCCAGGTGTGGTACTCGTGGACCGGGTGCGTGCTCTGCAGCGCTTCCCGGCGGTCGTCGTCCATCTGGCTCGGATCGTCGGGCATGATGCCGGCCGCGCCCATCGGAGCCATGCCGACCAGCATCGCTAGGGCGCATAGGGCAACCGTGGCCTCCCTGTGCATGGATCGGCCAAGCCCGGCGGCTCGTTAAGATGGTTAGGGCGCCACCGGGCCGGGTCGAGGAGCCTACTCGTGGTAGGGCCAGACGCTGCCGTGGTCCATCGCCCACGGTCCCGGGGGCTCCTCGCCGGGCTCGGTGAACGCGAGGGTGAGCCCGTCGGGGACCTCGCTCAGCTCGTCCCGACCGACCTCGACCTCGAAGACGTGGATGATGTACCAGGCGGTCTCGCGGTTGTCCGTGTCGGCCTGGAAGGTGAGCACGTCGGCGAGCTCGGGCTCGAGGTCCTCGCCGAACCAGGTCTCGGAGACGCGGGCGGCGCCCTCCTTGACGTCCTCGTTGGGTTGCAGCGTCTCGGCCGGGATCCACCAGCGGCCGGGCTGGTGGGTCTCGGACTGCGCCAGCGCGATGCGGCCCTCCTCGTCGCGGACCCGAAGCTGGACCTGCAGGCGCAGCGCCAGGCCCTGCGCGTTGACGTGGTGGAACGGGCTCTGGCTCGTCGGCGAGCCGACCTTCTCGAACTGCTGGGAGTGGGACATGCGTCCACCACGAGCCCCCGTCGTTATCAGCGTGTCGGCGGGCAATGGGACGGCAACGAGGACCTACGTCGTCAGGCTCGTGATCCGCACGTCGTCCACGAGCCACCCGTACCCCTCCGCGCCCTCCGGCGCCGTCACGCTGTCGAACGTGAAGCGGAACAGGATCTCCTCAGCTGTCACGTCGCGCTCCGACAGGTTGTAGATGCCGCCGGCCCGGTGCCATCGGTCGTCGAGGTCCTCGTCCATGCGGTCGTAGCTGAACGTGTGGTTGGCCTGGGTCCAGGTGGCACCGCCGTCGAAGCTGGCCTCCACGGCGAGCACGTCCTCCCGGACGTCGCCGAACAGCTCCTCGTCCAGCGAGCCGATACCCTCGCGGGTGTCGAAGCGCGTGGAGAACTCGAGCGCGAGCACGTCCGCGTTGCGCGGGTCCGCGCTCAACGTGGCCGTCCCGTGCACGGGGTCGTCGGCTCGGTACGTGCAGGCGCCGGTTCCGTCGGGGCCGAGGGTGAACGCCAGGTAGGCCCCGTCGGCGTCGACCTCGCAAGCCTCGGTCACATGCCCCGCACCCTGGGTCGACCACGCCGAAGAGTGACCGTCCGCGAACGTCCAGCGGGCGAGCTCAGTCTTGCTCGTCGCGACGAACGCCTGAACCGAGTCGGTATCCGTCGCATCACAGTGGTCGGACACCTCGAGCGTGAACGCCTGGAACCCAAACGACCGCGAGGAAAGGATGGGCGCGTAACCCCCTGCGATCGGGCCATCCCGTTGGCCCTTCTCGTACCAGTCGTACTCGAGGGGCCATCCTCCCGTCCAGGAAACAGGGAAGCGGCAGTGCGTCTCGTTCCAATAATCGTCGACATCGCTGCTGCGGCCACCATACACCCTGAAGTCGGCCTCCCCGTCCCTCCGATCGTCCTCATCGTGGGGACCGCCGTCGACGACGACGATCGGCGGTCCGGCCTGCGCGCTCGGCGGATGGTTGGGCGCTCCCTCACGCAGAGGGGGCTCTGTAGGCGTCACTGCCCCTGCCGGCAACGACGCCAGGGCAACAGCGAGCGCGGCCAGTCCGCAGAGGGCGAGCTTCGCTCTTTCCGCCTCCCACAGCATCACTATGGCTCTGCTGTTCCTCTCTGCTTCAACCTGTCGGGGGAACCTGACGGGTCCAGTCGATCCGGCACGGACGTCCTCGGCGCGAGGGCCGGCCATCGCCCCGGCCTCCGGGCGAACGATCTTCAACCGGCTCGCCGCTTGGCCCGGTGATGCACCTGGACCACTGCTGTCTGAACGTGCGCGATATGGATCGCTCGATCGAGTTCTACCGCAAGCACTTCGACATGGATCTCCTCTCGCGCAAGGAGATCCCGGAGAACGACGCCGAGATCGCGTTCGTCGGGTACGGCGAGGGCGGGATGAAGCTCGAGCTCACCGACTGGAAGGAATGGGAGGAGGACGACCTCGAGTTCGGGAACAACTTCGACCACATCGCGGTCGCCGTCCCCGACGTCACCGAGTGGTACGAGCAGCTGACCGACGACGGCGTCGAGTCGGCGATGGAGCCGACCGAGTTGTCGACCGGCAGCCACATCGCGTTCGTGAAAGACGTCGACGGGAACTGGGTCGAGCTCGTCCAGGAGTGAGGCCGCGGCGACCGCCGCGATCGCCGGAGAGGGCGCGCCCCTCCCGTCTCGCCGGACGTCTGCAGGCGCTGGATGCGTTGGCCGATCTGCTGGCGGACGCGCTGGATGTCTTCCGGGTCCGTGATCGTGTCCTCGCCGTGGAAGCGGACCAAAAGCTGTATACCCGCGACTGCGTGCGGGGGGTTCACGGCTGGCCCGAGCCCCAGCGGTGGGAGCGCGCCGGGGTCAGCTGTTCTGGGTGTAGGTCTCCATCGTCGACCACAGCCACCCCATCACGTACAAGCCGACGAAGACGACGGCGCCCCACACGGTGGGGTTGCCACCGACGAGGTAGCCCAGGCCAGCGGCGAGGGCGGCGGTGACGGCGATCGCGATCGTGCCGCGCGCTCCGGGGAAGTGCCAGATGACCATGTGAGAGCCTCGCACCATCAAGGCTCTGCTACCGTTTATGGCTACCGGCTGTGGTCCTCGCCCGCTCGCGGGCCGACGCCCGCCGGTTCTTCCCGTTCCAGGCTCTCTTCCGGTCTCCCTGCCGCTCCTTCCCTCCTGTGTCTGCTCCGTGCTTCGGTGCCTCTGCGTGAGGGCTCTGTGCCCTTTCACGTTCGCTGTCCTCTCGACTCGACCGCGGCCTCGAAGTCGAGCACGACCTCCTCGGTGAGATTCGCGGGCCTGAGGCCCTGCATGCGGCCGCCGGCGGCGTGGGCGATCTGTTCGGCGGCGTCGAGGTACAGCTCGTCCTCGGTCTCGAGCTGCAGCATCGTCAACCGCGTGTTCTCGAGCTCGCCCAACCGGCGGGCGGCCGCCGGCGGTCGGCCGGCGAGGAGGCCAGGATCTCGCGGGAGAGGTCCAGCGCGCCGGCGTGGTTGGTGAACCCGCCGAGCTCGGCGTTCCACGTCTCCTCGAGGCCGACCTGGTCGACGTGCGTGCTCATCGACACGATGTCGACGAGGTGGCGCGGGTCGTGGTCGCGCACGGCCTGGTACATGACTAAGCACACGCGCTTGGCGGCCTCGAAGCGGCCCTTCTCCTCCATCGAGCCGCTGCGGTCGAACACGAGCACGACGTGGGTGCGCGTGGACTTGACCTCGCGGCGCACGATGAGATCGCGGTCGTAGATGTGGTCGCTGGTCGGGTGGTTCTGCCGGGCGCGCACGACGCTGTCGGCCAACGCGGCGGCGCCGCGCTCGTTCAGCGATCGCAGCGGGCCCTTCTCGTAGGTGCCCTCGCCGCCGACGAAGGCGCCCGGGCGGGCTCGGCCGCCGCGCGGTAGCGCCCGGTGCACCTCCTCGTAGAGCAGCGAGGAGAAGCGTTCCAGCAGAGCGGCCGTCGGGCGGCCCTCCTCGCCCACGAGCCCGGCCTCGGTCAGCTCGCCCTCGAGCTCGCGGCGCACCTGCTCGAGCGGTTCGTGGCGCACCTGCTCGTCGATCTCGGCCAGCTCCTCCTCGCGTTGCTCCTCGAGCTCGCGCAGGCGCTTGGTCTGCTCGCGCTCGGCCTCCTTGCGCTCGGTCTCGATCTCCTCGATGCGCTCCTCCAGCCGCTCGCGCTCCTCCGCGACCTCGGCCTCGACCTCCTGTTGGGCCTGCTCGAGCTCGCGACGCATCAGGTCCTCGACCGTCGTGGTGTAGTCCTCGCGGCCGCGCAGCCGGTTCCACCAATCGCGCATGCGTTCGCGGATCGAGCGGTCGTCGGCGCGGCGCTTGACGCGGGCGACGACGCCGGGGTTGGTCTTCGTCAACTCCGGCAGGTCGACCTGGACGTCGCCGAGATCGATCACGGGCCCCTCGTCTTCGCGCCGGGTACCGGTGATCCAGGCCCACAGGCGGGCGAAGGCGTCGACGACGACGATCCAGACCCGGTACAGCCAGCCGCGGAACCGCTCCCACAGCGTCGGCTCGGCTTCCTCGGGCGTCAACAGCGGATCCATGCCGCGGGCGTGCTCGGCCAGGCGGTCGCGGTCGGTGGGGTCCAGCGTCTGGATCTGCTGGACCAGCTCCTGCTCGCGGGCCTGGGCCTGCTCGGCCTGGGTGCCCCAGGTCTCGCGGACCTGTTCTTCCTCCTCCTCGAAGCGCTCCTCGATGCGTCGCTTGCGGCGGCGGGCCTTGCGCTCGAGGCCCTCGCGGTGGGCCTCGACGCGCTCGCGGATGCGGGGGTCGTCCTCGGCCTCCGCCTCGATCCAGGCCTCCAGCGCCTGGGGCCCCTCTTCGGCGAGGATGCGCACCAGTTCCCGGCGCTGGCGCGCCGACAACAGCGGCTGGGACTCGATGTTCGAGCAGTCAGGGAGCGGGTCGTCGGGGCTCATCGCTGATCGAAGGCGCCCAGGTCCTCCAGGGCTCGCCAGATCGCCGGCAGGCGGCGGGCGGCCTGCTCCCGCAAGAGGTCGTCTCGTTCGGCGACGTAGGCCGTGAAGCGGGCCACGTCCTCGTCGCCGTCGGCGGCCAGCTTGGCCCACTGGTCGGGATCGGCGCCGTGCTCGTCGACGATGTCGCGCATGTGCTCGACGACGCGCTTGCCGGAGGACTCGTCGCCGGCGAGCTCGTCCTCGAAGAAGCCGCACCAGTAGGTGACGGCGCCCTCGCGGGCGGCCTCGTCGACGTGCTCCTCGAGGAAGCGTTCGACGAGCAGGCGGTTCTCCTCGAAGCCGTCACCGCTGCGGGCGCGGATGCGGCCGGTCATCGCGTCGCGGGCCGCCCGCTGCAGGTCGTCGGGGTCCGGTTGGGCGGCGTCGGCGGCCATGGCGTAGCTCGCGGTGCGTTGCACGATGTCGATCAGGGTGCGGTTGGAGCCGACCTCGCTGAGTTCTCGTCCACCCTCCATGCGGTCGCGCCACTGCATGACGATGCGCACGGCGGCCATCTGGTAGGGGCCGGGCACGTTGCGGCCGGGGCCCTCGAGGCCGTGGCGGATGATGCGGCGGTTGGCCTGCGCGGTCGAGGGGAACGGCGTCTGGACGTTGGCCAGCCGGTCGTTGAGCGGCTCGGTGATGTTGCCCAGGTCCTCGTAGTTGCTCGTGGCGACCGTCACGACGTCGGCCGGGAACGTCTCCCGGGACTTGGCCGGGCTCACGATGCCCTCCTGCAGGGCCTGCAGGAGCACGTTCTGCGTGCCGCGCGGCAGCTTGCCGATCTCGTCCACGAGCAGGAGGCCGCGGTGGGCTTGCAGGATCTTGCCGGGTTGGAGGACGAGCGGGCTCGTCGGGTCGCCGACCTCCTCGAGGCGGGCGAGGTTGATCGAGCCGGTGAGGTTGTCGGGGAAGACCTCGGGCGAGCCCTGCACGCGGGCGTGCCCGTAGCCTTCGCGCAGGTTGATCTGCCGGACGGGCACGTCAGCCGGGTCGACCTCGCGGGCGTCGAAGCTGCCCGGTCGGCCGGCCTCGCCGCCGCCGTGGTTCTCCTTGCAGTACGGGCACGGCGGCACGCGCTCGGCGTAGCCGGGATCGACGAGGCTGAAGGGGGAATCGTGCACCGGGCAGTCGCTGACGGCGAACAGCTGTTTGGGGAAGATGTCCCAGACCGCCTTCGCCAGCGTCGTCTTGCCGCTGCCGGGCGGGCCGAGCACGAGCACGTTCGAGCCGGACAAGAGGCTCGTGACGAGCACCTCGAGCGTGCGCTCCTCGAGCACCGTCGAGGGGAACAGCTGACCGATCGCCTCCGTGCGGTCCAGGCCCTCCTCCTGCTGCAGGCGGGCGACCTCGTCCAGGATCGCGTCCCGCAGGCGCTGGGCCGCGCTGCGAGGCTGCAGACCCTGCTCGACGAGCTCGGCGGCCGTCGTCTCACCGGTAGCCATGTGTAAGCGCGGAGAGGCGCGAGGAGGGTATGAGGGTTGGGGGAAAGAGGGGGCGGTCGGGCTCAGTCTCCAGCTCGCCGATCTCCTCGCTCGACTCCGAGAGCTCGGCCCGCCCCCCTCCCCCCGCCCCGCGGGTCATCTGCCCATGCAGGTCGCGGTCCCCCAAGGGAGTAGTCAGTCTGAGAGGGAAAGGCTTACACGTTCGGCTATCTTTAGTTCCGAATTTCCTGTTCTCGCAGGGTTGGAGCAAGCCGAAGATGCAGGGCATTATCGATGAGTCTGTCGATTTGAAACGTTGCAGTATCGTGGGGGCGATCCTCGTGCTTGTCTCACTTTCCGTGTCGGCGGGGGCGTCGACAGCTGGACTCTCGCCGTGGGCGTTCCAGTCGGATGATGCCTCGATCACAGACGAAGGTTGGGGCTTCGGGGCGGGGGTGGCGGAAGCCGGCGGATCCACAGATGGAGGTCCGACGGCTGATCGAGGCCACGATCCGGGTCCGAGGATCACGAAGGTTAAGGTCATGGATTCGCCGTGGGAGGGACCGGAGGCCACGACGATCGGCGTGTTCGTCGACAACGAACGAGCCGATCCGCTCTCCGTCATCGTCGAGGGAGAGCTGATCGACGACGGGCAGACGGTGACCCGTGCCGCCTCCGAGCCCACTGAATCGGTCCCGGGCGTCGGGCAGTGGGTGAACCTGACGATGTCCGCATCCCCGGGCAGCTACGAACTCTCAATCACCCTCCACTCGGCGCAGGACGATCTCAGAACTCAGCTGGACAGCCGTGCGCGGCCGGTCATCGTGACCCTTCCCATGGATCTGCCGCCGTCGAGCTACACGCGCGTCCAGTCCAACGAAACCGAGCGTGTGGGGCTGCCCTCGGAGGTCGCTTCCAACGAGACCAGTGTTCAGATGGATGCACCTGAGGGAGCAGACGTCCTCGTTTACAAACCGTGGTTGGAGCATCAGCTCGACTCGGTCACCTCCCAAACAGAGTGGACCACCGTCGACCGGGAGACCGGGCCGTGGGCGAAGGTGCCCACTCTCGGAACCGTCTTCACCAACGGCGACGAGCGCCACGTTCTCCTCCACAACCGACCCATGTGGGTGACCGTCACGGAAGAGCAACGTGCGCATGCACCCTCGCCCGGCGAAACCAACGCCACGAGTTCCGTGGACCGGGACCCAAGCCTCGCCATTAATTTCGAGGACGGCAACCGGCAGGGACAGACGATCGAATTCAGCGCTGCCTGGCTCGCCGACCTCGGCTTCAGTCATCCGGAGTTCCACTATGAAGACGGGACCACGATCCCGTTCACGTTCACAGGAACCTCCTATCTCGTCCACGCTCCGCATTTCTCGACGGTGTATGTGGACGATGCAGACTGCAACTGTGAAGGGGAAACCCCGCCCGGTTGGTGGTACCCCACGCCGCCCGCGGAGGGCGTCGAGTTCTACGTGAGCGACGCGCGAGCGAGTTCCGCCCCTCATTCGATCAAGGCGAAGGGTGCCGACGATGGCGAGGAGAACCTCCGAGGCGAGAAGTCCCTTCCCGAGGATGTGACGCCTGATACGATCCGCTTCGAAGGATACGTCGGAAACAAGAACGGCACCGATCCGCATTACCACTTCCTGAGATTCCAGACGCCGGGCGGGGACGACTTGTTGACGGTGAATTTCAAATCACAGGACGCCTCGTCCCTCCACATCGCGTCCGGAGGCACAGAATACACTCAGGACTTCCCGATGGAATCCTGGCTGAGCGCGGCCGTCACGAACATCGACTGGGACGCCTGTACCTACGATCTGGTCGTCGATGGCACCACGCTCGACACGGGGATCGCGATGTCCACAAGCAGTTGCGGTGACGGGATCGCGAAGGTGATCGACGTGGCGAAGAAGTGGAACGCTGAACCGTGGTGGATCGACAACCTCCGGTTCGACGATCCAGGGAACTTCGAGGACTTCAACGCCCCCGGCTATGTGGATGACAAGCCGCCGGGCTGGACGAGAGACTCCGTTGGGAAAGCCTACGAAATCGATGACACCCGCGCCACGGAGGCGGGATACGCACTAGAGACTCAGGGGGGTAGCGACGACACTCACGCTCAGGGTTCCAAGGCGCTCGCCGGTACTGCTGAACCCTCGTCGATCGCGTTCGACGCATACGTCGGACCGCACTCGGGCGGAAGCGACGACAACTGGCACGTCGTGGAACTTGGATCGAACCCGTCGCTACGAGCCAAGCTGGCTTCCGTGAACGCCGGTGACGTCCGCGTCGAAACCACGAACAGTGGCGGAGGCGTCGCGACGTTCCCCCACGAATCGTGGACCACAGTCAGATTCGCCAACATCGACTGGTCCTCCTGCACCTACGACGTGGAGGTCGGCGGAAGCACGGCGGCCACAGGCCTGTCGTTCGACTGCTCGGCCATGGACGAGGTCAGCGTGCGGAGCAAAGGGTGGGATTCCGAGCCGATGTGGGTGGACGATATCCGCTATCAGACAGATGGTTCCTCCAGCGACCCCTTACCCACTCCCCCGTATTCCGAGGCGTTCGACGACGGGGCAGCGGACGGTTGGGACCTTTCGGGGCTCTGGCATGTGACCGACAGCTGCGAAACACCGCCGTCGACGCCGAACTACCTCGGCTACCACCGGACGTCGGCCTGCGATTATGACACCGGCAGCGGCACGAGAGGTGAGGGAGTGTTCACCGTGGACCTCACCGGCGTCAGCGAGGCCAAGCTCTCGTTCCAGGATTGGCGAGAAACCGAGGAGTCTGCCGGCCACGACCAGATGTACATCGACTACAACGACGGGTCCGGATGGAGCAACCTGATGAGCTTCAACGACAGCTCGAACCAGCTTTCCTGGACTCAGCAGACCACCTCACTGAAAGAGGCCGCCGGTAGCGTGATCGACATCCGGTTCGTGTTCGACGCCGTGGACGACTACAACAACGCGCACGGCGGCTGGTACATCGACGACGTCGAGGTTACAGAAGGAGGGGCCAACGACGCTCCGACCGCCGGATACAGCTACAACTGCTCGTTCCTTGACTGCGACTTCGACGGTTCCGACAGCGTCGACTCCGACGGTTCGATAACGAGCTACCAGTGGGACTTCGGCGACGGAGCGACGGCCTCCGGGGAGACCGTGAGCCACTCCTTCGAGTGTGAGGGTACCTACACCGTGGAGTTGACGGTCACCGACGACGACGGGGCCACTGACTCCGAGACGAAGGACATCTCGGTCTCCGACAAGGATAGCGACGGTGACGGGCTAAGAGACTGCGAAGAGACAGACACGTACAACACGGATCCCAACGACGCCGACACCGACGGAGACGGACTGGACGACGGCGAAGAGCTCCTCGAGTGGGAGGATCTCGGTAGCAGCGCCTGGGACACGCGGTACAAACGATCCGCGCCGACCTCCGAAACCAACAACCTCCTCCTCTGGGACGCCGACGGCGACGGCATCCGCGACGGCCTCGAGTTCAACGAGCCGAGCTCGGTCTTCGGCTCGTGTTCCGATATCGACGGGCGGAACGAGTGCCCCGACCCCCGAACGAGGGAGGTCTACATTCACGTGAACTGGATGGTGGATCCAGGAGAGACATGCAATGTGTTCTTCACCTGCGGGGACCACAACCACCGACCCTCCGACTCTGAAGTGCAGCGGATCTACGACAACTTCGCGAACCACAGCAGCGGAAGCAGCCGGCTGGACAGCGTGAACGTGCACGTCTACATGGACGAGGGGACACGCCACGCGGACCAGATCACATGGGCAGAAAAAGAGCACATTAACGACGGTGACGACAGCAATGAGTTCTACGACTGGAAGCAGGACTTCTTCCCCTCCGAGCGCGAAGGCGTCTTCCACTACGTGCTGTTCGCCCACGAGAACGAGAACGGTTCGGCAGGGAGGGGGGAATGGTTCGGAGACGACCTCGCCGTGTTCGACGCGACTCGTACCTCCTCGGACGAAGTCGAGCGAACGTGGATGCACGAATTGGGGCACAACACGCTCGGGCTCTACCACTCCCAGTGCTCCAACCACTCCACCCACGACCATGGCCCGTACGCGAACCAGGACGCCACGCACCTCGACTACGAGAACCCCCAACTGCAAGCTTTCCTCGACGAATACGATGCCGATTCGGGCACCTGCGATGACTTCGACAATACCCAGGACATATTTGACCACAGTTCCGGGGCTGGTGCGATGTCGTACAACTCTGAGGACACTACGTACATCGATGCAACGTGGGACGACCTGAAGTACTGGAAGATGAAACAGCTCAAGGACCTGGGGAGAGACGGAGACCAGATGGTGCAGACGGAGGAGGGACAGACCTGGGTCAGCGCGCCGGTCTCGGTCCATTGAGGTGAACCTGTGCACCCAGCGAAGACCGCCACAATCGCGATCGCCCTGGCCTCGGCGGCCTTCGCCGGCTGCCTCCAGGGAACCGAAGACCCGACCCAACAGCCCACCGAACCACCGACGGCCCCCGGAGCCGACGCCCTCGACCTCGACCCGCTGCTCGACAACGAGACCGACCCCTTCGGACGGATTCACCGGCTGAATCTCACGGAAGAGACCATCGAACCGATCACGCCGACTCCATCGTTCCGCCCTTGGATCGTGGGCCGTGACCGGGTGGTTCACCAGTACGCCGAAGACGGCCATGCAGCGGGGATCGCGTTCACCGAGCTCGGCATGGACAACTCGACCTCCTACGAGGGCTCGTTCTCCGACTCGAAGGACGCCAAGCTCCCCTCCGCGGATCCGTCCGGGGAACACGTGTACTTCAGCTACGCCCCTGTCCGGGAGGACCCGAAGATCGTCCGCCGCCCGATCGAACCCGGAGGCGAAGAGGATATCGTCGCAGAGTTGCGATACCAGGACCAACCAGTGGGGGCGTGGGCCGTATCGAGCAACGGGTCGCTGCTTGCGGGGCCGGTCCAGTCTGGAGGTGCCGACGGACAGCCCACGAAAACGATCCTCATCGACATCTCCGGGGAGGAGGAAGCGGAAACAGTGGAATCCGTAGCGGGCACTCATCCACGGTTCCTCCCAGACGGAACGATCGTCTTCGCCGGCGTGGAGGGAGCCCTGTACGTCCTCGAACCAGCAAGCGGTGACGTATCTACGTTCCTGAGGCCCTCCGACCACGAAACTCTCCACCAGCCCACCGTCGCGGGCGACCAGGTCTGGTTCCACGCCCGCGTCAGCCCCCCGGACGACAACCGCACATGGGAGGAGATCCGCCACGTCTCCCTCGACGGCGAAGACCCGCAGACGGTAGCCTGGAACGAGGACTACCGCATCGGCCCCTTCGACGTCCAAGCCACGGGTGAGGCGCTGGTCATCGACGTCCAAACCGCGGACCGGTGAACAGCGCCGGGGCACAGGAAGATGAAACAACGCAAGGACAGGGGGGGGGAGCCAAACGGACGCGGGTCCGATCTGGGTCGGCTCGCCGGTCTCGGTTCACTGAGGTGAACCTATGCACCCAGCGAAGACCGCCGGACTCGTGATCGCCCTGGTATCGGTGGCCTTCGTCGGGTGCCTCCAGGGAACCGAGGAACCGACCGAAGCACCGACAGAACCGCCGACCGTCCCCGGAGCCGACGTCCTCGACCTGGATCCGCTGCTCGCCAACCAGACGGACCCGTACGGACCCCTCCACCAACTGAACCTGACCTCGGAGACGCTCGAACCAATTACGCCGACGTTCGCCGCTGACCCCTGGATCGTCGACAGCGACCGTGTACTGCACGAATACACCGACGAGGAACGACGAGGGCTCGCGCTGACCCACCTCGCCACGAACAACTCGACACCGTACAATGGCTCGTTCTCCGACTCGAAGGACGCCAAGTACCCCTCCGCGGACCCGTCCGGGGAACACGTGTACTTCAGCCACGGCTCACCCCGCGAGGACCCGAAGATCATCCGCCGCCCGATCGAGCCCGGCGGCAAAGAGGAGGTCGTCGCCGAACTACGCTCGCAGGACAAACCGCAGGGGCACTGGGCCGTCTCCCCCAACCGGTCGCTGCTCGCGGGATCGGTCTGGTCCGGAGGCGCCGACGGACCGCCCACCCACACGGTCCTCGACGTAACCCAACAGCCCCCAGACCACGTTGCGGGCGCCAGCGGAGACCATCCGCGGTTCCTCCCCGACGGAACGATCGTGTTCGCCGGCTGGACGAACGGCCTCTACGTCCTCGACCCGGAGACCGACGATGTGTCTTCCTTCGTGAGGGACTCGGACCACGAGACCCTCCACCAGCCCACCGTCGCCGGTGACCAGGTCTGGTTCCACGCTCGCGTAGATCATCCGGACGGCAACCGAACCTGGGAGGAGATCCGCCACGTCTCCCTCACCGGCGGAGACCAACAGACGGTGGCCTGGACCGAGGACTACCGGCTGGGGCCCTTCGACGTCCACGACACCGGCCAGGCACTGGTCATGCAGGTCTACGGGCCGACACGGGATGGGTGAGCGAAGGGGCAGGGGTCCCGGCGGGTCGACGACGCCTCGGGCGAGGACGGGTTGAGCCAGCCAGGATCCAGATGCTTCCCCAGCTCTACCCAGGAAGAAAGAATGGAAACCATCTCCATCCCGGCCGAGCTTCTCAAATCTGTCTCGTAGGTCAGGATCGCGATGCGTGTGTATGAGATCGGCTGTGTGCTGCTCCTCCTTGCCCTCAGCCTATCCGGCTGTCTCCAAGAGGAAGATCCCCCCCTCGCCTGTTGATCGATGAGGAAAGCATCTCCGGGTTGCCCTCTCCCGTCCACAACGCCACGGTCATCGATATCCCCGCTCGGGAGGTCCGCCAGGTCACATCTCAGCCGATCTCGGATCCACGCTTCGCGCCCGATGGAGACTTAGTGTTCCTAAGCTCTGGAGAGCCCCCTCAGATCGAACGACTTCACCGGGGAACAGGGGACATCGAACAGCTGGCGAGGGGATATTCACCCACCATCGACGGGGACCAGCTGTACTGGGTGTCCAGCACGTCGGCAGACTCGCAGATCCGAGCCAAATCCCTGGACGGAACGAACGAGACCCACACCGTGTACGAGCCTCCCCGCGGCTGCCTGCTGGGGCATGAACGCGGCCTCGACATCAACGGACCTGGCACGCACCTCGCCTTCGTCGAGGACTGCGAAAACACTCCCGGCGGGGAAACGAGCAAGGTCGAACTCCTGGACTTGAGGAACGGCACGACGAGAGTCGTATCGGTTGGGAACCACCCCCGATTCGAGAGCCCGACCACGCTCTTGCACGACCGGGAAACCGATGGGGGAGATCGCGAGATTCTTCGCCAGAACCTGACGACAGGGCGCGAACGAATCCTCGTTCCCGCACACGCTCCCGGGACCCCCAGCCATCCGGTCCCTGGTCCGGGCGACGTGTTCTTCTACAGCGTGTTCGAACAACGCGAGACGGCCGCCGGTGGAGATGTCCATGAGATCCGATTCCACGGTTCCTGGGATCGTGCAACCGGGGACTCCGGCCCAGTCCTCCGCCTGGACCACTTCGCGATCGGAGTCGTCGACACCGATGCGGCGGGCAACGAGATCGTGTTGGACATCCTCCGGCAGGACACCACCTCGACTTGATCACTCGATCCTCTCTCCCCGGTGAGCACCCTCCCCCGCCACCCGCGCCCCGAACACCTGTGCCCGGTTCTCGCGTGCGTCGGCCCAGGCGGGGAACACGCCGGCCTCGCTGGCGGCGACGCCGGTGTAGTCGCCCAGCGTGACGGTGCCGTTGCCTTGCTCGTCGCCGGCGAAGGGGGTGAACGTCTCGTTCGAGACGGGTCCGGTGGGCGTGAAGTTCAGCGCCGGGCCCTCGGCGAGAGCGTGGTGGTAGGCGAACGTGGGTTCCTGGGGGTTGTGGCGAGCGTCGTACCAGGTGACGTGGAGGTTGCCGTCGGGATCGACGGTGGCCCAGGGGTAGAACTGGATGACGCCGTTGCCGGGCTCGTCGTCGTGGACGCGCACGGGATCGGTCCAGGTCTCGCCGGCATCCGGGCTGGCGGCAGCGAGCACGTCGGCGTCGCCGTGGGCGCTGTCGTGCCAGACGGCGTAGACGTCGGATCCGGTCTCGTCGGCGGCCAGCGCCGGCAGCGTGTGCATGCGCTGGTAGCGTTCGTAGGGGGCCACGGTGGCGACGGGCGCGATCGGTTCGGGATCGCTCCAGGTCTCGCCGTCGTCGGTGCTGGTGACGTGGTCGATCGTGTTCGCGTCGTAGTTGACCCAGATCATGTGCGCCTTCTCGGCGGTGAAGGCGATCTGGGTGCCGTTGGACTGCATGCCGCGGGAGACGACGCGGGGGTCGGTCCAGGAGTCGCCGCCGTCGGTGGAGCGCGAGTGCACGATCTCGCCGATGTCGGCGTCGACGCCGGCCTCCTGCTCGAGCTGGCGCAGCTGGTCGAGCGCCGGCTCCTGTTGCCAGGCGACGTGCAGGGTGCCGGTGCGCGGGTTGACGCCCAGCCACTCCTTGTCGTTGAACTCCGAGGCGACGTCGGACTCGTGCACGATGTGCGTCTCCTCGAAGACCTGATCGCCGTCGGGGCTCTCGGCGACGAAGATCGCGCTCGTCGGGAGCACGGTCAGCCCGGCCAGGTACAAGGTGCCCTCGGGGCCGAAGGCGGGGACGGGGTCGCTGATGGCCTCGAAGGAGGGACCCTCGGGGGGCTGGCGGACCTCGTCGGCGGTGTAGCTGGTGGCGTTCCACGTCTGGCCGGCGTCGGTGGTCTCGTAGACGCCGAAGCCGTCCTCCTCGCTCGTGTCGCTGTTGGCTGCGGCGACGACGTGCGCGGGGTTGGTCGGGTCGGTCGCGACGGCGACCTCGCTGGCGGATCGGTCGCCGGGCGACAGTTGGGCCTCGCGGATCGGCTCCTCGGCGAGGTCGTCGGGCGCGTCGGCTTGGTCGGTGTCGAGGGCGCCCAGGCATCCGGACGAGAGGACGAGCAAAGCCAGGACGGCGATCCGGCGCATGGCGCGGAATCCGAGCCCGGGGATGAAGACGTTTGGCCCGCGGCCACAGGCCGGGGAGGGCGATCGGGGCGACGACGGCCGGCCCGTCCGGGGACGTGAGCACGTCGGCCGCCGTCGACAGATCCACGGCTCCGGCGTCGACGGCGGGTCATCGACCGATGCCATGGGGGTTACCCAGACGGGCGTCGGTAATGCTCTTGCAGTCTCGCACGGG
Organism: Thermoplasmatales archaeon SW_10_69_26; assembly: GCA_003009755.1. GTDB lineage: Archaea > Thermoplasmatota > SW-10-69-26 > SW-10-69-26 > SW-10-69-26 > SW-10-69-26. Next base: position 19,977 of record PXUB01000007.1, read on the forward strand.
GCCCGACGACCGGCGCTAAGCCCGGCTGGGGCGCCGGATGTGGGGATCTGTAGGGCCTCGAGGTGGTCGGGGTCAGGCGAGCAGGAACTGGAAGGCGCTGGGGTACTCGCGGGCGATCTGGATCGCTTGGGAGCGTGAAAGCCACAGCTTGCCCTCGCGCGGGCTGGTCTCGGTGACGTCGAGCTGGTCGACGGCGTCGATCGCCTCGTCGTGGGCGATGTAGGCGCCGGTCTCGGTCTGGTGGTCGAAGTAGATCGTGATCGGGAGCCGGAGGTTGGCGCGCACGAGCGGCGACAGCTCCTCGTCGAGCCGTTCGAGCGTCTCGGGGTCGAACTCGTGCTCTTCGCCGTCGCGGGTCGGGGCCGAGGGTTCGTCCTCGCTCAACAGCTCGCGCAGGCGTCGGCCCTTCGTGACGGTGGACTTGTTGACCTCGCGGACCTCGAGGTTCGTCCACCGCTCGAGGGTCTCCTCGTCGATCGTCACAAGGGATGGATGCGGGCGCCTTGGGTTTGGTTGTTGCGGGAGGGAGGTCACGGGAGGACCGGGGAAAGAGAGAGGCCCGGCAGAGGGACGGGCGACCGGCGCCCGTCTTAACGATGCGGCCCCAAACGGGAAGGAGTCACCGGCGGACGAGGCGGTGTGGACCCGAGAGCCGTCGCCGTGCTCGTGGTCGCCGTGGTGGCCGCCGGGGCCGGACTGGTGGCCCTCGCGCCGGACGAAGCCCAGGGCGTGGCGTCGGCCGGGGGGTCCGATCGGGCCGACGTGACGACCGCCCGGGGGACGGTGGAGATCACGGCGAACGCCGGCGCCGGGGGCTTCTCGGCGACGGCGGACGGGTGGACGGCCGTCGAGAGCCCCTTAGGCAACGTTACGAGGGTGCTCGTCGAGGCGGTGTACGACTCGGAGACCTCGCCGGCGGGGGGGAGCGGGATCGGGTTGACCGTGCGGACGACCGAGCCGTTGAACGAGACCACGCTCACCGGCGAGGGCGAGGTGGTTACGATGCGCGTGGCCGGGGCGGCCTTCGAGCATCGAGCGGGCGCCGATCTGCGCTTGTTGGCGTACGCGGACGAGGGCAGCCTGGTCGTGGACGAGACCGTGGACGTCCACGTGACCCTGTTCCGGGACGGACGGCCGGACTGGGACCGCCGCGGGTGGCCAGCCGGGGGCTAGAGCGTCGGGATGCGCGAGCTGTCCGTCGCCGGGTAGACCTCGTCCAGACGCTCGAGGTCCTCCGCGCGCAGCTCGATCTCGGCCGCGGCGAGGTTCTCCTCGAGGTGGTCGATCGAGCTGGTCTTCGGGATCGTGAAGACGTCCTCGTGGCGCAGCACCCAGGCCAGCATGACCTGGGCGATCGTGGCGCCGTGGTCGTCGGCGATCGCGGACAGCGCGTCGTGGGGTGGGGTGCCCTCGTCGGGGAACTCGGCCTGGCCCAGCGGCGAGTACGCCATCAGGGGGACCTCGCGCTCGCGCAGGCCGCCCAGCAGCTCGTTCTCGACGTTGCGGGAGCCCAGCCAGTAGAGCACCTGGTCGGTGACGAGGTCGTGGTCGGGGCCCAGCGCCTCGTCGGCCGCGACGAACTGCTCCAGCGAGCAGTTGGAGACGCCCACCGATCGGACCAGGCCCTCGTCGAGCAGCTCGCGGAACCCGGCCATCGTCTCCTCGATCGGGTGGGAGCTGGGCCAGTGCAGCAGGTACAGGTCGAGGTGGTCGGTGTCGAGACGACGCAGCGAGCGCTCGCAGGCCTCGACGGTGCCCTCGCGGTCTGCGTTGCGGGGCAGGATCTTGCTGGTGAGGAACACCTCCTCGCGGATGCCGTCGAGCGCCTCGCCGACGATCTCCTCGACGGTGCCGGAGCCGTACATCTCGGCCGTGTCGATCAGCGTGGCGCCCAGGTCGACGCCGTGGCGCAGCGTCTGGATGCAGTCCCGGCGGTCGTCCTGCTCCATCCGCCAGGTGCCCTGACCGATGCGGGGGACCCGATCGCCGGTGCCCGGGAGGGCGATCGTCGGCAGCTCGGCAGTCATCGTCGAGTCACATGGGGCGGGCCATATGCTTGCTGGGGACGATAGGGTCGGCTCGCGCTAGGGCCAGTGGATCTCGTGCGGTTGAAGTACCAGCGAGCGGTCCCGTGGGCGATGGCCGACCCCTCCCTGTCCTGGATGGCCCTCCTGCAGGCGCTGGAGATCCCGGGGATCCCCGCGCGGATCGTGCAGGTCCTCGAGGCGCTGGTGCTCGTCGCCGCGGGTGCCCTGCTCGGCTTCGCCGTCTTCCGGGCGATGGACGGGCTGGGCGAGAAGGCCCGGGACAGCCGGTTCCGGTTCGACGGCGTGTTCGTGCGGGTGCTGTCCCGTCCGCTGGCTGCGCTCGTCGTGTTGTTCGCTCTCCTGCACGCCGGCCGACGGATCGAGGGGCTCAGAGCCTGGATCGCTCGGTGGCCCGGCGTCGAGCAAGCCTTGCTCGTGCTGGCCGGGACGTGGGTCGTGGCCGACCTGATCAAGCAGACCGTGGAGGTCTACGGTCGCCCGCGGGTCGAGTCCACCGCCAGCGACTTCGACGACCGGCTGCTGGGCATCGTCGATCTGGCTGCCACGCTCATCGTGTGGATCGTCGGGGTTCTGCTGGCCCTGCACACGTTGGGCATCGCCATCACGCCCGTCCTGGCGAGCATGGGCGTCGCCGGGCTGGCGGTGGCGCTGGCGGTTCGGACGATCTTGAGCAACTTCTTCGGCGGTCTCGTCGTCACGGCGGATCCGACCCTGCAGCGCGGCCACCGGGTCGAGGTCGGCGAGTGGGTGGGCGACGTCGTCGACATCGGCCGGTACAAGACGACGATCCGCACGCGGGAGAACCTGCTCGTCAGCTTGCCCAACGACCAGCTGATGCGGGAGACCGTCGTCAACCACAACCTGCCGGCTTCTCGCACGCGGATGGAGATGACGGTCGGCGTCGACTACGAGGCCAACATCGAGACCGTCGAGCGCATCCTTCTGGAGATCGTGGAGGAGATCGAGGCCACCGTCGAGGAACCCGCGCCGGAGGCCAACGTGGCCGCCTTCGGGGAAAGCGCGATCGAGATCCAGATCCTGGCCTGGCAACAGCGGCCGCGCGAGAAGCGCCTCACCCGGGACGAGGTGTACCGTGAGGTGCTGCGTCGCTTCGACGCGGAGGGCATCGAGATCCCCTATCCGCACATGGACGTGCGGTTCCCGGAGGGCCGGCCGGCGGATGAGGGCGGGTAGCTGTCGGCCCGCTTGCGCCCGGCGGCGACGTTGCACCTGCACCAGTCGAAACCGAGGTTTTCATTAGGCGCCCGACGGGTCGCTCGGTTCCCATGGGGATGCACAACAGCACCGACCGGCTGCGGAAGACGATCAACGCGCTGACGCACTTCTACGAGCAGCGCCACCAGCAGATGCAGGCCAAGCTGGGTCGCTACGAGCAGGCCTTCGACCCCGAGGTCGCCGAGTACACGGACAAGGACCCCGACGGCCCCTACTACGACTTCATCGAGGAGCTGTCCGAGGGCGTCGACCAGGTCTGCGAGGAGCTGGGCGTCGAGCTCGATCCCCTGCCGCCCGGCGACGTGGAGAACAAAAGCGACGAGCAGCTGATGGCCGGTGCTCGCCTCATGAAGTGGAACGTCGACGTCCACGACCGCGACAGCGGCCAGTTCATCGGTCGCTTCGAGTGGGCGATGTACCACCGCCACGACCGCTTCTCCATCCCCGGTCCCGCCCAGCTCACCTACCTCAAGGCGCGCGGCGGGAACACGATGGTCGTGTAGGCGGTCCACCGAGCCGCAGCGATCGCCTCGCCCAGCGGCCGGACATCCCCTCTTCCTTCTCGATCCAGGCTTCCAGCCTCGCCGGTCCCGACCGGGCCCGGCCTCACTCCTGGGGCGGGGCCGGCGGCGCGCCGTCCACTGGCGGAGTCTCGGCCTCGTCGTCGGCGGCCAGCCCGCGGCGGGCGCCGTACAAGCCGTACAGGATCAGGCCCACGCCCATCCAGGCTCCCCACTGCAGGAACGTCGGCACGTTGAGGCTGACGATCAAGGCGCCCAGACCGACGACCGCGCCGAGCACGACCAGCGGAGCGACCGGCACCTCGAAGGGACGGTCGAGGTCGGGGCGGACGTTGCGGAGGGCGAGGACGGCCAGGGAGATGACGAGGTAGACGAACAGGGTCGCCAGGCTGGTGAACGTGATCGCGTCCGCGATCGGGATCAGGCCGGCACCGATCGCGGTGACGGCGCCGGTGAGGAGCGTCAGGCGGGCCGGCGTGGCGAAGCGCGGGTGGATCTTGCCCAGCCAGCCGGGCATCATGTTGTCGCGCGAGAGCGCCATCAGGATGCGCGGGATACCGAGCTGGAACACGAGCAGCACGGTCGTCGTCGCGGCGACGCCGCCGAAGGCGACGAGGATCGTCACGAAGTCGCCGTAGCCGACGGCCCGCAGGGCCTCGGCCAGCGCGGCCCCGCTCGGAGTCGTGCCGGGCGGGACGAGGGCGACGAAGACGAGGCTCACGGCGACGTATATGAGCGCGGCGCCGACGAGCGAGCCGATGATGCCGATCGGCAGGTTGCGTTGCGGGTTCTTGGTCTCCTCTGCGGCGGCCGCCACGGCGTCGAACCCGATGAACGCGAAGAAGACGACCGCGGCCGCGCTCATGACCCCGCTGGCGCCGTTGGGCACGAAGTTCTCGGTCACGAGGCTGGCATCGGCCTTGAGGGCGCCCAGCGCGATGAAGGCGAACAGGACGCCGATCTTGAAGACCGTCAGGACGAGGTTGGTCGTCGCCGACTCGCGGACGCCGACGGCGAGCAGGACGGTGATGGCGGAGACGATCAGGAAGGCGGGCAGGTCGAAGATCGGCGTGAAGTCCAACCCGGAGGTGCCCGGGGCGGCGGTCAACGCTTGCGGGATGTCGATCCCGATCGTCTGCAACGCGAGCTCGAGGTTGTCGCTCCAGGCGGCGGCGACGGCCACGTTGCCCACGAGGTACTCGGCGACGAGGTTCCACGCGATCAGCCAGGCGGCCAGTTGGCCGAGGCTGACGAACGCGTACGAGTAGGCCATGCCGCTGGCGGGCACGGCGGCGGACAGCTCTGCGTAGCAAAGCGCAGCGAAGATGCACGCGGTGGCCGCCACGATGTAGCTGATCGCGACGGCGGGCCCGGCCAGGATGGCGCCCTGGTCGACGGCGACGAAGATGCCGGCGCCGATCATCGCGCCGAGGCCGAGGATGACGAGATCGAAAGCCGTCAGCGTGCGTTCGAGGTTGGATTCTTCGGCGTCGCGTGCCACGGCCTCGACGGACTTGCGACGCAGGTAGCGCTCCAGAAGCGAGCCGTTCTCGCTGCCCACGGACGGGTCGGGGCAGGCCGGCTGGCCGGATAAGCGTGTCGCCCCGGTGGGGCTTTCCGCACGTTTCAAGGCCCCTCGGTTACGTCTTCACATGTATGCCGCCGGCTTTGCTGCTCTTCGGGCTCCCGACCTGGGCCGCCGTCGTCCTGATCGGGCTGGTCCTGCTCGTGGTCGTGTTCGCGATCCTCAAGCGCCTGTTCAAGCTGGCGCTCATCGTCGGAGCCGTCGCCGCCGGCGTCTGGCTTGGCCTGCGGCTCGTCGGCTGATCGCCCCGTAGCGGCGAGGGAGCGCCCCCGCGACCGTCAGGCGTCGGGGTTGGCTTCGGGCTCGTTGCGCTCGGCCGCGTCCTCGATCTCCTGGATGACCTCGTGCCTGTTCGCGGACTCGGGGATCCGGTTGATCGCGGGCATGGTCTCCAGGCGCTCGTCGCAGAAGGTGAGGAACGCGTCGATGTCCTCTTCGGGGACGAGGACACGAGCCTCCACGTATTCGGTACCCATCACCGGCGGCACTGCCCCCTGGTACTTCAACGTTGCCAGTGAACCCCCAGGGGTGGCCAGGGCAGGACTGATGCCCACGCTCAGGGTTGGGTCCCCGTGTCCTCGCCCCCGCCCGACGTCGTCCTCGGCCAAGGCGCGCTCGGCACGCTGATGGCCACCGTCCTCGCCGGCTCGCGCGACGTTCACGTCGTCTCTGGCCGGGTGGACGAGCCCGAGACGGTCACGTTGTCGGCCGAGGGACGCGGCTGGGATCGCCAAGCCCAGGTCCAGCTCACACCGAAGCCGCCGGACCGCGCTCGGCTGGCCGTCGTGGCCACGCGGACCGACGAAGCCCTCCAGCGCGCCCGGTCCATCGAAGCGATCGTGGACGAGGAGGGCGCGATCGTGCCCGTCCAGAACGGGCTCGCGAGCCTCGCCATCGCCGACGAGTTGGGTCACGACCGCGTGGTGCCGGCGATCGTGGGCTTCAACGCGCGGTTGGAGACCCCGCGATCGGTGTACGTCACCTCGCCGGGCGAGATCGCGGTGGGGACCCTCGACGAGGCGGCCCGACCCGGTCTGGCGGCCTTCGCCGGGGCCGTCGAGCGACCGCTGGGCATCCATCCGACGACGAACGTCGCGGGAGCGGTCTGGGGCAAGTGGTGCGTCTCGTGCGCGATCAACGGGCTCGCCGTCGTCGCCGGCACTGGCGTCGGCGGGATCACGCGCCGCCGGGAGGGCCGCGAGGCCTTGGTGGGCGTCCTGACCGAGTGCACGGAGGTCGCCGAGGCCGAGGACGTCGATCTCGAGCGCGTGGCGGGCCCGCTGGCGCCGGACACGCTGGCCGGCAACGCGACTTCGGGGCTGGGCGGAGCCTTCCGCCGAGGCCTCGTGTGGCTGATCGGCCGCCGCTACCAGGCGGTGCGGCCCTCGTCGTTGGAAGCCTTGGAGGGTGGCCGCGACCCGGAGCTGGGCGCGTTGAACGCCTCCGCCGTCGAGCGCGGCGAGGCGGCCGGCGTCCCGACGCCTTGGAACCGGGCGACGCTGGCCGTCGGCCGACAGATCGTCGACGGCGGGCGGAGAGGCTCAGACGAGCGGTCGGCGCTCGACGTCCGGAACGGCGTCGAGATCGGGATCGTCGGAGACGACGGTGTGGACGCCGTGGTTGAGGGCCACGGACGCGTGGATGGCATCGCGGGGGTCCAGGCGTTCGTGGTCCTCCATCATCGCCAGGGAGTCGAAGACATCCGTCGCTGCCACGTCGAAGACCTCCAGGTTGGGGAAGGCCAGCAACCGTTGGCCCTCGCGGACCGCGACCTCGCGCGGGCCCTCCCCTTGGAGGACCCAGACGACCTCGTCGATCGTCAGCGAGGAGGTGGCTGCCCTGTCGTCCTCCGTGGCGATGGATCGCAGCAGCTCGCGGGCCTTGTCGCCCCGCGAGCCCTCGTCGAGGGCCGCGAAGACGAAGACGGTCGCATCGAGGTAGCGCAGCTTCACCCCTCCCGCCGGGCTTCGCCGAACCGGTCGCGGAACCGGTCGCCTTGCTGGCGGTCCCAGTCGACCTCCTCCGGCAGGGAGCGTTTCTCGTAGGCAGTGAGGAAGGCGTCGAGGAGCTCCTCGGGATCGACCTTCTCGACGAGGATGCGTCCCTCTTCGATCCGGAACCGGACCTTGTCACCGGGTTGGATGCCCATCTGATCCCGGATCGGTTTCGGGATCACCGCCTGCCCCCGGGCTCCGACCTTGGCATCGAGCTCGATCATACGACCACGTATGAACTCTTCATACTTACCAGTTGTACGCAGGGGTGGCCCGCTCGATGCCGCAGCCTTCATCCCGTCCTCCACGCTGCCCGACGTGATGGACTACCGCCCTGGCCCCGGGTTGCTGTTGACGGCCGCCTTCCTGGGCCCGGGTACCCTCGCCACGGCGACCCTGGCCGGGTCCTCGCTCGGGTACGATCTGTTGTGGACGATCCCGCTCGCGGTCGGGCTGGCCTTCGTCGTGCAGGAGCTGGCGGCTCGCCTGGGCCTGGCCACCGGCCGACCGCTGGCTCGGGTGATCGCCGAGCGGGGTCCCGGTTCCTCGGGCACCGCCCGATGGCTGGCCTACGCCTCCGTCGGCGCCGTCGTGCTCGGGGCCGGAGCCTTCCAGGCCGGCAACCTGGCCGGCGCCTCGCTGGGGTTGACCGTGCTCACCGAAGGCCCCTCCTGGCTGTGGAGCATCGCGGTCGCCGACGTCGCGTTCCTGTTGCTGTGGTTCTCCCGCTACGAGGGTCTGGAAGCCGTGCTCGGCAGCCTCGTGGCCGTGATGGCGGCCGCCTTCGCGGTGCAACTGGGCCTCCTCGGCATCGACGGGCAGGCCCTCGTGGCCGGCCTGGTGCCCTCCGTGGACGCCGGCTCGATCGGGCTGGTGCTGGCGCTGGTGGGCACGACCGTGGTGCCGTACAACCTGTTCCTGCACGGCTCGGCGCTGGCGGCCGACGACGAGCACGGCGAGGGCCGTCTGAGCGCGATGCGCACCGATCTGGGCGTTAGCCTCGTGCTTGGCGGGTTGATCACGGCCAGCGTGCTCGTGGCCGCCGCCTCCACGATCAAGGGCGCCCGCGTGACGAACGCGGCCGACATGGCGCTGGCCTTGCGCCCGCTGCTGGGCCGGTTGGCCGAGGTCACGATCGGCCTGGGGCTGGCCGCCGCCGGGTTGACCAGCGCCGTCACCGCGCCGCTGGCCGCCGCGTGGGCCGTCGACCAGTTGCGCGGCCGCGACGCCGAGCGCCCCTCCCGGGCGGTGTGGGCGCCGGTCTTGCTGATCGGCACGGGGGTCGCGGTGCTGCCGCTGGAGCCGGTCGGGTTGATCGTGACCGCGCAGATCGCCAACGCGCTCGTGCTCCCGTTGCTCGTGGGCGCCTGCCTGTGGGTCGCCAACCGCGTCGACGCCGACGAGGGCGGCAACGGATGGCTGGCGAACGCGGCCGGGTGGGCCGCGTTCCTCGTGACGGTGGGACTGGCGGCCGGCTTGCTGGTCTGAGCCCCGAACGTGTTTCAACGGCGGGCCGCATCCGTCCGCGTGGCGGAGACCCTGTTGGCGATCGACGTGGGGGGCACGTTCACCGACGCCGTCCTGGCCGACCCCGGCGGCAGGGTGGCGCGGGCGAAGGCACCGACGACGCCGCGCGATCGGACCCAAGGCGTGCGCGAGGCCGCCGGCCGCGTGCTGAGGGCAGCCGACGTGGATCCCGGCGCGATCGATCGCGTCGTCCACGGCACGACGACGGCGACCAACGCCTTGCTCGAGGGCGAGGGCGCCCGCACGGCGCTGGTGACGAACGAGGGCTTCGAGGACGTGCTCGAGGTCGGCCGACAAGCTCGGCCCTCGCTGTACGACCTCGACCAGGCGCTCCCGCAGCCGCTGGTGCCGCGCGATCTGCGGTTCGGCGTCTCCGCCCGCATGGGCGCCGACGGTCAGACGCTGGCTCCCGTCTACCCGGACGAGGTCGCCGGGATCGCCGACGAGGTGCGCCAGCGAGGCGTGGACGCGGTCGCCGTGGGCTTGCTACACGCCCACCGTTCGGCCGAGCACGAGCGAGCCATCGCGGACCTGCTGGAGACCGAGCTGGCCGACATCGAGGTGGTGACGAGCGCGGGGACCAGCCCGGAGCCGCGCGAGGTCGAGCGGTTGACGACGACCGTCGTGAACGCGATGCTCACCCCGCTCGTCGGGCGGTACCTGGACGAGCTGGCCGACGAGCTGGCCGACGCGGGCATCACGTGCCCGGTCCGGGTGCTGGACAGCGCCGGCGCGACCGTGCCGCCGCGCGAGATCGCCGAGCGCCCGGTGACCGCCGTGCTCTCCGGCCCGGCTGGCGGCGCCGCGGCGAACCGACGGCTGGCACGTGCGGTGGGCGAACCCACCGTGCTGGGCGTCGACGTCGGCGGCACCAGCACCGACGTCAGCCTCGTCCAAGACGGCGAGGCCACGACGCGCTGGCGGCTGGAGGTCGCCGGTCGACCCCTGCAGGTGCCGGCCGCGGACGTGCACACGATCGGCGCCGGCGGCGGCTCGATCGCCGGGCGCGACGAGGCCGGCGGCCTGCGTGTGGGCCCCGAGAGCGCCGGCGCCGACCCGGGCCCGGCCTGCTACGGGCACGGCGGCACGCGCCCGACCGTGACCGACGCCAACCTCGTGCTCGACCGCATCCCGCCCAGCGCCGCGCTCGCCGGCGAGCTCGAGCTCGACCGGGAGGCCGCCCGCGAGGCGATCGCCACCCTCGGCGAGGACGTCGAAGCGCTCGCGGCCGCCATCCTCGACATCGCCGTCGCCCGCACCACGCGCGGTCTGCGCACACTCGTGGCGCGCCACGCCGTCGACCCCGAGCAGGCCGCCCTGGCCGCCTTCGGCGGGGCTGGCCCGCAGTTCGGAGCCGCCTGGGCCCGCCGGCTGGGCTTCGATCGGTTGCTGGTGCCGGCCGGCGCGGGCGTGACCAGCGCCGAGGGCCTGCTGGCGGCACCGGCTCGCGTCGAACGTGCCCAGGGCTTGCTGGTAACGACCGAGGCGCTGGCCGCCAAACGCTACGAGGCCCTGACCGACGAGCTGGCCCGCGAGGCCCAGGCTCGCCTGCCCGGCGAACCCGCCCGCCTGGTGCACCTGGCCAGCGCCCGCTACGCCGGCCAAAGCCACGAGCTCACCGTCACCGTGCCCGACGAGGATCCCGCCCGGATCGGGGAGGCCTTCGAGGCTCGCCACGCGGACCAGCACGGCTACACGCTGGACGAGCCGGTCGAGGTCGTGGCCGTCCGCGTCCGCGCCGAAGCCGAGCCAGCGCTGGCGCCCACGCCGGCGGGCGAGGCCGACGAGCGGGGCCCACCGACGCCGACGGAGACCGTCGAGACGACGTTCGTCGGCCACGAGCAGCCCGTCGAGACGCCGGTGGTCGGGGCCGAGCAGCTGTCGGCTGGCGTGGCCTTGCCGGGGCCGGCGATCGTCACGAGCCCCGACACGACGACGCTGGTGCCGCCGGACGCCCAGGCTCGCGTGCTGGGCGATGGCACCCTGGAGCTGCGATGGGGGCAGGCCCCGTGAGGGTGGACGCGCGCCGGGAGACGTTGCGCCACGAGCTGGCGGCCACGGCCGAGGAGATGGGCGAGGTGTTGACCCGCGCCGCGTTCAGCCCGAACATCAAGGAGCGGCGCGACCACTCGTGCGCGATCTTCGACGCCCAGGCGCGCCTGTTGGCCCAGGCCGAGCACATCCCCGTGCACCTGGGCTCGATGCCGTTGGCCGTCGAGGGGATCCTCGACGAGCTGGGGCCCTTGGCGGAGGGCGAGGTCGCCGTGAGCAACGATCCCCGCGCCGGCGGGACCCACCTGCCGGACCTCACGATGGTGGCCCCGGTGTTCCACGCGTCCAAGCGGGTGGGCTACCTCGCGGCGCGAGCTCACCACGCCGACGTGGGCGGCTCCTCGGCGGCGAGCATGCCGGCCTCCGCGAGCACGCTGCAGGCCGAGGGCCTGGTCGTGCCGCCGGTGATCGCGGCCCGGGAGGGCGACTGGGTCGAGGACGTGCGCGAGCTCGTGCTCGCGAACACGCGGACGAGTCGGGAACGAGCTGGCGACCTGGCCGCCCAGCGCGGTGCCCTGGCCGTCGGCTGCCGGCGGTTGGCCGCCCTGGCCGACCGCCACGGTCCCGAGCAACTGGCCGCCCGGGGGGCCGCGATCCTCGACCACACCGAAGACCGGGCAAAAGCCCAGCTGCAAGAGGCCGAGGAGGGCACCTGGGAGGCAAAGACCCCCGTCGAGACGGCCCAGGGGCAGGCCCAGCTGGCCGTCGAGATCACGGTCGACGGCGCCTCGGTCCACGTCGACTACGCCGGCACCGACCCGGCGCTGGCGGGCAACCTCAACGCGCCGTTCCCGGTCGCCTTGGCCGGCGTGGTGTACGCCAGCCGGGTCGTGCTCGGCGGCGATGTGCCCTCGAACGCGGGCTTCCGTCGAGTGTTGTCCGTCGAGGCGCCGGCGGGCTCGATCGTGGATCCGCCGCCGGGCGCGGCGGTGGCGGGCGGCAACGTCGAGACCAGCCAGCGCAACGTCGACGTCCTCTTCGACGCGCTGGCGGGCGCCTTCGATCAGGTGCCCGCGCACAGCCAGGGCACGATGAACAACGTGACGTTGGGCGGCAGGGCGGACGGTCGGCCCTTCGCCTACTACGAGACGTTGGGCGGCGGCGAGGGGGCCACGCCGCGGCGAGGCGGGGCCAGCGGGCTGCACACGCACATGACGAACACGCGCAACACGCCGGCCGAGACGCTCGAGCACCGGCTGCCCTTCCGCGTGCGCGCCCAGCGGCTGCGGCCCGGGACCGGCGGCGAGGGCCGCAACCGGGGCGGGGACGGGATCGAGCGGGCGATCGAGGTCCTCGTGGACGGGGTCGAGGTCAACCTGCTCACGAACCGTCGACGGACCCGACCGGAAGGCCGAGCCGGCGGGCAGCCGGGCGCCGCGGGCCGCAACGCGATCCGGCGAGCCGGCGGCGACGTGGAGGAGCTGGGCCCGATCGCGCAGGCCGAGCTGGCGACGGGGGACGTGTTGGTCGTCGAGACGCCCGGTGGCGGCGGGTACGGGAGCGCCGAGGACGATTGAGGACCGGCGGGCTCGTCGCGGGAATGGTCGACGGTCCCGCGGCTGCGGGGTTGGGAGAGACGGAGGAGGCGCCCCGGCCGGAATTTGAATCCGGGTCGCGGCCTCGACAGGGCCGCATGATCGGCCACTACACTACCAGGGCGCGGGGCCCCGCCAAGGCAGAGGGTGTATAAATACCTAACTTGTCGAACTGTTACGCGGTTGGCCTGCTCCACCGCCGCGCTCGGTGCTCCTTGGGGCCTGGACACGTCGAGCCCCTGTGACCCCGCGCAAGGGGTCGGGGTTTATCCATCCCCTCCCGCAGAGCCGAGGGTGGCCCCCGGGGACCCTCGGTTCGTCATCCTCACGGCCCACTCCAACCCGCGGGGGCCACTTCCTCATCCCTCGAGCCCTGCAGTCGCGAGGTTCACCAGACGTCGATGTCCAGCCTGTACTCGGCCGGGGGCGAATCGTAGGTCATCAGGCGCATCCACTCGGTGCTCTCGGGGATCCCCTTGCCATTGAAGATGCTGTCGGTGAGCGCGCCGCCGCGCCAGCACTCCCTGGCCTGGTCGTTCGCATCGAAGGCGCAAACGAACCACTGAGTGGGCGCCATCTTGTAATTGTAGAGGCGGAAGTCAGCGCCCTCCTCGTAGGCCTCCATCTGCTCGGAGACGTTCACGTCGAGGAAGGCCACCCCCTCCATGTCCGAACACTCCTTCCAGCCGCACTGCTTGGCGTCCCAGTACGTGGGGAAGGTACCGGGGATGACCTTGTCCTCGTCGGTGTTCTCGACGTTACTCTTGACACCCCAGACGATCGACGTCGGCCCCTGAGCGACGGCGCTCGAGACAGACATCAGCAGGACGACGAGCGCGCAAGCGACGGCCAGGATCGAACGAGTCATCTTCATCGGATCCCTCCGTCCGCCGAGGTCCCCACCTTCAATGCTCTCGAACACCTCGGGCTCGCCCACCGCCAAGCGCGATCGCGGCCTCGCATCGCCTACCCCTCGGCCGTGTGCCGATCCGTCATAGGCCAGACCTCGCTGGAGCGGCAAAGGCGTTCCGCCGGCGCGTGGGCCGGCGCCCCTGCCCGTCACCCCAATCCTTATATCGAGGATGGACGTAGGCCTCGACCCCGACCCCGGGTGAGTCCGATGGCGCGGAGTTCCTATTCCCACATGGCGGAGCGCTGGAATCGCCCTCGTGATGGCGAGATGCGCGAGCAGACGATGAAGCGGCTGATCCAGTGGCGGCGCGAGCCGTCGATCCAGCGCGTCGAACGCCCCACGCGTCTCGACCGCGCCCGGTCGCTCGGCTACAAGGCCAAGCAGGGTGTCTGCGTGGCGCGCGTTCGCGTGCGGCGCGGCGGCCTGCGCAAGTCCCGACCCGACAAGGGTCGTGGCCCGAGCCAGATGGGTGTCAACCGGATCACACCCGCCAAGAGCCTGCAGCGGATCGGCGAGGAGCGTGCCTCGAAGACGTTCCCGAACCTGCGGGTGCTCAACTCCTACGAGGTCCTCAGCGACGGTCGCCACTACTACTACGAGGTCATCCTCGTGGACCCCAACCACCCGGCGATCGAGACCGACGACGACCTCGGTTGGATCTGCGACGACGAACACAAGAACCGCGCCGAGCGGGGCCTGACCTCCGCCGGCAAGAAGGGTCGCGGGCTCGAGAACAAGGGCAAGGGCGCCGAGAAGGTGCGGCCCAGCGTCCGAGCCAGCGACTCGAAGTCGAAGTAGACCGATCGGTTCCGCCGGTCACCACCGCCCAGCCCCGCACCGGCGGGTGCGTCGACCGGCTGTGCAACCTGTGCGTGATGCCACCGGTAGCCTCACGCCTGCTTCGAGGTGGACTGGGGCTGCCCGGCGGGTCGCTCCCAGCCTCCACCCCCACCCTTCGTCCTCCGCCGGGTCGTCGAGCAACCCAGCCGAGCTTGCCGCTCGGGGGCGGGAAGGATCAGCCCTGGTGCGCCGGTCAGCGGACCTGGTTGGGGTCAGGTCCCTCGGCCTCGTTGTCCTCGTCGTCCTCGTCGGCTTGGAGGCCTTGGAGGGCGCCGGCGATCTCGGCCGGTCGGTGGCCGAGGGCGAGCGTGCCGATCTCCTCGAGCTCGACGGCGCCGGTGCCGTGCAGGGAGGGGAGCACGCGTTTGAGGACGGAGAAGGTCGGCCCCTTGACGTCGGGGGCGTGGACGTAGCCGTGGGACATCTCGCGACGCTGGAAGAGGACCTGAGCCAACAGCGATCCCTGCGGGGTCGGGTCCTCGCCGCCGAAGGTCAACACCATGTGGCGAGGCATGTCGACATCGGCGACGTCGACGTGGTCGTTGGGGTTGCCCACGGGAGCCACGATGACCCGACGACCGAACCGGGTGGCGATCATGCCGTCCGGATCGTCGAGCGCGGTCTCGAGCGCGTCGGCGAGCTGGTCGAGCTCGCGGTCGACGTCCGGCGGCAGCGGGCCGGAATCGGCCGCCGACATGACCTGGAACTCCTCGGGGTCCTGGTCCATCACGGGGTCGGGCCCGGGGAGGTCGAACTCGCCGGGCTCGCCGTCGATCTCGGCGTCGGCCTCGGCGACGTCGTCCCCCAGTTCGAGGTCGGGGTCCCGGTCGGGGCGCTCCATCACCCTCGCCATGACCCGACCAGCATAAGGGCTTGGGGCCAGCGAGGCAAGCTCCGCTCGCCGAGCGAGTCCGCGCCCGAGCCCGAGCGCGACCCTCACCGCGTCGCGGCCCGGTACAGGCCCTCGCCGGCGCTGCCGGCCCACAGCGTGCCCTCGCCCGGGTCGTGGGCGATCGCGGTCGGGTCCGCCGGGGGCGTGGCGTCGGTGCAGCTGCCTCGGGCGGGCGCGCCGGTCGGCGCGCAGGCGTGCAGGCTTTCGTCGTGCTCGAGCGACCAGACGTGTTGGCCGTGGGGGGCCGGTTGGAGCTCGTCGGCCGCGGGTGGGTCGGCCCAGGGGGTGAGCGGGCCGCCGGGCTGGGGGTTCGTCCACAGCTCGGCGCCGGTCCCGTCGGCGTAGACGTGGCCGGCGTGGGCGGCCAGCGCGGTCACGGCCTGTGGGGAGGCGGACAGCGGCGTCCAGGCGCCGTTGGCTTGGTGGGCGAGCACGCCGACGTCGGTGGCGGCCAGCAGCGAGGCCGTGGCCTCGTCGTAGGCGATGGCGTGCACGGCTTCGCCGACCGTGACGAGCGGCGGGTTGGCGCCCAGTTGCAAGACCGGGTCCCAGGTTTCGCCGCCGTCGCGGGTCTCGTAGACCTTGCTGGGGGCGAACTCGAGCTGGACGGCGGCCCAGGCGGTCTCCGGGTCGGCCGGGTGGGTCTCGAGGTCGACGACGGTGCCGTCGTTGGTGCCGTCGAGCACGGTCGTGTCCCAGGTGGCGGTGTCGAGGTCGCCGACCTGGACGTAGGCCAGCCCGTTCCAGTTCGAGCCGCCGGCGTAGATGGTCTCGGCGGCGGGCGTGGCGGCGGCCGCGTCGACGCCGGTGAGGCCGATGCCGGCGCCGGTGTGCTGCCAACTCGAGCCCCGATCGGTGCTGGCCCACAGGCCCAGCAGGCCGCCGGCCAGCAGCACGTCGCCGCGAGGGGCGGTCTCGACGGTTCGCAGGGGGGCTGGCGTGAAGCCCTCCGAGCGGCCCTCGAAGGTGAACCCGCCCCGCTCGCCGGGGCCGATCCAGTTGACGCCCAGCGTCTCGTCGGTGAAGAACACGGCGTCGGGTTCGGCGGGGTCGGCCACCATGCCGGTGGCTTGCCAGCTGAGCTCCCCGACGCCCATGTCGGTCCACGTCTGGCCCGCGTCGCGGGTCAGCCAGACGCCCTCGTTCGTGGCGGCGTAGAGGCCGCCCTCGGGGTGGGCCGCCATGGCGTTGACGGCGGGGACGTCCTCGATCGTCTCCCACGTCTGGCCGCCGTCGGTGGAGCGTTGGAACGGGCCGAAGCCGTGGCGCCAGATCGTGCCGTCCGGTTCGGCGGCGAGGCCGCGGGCGCCGGTGTCTTGCTCGATCCAGGTCTCGCCGGCGTCGGTGGTGACCCAGGTGGTGCCGAGGTCGGCCAGCACGAGGTGGTCCTCGGTGGGGCCGAAGACCAGGCCCTCGAGGGCGGCGTCACCCTGGTAGGGGGTCTCGATCGTGGTCCAGGTCTCGCCGCCGTCGTCGGAGAGCACGAGGTGTTGGGGGGCGCCGGGGCTCGGTTGGACGCTGGCGGCGACGGCGCCGGTGCTCGAGACGGCCATCACGCGGGAGAGGTAGGCGTCGACGGCCGTCTCCCAGGTCTGACCGGCGTCGGTCGATCGGGCGATGCCGCCGTTGCCGGCGAGGTAGGACTTCGCGGGATCGGTGGGGTCGAAGGCGACGTCGGCGGTGGTCACGCCGGGGTCTTGGGTCCGGGTCCAGGTGTGGCCACCGTCGGTGGATCGCAGCGTGCCCTCCCGCCAGGTGCTGACGACGAGGGCCTCCCCGCTGGCCCCGACGTCGGCGGCGGGTCCGGCCGTGGGCGATGGGGCCGGTTGCCAGGCGAGGGCGGCGGGGTCGCCGGGCGTGGCCACGGTGTCGTCGGCGAACTGGGCGAGGCCGGCCGTGGCCATCGCGGTGGTCAAGGCGAGGGCGAGCAGGCCGGCGATCAGGGTCCAAGGGGGGCTGTTGCGCGTCATCGTCATCCTCAGTTCGTGGCGGCGCGGTAGAGGCCGTCGTGGGGGGTGGTGGCCCAGAGCGTCTCGGCGGCGGTCACGTGGCTGATCGCGGTGGCGTCGACGGGCGGGGTATCCCTCGTGCAGTCGCCTTGTAGCGGAGCCTCGGGGTGGCAGGCCTGGACGGTTCCCCCGGCCAGGGCCCACGCCCGCTCGCCGCTGGGGGCGAGCTCGAGCTCGTCGACCCGGGCGCCGGCCTCGGCCCAGGGGGCGAAGACGGTCTCGTCGGTGTGGGCTCGCCAGAGGTCGGCGCCTTGGCCGCCGGCGAGCGTGATGTTTCCGTTGGTGGCGACGGCTCGGGCGCCGTCGGTGCCGGTCAGGCGGGGGGTCCAGGTGTCGCCGGTCTGGACGTAGACGCCGTTGCCGGTGGCGACGACGAGGCGGTCCTGGGCGTCGTCGTAGGTCACCTCGTTCATCCCGACGTTGACGTTCGAGACGCTGGGGGGCGTGTCGGCGCCGGCGGTGAAGATCGGTTCCCAGGTCTCGCCGCCGTCGGTGGTCTCGTAGACCTTGCTGGGGGCGAGGTCGACGGCGACGGCGGCCCACGCGGTCTCGGGGTCGTCGGGGTGGACGGTGAGGTCGGTGACGTGGCCGTCGTTCGTCTCGAGGATGTGCTTGCTCCAGTCGCTGTCGTCGAGGTGGCCGACCTGGACGTAGGGTTGGTAGATGCCGTTGGAGCCGCCGGCGTACAGGCGGCCGGTGTCGGTGGCGGCGGCCGCGTCGACGGTCGAGATGCCGAGCCCGGCGCCGGCGTGGGTCCAGCCGGTCCCGTCGTTGGCGTAGAGGCCTTGCTGGCCGCCGGCGAGCACGACGTCGGTCGTGGGTGCGGTGGCCAGCGTGTCGACGGCTACGGGGGGGAAGCCCTGGGTTCGGCCCTCGTAGACGTAGCCGTCGTCGGTGGGTTCGACGTGGTTGAGGCCGATCTGCTCGTCGGTGAAGAACACGGCGTCGGGGTTGGCTGGGTCGGCCACCATGCCGGTCGCCAGCCAGGCGACGGTGTCGGCGCCCATGTCGGTCCAGGTGTCGCCGTCGTCGGTCGTCACGTGGATGCCCTGACTGGTCGCGACGTAGAGGCCGCCCTCGGGGTGCGGGGCGAGCTCGCGGGGCACGTGGTCGAAGGGGACGGCCTCCCACGTTTGGCCGCCATCGGTGGAGCGTTCGGGGTGCTCCTCCCAGGTGCCGTCGCCGGAGGGGATCGTCTCGCCCATGCCGGCGCGCCAGATCGTACCGTCGGTCTCGCTGGCGAGCCATCGGGCTCCCTGGTCTTGGTGGGTCCAGGTCTGCCCGCGGTCGTCGGTGACCCAGGATTCGGTGAGGCCGGCGACGACGATGTCCTGGGAGGTGGGGCCGAAGGCCAGGCCTTGCAGCGAGGTGGAGCCCTCGTAGGGCTTGGGGATCTCGGTCCACGTGTCCCCGCCGTCCTCGCTGACGAGGAAGGTCTGCGAGTCGAAGGTGTCCTCGGCGCGGATGCTGGCGGCGACGGTGCCGTCGGGGTGGATGTCGACGACGCGGGAGCGCTCGGTCTCCAACGAAAGCTCCCAGGTCTCGCCGGCGTCGGTGGTCCGGGCGAGGCCGCCGAACCCGGCGAGGTAGCCTCTCTCGGGGTCGTTGGGATCGAAGACGACCTCGCCTTCCTCGACGCCCCTCGTGTCGACGGGCGAGAAGGAGTGGCCGCCGTCGGTGGATCGAAGCGTGCCCTCGCGCCACGTGCTGACGACGAGGGCCTCCCCGCTACCGCCGACGTCGCGGGCGGGAGCGCCCGACGGGGTCGGGGCCGGCTCCCAGTCGAGGTCGGTGTCCGCGTCGGGTTCCGCCGTGGGGGCGAGGCTGGCCGGCGCGGTGGGCGCCATCGCCGTGACGAGGGTCGTGGCGAGGAGGGCGGTTGCGAGCGTGGCGGGAACGGATCGCGAGGGGGAGCAAGCAGGCATCGTGATCACGCCGTGAGCGAGCGGGAATACAGGCTCCTGAGGGGCTAGGCGGGCGCACGGGGCGAGCTAGTCGGTGGTGAAGCTCGCGTAGGAGAAGCCGCTGGCGTCGTCGCGCACGATGCTGCCGTCCCAGTTCCCCCACGACGCGGGGCTGGTGCCTTGCAGCTGGGCCTCGCAGTCGACGGTCTGCATGTCGTCGGTGGGACCGTGCGCGACCCCAGCCTGCGTGGCGTCACACGTGACGCGGAGGAGGCCGCCGATCCCGATGAACCCGGCGTGTTCGATCGCCTGGAGCGTGGTCTCCCCCTCGCTCGAGGTGACGAACGTGACGGATGCGATGCCTGCGTCGTAGCGCTGCCCGTCGCAGGGCTCCACGACGCCGGCCTCGACGAGCGGGGACAGCGATTCGCCGGCGACGTTCAGCGCGCCGAAGCCGATGGGGGCGTCGCCCTCGTCGGCGAACAGGCAGTTCGGTCGGTCGAGGGCCTCGTTCTGCGTCGCGACCGTCAGCGGATCGCTGGCGGTGGTGGTCGACATCTCGAGGTCCGGTGCCTCGCCCGTCACGTCGACGTCGACGACGGTCGCCTCGGCCTCGGCGACGGCCACCGTCTCGGTGTCGGTTGCGGTCTCGTCCGCCGCGGCTGCGGCGACGGCGGGCACTCCCAGCAACAGGACGGCAAGCGTCGTTGCGATGATGCGGTGCATCGTCGAACCTCCCGACCCCCTGACGAGGGGTCACCAAGCGACCCCTTGCCATGCTCAAAAACGTTCACCAAGCGTTCGGGGAGGGCGAACGGTCGCCCCCAGGGCGTGGCCGTCGCCCGCCGGTGCAGGGGAACCTCATGGCCCGACGCCACCGCCCGGCCCGATGCTTGCGCCTAGTGCAAGAACGCTCGCTGCCCGCTCATCACCATGGCGATACCGTTCTCGTCCGCGGCCTCGATGACCTCCTGGTCCCGGATGGAGCCGCCGGGTTGGATGATGGCTTCGACGCCGGCCTCGGCGGCGACGTCGATGGCGTCGCGGAACGGGAAGAAGGCGTCGGAGGCGAGCACGCTGCCCTCGATCCGGTCGCCGCCCTTCTTCGTGGCGATCCAGGAGGCGTCGACGCGACTCGTCTGGCCGCCGCCGATGCCGACGGTCTGGCGGTCCTTGACGAAGACGACGCTGTTGGACTTGACGTGGCGGACGCACCGCATCGCGAACACCATGTCGGCCAGCTGGTCGTCGGTGGGTTCGCGCTCGGTGGCGATCTCCCACTCGTCGGGGTCGATCGGTTTCACGTCGCGGTCCTGGACGATGGCGCCGCCGACGACGCCGCGGATCGAGCGGCCCTGTCGGGTCGCATCGTTCCAGGGGACCTCGAGGACGCGGAGGTTCTCGTTCTCGGTCAAGATCGCCAGCGCCTCGTCGGTGTAGTCGGGCGCGATCAGGCACTCGAGGAACAGCTCGTCGAAGGCCCGAGCGGCCGCCTCGTCGACGGTGCGGTTGGCGGCGATGATGCCGCCGTAGGGGCTGTCGGTGTCCGTGGCGAAGGCCTGGCGGAACGCCTGCTCGATCGTGTCGGCGACGGCGATGCCGCTGGGTGTGGCGTGCTTGATGATGGCGACGGCCGGGTCCTCGAACTCCTTGACGGTCTCGAGGGCCGCGTCGACGTCGAGCACGTTGTTGTACGACAGCTCCTTGCCGTTGAGCTGGCGCGCCTTCGTCACGCAGGGCTCCTCGGGCTGGCGGGGGGAGGCGTAGAAGGCCGCCTGCTGGTGGGAGTTCTCGCCGTAGCGCAGATCCTGGAGCTTCTCGAGGGCGAGCGCGGTCTCGCCGGGGAAGCCGCCCTCGTCGTGTTGCTCGCCGAGCCAGTCGGCGATCACGGCGTCGTAGCGGGCGGTGTGCTGGAAGGCCTCGAGCGCGAGCTCGCCGGCGAGAGCCTCGGAGGGGCCCTCGGCGGAGGCGACGGCCTCGGCGACGGCCTCGTAGCGCCCGGGCCGGGCCACCGGCAGGCAGGCCCCGTGGTTCTTGGCGGCGGCGCGCAACAGGGTGGGCCCGCCGATGTCGATCATCTCGAGCGCCTGCTCGCGGTCGGCGCCTTCCTCGACCGTGGCCTCGAAGGGGTAGAGGTTGACGCAGACGAGATCGATGGGGTCGACGCCGAGGTCCGCGAGCGTGGCGAGGTCCTCGGGCTCGTCGCGGCGCGCGAGGATGGCAGCGTGGATGGTCGTGTGGAGGGTCTTGACCCGGCCGTCGAACAGCTCGGGTTGGCCGGTCACGTCCGCGACGGTGCGGACCTTGAGCCCCTCGTCCCTCAGGCGTTGCGCTGTCCCTCCGGTCGAGACGAGCTCGACGCCCTGCTGGGAGAGCTCGCGAGCGAACTCCCCGACACCCGTCTTGTCGAAGGTCGAGATCAGTGCGCGGCGAACGTCCACCGCTGTTACCCCTTGAGGATGCTCGAACTTGGGATAAGGGTTACGCTCGGCCGACCGCGGATGTCCGCGGGTCGCTGGGGCCAACGTTCAAGCCGGAAGGCCGGCTACCCTGCGGTGTGGAGTCCACCCTCTTCTGTCCGGCCTGCGACAGCGAGGACCTCGAGACGCGGGTCGAGCGGCTCGAGATCCCGCACTTCGGCGAAGTCATCCAGATGACGTACCTGTGCGAGACATGCGGCTTCCAACGCTCGGATCTCACGATCACGAAGCAGGAGGAGGCCGCGCGCTACCGGTTGGAGGTCACCGAGGAGGAGGACCTCGCCACGCGGGTCGTGCGCTCGGCCAGCGGCCACTTCGAGATCCCGGAGCTGGACATCCGGGCCGAGCCGGGCCGCGCCGCCGAGGCGTTCGTGACGAACGCCGAAGGCATCCTCGACCGGTGCAAGGACGCCATCGAGATGGCGATGCAAGGCACCGAGGCCGAGGACAAGCGCGACCGTGCCCAGCGCCTGCTCGACCGGGCTGAACGGCTGCGGTCGCTGGAGGAGACGTGGACGATCGTGATCGAGGACCCGCAGGGCAACTCGGCCATCCTCGGCGACGAGGTCGAACGGACCGAGCTCTCCGACGAGGAGGCCGACGACCTGAAAGCACCGGGCGCGCCGGGTGCCGACGAGGGCCCCGAGCCCGTCGAACCCTAGCCAGCGCCCCTCCCCGCGCCCGAGGGCAGCGAGGGCGCGGCAGGATGGACTGAGGCGGGAGGGCGGCTCCGGGCTCCGATGGACGCCATCACGTGTTGCGATCGACGAACCGTCCAGCGGTGTCCTCGTCGGGTCCGAAGGGACGGTTCGGGGCGTGTTCGTCGATCAAAAGCTGCCGGCGGTAGTAGGATTCGCAGGCCGACAGGTACTCGGCGAACGCGGGATCGTCGACCTCGGAGCGTCGGATGCGGTCCAACATCTGCACCGATCGTGCCTCGCCCTCGTTACGGGGGTTGTGAGGCCATAGTTCTTTCGCCGGGCGGCGTCAGCGGCTCGGCCGCGTGATGTCACTTGTGGGTGAACTCGGGGTCGCGATCCTCGAGGAAGGCGTCGATGCCTTCCTGGGCGTCGTGGGAGCCGAAGACGTCGGCGAAGGCGTCGACCTCCTTCCGGATGCCCTCGGAGAGGGGGGTGCGCCAGCTGGCGCGCAGGGCGCGCTTGGCGCCGGCGAGCGCGAGGGCGCTGTGCTCGGCCATCGATCCGGCCAGGTCCAGCGCCTCGTCCACGGCCTCGCCGTCGGCGGTCGTCTCCTCGACGAGCCCGAGCTCGGCGGCTTCGTCGGCGTCGACGAGGTCGCCGGCGAGGACGAGCCGCATCGCTTGCCCGAGACCGATCAGGCGGGGCAGCCGCTGGGTCGCGCCGCCGCCGGGGATGATGCCGAGGTTGACCTCGGGCGAGCCGAGCTTGGCGCCCTCGCTGGCGAGACGGACGTCGCAGGCCAGCGCGAGCTCGAGCCCGGCACCGAGCGCGTGGCCGTCGATCGCCGCGATCACGGGCACGGAGAGGCCCTCGATGCGCTCGTACATGCGAGGAGGCGAGATGAACTCGCGTTGCTCGGCGACGGTTCGCTCGCGCATCTCGGCGAGGTCGGCGCCGCTGGCGAAGGTGCCCTCGGTGCCGGTCAGCACGAGCACGCGAGCCTCGTCGGCGATCGCCTGCTCCATCGTGGCGAGCAGCGCATCGCGGGTCGGACCGTCGAGCGCGTTGCGCTTGTCGGGTCGGTCGATCCGGACAACGCGCACGCCCTCGGGTCCGCGACCCGCGAACGCGACCGTGTCGGCCTCGTCGGCGCTCATCGAGGGCCGGATGCGGACCGCAGGGGAAAACGTTGCGAAGCAGCGCCGCGGGCGCTATCAATCCTCGAAGCCGTCCTCGGGGTAGGCCCAGTCGATGGCGCCGATGCGGGCGCCGATCTCCAGCCAGGCCCACGCCCAGATCACGGCCTCGAAGGAGCGCACCGGATCGTCCTCGGCCTCGAAGTGGTCGGCGTCAGAGCGGTAGGCTTCGGCGTTCTCGAGGAACGAGCGTCCCTGCTCGTCCTCGGCGTCGGCGTCCGCCAGCGCATCGTCGAGCCGGTCGGCCCAGCGGTCGGTCTCGTTCCGCAGGCGGCGGGCCGTCTCGTCCACAATAGGGAAGACCCTCCCTCCGGGAAAGCGCTCACGGTCCCGGCGCCCACCGGGGGACAACGCAGGATTTATGGGGGTTGGGAACACCTTGAGAGATGCCCTCACGGGCCTGAAACAACATTGGAGGTGGTGTCACGACACGAAATTACCCTAGACTACACGTAGCGCATAGCGGTGGAACGGCACTGACGGTCCCTACGATCCCATCGTAGGCCCATCGGCCCGTGGACAAACCCTACACGGCCTTCGGTGGGCTCTCGTAGGGAAATAGGGCCGTTTCCACCGTGCCCGCGCGGCCCGTCGGACGCAAGCCCGACGGTCCACCGTGGCGGGCCCCCCGATCGTTTCGAGGGCCCCTCGGGTTCACTCCCGTGCCCCCTTCGCCTGGGTTGGCCTCGACGCGATCGGGTTTCCTCTTCTCTTCACCTCGACTCCCTCAGGTTCTCCCTTCGACCGCTTGGTCTGAGCGGGTCCCGCTGACGGCGTCGGCCTGCATCGCGATACCGCAGGGATTTCGCTGCTTCAGCCTCCTTGTCAGCGACCGCTCAGACCGGGGGTGGTGGACGAGCAGGCTTCCTCGGTCCGGGCGAGGGAGTCCTTGCTGGAGGCGGACTCCCGAGCGAGCACGGATCTGTGATCCGTGCGAACCGTCGGTCGTCGAGGTTCGAGAACCATCTGCGAACCCCAAGCCCGCGGCCGCGATCACCGCCCATCCACCACCGCCTGCTTCCGCAGAGGCCGGCTGCAAGCGTCGCTGTCGGCCGGTGAGATGAGACGGGGGAGAGAAGGAGAGAGGCCCGGCCGGGCGGTGGACCCGGCCGATCGCGGCGGTCAGTTGGCCGGCGGGCCCATCTGGTTCTCGTTGCGGTCGGCGTCGCCGTCGAAGGGATCCAGGTCGAACCAGGTGTGTTGCCCCGTGCCGAAGCCGTAGACGTCGTCGTTGATCCTCAAGGGCGGGACGGTCTCGCTACCGATCGTGTCGGCGTACACGTCGGACCCGGTGACCTCGAACGTGTACATCGTGGCGATCGTGTCGCCCTCGCAGCTGACGCCCTGGCAGGAGTGCTGGAAGGCCAGCTCGCCTGTGAAGCCGCCGGTGGGTTCACCACACTGGGTGCCGAAGTCGCTGCCCCGATCGAACACGGCGCCTGGCTGGTGGACGTCCAGCGTGCCCTCGTTGGCGGCGTGCTCGTCGATGACGTAGCTCCGCAGGTCGTCGACGAGGGCGTCGATCGCGTTGTCGACCGGGTTGCCGGCGGTGGCGGCGACGTCGCCGTCCCACAGCGTCCGACCGGCGTCGTTCGTCATCACGTAGATGTTGTTGCCGTCGAGGTAGGGTTGGGTCTGGGGGTCCTCGGCGTCGTCGTCGGGCGCCGGGAACGTGTTCACGTCCGTGAACGTGGTCGGCTCGCGGAGGTAGATCGCCTGCGCGAGCGCCGTGTGCTTGCCGTAGCCGGCGTCCAGCATCTCGGAGGCGAGGCTGCCGCCGGGACCGGTCGGGCAGCCGCCGCCGGCGGTGCCCTCGTCGTCGACCTGCATGTCCCACAGCATCGGGTAGGCACCGATGGACTGGATGTCGTCGGCTTGGTAGACGCCCTGGCCGAAGGCGTTCTGATCGTAGTCGCCGTCGTCGTTCTTGTCGGCGAAGACGCCGACCTTGCCCTCGGTCCGGAAGTAGCTGGGACCGGGGCGGTTGGAGGCGTCCTGGGTACCGGAGCTGCCGTAGGCGCCGACACCGGGCCCGAGCCCGTCGTCCTGGTAACCGTCGACCTGGCTGTCGAGGACGTTGACCCACGGATCTCGGGTGTCCTTGTCCTCGTTGTCGACGAGATCCTGGCACGAGCTGGGGTCGTCCCGCTCCTCGGAGATCACGTTGCGGGAGTTGTCCGGGATCCCGGCGACGGGGTCGCCGTTGTTGGGCTCGATCATCGAGCTCTCGGTGACCCCGTCGGTGGCCGTGTCGACGGCGTCCGTGACCTCGCTGGGCACGGCGGGGACATCGGGGACGTCGGGGACGGTGCCGCCTTGAACCTCGCGGGAGAGCGCGCTTGCGTAGTCGGTGGTGCCGTCCAGCGAGGCGCTGGGGCCGCGAGCGGTGTCGGTCGCGGTCGTGTAGACGTCGAGATCGTGGGCGAGGTACGGGATCGAGCCGGTGTCGCCGTCGAAGTCGAGGTGGCCGGGCGCGAGGTTCTGGCACTCGGCCGGGTTCGGCGCGACGACGAAGTGCAGGTGGTGGATGTCGGTCTGCGTGAGCTGGCCGCCGAAGGTGCCGGCAAGGCCGACGTTGTAGGACCGCCAGTAGGGGCCCTGGGCCGCGCAGACGTAGGTCGGCGAGTTGCACTTGTTGTCGTAGCCGTCGAACGTCGGATCGACGGTACCGTCCTCGCCGGCCGTCTGATCCGTGAGCCGGATCTGGCAGAAGCTCTGCGCCTGGCTGGAGTCGTACTCGGTGCCCGGATCGAACCCGCAGATCTTCGCGTCGGCCTCCGTGCTGAGGTCCGCGTTCTCGACGATCTCGTCGAGCCGGTCGGAGTCGATGAACTTGCCCTCCTCGTCCTCGAGGAACGCGATCACGCGCTCCATCGCCGGCGGGGGACCGTTCCAGCCGTCCATCTTCCAGACGCCGGCCTCGTTCTGGACGAACGTGAACGCGTTCGGGGCCGTGGCGTCCTGCGTGATGATCTGGTAGCGGCCATCGTCCTCCCGATCGGACTCGTCCGGGCTCCCCGTGATGCCGGCGGTTCCGCCGACGGTGTGGAAGCCGGTCCACAGGGGGTCGCCGGCGTCGACGCCCGCGGCCGACAGGCACCACGGTTGACAGGTCTTCCAGAGGAACCCGCCGGCCTGCGAGTACCCGATCTGGGCGTCGAAGATCTCGATCTCGTCCGTGAGGATCTCCTGGTCGGTCGGGCTGAAGCGCGTCAGCTCCGAACCCCCGTTGTAGACGAGATCGCCGCAGATCTCCTCGGCCGTAATCGCTCCCTGGGCCTCCTGGGCGTCGGCCTCGTAGCAATCCTGCGAGGTGCCGATGCCATAGGGCGTGCTCTCGTCACCGACCGTCTCCCCGGGAACGCTGGGATCGTCCGGGGATTCGCGGGGTTGCATCCCGATCGTGGTCAGGGACCCGGTGCTCAGGTGGCTGGCCGTCGCCACCGGAAGCGTCATCGTCAACATCGCCGCTGCTACGATCAAGGCTTAGACTGCCGGACGTGTTTTGCTTACGCTCTCGCGCCGGTCTGAGCGAGGCAAGGTCGCGGAGCCCGAGGAAGGAAACCCCCTGTGGGTTTTCGAC
>PXUB01000007.1:46940-60427 GCA_003009755.1 Thermoplasmatales archaeon SW_10_69_26
ACCTCGAAATGCCCTCCGGGCATTCCTTCGTCTCGGCTCCGCGCTTTCACCGCCTGAGGCCGAGCGAGAGCTTAACCCAAGCACAGCCGGCAGTCTAGGCGTTTCATGTCTCGTCCTCCCAACAGCACCCTGGGAAGGCCGAGTCGACGGATAGGCCTTTCCCCGGGGGGCTCAGCGTTCCTCCTCGTGCCACCACTCGTCGACGAGGCCGCCCAGCGCCCCCAACAGGACACCGGCCCAGAACCACTCGTCGTCCGTGTCATCGCTCACGGATCCCTAGCCCTCGACCCGCCTCATGAAACGGTCCGCGAACGGTTGCGGGTGGCCTCGATCGGTGCGTTACCGACGGGCTGGGGAGAAGAACGGTTTTCTACGAGCAACCCGACTCCCGTGCCATGTTGCGACGGGCAGGCGTGGTGTTGCTGGCGTTCGCCTTGGTCACGGCCGGCTGCGTCGGGACGCAGGCTCCCGAGGACGATAGCGAGGCCAGCGAGGAGGAACTGACCGCACAGAACGCCTCCCCGACGGCCCCACCAGCCGAGGGCGAGCGCGGGCTCGACGAACCGCCGACGCTTCGCCAGGGTGAATGGTGGACCGTCGAGCTGCGAAGCGACGCCTTCAACGTGGAATCCGAGGCCACGATCGTCAACGCCGGCATGAAGGACGGCCGCTACATGATCGGCATGCCCGCCGACGACTACGCCGTGGAAGCCCTCATCCTGCACCTGCCGAGCATCGGTCCCGTCCAGCCGGACACGCTCGGCTACGAGAGCCACGACGTGCCCTTCGCGCCGGCCTCGTTCCCGCTGCAAGAGGGCGAGACCTGGTCCACGGAGTGGTACACGGGCGAGCTCGAGGGCGAGGTCACCCAGGCCAACCCTGCGGAGGGGACGGCCGAGGCCGAGCTCACCGGGGCCGAGAACGTCAACGTCACCTACGAGGCCGGGCTCGGCATCCCCACGTCGGTCGAGATCGACGGCTACGGCTCCTACGAGGTGACCGACCACGGCTACGGCTTCGAGGGCGACGTCAAGGTGCCCTGGGAGCACGACATCGTGTTCCTCAACGGGCGCGTGGGCCCAGCCGCCGACACGAGCCTGCAGCCGGCGCCGCCCGTCGAGCAGATCCCCGTCGAGGGTGACTACGACGAGGCCGCGATCGCGCTGTTGATGGGCAACCTCGTCGTCGAGGGCCCGCCGGGCGTCTATCGCGTGTCCGCGGATGCGCCAAATGGCAACACCTACGAGGACACGTTCGTCGCGGAACCGACCGGCCCCCAGCTCAAGATCGTGCCCAGCGCCGTGCCCGACCCGGTCGGGACCTGGGACGCCGAGTACGAGGCCGGCGGGGCCGGCGTCGCCGCGATCGAGGGCATGGCCTACGAGGTCATCGAGCGCTCGCTCGGCGATGGATAGGCCCGCGAGGGCCGCCGGAGGGATCGCCTTCGAAGATCGCTGAAGACCCCTTATCTGCCCGGCGGCCGCATGGTTGGGATAGACCATGAGCCCGAACCTGCGACACCGGAGTTGGAGCCTGATCGCGAGCCTGCTGCTCGTCACGGCCGGCCTGGCCGGCTGCGTGCAGGAGGCCGAAGCCTCGACCGGCGAAGTCTACGTCAAGGACGACGTCACCGACGAAGCCGAGGCCGTCCACGTCGAGTTCACGAAGGCCGAGATCCTGCCGGCCGACAGCAACGAGTGGGTGACGGTGTACGAGGGCGACAAGGAGATCGAGCTGTTGTCGCTGTCGGACGCCGACGCCCGCGAACAGCTGGCGGACTTCGAGATCGAGCCCGGCGAGTACGACCGCCTGCGTATCCACGTCGCCAACGTGACCGTCGACCACGAGAACGGCACCTCGGAGGAGCTCGTCGTCCACGGCAACATGGTGACCGTGGCCGAAGACATCAGCTACGAGCCCGGCGAGGACGTCAGCGTGCTGCTGGACTTCGACCTCGACGAATCAATCAACACGACCCGCGGCGAGTACACGCCCGTCGTGGGCGACCTGCAGCGCTCGGACGTCGATCAGGACGAGGACGGCGAGGCCGACCTCGACGACACCGACGACGACGGTGACGACACGCCCGACCACGTCGACGACGACCGCGACGGCGACGGCCAACCCGATCTCCCCGCTCAGGCTCAAAGCTACGACAAGCGCGGCCTGAAGGGCGTCTGCACCGCCTGGGAGAACAACGACCAGGGCCGCGAGAACGGCACCGTGGAGGAGAACGCGACGGCCTTCCAGTGGTTGCAGAACCGCTCGGCCGAGGCCGGCCAGAGCGTGGACGTCTACTGCGAGGAGACCACCTCCCAGGGCGCCCCCGACGAGATCGGGATCACGAAGGACGAGCTCCCCGAGCGCGCCCAGCAGGCCCTCGGCGACCGCCACCTGGGCCCGCCGGAGGACCGTCGCGGCCACGGTGACGATCGCTCGCAGGACCGCGGCGACGGCGACCGCGAGGCCGACCGCGGCGGCGACCGCGACCGGCGCGATGGCAACCAGACCCGCAGCGACGAGCAGGAGGACCGACAGCAGAGCGAGGACGAGCAGCGAAGCGACGAGCAGGAGACCAACCGCAGCGCCGAGCAGCAACCCTAGGCCGGATCGGTGAGCCCCGAGCAGGCCCGCCGGCGAGATCGTCGGCGGGCCCTCCCCCACCGCCCACGAAGCACAAGACCCACACGCCGCGACCGCATCCCCCCGCCGACGCTCCCCTCACGATCATGCCCTCCCCCACCCGACCTTCGCCCGCCCTCGCCCTCGTCCTGGCCCTCACCGTGGCCTTCGCACCAGCCCTGGTGCCCAGCTTGGCCACGTCCGCGCTGGCTCAGGAATCGGGCCCCGCCAACGGCGGCCCCGACAACGGCAGCCAGCGCGACGCCAACCGTTCCCAGGACCCCAACGGCAGCGACGACGGCGACCGCTCGGCCTCCGAGAGGCGCGGGACCGACGACGGCCAAGGCCACCGGTCCGACCGGGGCGCCGACGACCGCGGTCCCGACCAGGCCGGTCCGCCGGTCGAGATCGAGGATCGACGCGGCGGCTTCGCCACGCGCGCCGAGCCCGGTTCGCCCCGCCCCGAGGTGGCCGTCGACGCCGCCAACGCTTCCGCCAGCGTCCAACGCGGGGACGTCCGCCCGCTCGACGTGCACCTCGACGAGGTGCTGGCCTTCGAGGACGGCGACGGCGACGGTGCCTACGACATCGGCGAGCGCGTGCTCGACCGGCAGTCCCTCCCCGAGGCGCCCGCCGAGATCCTCGTCACGGCGAACGAGACGCGCACGGCCGTCTACGAGCTCGGCGAGGAAGCGAGCCTCGAGCTCGTGTTCGACGTCTCCGCCGCCCACGGCGACGAGGTCGGCGCCAAGTTCGACGTCGAGGTTCACAACTACACCTTCGCCGACGGCGAGGACGTCCACACCGCGCTCGGCAGCCGCATCCAGGTCGACGGCGGCCTCGAGCGCGTCGAACGCCAGGGACGCCCGGCCGTCGTCGGCGAGGCCGGCGACGACGTGGCCTACCTGTCCTGGGTTCAGAACGCGACCGTGGACGGTACCGACCACCGCGTCGGCTCCAGCGTCCTCGTCGACGCCGAGGAGCGCGACTCGGCCGTCGTCTACTGGGCCTACCCGCAAGGCGAGGAGATCGTGCACGATCCCGAGCTGGGCGTGAGGGACGCGGTCCGCGAGTTGGCCGGCAACCCGGGGTCCTTCGCCTTCGGCCTCGCGGTGACCACCACGATCCTGTTCGGCGGGTACGCGGTGCGGGCGAGGTGGAACCGGTGAGCCTCGTGCTCAACCTCGCCGTCGCCGCCTTCGCGTTGACCGCGATCGCCATGACCGGGCTCGCCGGGGTCGGCTGGCGCCGCTCCGGCCAGGCCCGCATGGGTGGCCTGACCGCCGGGTTCGGGCTCTTCGCCGTCGCGGGCTTGGTCACCGCGTGGTGGCTGTTCGCCCGCGAGGATCTGGAAACGCTGTTGACCGTGCACACCGCCGTCACCGCCGCCGGCCTGCTGACGATCTACCTGGCCGCCGTGAAACGTTGACCTCTCGCCGGCCGGAGACCACCGAGGAGAGATCCAAGCGTGGAACCGAAGCGGTCAAGCGGGAGAGCGCCGTCGCTGGCCTCGCGATCCCGGCCGCAGGCGCCCGCTTGAGGCCAACGCGCCGTGAACCGCCATGTCCACCGCCGATGCATCGACGACGGTCCGCTCCTCTCGCCCGTCGGCCGCAGCCGAGGGCCCGCGCCTCATCGAGCTCGCGATCCTGGCGATGGCTGCCGGCGACGATGCCACGACGCGTCGCCGCGTGTACGAGTGCGTCAACGAGCACCCCGGGCTGCACCAGCGGGAGATCGCCCGCCAGCTCGACCTCGACGCCAGCCACGCCGAGTACCACCTCTACCACCTGGCGAAGGCCGGCATCCTGCGCACCGAGGAAACCGACGGCTACAAGCGCTACTTCGTCGCGCTGGACCCCAACGAGGCGGTGCCCGAGGGCGCCGTCCAGCCCGAGGATCGCCCGTGGCTGGGCCTGTTCCGTCAAAAGCGCCCGCTGGAGATCGTGGCCCACCTGTTGCAGGAGGGCCCCAGCCAGATGGGCCCGATCGCCGACAGCATGGACATCGCGAAGAGCACGTTGAGCTACCACGTCGACAAGCTCGAAGACGAGGACGTCGTCGAGCGCGTGCGGGACGGCAACCAGCGCTACCTGCAGCTCACCGATCGCGAGCGCACGATCCGCCTGCTCGTCCAGCACGAGCCGCCCGACGATCTCGTCGCCGGGTTCCAGGACCTGTGGGAGGACGTCGGGTTCTGACGGGCGAGAGGGATCAGGCGTCGTCGGCCTCGTTCTCGTCGTCCTCTCGGTGCTCCCGCAGGATGCGCTTGGCCCTCCGCCGCATCTCTGGATCAGCCGTCGTGGTGAGACGGCCGGGTCGGAGGAAGCCCTCGGGGAGCTTCCGGCGGCCCTCGTCGTCCGACTCCGTCATCGCCATCACTATTGCCCTCCCTGGACCTATAAGGTTGTCGCCGCGACGAGGAAGAAGCCGAGCCCGGCGACCAGAACGAGCAACGAGGCCCGGAACCGTCGAGCTGTGCGTTCCAGCAGTTCTTCCTCTCTGGCGGCCGAGATTCGGTACGTCCGGACCAGCTCCGCCTTGAGCTCGTCCCCGGTGACGTCGAAATCGAGAGCTCCCGCGAGCGTTTCGGCGTCGACGCCCCCGGCCGTCCCCCGTTTCAGGTAGGCCGAAACCCCGATCACGGTCGAGGCGACCATCGAGGCGAAGCCTGCGATCATGGGGAGACGGACGAGCGGCGACCCTCCCAACGACTCAGCCTCTTGGAAGAGAGAAACGATCGGTACGAACAGCCCCAGCATCAGGACGTTGAACCGGACGATGCCCTGGATCCGGTCGTCCATCTCCGAGATCGCCTCGGAGAGAGCATCGACCCTGTGCTTCGCCTCTTCGTAGAGGAGCTGCACCGCATCCTCTGTCGGTCGGTGTCCTCCTTGACCCACGTCGTCTCTTGTCGCCGCTGTTCCCTTCATCTTTCTCCGGGGACGACGCTGACCTCGGCGGCTGTACGCGGCCAACCCGCCCTCTGACCTGGTCAGGGGTGGGCCGCCGGCTCGGCCTCGTCGGTCGTCAGCTCTGTCCCGTACCGGGGCCAGTCGACCGGCGGGGGTTCCACGCTCTGCGACCAGAGGATCGAGAGCAGCTCGCCGCGGTGCCACTGTTCGTGGGTGAAGATCGTGAACAGCGCCTCCTCGGGCGTGAGGGCCTCGCGTTCGAAGCCCTCGATCTCGACATCGAGGTGGCGAAGCCGCTGCATCTCCTCAGGATCGAGGTCGTCGACGACCTCGTGCGTGTAGGCGCGGACCGCCTGGAGGTGGTCGATCACGGGCTCGGTCCAGCGGTCCTTCGAGGGGCGATCCCACGCGAAGCTCTCCCCGGCGATCAACCGCGCCCAGCTCTTCTCGACGTTGCCGACGTGCGTCGGCGGCCAGCGGGGTGTAGAACGAGCACTTGTAGTCGCGCGTCAACAGCTCTGGGTCCATCGAGCGCAGCTCGGGGAACCACCGATCGTTGAGCTGATCCGAGAAGACCAACAGCCGCTTGGCCGAGAGGGACAGGGCTCGGGAGGCGCGCTGGCGAGCATCGAGCTTCGCCCCCGAACCGACGGCGGCCGCCGGGCGCTCAGCGCCGGGCTCGGACGATCGCGACGTGGGGCGCCCCGACCCGGCTGTCGGCGTCGACGAGGCCCGCGCCGGCGAGCGCGTCGGTCAACCGCTCGTGGAGGTCGGCGGCCAGCTCGGCCTCGCCGGCCTCCCGCTTGCGCACGGTCGCCGCCAGCACCGCCGCCAGCCAGCTGGCCGTCAACCGGTCGCTCTCGCGGGCCGGAGGCAGCTGCACGGGCGAGCCCACGACGCCCTCGGCCAGAAGCTCGCCCAGGTCGGCGACCCCAGCGGCGGCCAGCGTCTCCCGGTAGCCGGATCGTCGTCGCCAGGCGGTGACGTCGGGGAACCGGACCGTCCGGCGGGGGCGCTTGGCGGGTGGCCACTCGCCCCAGGGGCGGGTGACCTCGGCCGAGGCGAAGGAAAGCTGCCAGGCCTCGGGGTCGGGGCGGTGGAAGACGAGCGAACCGCCGAGCGAGGGCAAGCGGGCGTCGGCCAGGATCCGCCTGGGCGGGGTCACGTTGCCGGCCGGCGCGATCGCGGGCCGCCGGTGCAGCAGGTCCCAGTGGTAGACGTTGAAGCGAGCGCGCGCCAGCGGCACGTCGCCCGCCACCGCCGGCAACGGGCCCGGGCGCCGGCGAGCCTGCAGCAGGCACACGCGGAGGTCGGGCGGGTCCGTGGACGTGTATGTGACGACCAGCAGGTCGGCCAGCTGGCTGCGTCGCTCGTCCGCAGGCAGCTCGTCGTGGGGCCTGAAGTCGACGAAGGCGCGCTGGCCGCGATGCGTCTCGGCGGCGAGGTCGCCGGCTTCCCCGATCGCGGGCAGGGCGGCCATCCAGGCCTCGAGCAGCTCGTCCTCGTGGAGGCCGGGCTCCCCGGCGGTGGCTTCGCTGAAGGCGTCGGCGAGGGGCTGACCCGGCGGTGTCTCGCTCACGGTGTGGCGCGCGGATGGGCGAGGGCCCTCATGCTTCCGGCGGCCGATGGATCGGTCGACGACGCTCCCACAGCTCGTTCAAGGGAGCTCACGCGAAGCCCTTTGCCGGCCCCCGGCGATCCCCGACCATGGCGAGAGGGAGAGGCAAAGCGGCTGCCGGTAGGGCGACGAGCGGAGCATGGTGGACGGTTCTGGCGGTCGCCGCGTTGGTGGTGACCGCTGGGATCGCCGGACAGGTGGGGGCGATCAACCCCACCGACGACGACGCTGGGTCCGGCCGCGACGCGGGCGATCAGCCGGCGACCGCCGTCCCGATCGAGCCGGGCACCCACGAGGGTCGTGTGACGGAGACGGTCGACACGCGCGACCACTACAGCTTCGCGGCCGACGAAGGGGACGTGGTCGTCGTCACCGTGCCCGATGGCGGCGCGCGGCTGTGGATCGGCCTGGTCGGTCCCGACGGCGAGGAGCACGCCTACGGGGCCGACTTGGAGGGCGTCTGGCTTCCGATCCCGGAGGCCGGGACGTGGACGGTGCTCGTCGAGCTGACGGGCGCCAGCAGCGATCTGCCGGCCGCTGCCGTCGACTACACCATCGAGCTCGAGCGCTCGCAGGACTACTACGTCCACGAGCGCACCGTCGCGGATGGCTGGTACACCGCCGAGGCCGCCGTCGACGAGCCGGGTCGGTTGATGGGCTACGTGCGCGGGCAGTCTCCGCAGGACCCCGGGGAAGCCTACGGGAACTTCGGCGCGGTCGCCTCCTGGAAGGCCAAGCCCGAGGGCGGCCGAATCTTGTCCTGGAGTGCGCACGCGTACGGGCACGGCGCCACCTCCGAGGACTCTCCGTTCGCGATCGCCTCCGAGATCCTCCCCGGCGACGACGGGGCCCAGGCCGCCTCCTTCAGCCCCTGGAGCGAGGGGCAGATCCTGGACAGCTATGCCGAGGCCCAGATGCGCTTGACGGCGCTCGAGGCGCCCAGCGAGCACGGGCTCCGGGTGGCGATCGCCTCGACCTCGCCGCTGGAGGTTCGCGAGGCTACCGGGTCGGAGGTGGTCCACTGGACGACCAGCGACAACGAGGAGGAGACGGTCCTGCAGACCGGCGGCGTCGTCGCCACGGAGGCCGCCAACCTCACCGTCCCGACCGACCACGGCCTGCGCGGGGCTTTCTACACCTACGACGCAGGCGGCGAGATCCACACGCCCGACAGCGACTGCCACGAAGCTGGAAGTGGCGAGCTGTTCGCCGACCCGCAAGCCGGATCCTGGGAGTTCCGCCTGAACCCGGTGCAGGACGTCGGCTACACCGAGCACGTCTACCTCGTCGCGGCCGACATCCCCCAGCTGGGCACCTTCGACTGGGGCGGCAACCCTCCGCTGGCCACCGTGAACGGTCGCCCTTGCGGCCAGGCGGCGGGGAGCTGACCGCGCCCCGCCTAGGTCTGTCACCCCTGACCGGTAACACCGATCGCGAAGCCGCCCTCACGATGAGGTTTTCGCTCGGTCCCCACGGCCTGCGGGGGAGGTCGTACCATGATGAGCAAAACCGAAGCCATACATGAATGCCCCGATTCTCCTTCGGCTGTTTCGGGTGGAGGCGTAAGGGAGAGCCTTCAGCGCGTGAAGCTAACGACGTCTACGGGTCCGATACCGACTCGTTCAGGACAGTTGGAGAGCCCTGAACCGGGCATGGCTGGGAGGTAGTTGCGTGGCGGGGTCCCTGACGGGACCGCAAGCTCGCTGGGAGGGGGACCAAGCGAAGGCTGCCGGGTATATCCGATACAGTACGATCGACCAAGACCACGAGCGCGAGACGGGTGTCGACGCCCAGCTTGAGAGCATCAAAGAGCACTGCCGCCAGCAGGGCCACGAGCTCGACCGGGTCTACAAGGACGTCAAGTCGGGCCGCAACGTCGACCGAGCTGAGTTTTACGAGCTGCTCGACTGCGTGGCAGACTACGACGTCCTCGTCACGCGCGAGATCTCGCGCTTCGGTCGTGACAAGGACGGCGTCAGCCAGGCCTATCTCATCCAGAAAGCGCGCGCCGCCGGCGTCATCGTCGAGACCACGGACGGAAAGGCGTTCGACCTTGAGGACCGCTTTGATCGGGCCTTCTTCAAGATGCTCGGCATCATCGCCGACCTCGAGGTCGGGTCGCTCGAGGAGCGCGTCCGCGAGGGCAAGCGCGAGGGCGCGAAGGCCGGCTACTGGGTGAGCGGCACGCCGCCAACCGGATACGAGACCGAGGGACCCCAGGGCCAGAAGGTGCTTGTCCCGAACGAGAACGCCGCCTACATCCGACAGATGTTCGAGCGGTACGTCCAAGGCGAGAGCATGCGGGATCTCGCCGCCTGGTTCCGCTACGCCGAGGCCGACCTTCCCTCCTCCCAGCCCTCGATCGGCAACCTCATCCGAAACCCGGCGTACAAGGGCAAAATCACCTGGAAGG
Organism: Thermoplasmatales archaeon SW_10_69_26; assembly: GCA_003009755.1. Classification (GTDB taxonomy): domain Archaea; phylum Thermoplasmatota; class SW-10-69-26; order SW-10-69-26; family SW-10-69-26; genus SW-10-69-26. Next base: position 56,509 of record PXUB01000007.1, read on the forward strand.
GCGAGATCAACGAGGGCCAGCACGACGGGATCGTCAGCGAGGCGCTCTGGGAGGCCGCCCAAGACATACGCGAGGGCCGCCGGCGGACCTACCAGTGCTGGGACAAGGGCCTCGACGATGACGGGGAGAACGGCTCAGGGTAGCTTGGCGAGCACGACGATGTCGTCCTCGAAGGCGCGGCCGACGTAGACGTCGGCGGGGCGCTTGAGCTCGTCGTCGAGCTGTTCGGTCGCCTTCTCCCCGCTCTCCCACTCGACGGTGATGCCGTCGGGGTTCTCGACGACCTCCCACCAGCTCGGGCCGGCGAGGACGAGCACGCGGGCGCCCTCCCACGAGCTGGGGGCTCGCGCGACGCCGGCGCTGTTCGCTCGGGTGAGCTTGACGGCGTCGACGGGAATCTTGTCCGTCCCCGCGGGCTCGTACTCCTCTCGGGCTGGCACGAGCCCCCGTGAGGGCGAGGATGGGCTTAGTCGCTTGGGTCACGGACGAGGATGGCCTCCTCGCCCTCGAGGCCCTTCGCGATGTAGAGCTGCGGCGGCCCGGTCCCGCCCCAGGGCGTGGCCGTGTGCTCGTAGGCGACGTCCGCGGTCACGGTGACCTGGTCCTCGTCGACGTCGACGTGGATCGTGTAGTCGCCGTCGGGCACGAGCACGTGGATCGGGTCGCCCTGCCAGTCGGTGGGAGCGTACACGCGCCGGCTGGCGGGCACGGTGCGTCTCTCGACTGCGCTGCCGGTGACGGTCACGCGCCTCTCTCCTCGAGGCGTTGGTCGATCTGCTCGAACACGGGCCGCAGCTCGCTCGCCGGGCTTCCTCGGCGCCCGCTGCTATCCGGCATCGTCCCCGACCCCCGCGAGGAGGCTGTCCAGGTGCTTCTCGCGGCACGCGCGGCAGAGGTCGCGTTCGCGCTGGCCGATCGTGATCGAGGCGGTCGGCGTGTTGCCGCAGGCTTCGCAGACGAGTTTCTCCTGCTCAGGCATCCTCGGGCGCCTCCACCTCGGAGGCGGCTTCGACCTCGGCGCTGCCCTCCAGCGTCACGCGGAACCGAGGCATCAGGCGTCCCTCCGTTGGATGTACGTGTACCCGTTGCGGGTCTGCTTCTCCTCGAGGCAGGCGGACAGCGCGTTCCCGTGCGCCTCGAGGTCGGGCGTGTCGATGGCTTCGAGCGCGTCCTGCAACCGTTCTTCGTCGAGCCGGGTCTCGGTCCCGATCTCGATGCCCTCGATCCCGGTCAGGCCCAGGTCGTCCAGCCGCTCGGCGAGGCCCTGCTCGTCCGTCACGGTCGCAGTCGGCACGTCCTCTCGATACGCGTCGAGGTTCTCGTCCGTGTGTTCGTCGAGGAGCTTGCGCGCCTTCTCGACGTCGAGCTCCTGCTTCGTGCCCGGGCTGTTGTAGACGGCCTGGTACGGGCCGACCACGATGCTGTCCTCGACGGTCTTGGCCTGGATCTCGTGGATTTTCTCGCGCTTCTCGTCGTAGGCCTGCTCGTGCTGTTCCTTCTGCTCCTTGGCCCAGCCCGCCTCCATGACGAGCTCGTGCAGGTCCTCGGGCGCCTCGACGAGATCGTCCAGCGCGGCCTCATCCGAGGTAACCTCGTCCGTTGTGGAGCCATCCGGCTCCCAGGTCCCGGCCACCATGGCGCGCACCATCTGACCGTACTCCTCGTAGGCCTGCGTCATGCGCTGCCCGACACCGTCGCCGTCGAGCCGGATCGCCTCCCACTCGAGGCCGCGGCCGCCCCACCAGTCCACGATCAGGGTCTCGACCTTGTCGACGCCGAGCACCTCGCTCGCGGGGTTCCAGTCGCCGTCGGGCGTGCGGGCTTCGCCGCGCTCAATCGCCAGCGCGTAGAGCGCGAGCTGGTCGAGGTAGTCCTCCCGCTTGTCATCGGTGAGCTGGTAGCTGCTGCTCGTCTTCAGGTCCCGCAGCGCGCCGTCCGGCGTCAGACAGTCGAAGTGCCCGTGCCAGTACAGTCCACCGGTCTCGGGGATCTCCAAGCGGACCTCGGTCTCGCCGTTCGGCGCGTCCCCGTACACGGTCTGGTGGAGCACCGTGCCCTTGGCGCGGGATCCCTGATCCTCGTCCTCGGGCAAGGGCTTGCCCCGGATCCGCATGCGCGTCAGAGTCGGGTCCCACGTCATGGTGCTGATGCCGAGGTGGTCGTCGTCGGGCCGCCCGGGATGCGTGTCCACCGCCTCTTGGAGCCGCTTGCGCGCGAAGTCGGGAGCCTCCTCAAGGATCCTCACGAGGACCCACCCCCGAGTGTGGCCTTCTCCTTGAGACCCTGGAGCTTCTCGATCATCGCACCCGCCTCGTCCATCGTCCTCGGCTTGCCGCGCATCGCGTTGCTGTCGAATGGGTTCGCGTCATCCTCCATCTCGCCGGCGCTCGTCGGGACGCCCGCGTTGCGGCACTCCTCCCGCAGGTCTTGGATGAACTCGAGCTGGGGCCCACTGGGGTCCTGCCCGGTCGACGACTGGGACTGCTGGGTGCCCTGCCCGCTGCCGGGATCGGCGTCGACCTCGACGTCCCCGCTCTCGAGCAACAGCATCTTCGACAGGGCGTAGCGGAGGAGCTGGGATTCGAGCGCGTAGTGGTGCTTGTCGCCGGCGTTCTCGTTCTCGCCGACGACGCGGCGGCCCATGCGGCTGTCGCCGTCGGTCAGGTAGACCTCCATGACGGCCGTCACGCACCAACGCTGGTTCCCGCTGCCCGTGGTGCCCGACGGCTGCTTATAGGTGTCGACGATGCTGCTGTGCACCCAGACGTCCGCCTCGGCCAAGGGTTCGGCGACGGCGCCGTTCACGTCGTCGTAGGTTGAGTACTCGTGGTCGATGTGGCTGTTGTACCCGCTCTTCGGGATCGTGCCGATGTTCTGGCGGGCCTCGCACACCTTCTCGATGAGCGCAGGGCTGGGGTCGCCGAGCGGCGTGCTGCCTTGGACGCGGAACCGCCAGGTCTCCTCGCCCTCGGGGCCCTGGTCCTTGCCCATGTCGAAGGGGCTGCTGGGCTTGGTCTCGGTGACCTGGACCTCGCGCACCGTGCGGCCGTCGACGGCTTGCAGGATGTCGTCGATGACCATCTTGGCCTGGCTCTGTGTGAGGCTCTCGCCTGCGTCGTCGATGTCGTCGGTCTCCCCGTCCGCGGGCGTGGCTTCTTCGGTCTCCGTCACGGGTCCACCCCCTGGCGCCAGCGAGGGTCGCTGCGGTCGAACAGCCACACGGTCTCGACCTGGAGCGTGGTCGGCGTGTCTTCCTCGAGCTCGCCGATCGCGTGCTGGCGTGCCATCAGGCTCCCTCCTCGATGGGGATGAGGACGTGGATCAGGTCGTCCCAGAACGCCAGGTCGACCCCCTCTTCCCGCATGGTGCCCGTCTCGCCGAGCACGGCAAGCACGGCCTCGTGCTCGCCGCGGGCGATTTGGAGCTCGACGGCGAGCTCGTCGTGCCCGTGGTAGGGGCTCGGTTCGATGGAGCATCCGATGCTCGGCATCAGGCGGCCCCCTGCTGGTAGTCGATGACCTCGAGGTTAACGCGCTCGTCGCCGCGCCCGGGTGTCTCGTCCCAGGCGAGGACGGCGGGGCAGTCGTCGCACGTGGCCCGGACGGAGATGACGTCGGGCTCGAGCTGCTCGCGGTCGATCACGCGGCAGGACTCGTGCAGGCACGTGTTCGGCTCGGGCGGCTTGAGCCGGCGTCGTTCGGCTCGTCGTAGGTTCGCGTCGGCGTACATCGGGTGTTCACCAGCGCCCCGGTGGCGCTACACTCTTGTAGCGACCGCCGCTACAAAAGTGTTGCGTTGGCGGACGAGAGTCACCCTGCGAGGAGGAGAGGCTGCCTTCGTGATTTACTCGTCGATGTTCCGTTCCGGATCGGCGTAGAAGGCGTCGAACGAGAGGTCATATCCCCGCCAAAGGACGATC
>PXUB01000008.1 GCA_003009755.1 Thermoplasmatales archaeon SW_10_69_26
ACGGCTCGAGGCACGATCGAGGCCGACCACCTCGCCCGCGCCGGCTTCGAGGTCGTCGGGCTCGACCCCCGCGACCCCCCGCACAGCGAGGGCTCCCACGGCGGCCGGACCCGCATCATCCGCAAGGCCTACTTCGAGCACCCGACCTACGTCCCGTGGGTCCGCCGAGCCTACCAGCTGTGGGCCCAGCTGCAAGAGGACGCCGACCGGGAGCTTTTCGTCCGCACCGGCGGCCTCCACGTCTCGACACCCGAGGGTCGGCAGAAGACCGACGCCCAGTACGCCGTACAGGCCCACGGCCTCACCGCCGACGAGCTGGACGACCAAGAGCTGGTCGACCGCTTCCCCGGCTTCGCCCACCGCGAGGACCTCGAGGCGATCTACAGCCCACACTCCGGGTTCCTCTGGGCTCGCGAGGCGATCGACGCCCAGCTCGCCCGCGCCCGCAACCACGGCGCGACCCTCTCCACGGGGGAAGGCCTGCAAGCCTGGGGGTCGACGGCGGAGGGGGTCCGCGTCCAGACGGCTCGAGGCACGATCGAGGCCGACCACCTCGTGCTCGCCGTCGGCGCCTGGCTGCCCGAGATCGCGCCCGCCCTCCCCGTCACGTTCACCGTCGAACGCCAGGTCCAGTTCCGCTTCCCGGCCCGACGCCACGCCGACCGCTTCACGCCGGAGACGTTCCCCGTCTTCGCCTTCGATGGCCCCGACGGCCAGGTCTTCTACGGCATCCCCGTGCCCGACCGTGGCGTGAAGATCGCCGCCCACCACGGCGGCCAGACGACGACGGCCGACACCGTCGACCGCACCGTCCGCGACGCCGACGAAGCCAAGGTCCGCCGCTTCGTGCGCTCGATCCTCCCCGACCTCGACGGCGCTCCCGCCCACGCCGAGGTCTGCCTGTACACGAACACGCCCGACCACCACTTCCTGCTCGACCGCCATCCCGCCCACGAGGACGTGGTCGTGGCCAGCCCCTGCAGCGGTCACGGGTTCAAGTTCGCGCCCGCGATCGGCGAAGGCATCAAGGACCTGCTCGTCGCCGACGAGACCCGCCAACCCCGCTACCTCTTCCGCATGGGTCGGTTCGGGGCCTCCCGCTCGTAGGCTCAGCTCTCCGAGACGGGGTCGGCGGTGTGTTGGTCCGCCGGGAAGAAGCACCGCAACGGACCCCGGCGCTCGTCCACGACCTCCTCGCGCTCGTCGAGCCGATCGAGGTGGTGCTTCACGGTCGCCTTGGCGGCGTCGAGGCGCCGGGCGATCTCGGACAGGTGCAGGCCCGGGTCCTCCGCGAGCAACGACAACAGCCGCCGCTGGATCTCGGGCCGATCCGGCTCCTCGAGGACCTGGGCATCCGCCGGCCGGGCCCACCGCCAGGCGCCGCGCCGTTTCGTCTGCACGACCAGATCGAAGCGCGCCAGAACCTCCAGGTGGTGCCGGGCGGTGCGGTAGCAGACGTCGAGCTCGTCGGCGACGTCCGGCGTGCCCAGGCCGGGCTCCTCCGCGAGCAACGACAGGATGCGTTGGCGGGCCGGGTGTTCGAGCGCCCGGTCCTTGCTCAGCTTGTGGTAGAGCCCGATGCCGGCCAGCCCGAGCAACAGCGAGGCCGTCAACGACGCCGCCGAGGCCTCGAGGCTGTTGCCCTGCGTCGTCGGCCACGCCGGATCGGCGTGCGCGGCCTCGCCCTGGCTGTGGGGCCCCGCGGTCCGGTGCTCGGCCGCGTGCTCGCCGTCCAGCCCAGCAGGGCCCGACGCCGTAGGGGGTTCCCGCTCGGCGGGATCGGGCTCCGCCTGGGCCCCAGCCACGCTGGCGGTCTGCCCCTCGTCCAGCTCCAGTGGGTCGTCGTCGCCAGGCAGGTGGGTTTCGGCGATCACGGTCAACCGGTCGATCGGGTCCAGGCTCCCTGCCGAGCGATCGATCCGGGCGGTGAGACGATCGACGTCGTCGCCGGCGTCCGGGCTCGCGGGGGCCTCGTCGACCAGGGCGGCCTCGGGGTCCGGGAGCTCGGGGAGTTCCTCGGCCGAGCACACCGTCGGGCAAGCCCCGGAAGCGGTCAGCAGCGCGAGCACGATAGCCGGCCAAGCGGGCATCATCGAGGGGTTCGGCGGTTGCCACTTGAGCGTTTTGGCAACGGTGTTGAACGCCCGTTCGAACCCGGTGGAGGGGAGCTCAAGGGCTCGGCGGGCGACGTGTCGCCGTGTCTGGTCGCGACGGTTCACCGACCCGCGAGGAGATCAAGGCGTGGCTGAACGAGGACCCGGGGGCCCGGCCCTCGGACGTGGCGGACGCGTTCGACCTGCATCCATCGACGGCCGACTACCACCTGCGGCGGCTGGCCGAGAGGGGAGCGATCGTGCGCGAGCGCGTCGGCCGAGAGCTGCACCACTACCCGCACGGCGAGGGGTGGTGCCAGGATGCCCGGGCCGTGCACGCCCGGCTGACGGCCGCCGGCCGCGCCGTGATCGAACGCCTGCTCGACCGCGGCCTGGTGTCCCGACGGGCGATCGTCGCCCGCGGGCACTCGCGATCCGCGACGCGGTGGGCGATCGACAAGATGAGCGAGGCCGGCGTGATCGAGCGCGCCGGCTGGGGGATCTACGAGCAAGGCAGCGTGGACCTCGACTGCGCGACGGCGGCGCTGCGCGAGGAGCCGTGCCCGGCGTGCAACGACGTCGATCAGCCCACGCGACCGACGAGCAACCCGTCACCCAAGGGCAAGATGGTGGCGTCGAGGTTCGACTGATCGAGGGCCTCCTGCACGAAGGCGCGGACCTCCGCGGTCCCGTCGATCTCGCGGCCCTCGGTGAAGGTCGTGCCCTGCCAGAACACGTTGTCGGCGAACACGAGCCCGCCGTGGGCCGTCAACCGCGTGGCGAAGTCGAGGTACTCGGTCATCGACTCCTTGTCGGCGTCGATGAACACCGCGTCGTAGTAGTTCGTCGGCAGCGTGGGTAGCACGGCGCGCGCCTTGCCCGTGTGCACCTCGACGCGGTCGTCGACGTCGGCCTTCTCGAACCACTCGCGAGCCTCGTCGGCGCGCTCGCTGTCGACCTCGATCGTCTCCAACGTGCCCGAGGAGGGCAGCGCCCGGGCGATCCAGACGCCGGAGTAGCCCAGGCAGGTTCCGATCTCGAGCACGCGCTCGGTCTCGATCGAGCGCAGCATCAGCTGGATGAAGCGACCGGCCTCGGGCGTGATGCTGGGCAGGTCCCGCGAGCGGCAGGTGCCCTTGATCGAGGCGAGCACGCCGTCCTCGGTCGCGAAGCTGCGCCGGACGAAGTCGACGGCGGCCTCGTCGACGAAGTTGGCCACGAGGTCCCCTACGTCCCATCGGCGGTAAAAGTTGCCGGCCTTGCTCGATCACCGGTCCGCGATCACGCACACGCCCTCCTCGCCGGTCAGCCGGCGCGGGCGCTGGAACCCGGCGCGCACGAGCGCGTCGGTGAGGCCCTCGGCTGCGTCCGCGTGGCCCGGCGTGAACCCCACCGACAGGCGTCCGCCGTCGACGAGCACCCGCTCGAGCTCGCCCAGTGCGGTCACCGGGTCCCGCCAGGCTTGGTACGTGTCGACGGTGAACGCGCGCTCGAAGCTGGCGTCCGGCCACGGGAGGTTCTCGGCGACCCGGGCCCGCAGGTCCACCGTGCCCTCGTCGACCGCGGGCCGGTTGCGCTCGCGGGCGGCCTCGAGCATCGGGCCCGACGGGTCGACGCCGCTGACCTCGGCGCCGGGTTGCTGGTCGAGCACTTCCTCGATGCCCACACCCGGCCCGAACCCGATCTCCAGGACGCGATGACCAGGGTTGAGGTCGAGCAGGTCCACGGTCCAGGCGATCGTCTCCCGGTTCCGGTGGGCCATCCACCACCCGCCAAGCCGGCCGAGCCAGCCCTCCGGGCGGTCGAAGGCGCGGTCGAGCAGACGCATCCGTCGATCCTCACAGGCCAGCGACGCTTATCGGTTCCGCCGGGAGAGGGGCGTGGATGCGGTTGGCAGGCCACCTGTCGACCGCGAGCGCGTCACGGTTCTTGCAGGTCGTACACGATGCGCGTGCGGCCCGATCCCTTGTTCTCGGTGCGGAGGATGCGCATCTCGCCGATCTCGCCGGTGCGTTCGACGTGCGTGCCGGCGCAGGGGGTGATGTCGACGTCGCCGATCTCGACGACGCGCAGCGTCGTGATGTGGTCGGGGATCAGGTGCAGCAGCGTGCGCTCGGTGTCGATGCGCTTCTTCAGCCGCGAGCGCTCCTCCTCGTAACCCTCGACGGGGATGTCGTCGTCGAACACCTCGTTGCAGGCGTTCTCGATGCGCTCGAGCTCGTCCTCGGTGACCTCGTCCACGTCGAAGTCGACCCGGCTGTAGTCGGTGTGGATCTGGTTGCCCTTGGTGACGGCATCCCACTCGTCGTAGACGACGGCGGAGAGGACGTGCTGGGCGGTGTGCATCCGCATCAGCTGGTGGCGGCGCGTCCAGTCGATCTCGCCGGTCACGGGCGTGCCTTCGGCGGGCACCTCGCCGGTCACCTCGTGCAAGGGGTCGCCGTGGTCCTTGCGGACATCGGTGACGGACAGCTGGCGCCCGTCGACCTCGATCGTGCCCTCGTCGTGCGGCTGGCCGCCGCCGGTCGGGTAGAACAGGGTCCGATCGAGCTTGAGGTGGTCGTCGCTGGCCTCGACGACCTCGGCCTCGAACGTCTTCTCGTAGGCCCGCTCGGGGTCGGGCAGGTACAGCAGATCGGTGTCCGCCATCTCGCCCCGACAGGGGATGGCAGGGGTGTTAGGCGTTTCGGCGGGGCCCCTGGGCTCACCCGGAGCTGACCGGGAGGCTGGCGTACCCGGCCACGGGTCCCTGGCCGGCGACGGGTTGGCCGGGCCAGACGGCCGCGGTCACCTCGTGGTGGGCCTCGACGACGGGCCCGGTGCCCGCCTCGACGAGGAGCGCGGGACCGACCGGGCTGGGCCGCGTGATGACGTCCGCGTCGCCGTAGCGGAGGCCCGTGCCGGTCCCCGAGCTGACGCCGCTCACCCGGTCCTGCGCGCAGGTCGTCGCGTCGGCCGAGACGGTGGCCGTCGTCTCGAAGGCGCCGGCCTGGTAGGCGGCGGAGGGATCGAACACGGGCACGAACAGCTGCGTCGACGGCTGCGCGGGGGCTCGCGCCGCGGCGCTGGCGGTGGCGGGCGGAGCCGTCGTCGTCTCGACGGGCACGCGCTCGAGGATGGGCTCGGCGTCCACCGGCTCGAGCGGGGCGGCCGGCGACGCGCCGCCCTCGTCGAGGAGGAGGGACAGCTCCATCGCCTTAGAGACGGCGACCGTCACGTCGACGACGCCGGCCGGGAGGCTGCCCTGGGTCTGGGAGCGGGTCAGCGTCGCTCGGCCGTCCTCGTCGGCGGGCTGGACCCCGACCCCAGTCGACCAGTCCTCGGGCACCGACCGGCACGTGGTGACCTCGGGGGCCGTGGAGCCGGTCGGGTGGGCCAGCGCGGCTGCGAGGGTCGTCTCGGTCGTCGCCTCCGTCCACACCGAGCGGAGGGCGTTCCCCGTGGGGAGGTCGAGCTGGAAGCGGTAGACGCCTGGACCGGGCGCTTCAACGTCCACGATGCGCTCGTCGACGTGCACGTTCCGGGCGGTCCCGTTCGTGCCGTCGCCGGCGAGCTCGGCCGCGTCCCGGTCGGGGCAGTCGGCGACCTGGCTTCGCGCGGGGATCTCGGTGACCAGCTCGAGGTCGAGGTGGCGGAACCGGTCGACGTCCTCGACGATCGAGCCGGTCGTCTGGGCGGCGAACGCGGCGGCGCCCAGGTCCCAGGTCACCATGCCGAGCGCTGCGCCGCCCTGCAGGGTCGGGTTCGCGCGGTCGACCCGCACGACGGGCGCGCCCTCGTCCCCGTGCGAGGTCGGGCCGACGGCCTCGAACCACCGCGTGTTGATCCCGCCGTCGAGGTCGGCGATCGTCGCCGTCCGCTGCTTGGTGGCCGGTCGGGCGTCGAAGCCGGCGCCTTGCCCGTGGTAGAGGACGACGTCGCCGCGTCGCGCGTCCCCGAGCCCGGTGGGCCCGCCGCGCAACGGGAGCGTGGCTTGGGCCTGGTAGACGAGGTCGGGCGGGACGCAGACGAGGCCGACGTCGGTGTTCACCGGCTCGGTCGCATCGCGGGCGAACACGACGGGGCCCAGCTCGACGTACTCGGGAGGGCCATCGGGGCACCAGCGAGCCTCCGCGTCCGAGGTGTTCGTGCGATACAGGCAGCTCTGCGTCACCGCTTCCACGGTCACGTTCCTCGGGTGGACGTTGGCCCCCGGGCCGTGCGTGGCGGTGGCCTCGGCCGGGCCGGTGATGCAGCTCCCGGTGGTCCCGAGGTACAGCCGGTCGTCCCGGTCCTGCCAGTAGAAGCTCGCCGTGCACGACCCCGTGTCCCCGTCGCCAGCCGCGGCGACGAGCTCCGATCCCGGCCCCACGCCGGGGTTCACGATCGAGGCGGCAGGGTGCGCTTGGGCGTCGACCGCGACCGACAGCGCGGTCAGGCTCGCCACCGCGGCGAACGCAGCGATCCCGGCGACGAGCGCGAGCCTCCCCACGCCTCTCATCGCTGGCCGTGATCCGCTCGGCTATGCAAATCGGTTTCCCTCCCTTCGACGGAGGGGGGACCTTCCGCGGGCCGGCACGTTCATGTCCGGACCCGAGCTAGCCCGGCGCGTGCCCACGGTCCCCGACCACGTGGACCTCGACGAGCTCGAGGCCGAGCAGCGGGAGCTGGCCAGGAAGGTCCGCATCGAGGACGACCTCGACGACCCCGAGACGGTGGCCGGCTTCGACGTCGGCTACCAGGGTCCCCGCGGTTTCGGCGCGCTCGTCGTCGCTCGTCTCGACGACGGTACGATCCTCGAGACCCTCGAGACGGTGACCGAGGTCCCGATGCCCTACATCCCGGGCCTGCTGGCGTTCCGCGAGCTGCCGGTGCTGCGGGAGCTTTGGCCCGAGACCACCGAGGACCCCGACGTGTTGATCGTGGACGGCGGCGGCTTGATCCACCCGCGCCGGTTGGGCAGCGCCTCGCACGCCGGCGTCGAGCTCGACGTGCCCGCGATCGGTGTCACGAAGAACCTGTTGCTGGGCGAGGTCCACGGATCGCTGGCCGATCAGGGCGACGTGGCCGAGATCGTCGACGACGGCGAGCGGCTGGGCTACGCCTACCGCTCGTGCACGCGGCCCAACGCCAAGCACCCGGTCTACGTCAGCCCCGGGCACCGAATCACGGCCGAGACGAGCCTCGAGATCGTGCGAGGGCTGTGCTCGGGCCGCTCCAAGCTGCCCGATCCCGTGCAGGCCGCCCACCGCGCCGCCGCCCGGCTGAAACGCTACCACGACCAGGTGGACCGGTGAGGCATCTGTGCAGGCCGACAACGTGAAGAGCCGCCGACGATACGAGGTCGAACCCGTGCCCACTCCCGATCCGACGCGGATCCCCCGGCTCGCGCTGACGGTGATCGTCGCCCTCGTGTGCTTGGCGGGATCCAGCCAGGCGGCCGTCGAGGGCGAGGTCGACGTCGAGCTGCACACCCTCGAGGAGGGCGCCCTCGAGGCCGAGCTGACCCTCACCGACGCCGAGGCCGACGAGCTCCGGTCCCGCGCCGACCGGGACGACGACGGCGAGGTCGGCACGCTCGAGGCCGCCGGCGCCGAGCAGGTGCTGGCCGACCGCTTCGAGGGATCGACCGACGCGTACGCGATCGACGGCAACCCGCTGGATCTGCAGGGAGCCGGCGTCGACGCCGACCGGCTGCAGGGACCGGTCGACCGCACCGAGCCGGTCGGGCTCTCCGTGGAGGCCGACACCCGCGTCTCGCCCGGCGAGGCCCCGCACACGTTCGCCCTCGAGGGCACGTTGACGACGGTCTCCGGCGAGACGCGCATCGCCCACACCGTGCGAGCCCCCGGCGGGTACGCCATCGGCGCGACCGAGGGCTTCACCGCCGAGGACGACTGCCAGGCCCGCAGCCCCGCCGGGACCGACGAGGCCTCGATCACGTTCGAGGAGAGCGAGGCCTGCTCCCGCGACACCCCGATCGATCCCTGGTTCGCGCTGGCCGGGATCGCGGCTGCCGGGCTGACCCGCCGCCGTCACGAGGACCCGTAGAGGGCCGCAGCGTCACCACGGTTGCTGTTCGACTCGTAGAACGACAGGCCCTCGACCTCGTCCTCGTGGGGGCCCTCGTAGTCGAGGACGTACAGCCCGTTGCGGATGTCGACCACGTACACGAGCCCATCCTGGACGACGGGGTAGCTCCACATGCCGACCTTGACCGGACCCTGCGTGAGGGCCGGGTCCTCGACGGCGACCGCGGGCAGCGGCTCGGGTCGGAACTGGGCCACCTGCTCGGGCGCGCCCGGGTCCGAGATGTCCGCGACCACGACGCCGCCAGCGTACCACGTGTGCAGCGCGAGGTTGGGGGTCACGGTCGGGTTGTGCGAGCTGTAGCTGGTCGTGTTCGAGGCGACCTGACCTTCGGGGGTCCGGCAGAAGCTGTCCGTGTTCTCCTCGATCTTGAACTCCGAGCGGACCTGCGGGTGCGCGGGGTCCGTCAGGTCGATGGCGCGCGCCCACGACCACGGGCACCCGGTGATCACGTCGCTGAAGCCGACCACCGGCGTGTTGCCGAGCCCGGCGTACCAGCCGTAGGTCTCGTCGGTCGTCCACACGTAGGGCCGGTCGGGCACCTTGACGGCGCTGTGGGCACCCGGGGAGCCCCAGCGCGCGCTGTCCTCGGGCGAGGTCACCAGTTGCATCTGGGGCTCGTCGGCGTCGGCCGCGAGGGCGCTCGTGTCGAGGACAGCCATGCCGCCCTCCGAGTGGGCGAGGTAGGCCCGCGTGCCGTCGGGGTGCACCGACAGCGAGTGCAGCGATCCCGGCAGGCCCCCATCCCAACTGGGGCCCTCCTCGACCGTGAGGCCGTCCGCCGTCGGCGACAGCTCGGCGACGAGGAGCTCGCCGTGGTCGCCGTGGGGTGTGGACTGGAACAGCAAGGCCCGTTGCGAGGGTCGGCTGGGGTCGATCCACAGGTGGAACTCGTGCGGCGTGTCGCGGGGATCGTAGGTGGCCAGGTGCTCGGGGTCCTCGGCGTGGGCGCCCGAGACGTCGTAGAGCTCGTACTCGGCGTCCGGCTGGGCGTCCTCGGCGTTGTAGCAGGCGTGGGCGGCCGGATCGCAGGGGATGTCGAGCACGATCAGCACGCCGGCGTCGGGCCACAGCCGGAGCTCGCGGCTGGACTCGCCGGGTTGGGCGTGATGGGGCTCGGCGATGCGGTCCACGACCTCCGGCTGGCTCGGGTCGCTCACGTCGACGACGAGCACGCCGGCCTGGGCGTGGGTGCCGTCGGCGCGGTACCCGACGTAAGCGTGGTCCTCGCCCACCGCCAAGGCCGAGTTCATCCCCCGACGGTCGAGCGGGCTGTGACCCACGACGTCCACCTGGTCGGTCGTCCGCTGGCCCCAGGGGCTCAGCGGCAGCTGTCCAGCGGCGGGCACGACCAGGGAGACCGCTGCGAGCACAGCCACGGCCGCGGCCAGCAGCGATCCCCGTTCTCCCCAGCGTCCATCCACGGTTCCACTCCCAGCCCCCCATGCGTGACCGTGACAAAGACGTTGCGGGTGCCGGGATCGGGAGGCCGGCCAGCCCCCACGGGTCACCGATCGTCGGGCGGCGGAGGCCAGCCGCGCGCTGTAAGGATAAGAAATGGGGGGGACCACCAAGTACGCGAAGGGACGCCAGGGCACAAGGGGGAGCAGCTGCCGTGACAGAGCCGCCCGGCGGCGAGTCACTAGGCCCTTCGTGGCCTTGGCGATCCTTCGTGTCCTTCGCGGCCCCTGCTTAACGAGACAGCCCGGGCCAGCCGGGCCCGCCCTTTCAAATAAGGAGGGGGCGTATGGCCGGGCGTGCGCCGCATCCTGGTCCCCGACGCCAGCGTCCTCGTGTCCGGTCGCTTGACCCACCTCATCGAGGAGGGCGACGTCGAGGAGGCGGATATCGTCGTGCCCGAGGCCGTGCTCGCCCAGCTCGAGCACCGTGCCGTCGAGGGCCGCGAGTCCGGCGTCACCGGCATCGACGAGGTCTCCACGCTGCAGGACCTGGCCCGCGACGACCGGGAGATCGACGTCCACTTCACCGGCGAGCGTCCCCACCCCCGCGATCTCGAGCAGGAGAACGAGACCGAGATCCGCGGCCGGATCCGCGAGGCCGCCAGCCAGGAGGGCGGTCAGCTGGTCACCAGCGACCGCGTGCAGGCCCACGTCTCCCGAGCCCGCGGCCTCAACGTCTGGTACCTGCATCCGTGGGCCGAGGAGGACGAGCCGGAGACCGAGGAGCTCGAGCTGTTCCGCTTCTTCGACGACGACGTGATGAGCGTCCACCTCAAGGCCGGCACCGCGCCCGTCGTCAAGCGCGGCACACCGGGCAGCATGCGGCTCGAGAAGCTGGCCGGGGGCCCGCTCGAGCACGCCGAACTGTCCCCGATCGCTCGCGAGATCATCGAGGGGGCCCGCCGCGATCCCGACGCCTTCGTCGAAATCGAACGCCCCGGCGCGACCGTGTGCCAGCTGGGCGCCACGCGCGTCACGATCGGTCGCCCGCCCTTCTCCGAGGGCCTGGAGATCACGGCCACGCGCCCGGTCGCCAAGCTGGGCCTGGAAGCCTACGATCTGTCGGGCGAGATCCTCGAGCGCACGATCGACGGCTCGCGCGGCATCTTCATCTCCGGCAGCCCCGGGTCGGGCAAGTCCACGTTCGCCCAGGCGTTGGCCGACGAGCTGCACGGCCAGGACACCGTCGTCAAGACGATGGAGGCGCCTCGGGACCTGCAGGTCGACGAGGACATCACCCAGTACGCGCCGCTGGAGGGCTCGATGGAGCTCACCAGCGACGTCCTGTTGCTCGTGCGGCCCGACTACGTGATCTACGACGAGGTCCGCAAGACCGAGGACTTCTCGATCTTCGCCGACATGCGGCTGGCCGGCGTCGGCCTCGTCGGCGTCACGCACGCCAACCGCGCCATCGACGCCGTCCAACGCCTGCTGGGCCGCGTCGAGCTGGGCATGATCCCCCAGGTCGTCGACACCGTCATCCACATCGACCGCGGCCAGATCGACCACATCCTCGAGCTCGAGCTCACCGTCAAGGTGCCCGAGGGCATGCAGGAGGCCGACCTGGCTCGCCCGGTCGTCACCGTCAGCGACCACGGGACCGGTCGGGCGCTGCACGAGATCTACACGTACGGCGAGCAGACCGTCGTCATGCCGATCCAGGAGCCCGGCCAAGGCCCCGGCGGGCAGGATTCCCGCCGCGACGAGCTCGCCGAGAGCCAGCTGGCCTACAAGCTGCGCCGCCACATCGACGGCAACTTCGAGGTCGACGTCACCGGGTCCAACAGCGCAACCGTGTACGTCTCGCAGTCCCAGATCGCCAGCGTGATCGGCTCCGGCGGCCGCAACGTGCAGCGCCTGGAGGACCAGCTCGGCGTCGACCTGGACATCCGCACCTTCGAGGACAAGCGCGAGGAGGAGAGATCGCGGTCCTCGGGGGCATCGACGAGCTCGACCAGCTCGGGCCCTCACGGTGGCGGCGGTGGCGGATCGACGCCGGACGCCAGCGAGCGCTACCAGCAGCTCTCGCCGGAGGTCCGCCGCACCGAGCAGAACGTCGTCCTCGTCCTCAGCCCCGAGATGGCCGGCGAGCACGGCGCCGTCTACGTCGGCGACGAGCGCCTGTTCGCGGCCACGATCGGCCGCAACGGCGAGATCCGCGTCCGCCGCGGCTCGGCCGAGGGCCAACGCCTGCAACAGGCGTTCCGCGACGGGCCACCGGTCACCGTGCGGGTGTGAGTCCGGAGAGCGGCGAAACCGCCCGCTCTCCGGAGAGGCCGAATCTCCGATTCGGCCGAATTGCGAGGGTTCCTGCCGCCAGGCGAACCCTCGCATCCTTGCCGAAGGTTTTCTTCTTCCGGGGGTCGGCAGACACCGAGGCCCCCTGAAAAAGAAAACGTTCCGTCGTTGCCCGTCGAGCGCGCCTGGGGAACGAGCGCCCGAGGCAGCGGTGGCGTGCCCGCGCGGAGGAGGAGAGGAAGGCGGCCGACGAGTCGTGGTGGGAGCCTCCCCGGCGGCCGCCAGGCACCCGGCCCCCCGCTCGGTCCTCGCAGGGGTCAGGGCCCACCGAGGGCACGGTCGGGACCACGGATAACGTCGCTCAAGGCGACGGTTCGGGGCTTGCAAGGATGTCGTCCCCGTCAGAGGCTATCCATGGGGTCCGATCCCCCCCCCTCCCCCCAGAAGACGAGGACCGCCCCGTCGATCCGGTCGTCGTCGTCGGTCCGGTAGGGCTTGATGCGCAACCGGTAGCGGTTCCCCTCGTCGTCGGTGAGGCTGGTCCGGTTCACCGACAGCGTGTCGAGGACCTCGCGGATCTCGGCCTGCAGGTCCACGTCGAAGGGGATGTTGAGGTCGGCCAGCGGGCGGCCGACGTCGGCCGCGATCAGGCCCAGAAGCTCGGCCGCCTGCGGCGTGAACCGCCGGATGTCGAGCTCCGCGCCCAGCATGACGATCGGGAGACCGACGCCCTCGAGCAGGTTGACGAGGTCGGCGTTCACCTGCTTGATCTCCTCGTTGCGCTGCCGCAGCTCCTCGTTGGCGCGGTTGAGCTCCTCGTTGGTGGACTGCAGCTCCTCCTTCGTCGTCTCCAGCTCCTCGTTGGTGGACTGCAGCTCCTCGTTCGTGGAGAGAGCCTCCTCGTGCGCGGACCGCAGCTCCTCGTTCGTCGCCTCGTAGTCCTCGATCACGGACTGCAGGTAGCCGCGCGTGGCCTCCAGCTCCTCCTCGAGCTCCTGCACCCGCCCGGCGTCCTCGTCGGGCCCGGGCTCGAAGAGATCCCCGAGCAGCCCGCCGACGCGGTCGAACAGCCTTCCCTCGGTCCGCTGGGGGTCCTCGAAGGCGACCATCAGGTGCCCGGCTTGCGGGTCGCCCGGCGGCACGGGGGCGACCTGGAGGCCGACCTCGCGGCGCTCGTCGCCGCGACGGAAGCGGACGGGCGCTCCGCGGACGGGCCCACCGGTCTCGCGGATCTCGTCCACGGCCGAACGGATCGCCACGGCCAGACCGCGGGGCGCGATCCGCATCAGGTCCAGGCTGGCCTGGCCCTCCTCGGGATCCAGGTAGTCGCTCACGTCGCCGCGGAACTCGGTGACGGTGAGGTCCTCGTCGAGGACGATCGCCGGCGGGGCGTACAGGTCCAGCGCGACCTGGTCGACCTCGCGGCTCACGTCCTCCGGTTCCACGGGTCCACGATCTCCTCCCACGTCCGTCCGGCTCCGCGAGACCGTGCCCAGGCCCGTGGGTGCCACCGGGTGGCGGGCCTGGCTGGCTCGCTTGGGGCGGTAGATGTTGTGATCGTGGTCCAAGGGCTCGAAGAGCTTCTGGAAGCGGTGGACGCTCTCCGAGGAGCCGAGGACGAGGGCGCCCTCCGCGTCGAGCGCGTAGTGCAGCGCCCGCGCGACCTCCTCCTGGTGGTCGCGGTCGAGGTAGATGAGCATGTTGCGACAGCTGACGATGTCGATCTCCGAGAAGGGGGGATCGTTGAGCAGGTCGTGGCGGGCGAACACGCAGGCGTCGCGCAACCGCTCCCGCACGCGGTAGGCGCCATCTTCCTCCACGAAGTGGCGCTCCAGGCGCTCGTCGCCGAGGTTGTCGGCGATCGCGAGCGGGTAGCGGGCCTCGCGCGCGATCTCGATCACGCGCTCGCTCACGTCGGTCCCGAACAGCTGTATCTCGCGGTCGAGGCCGCGCTCGGCGAGGTGCTCGTCGACGACCATCGCCAGCGTGTACACCTCCTCGCCGGTCGCACAGCCCGGCACCCAGATCCGGATCGGGTCCTCGTCCGTGTCGTCGACGAGCTCGGGGAGGACCTCGTCTTCGAGGGTCTGGAAGACCTCCGGGTCGCGGAGGAACTCGGTGACGTGGATCAGGCTCTCGTCGTGCAGGCGCCAGATCTCGTCGGCGTCCTCCTCCAAGCGATCGACGTAGTTGGCGATGCCGACCGTCCGCGTGGCGACCATGCGCCGACGGATGCGGCGGACCAGCGTCGAGCGCCGGTAGCGGGAGAAGTCCACGCCGGTCCGCTCGCGCACGCGGTCGAAGATCTCGGCAAGCGCGTCGTCTGGCAACGCGTCCGCGTCCCGGCGGCTGGCCCACCGGTCCCGGACGCGCTGGAGCTCGTCCGCGATCGCGGCGGGGGCCAGCACGTGGTCGACGTAGCCAGCCTCGATCGCGCTGCGCGGCATGCTCTCGTGCTTGGCGGTCTCGGGGTCCTGCACGATCGCGATGCCGCCGCGCTGCTGGATGGCTTGCAGGCCGCTGGCGCCGTCGGCGAGGCCGCCCGACAGGACCACACCGACGGCCTGGGCCCGGTAGGTGGCCGACAGGGACCGGAAGAAGCGATCGATCGCGTAGGAGATGGCATCCTCGTCCGCGACGACGGGTGCCAGGCGATCATCCTCGACGCCGGGGACCTGACCGGATGGGGCGACGTGGACGACGTTCTCCTCGATCGCCATCCCCTCCTCGATCTCGACGACGTCCATCTCGGTGGCGGCCGCCAACAGGTCGGTGAGCTGGCTCTCCTCTCCCGGCTCGCCGTGCGTGACGACGACGATCGCCATGCCCGGTTCAGCCGGCAGCTCGCCGAGCAGGGGCGAGAGGGCTCCGAGCCCGCCGGCCGAGGCCCCGACACCGACCACGGGGAACCCGTCGCGATCGGCGGATCCGAGAGCTCGCGCGGCGGGCCGGTCGGCGGCGGTGTCGGTCGGTTCCTCGCGGTCGTCGTGCATGGGAGCTTCGACCCAAGGCGCGCTCGTTGGAAAAGGGTTCCTCAGCCGCCCTCGGAGCTTGTGGTCTTCGTCGGCTTGGCGCTTTCCGCCTGTGGGAGATCCGAGCCGACCGAGAGGGCCGGACCGCGGAGCTGGTGCACCGCGTAGGCGGCGACGAGGCGTTCGATCCCCCGACGCAACAGCGTCGACAGCGACCCCGTCGACCGATCCATGTCCTCGGCCACGTCCGCCAGCTGGACCTCGCGAGGCACCGAGAAGTACCCGGCCTCGAAGGCGGCCAACACCGCCTCGCGCTCCTTGCGCGTGAGCGGGTCCTCGCTGTCAGCCTCGGGCTCGCCGTCGGGCTCGGTCACCTGCTTGAGCACCGCTTGGTCCCCCAACCCGTCGACGAACGCGGACACCTCGTCCCGGCGGCCGACGAGGGTCACGAGGGCCGATCCATCCTCGCTCACCACCACGGACGAGGAGGCGAAGTGATCGAAGATCTCGACCCACGGGGCCGGGAGCTCGTCGGTCTCGACGGCGAGGATGCGCTCGGCGGACCCGGCTTGGCGCACCGTGAAGCGCCCGTGCAGGCGGATCCAGGAGGTCAGCGCGTCTCGGTCGGCGTCCCGGCTCCAGAGGTAGAGGACCCACACCCCTCGGACGTGGATCCCCCGCAGGTGGCACTCGACCGGAGGTTGACGGAAGCCGAGCACCTCCGCCGGGACCCTCACTTGCGCGTGCACGTCATCCGCCATCGCAGCGTTCCCCTTACAGCCCTCCCCATCGGCACCGCGACGGTTAGGTTTTGGCATGCCCCGGGCGCGGGCTGTGAGTATAAGAAACGGGGGGACCACCAAGTACGCGAAGGGACGCCAGGGGCACAAAGGAGAGCAGCTGCCGTGACAAAGCCGCCCGGCGGCGAGTCACAGGGCCTTCGTGGCCTTGGCGATCCCTCGTATCCTTCGCGGCCCCTGCTTAACGAGACAGCCCGCCCCCGGCGTTGAACCTCCTAGGACGAGGAACCATGCCCCCTTCCCGGAGTTGGTATACCTATGAAAGGCAACGGGGGGGCTGGCCGAAGCGATCGCGGCGACATCGACGAACGACTGGTCCGGCGCCTGAAGGCGATCGCCTCCCCGAGCCGATTGCAACTGCTCGCCCAGCTGAAGCAGCCGAGCCCTGTCTCGGAGATCCGGTTGGAAACCGCCGAGGACGAGGGTCGCGACGCGAAGATGACCGCGCAGGGGGTCCGCCACCACCTCGCCAAGCTCCGCAGCGCCGGGTTCGTCGAAAGCCGGTCCGTCGACAACGAGGGCCAGCGGGTGAACGAGTACCTGGCCCGGACGGACCAGCTCTACGAGCTCGCCGAGGCCATCCGGGCGATGCCGACAGCGCCTGGCGGCTCGATCGAGGACCTCGGCGCACCCCCGACGTGGGACCCGCCCGCGATGATCCCCTCGCTCACCGTCGTCCACGGCGAGGAGATCGGGCGCTCGTTCGCGCTCGCCGGCGAGCCGAGCTTCGAGCACCGCGGGTGGGTCATCGGCCAAGGCCCCAACGTCGACGTCCCCCTGGCGTGGGACGCCCTCGTGGACGATCAGGCCGGCGAGATCGAGCGCGAGGGCGGCGAGTTCCGCCTGATCGACCTGCGCTCGGCCTCCCGCCGGTTGTCCCTCAACGGCGAGGAGCTCGAGCGCGGCGCCAGCCGCCCGATCGCCGACGGCGACCTCGTCGGCGTCGGTCGCTCGCTTCTGTGCTTCCGCGAGTAGCTGTCGGGATCTCCCCGCGAGCGAAGCCGTCCTCGCTGCCGCGAGGTGGGTTCATGTTCGGTCGACCCAAACCCCTCCAACGACGAGGGACCATCCCTCGTTCGGGAGCCACCCGTGACCGAAGACGTCGACGAGGAGCCGCCGGGCTCGGACCAGGACGAGGCGATGGAACGCCGGTTGGCCCAAAGCCAGGCCCTGACCGAGTTCACCCAGCGCGCGCTCAAGGGCATGAACTTGGACTACCTGCTCCAGCAGGTGTGCGTGGCCATCGTCGACGTGCTCGAGACCGACTACTGCGACGTGTTCCAGCTATTGCCCGAGAAGGAACAGCTGATTCTGCGCGCCGGCGTCGGCTGGCCTGAGGAATACTACGATACCAAGACGCTGGACACCTCGCCCGGGTCCCAGAGCGGCTACACGGTGAACACGTGGGAGCCGACCGTCGTCGAGGACATCGAAGAGGACGGGCGCTTCCGCCGGCCCGAACTGTTCGAGGAGGCCGAGGTCCGGGGTGGAGTCACCGTCACCGTGCCCGGACCCGACGTGCCGTGGGGCGTGTTCGGCGTCCACTCGCGCGAGCCGCGCTCCTTCGACCAGTACGATGTGACCTTCGTCCAGTCGATGGGCCAGGTCCTCAGCCAGGCCGTGCAACGCGCCCGTTCCGAGCGCGCCATCCAGGACGAGAAACGACGCTTCGAGAGCCTCCTCCAGGAGGCCGAGGACTACGCCATCTTCAGCCTCAACCCGGAGGGACACGTCGACAGCTGGGCCCTCGGCGCCGAGCGCATGATGGGGTACACCGAGAAGGAGATCCTCGGCATGCACTTCCAGATCCTTTACCCCGAGGAGAAACGCCGGGAGGGCCGCCCGATGCACGACCTCCAGCGAGCCCTCGCGCAGGGTGGCGCCGAGGACGAGGGCTGGCGGATCCGCAAGGACGGCTCCCGGTTCTGGGCCAACGTGACGATCAACCCCTATCACGACGAGGAGGGCAACCACCAGGGGTTCTGGAAGATCGTGTACGACATGACCGAGCGGGTCGAGCGCGAGCGCGAGCTCGAGCGCAGCGAGCGGCGCTACCGTGCGCTCGTCGAGAACTTCCCGAACGGCAACGTCGGCATCTTCGACCGCGATCTCACCTATCGAGCCGTGGGCGGCGAGCTGTTCGCGGAGGTCGGCGTCGACCCGGAGCAGCGGCTGGGGCGATCGATCTTGGAGGCCTACCCGGAGGACATCGTCGAGGAGGCCGAGGAGCACTTCCGCGCCGCCCTGGCAGGCGAACCCCGGTCCTTCGAGGTCGATTTCTACGGCCGCCACCTCCAGGTCCGCACCGTCCCGCTGCGGGACAGCGAGGGCGACGTCTTCGCCGGACTGGTCATGGCCCAGGACGTCACCGAGCGGGAGATCTACGAGGACAAGCTCGAGGAGTCCAACCAACGGCTCGAGCAGTTCGCCTACGCCGCCAGCCACGACCTGCAAGAACCGCTGCGGATGGTGACCAGCTACCTGGAGCTCGTCGACGACCGCTACGGCGAGCAGTTCGACGAGGAGGGCCGCGAGTTCATGCGGCACGCCCTCGACGGCGCCGAGCGCATGAGCCGCCTGATCGACAGCCTGCTCGCCTACGCCCGCGTGGCCGGGGAAGGCGCCGAGACCCAGCGGGTGGATACCCAGGCGGTCTTCGAAGATGCTCTCCACGACCTCGAGATGCACATCCAGGAGACCGGGGCCGAGGTGGTGGCCGAGCCCCTACCCGACGTCGAGGCCGACCCCAACCTGCTGGCCCAGGTGTTCCGCAACCTCCTGTCGAACGCGCTCAAGTACAGCGGCGACGAACCGCCTCGGGTCCACGTCGGGGCCGACCGCGCGGGGGACCGCTGGCGGTTCTGGGTCGAGGACGAGGGCATCGGCATCGAGGAGACGGACATCGATCGCATCTTCGACGTCTTCGAGCGCGTCAGCGACCCGCGGACCGACGAGGAGGACCAGGGGGCCGGGGTCGGGCTGGCGATCTGCCAGCAGATCGTCGACCGCCACGGCGGGGAGATGGACGTCGAAAGCGTGCCTGGCGAGGGCTCGGTCTTCTCCTTCACGATGCCGGCCGCCGACACGATCGAGCCCCCCGAGCCCGACCACCCGGGCACGGAGGGAGCCTCCAGCGCGGCCGCGGCGTCGGAGTGACCCCGCATCGTCGGCCCCGCGCTGTAGGGATAAGAAACGGGGGGGGACCATCAAGTACGCGAGGGGACGCCAGGGCACAACGGGGAGCAGCTGCCGTGACAACGCCGCCCGGCGGCGAGTCACAGGCCCTTCGTGGCCTTGGCGATCCTTCGTGTCCTTCGCAGTCCTACGAGCTGCTGGCCCACCACTACGACGCCATCCACCGATCCAAAACCTACCGGCGCGAGGCCGACCGGGTGCTGGCCCACCTCGACCACCAGCTCGAGGGTCCCGGCGACCAGCTGCTGGGCGTGGCCTGCGGATCGGGGCGCCACATCGCCGAGTTCACCCACCGCTACGCGTGCCTGGGCGTCGACGCCAACGCCGGCATGCTGCGCCTGGCCCGCGACCGGGTGCCCCAGGCGCGGTTCGTGCAGGCCGACATGCGCGAGCTGTGCCTCGCCAAGCGGTTCGACGCGCTCACGTGCCTGTTCGGCTCGATCGGCTACCTGCGGACGTGGGCCAACCTCGCGCAGGCCGTCGAGCGCTTCGCCGACCACCTCCGCGAGGGCGGCGCCTTCGCGATCGAGAGCTGGATCCCGCCCGAGCGTCTGCGCAAGCCCCTGCGCAAGGTCCGTTCCTACGAGGACGGCGACCGCGCCATCGCCCGCGTCGGGGTCGCCTCGCCGCCTGTGGATGGCTGCAGCGAGCTCACGCTCGAGTGGCTGATCGCCGAGGAGGGCGAGGAGATCAGCCGGCACACCGAGCACCAGCGGTTGGGCGTGTTCGGCGTCGACGAGACGCTGGATCTGCTCGCCGAGCACGGCCTCGAAGCGACCGTCGACGAGCAGGGCCTCACCGAGGACCGCGTCCTGTTCGTCGGGAACCGCGTGGGATAGGGAGCACGAGGGACACCAAGGTGAAGGGCACGAAGGGACAAGCTGGGGAGGTCAGGGTGGGGACCACGAGGGACACCAAGGGGGCTAAGGGCACGAAGGACCGAGCAGGGAAGGCGGCAGGCAACGCCGGGCCGTCCGACGGAGTGGGAAGGGCCCGTGGAAGATCAAAGGATCAAACGCTTGATGCCGTTTCGGAGGTGGGGGTTCGCCGACGTTCAGCAGAAAGCCAAGACGCTTCCCCGTGGCCTCCAGATACGTGAGGGTCTGAGCCGTGTGAGCGGACGCGAAGGGATTTGGAATCCCCGCTCCGGAGAACCCGGGGGGTAGGGCGTCTGAGCCCACCCCCGCTCCCAATCGCAAGACGCCGTCCGCCGCCCCCCGCTCGGGGGGCTCTCCTTTTCTTTCTATTACGCTCACCCAGCGTCAGCTGCGTCGATTTCAGCAGGACCTTGTCAAAGCCGCGAGCGATCCCCAGCTGATCGAGCTGGGCATCCCACCGTCCTGGCCGCTGGCCCTCGCCATGCACCTTGAGGCGCTGGCCCCGCGGCTGGCGCTTCCACCGCCGGGACGCCTCCCGTCACCCCTGGCGATGCGATCTCTCGCTCAAGTGCGTACGCTGCGCGCACGTCTGGTGTCACGGTCTCGCCGTGACTGAAGAGGAGTCCGAGCGCCACGGCGAGGGCGTGCTCGACCGGCGAGAGGCCGAGACCCTCCTGCGCGAGGACGGGTGATCGCTGTGACGGTCGTCTTGGAGATCGCGACGAAGCCCGCCGACCGGGCGCGGTTCGCCGAGGGGGGAGAGATCGCGTTGGCCGGTTGGTCGTTGGGTCTTGCGAGGATGCTCCTTCGACCGAAGGAACCATAGAGGCTGAAATGCCCAATGCGGCGGCCACCGGCGGAGTGTGCGTTGTACAGCCCGGGATGCCGTGACGACCTTGCCAGGAAGCCGACGACCGCCGACTTCTCCACCACGCACCCTCCCGACGATTCGGCGCGGGCCATTCCAGCGGCTGAGGAGCCTATGGTTCCTCCACGTGCACGACGCAGGATCGATGGAACCGCCAATCGTCGGGGTCCGGAGATCCAAGTCCTAGTCTGTCGAAGGTTGCGTTAACGGCTCGCCCAGGGGTTTCTGCGTCGTCATCACCTCGGACCAGGACGGTCACAGTATCAAGAGCGTCGACCTTAACGCTGACGTTTGTTGCATTTACCGTTTGGCTGATCTCCGCCACGGCAACACCTGTCCGGAACCCCCACGGCTCGGCCTCGAAGGAACGCTCCTCCCCGGCGGCCTGCTCACGCGCTACCGGACGCGGGTCAACGTCCTCAAAGAGAGTATCTGTGGCCCAGGGCCCGTTGAATGGCATCTCGTATCGTGTAACGTTAACCATTTCTCCCTCGGGAGTCGACCGGACCGCCTGCCAGGCCTGAGCTTCGAAGAAACGGTCCGTCTCCTCCTCCACGGATCGCCGATCAAGGTCGGTGACGTTCTCAACGAACGACCGAAAGCGATCCCGGGTCTCCTCCAGGGGGCCATCCTCGAACGTACCCAGGACTGTTGCGTCACCACGGTTGTAGACGAGACGGAGTTCGGAAACGCGATCTTCCGCCGGCCGCCATTCGACGGATAAAAGCGACATGTTCGTCCCCTCCTTTCGATCTTCTGGGAGAGGAAACCCTTCTGGCGGGATGTTCACCGTCACGGGTCCGTGTTCCCCAGAACGCGAAGCGACTTCCTGGTAGATCCCTGATTGTTCCCAGGTCAGAGACGCCGGGCAGTCACTACTCTCTCTTTCCCCTGCTGGCTCACCAACCCCGAGGCAGCCGGCGGCAGCAGAGAAAGCTACGAGAAGGGCTACCATGGCGCCTGTTGCGTTCATCCACATGTTAGGGCCGAACAGAGACGGTTAAATCTTGCTACGCAAGTGTTCACCACCCCCAGCGAAGTGTCTACTTCGTATCGTTCATAACAGGGTAGTCCTTTTTGTGCAAGGGGAACATGTTCCGGAAATCGTTCGTACTCGTCGTATCGCTAAGCTTGATGTTCGTCCCGATGACTGTTGCTTCAACGAGTGTCGTTCCCGAACCCGTTGAGGACAGGCCTCTAACACCACCGCCGATGGGACCTGTTTCCCACTTGTACGAAGAGGCAGAGCCGACATTCACGAGTGAAGGTCCCGCTCTCAGCGAGGGGGAAGCAAGCATCGCAACCGTCAGCGATCATGTCGTGGGGATGCGCGCCGACGAGCCCGAAACCACAGGGGTCGAGATTGAGTTGAAGGTCTCTGATCCGGAGGTGCCGGCCGACGGCAGTAGCTGTTGTTTCTATTGGTCTGCAATAGGAACTAGCAGCGATTCTATCACAAGCTCTGTGTTCGTGGGTTGGACCGAAACATCCTGGGAGGGAGGATCGAGCGACCAGTACGTTTTCGTATACGATGGGTACGACGGTGTGTGGAATTTCTACGGGCAGTACAGTATCCTCCCAGGCGAAGTTGTGTCATTCTCGCTGACTCACGATAGCGGAAATTATTGGAATGCCTGGGTGTACTCCGGTGGAAGCTGGGATCTCTTGTGGAACGAATACGTGGGGTACTCATATGCGGACAACGGCCACCAGCAGGGAAGGGTCGCCGACGACGGTACACACTTCCTTATCCACGACCCGTACTTTAGCGATACCGGTATCGGATTGGACTACGGATGGAATACCTGGGATACATCCATCGACACACACCAACATAGTGATTCCGAGTACCAGGCCCAAGTTGGAACCCAATGGACGGAATGGTGGGCTGAGAAGTCCTGAGCTGAGACATCGTCGCGGCTTCTATCGATGGTTCGCCGAGCGGGCCTCTCCCGCCTCCTTGGCGTAACCCACCCCGGCCGGGCCGACGCTTCCCGCAGGGTGCTGACCGTTGGCTCTCAATAGAGGCTGCCTTCTCCCGCTGGTCAAACTGGCGCGAGATGAAAACTGCCAACGCCCGAGCTAGAGGAACTGGAACTCAGTCTCGGAGGGTCAGGGGTCCCGTCAGGTTACGAGTTCTGACGGGAGTCGCATCGGGGGGCAGAGGAGGAAAAGGGCCCTTGTCGTCCGTGACCGGACGGTCGAGCTGGTGATCGGCGGCACCGAGCGCCCTCTT